>SPIA01000002.1 GCA_004535795.1 Gammaproteobacteria bacterium LSUCC0057
GCTGCGCCAGCAGTTAGACCTGTGGCTTGCCAGCAGCGACTTGCTGCGCCGCAGCAGTGCCTACATTGACGGCTTGGCGCGCGGCCAGCTGCTGAGCAATATTTTTCCGCTGACTGCGCCCAGCGACCGCTTCATCAGCCACACCAGCAACGGTTCACTGTGGATGAATGCCGGCAACTACGACCGCTACAACGCCACCGTAGATCTGATCACAGCACTCGATGCCGAACAGCTAGTGGCACTGTTTCATCGCGCCCGACCGCTGCTGGTAGCGGCATTTTCCGAGCTCGGCTACACCCAGCGGCAGATGGATGGCGCTGTGCTGGCGGCACTCGAGCAGATTTTAGCAACCCCGGTCATCGTCGAACCCATTGAGCTAACTCGCGAGTCGGTGGCATTTCGCTATGCCGACTCCCGCCTAGAGGGGCTCAGCCGGTTGCAGAAGCAGCTGCTGCGCAGCGGCCCCGACAACACCCAGCGGCTGCAGAGTTTGGCGCGCGATCTGCGTCAGCGACTGCTCGAACAGTAACCTCAAGTGCGCGGCAGCGTTACCCCAGTCTGACCTTGGTATTTGCCGCCGCGGTCTGCGTAGGAGGTCGCACAGACTTCGTCGCTCTCGAAGAACAACATCTGCGCAACCCCTTCGTTGGCGTAAATCTTCGCCGGCAGATTGGTGGTGTTGGAAAACTCAAGGGTGACATGACCCTGCCACTCCGGCTCCAGCGGCGTGACGTTGACAATAATACCGCAGCGCGCGTAAGTCGATTTACCTAGACAGATGGTCAACACTGAGCGCGGAATCCGAAAGTACTCCACGGTGCGCGCCAGCGCGAAAGAGTTGGGCGGAATAATACAGTAGTCGCCAATCACATCGACAAAAGCGTCGTTATCAAAGTTTTTCGGGTCGACGGTTTTGGAGTGGATATTGGTAAATATTTTAAACTCGTTGGAACAGCGCACGTCGTAGCCGTAACTGGAGACACCGTAGGAGATCACTCGGTCGTCGCCGTGGTAGCGAACCTGCTCGCTCTCGAAAGGTTCAATCATCGCCTGCTGTTCGGCCATGCGACGAATCCAGTGGTCCGACTTAATACTCATAATGCTCTCCCGATAGCGGTAAATTTTATAGTGAGGCGCGCATCATAGCGCGCAAATGACCCAGCACAAGCCAGCCGCCAGTCACTCCACAACAATCTCTGGCAGCTCGCTGGCCGCCTGCGCCAGAGCCTCTTGCAGCTGCTCAGCGATAACGGCATAGCTGGCCACCGCCGGATGGTGTGGCTGGCTGATCAGCAGCGGCGCACCGCTGTCGCCAGCGCTGCGCAGAGCGATATCTAACGGCAGCTGGCCAAGCAGTGGCACGGCGTAATCGGCGGCCACCTGGGCGCCACCGGCCTGGCCAAAAATGGCCTCGGCGTGACCGCACGCCGAGCAGTGGTGGACAGCCATATTCTCAACAATACCCAGCACCGGCACCGCCACTTTGTTGAACATTTCGATCGCCTTGCGGGCGTCCAACAGAGCGATATCCTGCGGCGTGGTCACCACTACAGCACCGGCGAGGCGCGCTTTTTGCGACAGCGTCAGCTGAATGTCGCCAGTGCCCGGCGGCATATCCACCACCAGCAGGTCAAGATTCTGCCACGCCACCTGCTCGAGCAATTGCAGCAGTGCGCCGGCCGCCATCGGGCCGCGCCAGACCATCGGCGTCTGCTCGGTGACCAGATAGGCCATCGACATGGTCTGCAAACCGTGCGCGACCACCGGCGCCAGCTTGTTATCGCCCGCCGGGGCGGGGCGCTGGGCGGGGTCGACGCCGAGCATCATGCCGATACTGGGACCGTAAATATCGGCGTCGAGCAGCCCAACACGCAGCCCCGCTGCCTGAGCAGCGAGCGCCAGATTGACCGCCGTGGTCGACTTGCCGACGCCGCCTTTGCCCGACGCCACCGCGACAATATGTTTGACTGCTTGCATCTTATCTACCCTGTTGCCTAATCCGCGCTGACGCCATCGTCGGCCAGTCGAGGAATGAATTTTAGCCAGAAAATCGCTATAGTAGCGGCCCTATTTCAGCTGCCTGTAAAGATCCTTCCATGACTGCCACCGCCGCGCGCAAAATACTGGTTACCAACGCTCTGCCCTACGCCAATGCGGCGCTGCATCTGGGCCATATACTCGAATATACGCAGAGCGATATTTTTGTCCGCTTCCAGAAAATGCGCGGCCACGAATGTTACTACATGAGCGCCGACGATGCCCACGGCACCGCCATTATGTTGCGCGCCGATGAGCGCGGTGTCAGCCCCGAGCAGCACATCGCCGAGATGAAGGCGATCCACCAGGCTGACTTTGTCGATTTCCACATCGGCGTCGACAACTACCACTCCACCCATAGCGAGGAGAACCGGGAGTTCGCCGAGTTGATTTATCAGCGACTGCACGCGGCGGGCTACATCGCCGAGCGCGAAATCACCCAAGCCTACGACCCGGACAAGGGGTTGTTTCTCGCCGACCGCTACATCAAGGGCAGCTGCCCGAAGTGCCGCGCGCCGGGCCAATACGGCGACAACTGCGAAGTGTGCAGCGCCACTTACGCCGCTACCGATCTGATCGACCCGGTCTCGGTACTCTCTGGCGCGGTGCCGGTAGAAAAAGCCTCGACCCACTTTTTCTTCAAGCTGCCGGCGTTCGCCGACTTTCTCAAGCAGTGGACGCGCAGCGGCACCATTGCCGACGAGGTCGCCAACAAGCTCGCCGAGTGGCTCGACAGCGGCTTGCAGGAGTGGGACATCAGCCGCGACGCCCCCTATTTTGGCTTTGAAATACCCAATGCGCCGGGCAAATATTTTTATGTCTGGCTGGATGCGCCGATCGGCTACATGGCCGCCTTCAAAAACTTCTGCGACCGCACTGGCGTCGACTTTGAGGAGTATTGGCGGGCCGACTCGCAGGCCGAACTGCACCACTTTATCGGCAAGGATATTGTCAATTTTCACGCCCTGTTCTGGCCGGCGATGCTCGACGCCAGCGGCTTTCGCACCCCGACCAAAGTTGCCGTGCACGGCTTTGTCACCGTCGACGGTCAAAAAATGTCGAAGTCGCGCGGCACCTTTATCAACGCCCGCAGCTACCTCGACCACCTCGACCCCGAGTACCTGCGCTACTACTACGCCGCCAAGCTGACCGCCCGGGTTGAGGATGTCGACCTCAACCTCGAGGACTTTGTGCAAAAGGTCAACAGTGATCTTGTTGGCAAAGTGGTCAATATCGCCAGCCGCTGCGCCAAGTTTATCCACCTGCACGGCGGTCAGCTCAGCGCCAACCTCGCCGAACCGGAACTGTGGCAGCGCGCCAGCGGCGCCGCCGAGCGCATTGCCGACCATTACGAAACCCTCAACTACAGCAAAGCGATGCGCGAAATTATGGCGCTCGCCGACCAGGCCAACGAGTACATCGCCGCGCGCGAACCCTGGAAACTCAACAAGGACCCGGCCAATGCCGCCGCCGTGGTCGATATCTGCTCGATGGGTATCAACCTGTTCCGCGTTATCGCCACCTATCTCAAGCCGGTGTTGCCGCAGATGGTAGCGCGCGCCGAGCAGTTCCTCGGCGACACGCTCAACTGGCAGAGCGCTAGTGCGCCGCTGCACAACCACCGCATCGCCGAGTTTGTGCCATTAATGCAGCGCGTCGACCCCGCCGCAGTGGCCGCGATGGTCGCCGCCAACGCCGCACCGGCCGAGCCCGCGGCGCTGCCCAGCGGGCCGCTGGCCGACCAGCCGCTCGCAGCCGAGATCGGTTTTGACGAGTTTATGAAGGTCGACCTGCGGGTGGCCAAGATCGTTGCCGCACAAGCGGTCGAAGGGGCCGACAAGTTGCTGCAACTGACGCTGGATATCGGCGGCGAGCAGCGCAATGTCTTTTCGGGCATCAAGTCCAGCTACGCGCCCGAACAACTGGTGGGCCGCTTGACCGTGCTGGTCGCCAACTTGGCGCCGCGCAAAATGCGCTTCGGTCTCTCTGAGGGCATGGTATTGGCGGCCGGTGACGATCACGGCATCTACCTGTTGGCTCCAGACAGCGGCGCAGAGCCGGGGCAGCGCATCACTTAACAGCCCCCCGCTTCGCGCCATACTTTATTACTAAATGAGCTAAACAGCGTTACTTTAAGTATTGAATGGTTCATTGGCGGTGCCGATAATAGCGGCACCACACGGCTAGACCCATCTGGACAGTGTCACGCTATGCAAGAGTTTGCCATCATTCTGGTCAGCGCCATGCTGATCAACAACTATGTGCTCGTCCAATTTCTTGGGCTCTGCCCATTTATGGGTGTCTCGACCAAACTCGAGTCGGCGATTGGCATGTCAGCCGCCACCACCTTCGTTCTGACGCTCACCGCAATGGCCAGCTGGATAGTCGACGTCTGGGTGTTGCAGCCGCTCGATCTCACCTACCTGCGCACCATCGCGTTTATTTTGGTGATCGCGGCGGTGGTGCAGTTCACCAAGATGTTTATAGAAAAAACCAGCCCCCTGCTCTACCGGGTGCTGGGGGTATTCTTACCGCTGATCACCACCAACTGCGCGGTGCTCGGTGTAGCGCTGCAAAACAGCGGTCGCGAGCTAGGCTTTATGCCTTCCACACTCTACGGCTTTGGTGCCGGCGCCGGGTTCTCTCTGGTGCTGATTTTCTTCTCGGCGATGCGTGAGCGGCTGGCGGTGGCCGATGTGCCGCAACCGTTCCGCGGCGCCGCCATCGCTATGGTCACCGCGGGGCTGATGTCACTGGCCTTCATGGGTTTTGGCGGGTTGGTCTAATGCAGCCGTTGTGGGAACTGGTGGTCGCCAATCCGATCGCTGCGGCGGTGCTGGCGCTGGTCGGCCTGGCACTGCTGTTTGGCGCGCTGCTCGGTTTTGCCGCCGAGCGCTTTCGGGTTGAGGGCGACCCGATCGTCGAGCAGATCGATGCGCTGCTGCCGCAGACGCAGTGTGGGCAGTGCGGCCACCCTGGCTGTCGCCCCTACGCCGAATCGATCGCCGCCGGCGAAGCCATTAACAAATGTCCGCCCGGCGGCCAGGCGACCATCAATGCGCTGGCGGCACTGCTCGATCTGCCGGCACCCGAGCTCGACGACGAGCACGGCGAAGCGAGCGAAGTAAAAAAAGTCGCTTACATCCGCGAAGATGAGTGTATCGGCTGTACCAAGTGTATTCAGGCCTGCCCGGTCGACGCGATTCTGGGCAGCGCTAAAATGATGCACACCGTCATCGCCGCCGAGTGCACCGGCTGTGATCTCTGCGTCGAGCCCTGTCCGGTCGACTGCATCGATATGTTGCCGGTCGAAACCGGTATTCAAGGCTGGCAGTGGCAGCTACCGCCGCGCCCTGGCTTGATCGCCAGCGACCGCCAGCCGCACAGCGGAGCCGCGGCATGAGAAAAGTCTGGCAGACCCCCGGCGGTATCCACCCCGCTGAAAATAAGTTGCAGTCGGTGCAGCAGCCGATCCAGCCACTGCCGCTGCCACCTCGGCTGTGGGTGGCGCTCAACCAGCACGCCGGCGCCGTCGCCAAGCCGCTGGTGGC
The DNA here is from genome assembly GCA_004535795.1 of Gammaproteobacteria bacterium LSUCC0057. GTDB lineage: Bacteria > Pseudomonadota > Gammaproteobacteria > Pseudomonadales > Porticoccaceae > LSUCC0057. The sequence continues at coordinate 5,589 of SPIA01000002.1, forward strand.
GGTCGGTGAGCGGGTGCTCAAAGGGCAGATGATTGCCCGCCCACAACCCGACAGCGGCACCGCGCTGCACGCGCCGAGCTCGGGAACGGTGGTGGCGATTGGCCCGCACCCGATCGCCCACCCCTCGGGATTGCCCGCCGACTGTATTGAAATTGTCTGCGACGGGCTCGAGCAGTGGATCGACCGCGACCGCCACCCCGACTACCGGTCGCTGCCGCGCAGTGAGCTGCTGGTGATGATTAGCGAGCGCGGCGTCGCCGGTCTAGGTGGCGCTGGCTTCCCCACCGCGATCAAACTGGCCAGTGACCGCCCCATCGAGCTGCTGCTGATCAACGCCACCGAGTGTGAGCCCTACATCACCGCCGACGATTCGCTGCTGCGCGAACGCGCCGAGCAAATGCTGGTCGGTATCGATATCGCCAGCTATCTGCTCGGCGATCCGGCCGAGCGGGTGATCGGCATCGAGGACAACAAACCCGAGGCGATCGCTGCACTGCGCACCGCTATTGCCGCCCGCAGCGACAAGGCGGCCGCCATCGAACTGGCTATTTTTCCCACCAAATACCCCTCTGGTGGTGAGAAGCAGCTGATCCAAATTGTCACTGGTCGCGAGCTGCCCAGCGGTGCGCTGCCGGCCGAGCTGGGCATTGTCTGCCAGAATGTCGGCACCCTCTACGCGCTCAAGCGCGCCATCGTCGATGGTGAGCCGCTGATCTCGCGCATCACCACCGTGACCGGCAAAGCGTGTCTGCGCAACGGCAACTACGAAACCTTAATAGGCACGCCAGTCAGCGCTTTGCTGGGGCATAATCAACTGCAGCCGCAGCGGCTGGCGCGGCTGATCATGGGCGGACCGATGATGGGTGTTGCGCTGCCCTCCAGCGAGCTGCCGACGGTGAAAACCAGCAACTGCTTTATTGCTGCCGACGCCTCCGAGGTCGCCCCCGAACAGCCGGCACAACCCTGTATTCGCTGTGGCTTGTGCGCCGAGGCGTGCCCCGCGTCGCTGCTGCCGCAGCAGCTCTACTGGCATGCCCAGTCGCAGCAGCACGAAAAGCTCGAAGCTCACAACCTGTTCGACTGCATTGAGTGTGGCGCCTGCTCCTATGTCTGTCCGAGCAACATTCCGTTGGTACAGTACTTTCGCGCCGGCAAGGGCGAAATACGCCAGCAGCGCGCGGAAAAGGCCAAGTCTGATTTCGCCCGCGAGCGCTTTGAGTTTCGCCAGCAGCGTCTCGAACAGCAAGAGCGCGACAAGCAGGCCAAGCGCGAGGCGCGCAAGCTAGCCGCCGAGCAGGCCAAAGCGGCGCAGGCGCAGGGTGACAATGGCGCCGCTGAAGACAACAGCGCTGCCGCACTGATCGCCGCCGCGCAGGCGCGCGCCGCCGCGCGCATGGCGTCACCGCAGCAGCAGCGCGACAAACTGACCCGAGCGATCACCAGCAGCCGAGCGCGGCTGCAGGCAGCCGAGGACAAGCTGACACAGGCGCAGCACGACGGCGCCGACCACAGCCAGCTGCAAGCGCTGCAGGCGGCGCAAGCGGCGGCGGCGCAGAAACTCCAGCTGGCCGAACAGAAACTCGCCGAGCTCGCCGCCACCGACAGCGCATCCAGCAGTGATGCCAGCGCTGCCCCCGAACTAGATGCTGCCAGTCGTGCCATCGCTAAGGCGCGTGACAGCGCGGCCGCCCGCGAGGCGATGTCACCGAGCGAAAAAATGGCCAGCGATCTCGCTGCACTGGATAAGCGTCTGGCCAAACTGCAGGAAAAGCTTGAGCTCTGCGAAGACAGCGAGCAGCGTCAACTACTTGAGAGCAGCGCGGCCAAACTGCAAGCCAAACGCGACGCTCTCCACACATCGTCACAAGGTGATCAGCATGGTATTTAAACCGGTCAGTTCACCCCACCGCCACGGCGCGCTGTCGACCGCGCGAGTGATGCAGTGGGTGTTGCTCGCGCTGATCCCCGGCATTGCCGTTCTGACCTGGCAGTTCGGCTGGGGCACATTGATCAATATCGCTATCGCCACCGTGACCGCGCTGCTCTGCGAGGCGGCCGCACTGTCGCTGCGCGGACGCCCGGTCGGTTTTTATCTGCGCGATTACTCGGCGGCGGTCACCGCACTGCTGCTAGCGGTGGCACTGCCGCCGTTGGCGCCATGGTGGCTGGTGGTAATCGCTACCGCCTCGGCGGTGTTAATCGCCAAGCAAGTTTACGGCGGCCTCGGCTATAACCCTTTCAATCCGGCGATGGTCGGCTATGTGGTGGTGCTGATCTCTTTCCCATTGCAGATGAGCAGCTGGCCGACGCCACTGGGTCTGCTCAGCGACGCCAGCCAGCCGTCGCTGGGCCCATCACTGGCCGCGGTGGCGACCGGTACCGGAATCGACGGCTGGAGTGGCGCAACGCCGCTGGACCTGTTCAAGCACGGAGTCAATGGCCAGTTAGTCAGCGACTTTGTCGCCGCGCAGCCGCTGTTTAGCCAAGCGCTGCTCGCCGGCCTCGGCTGGGAGTGGGTCAATCTCGCCTTCTTGGCTGGCGGTGTACTGCTGTTGGCGAAGGGCATCTTCACCTGGCATGCGCCGGTTGCCATGCTCGGCAGTCTGGCACTGATGGCGCTGCTGTTCTGGGACGGCGGCAGCTCCCACAGTGGCGGCTCGCTGCTGCTGCATCTGTTCAGCGGCGCCACCATGCTCGGCGCATTTTTTATTATCACCGACCCGGTCAGCTCCGCCGTCAGCACCCGCGGCCGGCTCATCTACGGCGCGCTGATCGGTGTGTTGATCTATCTGATTCGGGTTTGGGGCAACTACCCCGACGGTGTCGCTTTTGCCGTGCTGTTGGGCAACTTTGCCGCGCCGTTTATCGACAACTACACGCTGCCGCGCAGTTATGGACATAGCCGCGCACGCCGCGCTACGGAGCAGTCAAAATGAGTACAGAGGGCAGCGGCAACAGCCGCACCATCGGCTCTTCAATGTGGCGCAACAGCCTGGCATTGGCGCTGTTCGCGCTGTTAACCGCGGCCATTCTCGCCACTACCGAGATGGTGACGGCACCGCGCATCGATGCCGCCGAGCGCGCCGCCGAGCAGCGCGCGCTGCTTGAGCTGGTTCCGGCGGCTTGGCACGACAACGACATGCTCGCCGACACCTACCCGATACCCGAGCAGCACTGGCCGCTGCTCGGCCTCGCCAGAGGGGGCGTTGCACACATCGCCAAACGCGACGGCGAGCCGGTGGCTGTGGTGATTCCGGCGGTGTCAAAACAGGGTTACAGCGGCGATATCGCCATGATTTTGGCGGTCAACACCCGCGGTGAGCTATTGGGGGTGCGTGTGACAAGCCACAAAGAGACCCCCGGATTGGGCGACAAGGTCGATTTAAAGAAGAGCGACTGGATCCTCAGCTTCAACGGTAAATCACTGCAGCAACCGCAACGCCAGCAGTGGGCGGTGAAGAAAGAGGGCGGGGTATTTGATCAGTTTACCGGCGCCACCATCACCCCGCGCGCCGTCATCAACCAAGTGTTGGCCGGTCTCGACTACTTCCACCTCGACCGCGCGGCGCTGATTGCCGCTGCGGCGGCGCCAACTCTGGAATATAACGATGAGTGACACTACCGTAAAAAGCGCACCGGCGCTTGGCGAAATCGCCAGCAACGGCTTGTGGAGCAACAACCCCGCCCTGGTCCAGCTGCTCGGACTCTGTCCGCTCTTGGCGGTGACCAGCTCAGTGGTCAATGCGCTCGGCCTCGGCCTGGCAACACTGCTGGTTTTGGTCGGTTCCAACGCTATGGTGTCGCTAATTCGCCACCAAATTGGCGACGCCGTGCGGCTGCCCGCGTTTGTATTGATCATCGCCGCATTTGTCACCTGCACCGAGCTGCTGATGAAGGCTTACGCCTACGAGCTCTATGAAATACTCGGCATATTTATCCCTCTTATCGTCACCAACTGCGCCATTCTCGGCCGCGCCGAAGCGTTCGCCAGCAAACAGCCGCTGGGGCTGGCGCTGTGGGATGGCTTGATGATGGGGCTGGGCTTTTTGGCGGTGCTACTGCTGCTCGGAGCGATACGCGAACTGTTCGGCAGCGGTACGCTGTTTGCCAACATGCAGCTGCTGCTGGGCAGTGGCGCCGCCGATTGGGGGCTGGCACCATTTGGCACCGGTTACAGCTTTTTGGTGCTCATTTTGCCGCCCGGTGCGTTTTTGGTGACCGGCCTGTTGATCGCCGCCAAGAACGCCGTCGATCTGCGCCGTGACGCCCAGCGCAAAGCGCGCCGCGAAAAAGCGGTAAAAGGTGCCAAACGGGTGCGCACCACCGGCCATATCGCCTAGCGCCGGCTACTCAGCCCCACTATCTACAAGGATTGTCACTATGTTAAAAAGTGGAGCCGCACTGGTCCGTCACGCCCTCGAGGCGATCGGTGTCAAGCAGACCTTTGGTATCCCCGGCGTTCACAACACTGAAATCTACGATGAGCTGAACCGCTCGGCGACCATCACCCCCTATCTGGTCGGCCACGAGATGGCTGCCGCCTGCATGGCCGATGCGGTCAGCCGCACCGGCGATTCGATCGGCTGTATGCTGATTGTCCCCGCCGCTGGCGTCACCCACGCCGCCAGCGGTATCGGCGAGGCGATGCTGGCCGGCATTCCGCTGTTAATTATCTCCGGGGGCATCCATCGCGGCAGTGGCAAGCGCTACCAACTTCACGACATCGACCAGCACCAAATTCTCAAACCGCTGACTAAAGCCACCTATCTGGTCGAAGACCACCAGCAGCTGATACCGACCCTGTTTGAGGCCTACTGGACAGCGGTCAGCGGCGAACCGGGGCCGGTGTTTGTCGAGGTGCCGGTCGATATCCAGCTGTTTCGCGGCGAAGTCAGCGAACCGCTGCCGCAACTGCAAGATTTTGCCCCAGCCCCCGCACCGCTCGATGAGCAGGCGATCGCCGCGGCAGCGGAAAAACTGCTGGCGGCAAAACGCCCGGCGCTGTTTGTCGGCTGGGGTGCGCTGCGCGCCCGCCGTGCGTTGGTTGAGCTGGCCGAGTTGCTCGGCGCTCCGGTCGCCACCACCCTGCAGGGGGTGAGCAGTTTCCCCGGCGATCACCCGTTGCACACCGGGCTCAGCTTTGGCGGTGCCGCGGTGAGCGCTGCGCGCAAAACCGTGGGCGAGAGTGATTGTCTGTTGGCTATTGGCACCCGCTTTGGCGAGATCGCCACCGGCAGCTACAGTGTTGAGCCACCTGAAGAGCTGATTCATATCGACATCAATCCCGCGGTGTTCAACGCCAATTACCCCGCCAGCCTCTGCCTGCAAGGCGATGCCACTGAGGTACTTGAGCAGCTGCTGGTAGCGCTGCGCGCTGCCATGAACGAGCGGCTCAACCAGGGCCAAAGCCTGCCGCAAAACCGCAGCGCCGAGCTGACCGCCAGCATCGCTAAATACAAATTGAAAACCCACCAAGCCTGGCTGGCTGGCGGCGATAGTCGCCGGGTCAATCCGGCGCAGTTTTTCACCGCCTTGCGCGCCAAATTGGCCGCCGATGCCATTATTGTCGCCGACGACGGCAACCATACTTTTTTAACCGCCGAGCTGCTGCCGATCAACCGCGCCGCCGGCTTTATTTCGCCGACAGACTTCAACGCCATGGGCTACTGTATCCCCGCTTGCAACGGCGCCAAACTGGCCAATCCCGACAGCCAAGTCATCGGCATTGTCGGCGATGGCGCCATGTTTATGACCGGTATGGAGGTGGCCACGGCGGTCCACTACCAGCTCGGCGTCATCTATGTGGTCTTCAACGATGGTGAACTGGCCCAGATCTCACAGGCTCAAGAGCTACCGTATCGCTACAAAACCTGCACTAAACTGGCACACACCCACTGGGGTGCCTTTGCCGAAGCGATGGAGTGCGCCTACCTGGCGATCGACCACGAGCGCGATATCGACACTGTGCTCGATCGCGCGCTGCTGATCAGCGAACAGCACCAGCCGGTTATTATCGATCTCAAAGTCGACTACTCGCAGAAGACCGCCTTTACCAAAGGGATCGTAAAAGCTAATCTCAACCGCTTTGAGACCACTGAAAAACTCCGTTTTGTCGGCCGCGCACTAAAGCGAAAAGTGGTTGGCTAACCGGCAAAGCGCCGTATGATAGTGTTTACCCCACTCAATATAGGCGCACCATGACGGACCGCTATCCACCACTCATTACCTCCATCCTGCTGCTGTTGGTATTGGCCAGCTGTGGCCAGCCGCCGCCCGGCGCTGGCACCGTCATCTACCCCGCCGCCGCAGTGATCACCATGGCGCAGCCCGAAAATGGCCCGGCGCGCACAGAAGCGGTCGCGGTGCAGGCGGGAAAAATTATCGCGCTCGGCACGCTGGCGTCGCTGCAGAGCGAGCTGCCGGCCGCTGCGCTCGATGAGCGGTTTTCCAGCGACTACATCATGCCGGGCTTTATCGAGCCGCACCTGCACCCCTATCTGGTCGGTTTGCTGCTGCAGATGGAGTTCATCACTCCGCACGACTGGACGCTCGGCGACGACTTCTATGCCGGCGTWAAAACCGCCAGTGGCTACCGTCAGCGGCTCAACGACTATCAAGCCAGCCTGGCTGCCGAGCAATGGCTGTGGAGCTGGGGCTACCACCCGCTGTTTCACGGTGAGATGAGTCGCGACTACCTAGACTCACTGAGTGCGACTCGGCCGATAGCGATCTTTCACCGCTCGTTCCACGAGGTCTATCTCAACTCGGCTGCAATCACCGCACTGCAGATTGACCCCGAGCTGGACGCCCATCCCGCTGTCGATCTGCGCCGCGGCCACTTTTACGAGACTGGTCTGTTGGCGATTAGCGGTTCGCTAATGACGCCTCTGATGCAACCTCACACCTACCATGCGGCACTCGACCGCGGCCGAGAACTGATCCGCCAGCGCGGTATCACCACGGTCGGCGACGGCGCGTTTGGTTCGATCAATTTACCCCTTGAACATCGGCTACTGGCCAATTCCAGCTGGAATAAAGACGGTGTGCCGTTCCACAGCTATCTGTTGTTAGACGGCACCCACCTGTTGCAAAAACACGGCTACGAACAGATCGACGCGGTGTTAGAGCAGGCGCAAAGCACACTGTCCGGGCGCTTTTTCCAGGTCCAGCAGCGCCAGATCAAACTGTTTGCCGATGGCGCCGCCTATTCACAGTTGATGCAGATGAGCGAAGGGTATCTCGACGGCCACAGCGGCGAGTGGTTGATGGCACCGGCCGAGCTCGAACGCGCTATGCGTCACTTCTGGCAGCGCGACTATCAGCTGCATATTCACGTCAACGGCGATGCCGGCATGCAGCTGGTATTGGATATCTTAACTGCGCTGCAAGCCGAGCAGCCGCGCGCAGATCACCGCACCACCATCCACCACCTCGCCTATGTGCGGCCAGAGCAAATGCAGCAGCTGGCTGGGTTGGGCGGTATGGTGCAGGCCAACCCCTACTATGTCTGGGCGCTGGCCGACAGCTATGCCGACCACGGCTTGGGGCCGCAGCGGGCGGCGCAGATGGTGCCGGCGGCGAGTGTCGTCGAGGCCGGCATGCCTCTGGCCTTTCACAGCGATTTCACCATGGCCCCCGCTGATCCGTTGCTGCTGGCGTGGGCTGCCGCCAGTCGTCTAACCGCCAGCGGTGCGCTAGTGGCGCCACAGCAGCGCATCTCAATTCACCAAGCACTAGAGGCGATCACCATCGATGCCGCCTATCAGCTGCGGCTGGAGCATGAGATCGGCTCGATCACCCCGGGTAAGCGCGCCAACTTTACAGTACTGGCCCGCGATCCCTACACCGCCAGTGTTGATGGCAACGGTGCACAACTGAAAGATATCGCGGTGGTCGCCACCCTGCTCGACGGCGTTATCACCACTGCGGCCGGACACCAGAGCGGACCAGGAGCCGAGCATGATTAAGATTGTTCAGTGGCGAGACGGGCAACTCCACAGCGGCGGTGAAGAGCTCTATGTGGGCGACGACAGCACACCGACATGGATCGATTTGTGCGGCTGCGATGCCGCTACTGAGCAGCGCTGGATGGAGCGCTGCGGTGTCCACCCGCTGGCGATGCAGGATGCTCAGCGCGATCGCCACCCACCGAAACTAGAACAGTTCGAACAGCAGCTGTTCGTGCTGTTGCGCGGTATTGCCGCGCGCAGCGAGGGTGTCGACTACCAACCGCTGCAGATCAGTTACTTTATTGGTTCCAGTACCCTGCTGACCATACACCGCAGCCACGCCATGAGTATCGATAACTGGCACGGTTCAGCACTGTTGGGCAGCGTCTTGGCGGAGGGACCGATGGCGCTGTTTCTACAGTTGAGCAAAAGCCTCGGCCAGCTCTATCTGGATATGTTGTTGGAGTTTGAACCGCAGTTGAGCGATGCCGAAGATCAGCTGCGCACACTGCGCGCCGACGACCAACTGCTCGGCGAGATGATGGCGGCCAAGACCCGACTGCGCAAACTGTGCCGCGACCACACCTACCACCACCAGGTATTTTCCGCTCTGCGGCAACTGCAGTCGCCGCAGCTACCGCGCCACGACCACCTCGCCCAAGACAGTTACGAGCGATTTGAGCGTGTCAATTCGCTCTCGCATCTCTACTATGACCTTGCCGGCGATCTGATCGACGGCCATATCTCCCTGTCGTCGCATAGGCTCAACAGCACCATGCGGGTGTTGACCGTAGTTACCGCACTGTTTGTACCGCTGAGCTTTCTCGCCGGTCTCTACGGTATGAATTTTGACCATATACCCGAACTGCATCACCCGCACGGCTACTTTATTTTACTCGGGGCGATGGCCACTATTGCCACCACACTACTGGCACTATTTAGATGGAAACGATGGTTATGATTGAAACGCTTCCCCAGCAACTTGAGCTGTGGCTCAACTTTCCGCTGTTGACCATTGGTGAGACGGTGTTGCGCAGCGCCAATCTACTTTCGGCAGTGACACTGCTACTGGGCAGCTGGTGGCTGGCGCGTATTGTCACTCGCGCCACCCATCGCGCCGGCCAGGTCAGCCGCCTCGACCAGAGCGATATGTATATTCTCAGTCGCCTGCTGCGCTATCTAATCGTCGGCCTCGGGCTGTTGGCGGCGCTGGCCGCACTGGGGGTGAGTTTTTCCAAACTGGCACTGGTCGCCGGTGCGCTCGGAGTCGGCATCGGCTTTGGCTTGCAGACAATCGTCAACAACTTTGTCTGCGGGATCATTATTCTGTTTGAAAAGTCACTGCGGGTCGGCGACTTTATCGAGCTGCCCAACGGCCTGCTAGGCGAGGTACGCGAGATCAACATTCGATCGACGCTGATCCGCACCCTCGACAACGCCGACATACTGGTGCCCAACGCCGACTTTGTCAGCCAACAGGTCAATAACTGGACGCTTAACGACTCCATCCGCCGTTTTAGTATTCCGTTTAGTATCGCCTACGGCAGTGACCTCGAAAAGGTCCAACAAGTGGTGGTAGCCGCCGCCCACGGCGTGGCATCGACCATTCAGCGAGAACCGCTGCTGCCGACGGTATTGATCACCGCACTGGCGGACAGCGGCGTCGAGGCGATACTCTCCGTGTGGGCCGAGGGAGAGTGGGTGAAACGGCCGGGGCTGGTGCGCTCCAACTACACGGTGGCGATTTACAACGCGTTGCGCGCCGCCGATATCACCATCCCGTTCCCACAGCTCGACCTTCACCTCGCTGCCCAGCAGCACATCCGCAGCGGTTAAACGTTGATAAACACCGGCGCGGCAACGTACTCCCAGAGAATTACGGTGGCAGTCAATATGACCACTGCATAGACCAGAAAGACGAGAAATAGCGCACTGGCATAGAGCATACCGCGGTCCTCTGGCACCTTCATCATTGGCGGCACGCCCAGGTAGAGCAGACGGATGGTGTAACTGCAGGCGAGCGTAGCCAGCAGGATATCGAGCCCCCAAATGGGGTAGACCGCCGCCGCACCGGCGAGGTAGACAGGGATACAGGCGTAGCCGACCATCACCACCCCTTTTAGCGGAAACGATGCAGCGTCGTACGTTTTTGACATCCAGTGGCACATCAGTCCGATCACCACAATGGTCGAGACCAGCGCGGCGTAGAACAACACGGCCAATGGCGTAGCGCTGGCCTCGGTAATGCGCACAATCTCACCGTCGCGGACATCCCAGCCGACCTGCGTGGTGCCGTAATAGAACGCTACTGCAGGAATCGCCGCCAGCGCCAAGATCAAAAGCAGGCGCGCTTTGATCGCCTCGTCAGATTTACTCGCCAGCTGCTGCCAGGTAGCGGTTGGCCGGAAGATCATACCTAGAATTTCACCCACAAAATTACCCTCATTTTTTACCGTTATAGTGGCAGTGTAGGCTCTCGCCACAGCGTCACTTTGATTAACATCAATTTTCTAGCAGTGGCTCGCCGTTGGCTAGCGCTGGTGGTGCTGTTGCGGTTCACCGTCACTGCTCTGCATGGCACTGCGGTGGCCGCTGTGCTGCCAGACCGCAGCAGCCATGACCAGCGCCATCGCCACCACCATCAGTCCGCTGATACGCCGCAGTAGCGGGCTCTGCAGATAGCCGGTGAGCCGGCCAGAGAACCAGCTCACCGCCACCATCGCCGGCAAGGTGCCGATCCCAAACGCCGCCATCGCCAGCGCGCCGTCGAGCAGCGATCCACTCGCCAACGCCATACCGACTGCGGTGTAGATCAGTCCACACGGCAGCCAGCCCCACACCAGCCCGACGGCGTAGGCGCCGCCGGCACCGCGCACCCCGCCGAGCGGGCCAGCCAGTGGCTGGATGCGTCGCCACAGTCGAGCGCCGAGCTTTTCTATATGCGATAAGCCGTGCCAGAGCCCCATAATGTAGAGTCCCATCGCCAGCAGCAGGGCCGCCGCCAGCAGTCGCAGTAGTGGCGCCAGCGCCAGCCACTGGCTGGCAAACTGGCTGATTGCGCCGGCAGCCAGGCCGACCATCAGATAACTGCTAATGCGGCCCAATTGATAACCCCAGATGACTGCGCTGCGGCGTTCGCTAGCGCCGCCCAATACCAGCGCGATCGGCCCACACATGCCGGCGCAGTGGCTGGCACCGAGCAGCCCAACCAGAAACATCGCCGGCACCGTCGCCGCACTCGACAAGCTAGTAAGATCGATCATCGCCGCCCCGCCCGGTCATCCTCTTCGAATAAAATTCGTTCAGCCTCGCTGTCGAGGTCGTCGTACTGGCCATTGTCAACCGCCCAGAAAAGCAGCCAGAGCGCGCTGCCGATCACCAACAGCGACAGCGGGATCAAAAAATACAGACTCTGCACGGCACCCCCCCCTAGCCGTCGAGGTTGCGGTTCTTCAACCGCAACGCATTGAGTAACACGATCAGCGAGCTACTGCTCATGCCGATCGCCGCCGCCCACGGCGGCACCATCCCCGCCGCCGCAAGCGGCAGCGCCAAGAGATTGTAACCGAGTGCCCAGCCAATATTCTGACCAATCACGGCGCGGGTACGGCGGGCCAGCCGCAACGCGCGCGGCAGCGCGCCTAGATCTTCGTTCAGCAGCAGCGCATCGGCGGCCAACTGGGTAACATCGGCGGCGCGGCCCATTGCAATCGACACATCGGCGCAGCGCAGTACCGGCACATCATTGATACCGTCTCCGACCATCGCCACCACCTCACCGCTCTGCTGGGCGCCGCGCAACTCTGTTAACTTCTGGTCCGGCCGCAGGCCAAACTGGCTGTCAGCGATCGCCAGTGGCGCCAACAGCAGCGCCGCCTGCGCCGACGGGTCGCCGGACAGTACCGCCAACCGCTGGCCATCGCTGCGCAGCGCTGCCACCGCACCGGGCGCCGAACTGCGCAACTGGTCTGCCAGTTCAAAGCGCGCGAGCCAGCCAGATTCAGCGGCCAGCCAGACCTCACTACTGAGCGCCGTGCTATCGACCTGTGGCGCCGCGTCAAGGCCAAACTCGACGGCCAGCCAGTCGGCGCGGCCGAGCCCGTAGCGGGCGCCGGCAACTCTGCCGGTCACCCCGACACCGGCGCAAAACTGCTGCTCCTTAACCGCCGCCGGCGGTTGCCCGGCTGCGCTACTGAGCGCCACTGCGACCGGGTGGTGGCTGCCCTGCTCAAGCGCTGCAGCGATAGCCAGCGGCGCCAGCGGTAGCGCGGCCGCCAGCTGCTCGCTGGCGACGACGGTGAGGCGCCCGGCAGTGAGCGTACCGGTTTTGTCAAAGACTACCTGGCTGACCGTCGCCAACCGCTCAAGGCAGTGGCGGTTGGTCACTAAAARACCGTCGCGGCGCAGCTCACCGGCAGCCACCGCCAGTGCCGTCGGCGTGGCCAGCGACAGCGCGCACGGACAGGTGACCACCAACACCGATAGCGCCACCCAGAAACCGTGCTGCCAAGAGGGGTCGGTAGCCCACAGCGACCAGTAGACCATCACTGCGCAAGCGCACAGCAGCACTGCGGCGACAAAGCGGCCGGCGAGTCGGTCGGCGCGCGCCACCCACGCCGGCTTATCGGCCGCGGCCTGCTCAGCGATACGCAGAATTGCCGCCAGCTGAGTCTGCTGGCCAACCGCGGCGAGTTCGATCAGCAGCAGGTTGTCACCGTTGATGGTGCCGGCCGAAACGGTGTCGCCAACCCGCTTGGACTGTGGCGCCGCCTCACCGGTCAAAACCGCCTCTTCGACACTGCTGTTGCCCTCGACCACCCAGCCGTCGCAGGGAATGACTTGGCCGGGGTAGATGCGCAGCCGGTCGCCGCGGTTGAGCTGACGCAGCATCACACTCTGTTCAGTGCCATTGTCGTCAACCCGCAGCGCGGTCGGCGGCAACAGCTCGTCGGCGCTGTAGAGCGCCAGTAGGTTACGGTAGCGCAGGCGTGCCTCGATGTAGCGGCCGAGCAGCAGGAAAAAGCAGAACATCGACACCGAGTCGTAGTAGACCTCGCCACCGCCGCGCAGGGTGGCGTAGCTGCTGGCGGTGTAAGCGAGCACAATCGCCAGCGATACCGGCAGATCCATCACCAACTGGCCGAGTCGCAGTGCGCGCCAAGCGGCGCGATAGAACGGCAGCGCCGAGTAGAACACCACAGGGGTGACCAGCACCCAGCTCAACCAGCGCAGCAGCTGCTGCCAGTGGGAGTCGATATCCTGATAGCCTCCAGCGTAGAGTGCGATCGCCACCATCCCCGCCTGCATCATCGCCAGCCCCGCTACGCCGAGTCGCAGCAGCATACTCTTCAGCGGTTTATCGCTGGTAGTGTCGCGCGCAAACGGCGACAGCGGAGTGGCTTGGTAACCGATCGCGCGGAGCTCTGCAAGCAGCGTCGAGAATGTCTGCAGCGCCGGCTGCCAGCGCAACGTGACGCGATGTGTGGTGCCATTAACCGCGACCGCTACCACCCCGGTGCAGTCGCCGAGGTGTTTCTCGATCAACCAGTTGCAGGCTGCGCAGGTGATGCCATCGACCGCCAGACTGGCGCTGACGGTGCCATCCGAGTGCTGCTGCAGGTAGTCACCGGCGAGCTCCGCCATATCCCACACCGCCAGATCAGCGTTACCGCTAGGGCGCTGCTCTGGCCGGCCACTGTCGGCCGAACGGAACTGGTAGAACGACGCCAAACCACCGCTCACGATTGCGCTGGCGACCGCTTGACAGCCGACACAGCAGAACTGCCGGGCTCGCTCGCCGACGACAAACTCTATCGGCGCGCCGCTGGGTAGTGGCAGCCCACAATGGTAGCAATCTTCAGCCACCAGCCGCTCGGCCGAGTTGCTCACTGCGCGGTCAGCAACCGGCTGGTGCCGTAACTAAAATCAATTTCACCGTCCAACCGCCAATTGCCGCTGGCGTCGCTGAGCCGCAAGTAATAGCTGTCGCGGGCCGGCACCGCCAAACTGCCGACCAACTGGCCGGCCGCTCCCGCCGCGCTCAGTGCGACACTGATATCACGCGCCGCACGGATCGGGTGGTGGAGTGTTAATTGCGCCCCCGCGGTGGACGGCAGCGGCCCCGCAGCAGCGCTGAGTACAACTGTCACCGTGCCGCTGGCGCGGTCAAACTGCAACCGTGCCTCCACTCCCAGCTCAGCAGCGCGGCGCTGGGCGGCAAGCGATTGATTGACCGCCAGCCCCTCGCGGTAGTAGTCGTCGACCACCACGTCGTCGCGGTGGCTGAAGGCGATAAACACCGTGGCAATACCGGCGACCACCACGCTGGCCGGTAGCGCGATGATGAACCACGGCCAGAACTGACGGTACCACGGGGTAGCTGAAGGCTGGGAGTAGTGACTCATCGTGACATTTCTCTGGCTGATCTAGACCGTTAGTGTAACCGCTCAGCGGCGCGGCGCTGGAGAGATAAAGCGACTCTCAGCGCGGTCGCTCAAGGTCGGCTGATCGCGCTCGCTGACCACAAAGCTTATCGGTATATTGGCGGCCGACAGTGGCTTACTGCTGGTCAGCCGTATCAGTAACTCGCCGACTTCGCCGGCCTCGATCATCACCTCGCGCTGGCCGGTGTAGGCGAGCATGGGGCCACCCTCGACAGCGATAGTGTAGTGATGGTCGCGCTGATCCATGTTGTTAATCTTGACCATGTAGCTATTCTCAATCGCGCCGTCAGGGCGCAACCGGTAGAGCATATCGCGGTCGCGCAAGACATCGACCTCCAGCGGAATACGGGTCGCCAGAGTGTAGACAAACAGCAGTGTCATCACCGTCACTGCGCTGACATAACCGATAAAGCGCGGCCGCAAAAAACGCACCGGTTCTCCCTTGAGTAGCGCGTTCTCGGAGGTAAAGCTGATCAAACCGCGCGGATAGTGGAGTTTATCCATCACCGCGTTACAGGCGTCGACACAGAGCCCGCAACTGATGCACTCGTACTGAAGCCCATCGCGAATGTCGATACCGGTCGGGCAGACCTGTACGCAGAGGGTACAGTCAACGCAGTCACCGAGGCCGTCGCTGCCGCGCTGGTGGTCGTGGCGGCGCGAACCGCGCTGCTCGCCACGCGCCGCGTTGTAGGAGACCACCAGAGTATCGGAGTCAAACATCACCGACTGAAAACGGGCATAGGGGCAGACATATTTACAGATCTGTTCGCGCATAAAGCCGGCATTGACGAACGTGCCGAGGGTGAAGAACGCCACCCAAAACACCGCCGCCGGGTGGGCGCTCCAGCTCAGCAGATCGGTGGTCAGCGCACCGATCGGATTGAAATAGCCGACAAAGGTCAGCCCGGTGGCAAAGGCCACTACTAGCCAGGCGATCAGCTTGCCGCCTTTGCGGGCGATCTTCTGCGCTCCCCACGGTGAGTTATCGAGCCGAATTCGGCGGTTGCGGTCGCCCTCAAAGCGCTCCTCGATGGCCATAAAGATCTGAGTGAACACCGTCTGCGGGCAGGAGAAGCCGCACCAGACCCGACCGAACAGATTGGTGACGGTAAACAGTGCAAAGGCGGCGATGATCAACAGCCACGCCAGCAGCGGAAAGTCCTGCGGCCAGAAGGTAATCCAGAAGACGTGAAATTTTCGCTCGACGAGGTCGAACAACATTGCTGGGCGGCCGTCGATTTGCAGCCACGGAATGAGGAAATAAGCGCCTAAGAATGGCATCCAGCTCCAGTTTTGTAGCCGCCGGAAGAAACCGTTGAGTCGCCGGGTGTAGATTTTTTCGGCGGTTTGGTAGAGGTCGAGGACCTGGATCGCCTCGTTGTTGGGATGGCCATTGTTACCGGGGGCCGGTCCGCTCATAGCAGCTCCTGTGAGAGCCGCCGGCAACACTCTGCCGACGGCGGCTAACCGTTAGGGGGCGCCTGTCTGCGATAAGCCGTAGACGTAGGCAGCGATCAGGTGGATCTTTTCTGGGCGAAGTTTGTCACTCTGGCTCGGCATGATGCCATTGCGACCCTGGCGCAGGGTGGCGCGAATATTCTCGGCCAAGGTCAAATCAGCCTGCCGGTAGAGCCAGATATTATCGGTCAAATTGGGCGCGCCGAGCGCCTGCATACCGCTGCCGTCGGGCATATGGCAGCTGGCGCAAAACATCGCGAACTGCTCACCGCCGGCGGCCGCCTGGGCGGCATTGTGTGGCTCATCGGAGAGGCTCAACACATACTCGGTGACATTGACCACGCCTTCGTCACCCAGTACCGCCCCCCAAGCAGGCATCACCCCTTGGCGGCCGCCGTTGAGGGTGGCGAGTATCGCCTCGGGATGGCCGCCGTAGAGCCAGTCGTTGTCGGCCAAATTGGGGAAGCCATTGGCACCACTGCCACCGACACCGTGGCAGACCGAGCAGTTATTATTGTAGAGCCGACGGCCCATCCGCTTGGCGGCTGGATCACCGGCGAGATCGTCGATGGTGCGGCTGGCATATTCGGCGTACTGGGCATCCATCTTGGCATCGGCGGCGGCCATCGACGCCTCCCACTGGTTCTCCTGGGTCCAGCCGAGCAGCCCCTGAAAACTGCCAAGCCCGGGATAGAGAGCCAAGTAGACGGCGGCAAACACCACCGTACCGACAAATTTCCAGAACCACCAGGCCGGCAGCGGATTGTCGTACTCTTCGATACCGTCGTAACTGTGGCCGGTAGTCGGCGCCTCACCGTCGGTGCCGGGTTGGCCGCTGATGGTAGTCTTGCGATTGGCTACCAGCAGCCACAGGCTACCGAGCAGCGTCACTACGGTGATGACAATGATCCACCAACTCCAGAATGTGCTCATAACGGCTCCCGCCCATCGGTCGTCTGTTGTGCCGGCGCCTGCATGCCGGGCTCGTCGGCAAAGGGCAGCTGGGCTGCTTCATCAAATGCCTGCTTATTGCGTTTACTGTAGGCCCACGCAGTGACGCCGATAAAAGCGATAAATGCCACGACTGTGCTGAGCCCTTGCAAGGTTCCACTGTCCATCGCGATCACCGCTTGCGCTGCAGCAGCGTGCCGAGCTGCTGGAGGTAGGCGAGCAGTGCGTCGATCTCGCTGACGCCGTCGACATCCGCCTGCGCCGAGGCGATCTGCTCATCGGTGTAGGGGACCCCCACTTTGCGCAGGCCGATCATTTTAGCGGCTGTCTTGCTGCCATCGATCCGGTTCTCAAACAGCCACGGGAACGCCGGCATATTGGATTCGGGCACCACCGAGCGCGGGTCGTAGAGGTGGGCGCGGTGCCAGTCGTCGCTGTAGCGACCGCCGACCCGTGCAAGGTCCGGCCCGGTGCGTTTGGAGCCCCACAGGAATGGGTGCTCGTAGACTGATTCACCGGCGACCGAGTAGTGGCCGTAACGCTCGGTCTCGGCGCGCAGCGGTCGCACCATCTGGGTGTGGCAGACGTGGCAGCCCTCGCGGATGTAAATGTCACGTCCCTCCAGCTCAACCGCCGGCAGCGGTTTGAGGCCGGCGATCGGCTCGGTGGTTTCGCCGGTGAAGAACAGCGGCACAATTTGGGCGAGTCCGCCAAAGCTCATCGCGACCACAATCAGCACAATCATCAGGCCGATGTTTTTCTCAATAATGGCGTGTTTGTTGGGCATCTCTAATAACTCCTCAAACCGCTGCAGCGGGGCTGGCAGTGGCGGTGGCCCTGTCGCGGCCGACCGTCATGTAGACGTTGTAGGCCATCAACAGCATGCCTGCAAAGAAGATAAAACCACCGACAAAACGCACAAAGTAACCGGGGTAGCTCGCCTCGACCGCCTCGGCAAAGCTGTAGGTGAGTGTGCCGTCGGCATTAAACGCCCGCCACATCAACCCCTGGGCGATGCCGTTAACCCACATCGAGGCGATGTAGAGCACGGTGCCGATGGTCGACATCCAGAAGTGGATGTTGATCAGGTTCTCACTGTACATCTGCTGCTTGCCCCACAGCCGCGGAATCAGGTGATACATCGAGCCAATCGAGATCATCGCCACCCAGCCCAACGCCCCGGAGTGGACGTGGCCGATGGTCCAGTCGGTGTTGTGCGACAGCGCGTTGACAGTTTTGATCGCCATCATCGGCCCCTCAAAGGTCGACATGCCATAGAACGACAGCGACACCACCAAAAAGCGCAGCGTCGGGTCGGTGCGCAGCTTGTGCCAGGCACCGGAGAGCGTCATCACACCGTTGATCATGCCGCCCCACGAGGGCGCCAACAGCACCAGCGACATCACCATACCCAGACTCTGCGCCCAGTTGGGCAGCGCCGAGTAGTGGAGATGGTGGGGGCCCGCCCAGATATAGATGGCGATCAGCGCCCAAAAATGGACGATCGACAGGCGGTAGGAGTAGACCGGACGCTCCGCTTGCTTGGGGACAAAGTAGTACATCATGCCGAGGAAACCGGCGGTTAAAAAGAAGCCGACCGCATTGTGGCCGTACCACCACTGCACCATCGCATCGATGGCGCCGGGGTAGATAGAGTAGGACTTAGTCCAGCTGACCGGCACCGCCAAGCTGTTGACGATATGCAGCATCGCCACCGCCAAGATGAATGCACCAAAGAACCAGTTGGCGACATAGATGTGTTTGGCGCGGCGCTTCATGATGGTGCCGAAGAAGACGATCGCATAGACCACCCAGACCACGGCGATGAGGATGTCGATCGGCCACTCCAGCTCGGCGTACTCTTTGGTGGTGGTCAGCCCCATCGGCAGAGTGATGGCGGCGGCGACAATGACCAGCTGCCACCCCCAGAAGGTGAACGCCGCAAGCTTATCGGAGATTAGCGGCGCCTGGCAGGTGCGCTGCACCACATGGTAACTGGCGGCAAACAGCGCCGAGCCGCCGAAGGCAAAGATCACCGCGTTGGTGTGCAGCGGTCGCAGGCGGCCAAAATGCAGATAGGGGCCAACGTTGAGGTCTGGCCAGACCAGCTGGGCGGCGAGGATAACCCCCACCAACATACCGACAACTCCCCACAGCACCGTGGTGATGGCGAACTGTTTGACGATTTTGGTGTTGTACTCTGGCAGCGAGGCCGCGGATGCGTGATCACTCATGCTCTTTTCCTATGGTTGCAACGCGCCGCACGGTGCGACAGGGCGAGGCGCCGCACAACGCTTGCGACGCCTAGTGGGGATTATTATCGGGGCTTAAAGGGGAGCCGACCTTGACCTGAATCAAACACGCCAAGCGTAGGCTCGGCGTGTTATCGGTAGGCTCTGACATCGGTCCGCTAGAAGCCGCGACCGCGATTGGCAGCAATCCGCAGACGCAGTGCGTTGAGCTTAATAAAGCCCTCGGCGTCGGCCTGGTTGTAGGCCCCTTGGTCTTCATCGAAGGTGGCGATTTTCTCGTCGAACAGCGACTCTGCCGAGCGCCGGCCGACCACTGTAACGTTACCTTTATACAGTTTAACCCGCACCTCGCCGTTGACCTCGCGCTGGCTGAAATCGATCGACTGCTGGAGCATCTGCCGCTCCGGCGACCACCAGTAGCCGTTGTAGATCAACGACGCGTAACGCGGCATCAGCTCATCTTTGAGGTGTGCCACCTCGCGGTCGAGGGTCAGCGACTCAATGGCGCGGTGGGCGCGCAACATCACGGTGCCGGCGGGGGTCTCGTAACAGCCGCGCGACTTCATGCCGACATAGCGGTTCTCAACGATATCCAACCGGCCGACGCCGTTGGCACCGGCGACCTTATTGAGATGCTCAATCACTGTCGCCGGGCTCATCGCCACGCCGTCGATGGCGACAATATCGCCCTGCTGGTAGCTCAACTCTAAATAGGTGGGTTGGTCGGGCGCCGCCTCGGGGGCGACTGTCCAGCGCCACATCGCTTCTTCTGGCTCCGACCACGGATCCTCGAGGTTGGCGCCCTCATAAGAGATGTGTAGCAGATTGGCGTCCATCGAGTAGGGCGACTTGGTGCCGCGCTTCTGCTCGACGGCGATGTTGTGGGTGGCGCAGTACTCCATCAGCTTGTCGCGCGAGTTGAGATCCCACTCGCGCCACGGTGCAATGACCTGCACGCCGGGCTTGAGCGCATAGGCGCCGAGCTCAAAACGCACCTGGTCGTTGCCCTTGCCGGTGGCGCCGTGGCTGATGGCGTCGGCGCCGGTCTCGTTGGCGATTTCAATCAACCGCTTGGCAATCAGCGGCCGCGCGATCGAGGTGCCGAGCAGGTACTCGCCCTCGTAAATGGTATTGGCGCGGAACATCGGGAAGACGTAGTCGCGGGCGTACTCCTCGCGCAGGTCGTCGATATAGATCTCTTTGACACCGAGCGCCTCGGCTTTAGCGCGGGCCGGTTCGACCTCTTCGCCCTGACCGATATCGGCAGTGAAAGTAACCACTTCACAACCGTAGGTCTCCTGCAACCAGCGGACAATCACCGAGGTATCCAGACCGCCCGAATAGGCCAGCACGACTTTATTGATAGATGACACAACTGCTCCTTGACTGTTCAGTGCCCGATGCACCGGAAAAAGATTAGCCATTTTAACCGCTGCGCGCAGTTGTGCCCAGCGGTGTGCCGCGAACACTCGGTTTTTTCTTTTCAAGCGATAGCCCAGCGGCCATCTGGCTGTCACCAGCCCCCCCTTTTGCGGTAGCATAGCGGCTCTATTTTAAGGAAGCCGCGCGCATGTCAGATCGATCCTCACTCACCATCACCCGCCCCGACGACTGGCATCTCCACCTGCGCGATGGCGCGGCATTGGACACCACCGTCGCCGCTGCCGGGCGGGGCTTTGCGCGCGGTATTGTCATGCCCAACCTAACACCGCCGGTCACTACCGTGGCCGAAGCACTCGCCTACCGCGAGCGGATACTGGCGGCGCGGCCAGCCGGCTCGCAGTGGCAACCGCTGATGGTGCTCTACCTCACCGACAACACGCCGGTAGCCGAGATTGAACGCGCCGCAGCGTGCGAATTTATTGCCGGTGCCAAATATTACCCGGCCGGCGCCACCACCAACTCCGATTCCGGGGTCACCTCGCTGGCCAAGATCGATCGCGTGCTGGCAGCGATGCAAGAGAGCGGCTTGGTGTTGCAGCTGCACGGCGAAGTGACCGACCACGCCATCGATATTTTTGATCGCGAGGCGACCTTCATCGAGCGCCACCTGGTGCCGATGGTGGACAATTTCCCCGACCTACGGCTGGTGTTAGAGCACATCACCACCCAGCAGGGCGCTGAGTTTGTCTCCGCCGCCGGCGCCAATGTGGCCGCCACCATCACTCCCCAGCACCTGCTTTACAACCGCAACGATATGTTGGTCGGCGGCATACGACCGCATCTGTTCTGCCTGCCCATTCTCAAACGCAACAGCCATCAAAAAGCGCTGCTGGCGGCCGCCACCAGCGGTAGCGGCAAATTTTTCCTCGGCACCGACTCGGCGCCCCACCCCCGCGGCGCCAAAGAGTCGAGCTGCGGCTGTGCCGGCTGCTTTAGCCACCCGGCGGCGATTGAGCTCTACGCCGCCGCCTTTGAGGCGGAGGGCAAGCTCGACCAGCTCGAGGGGTTTGCCAGCCACTTTGGCGCCGACTTCTATCGCCTGCCGCGCAACCGTGACACTGTCACGCTGGCCCGTCAGCGCTGGCAGCTACCGGACAGCCTGCCTTTTGTCGATGGTGAGATAGTGCCACTGGGCGCTGGCAGCGAGCTCGACTGGCAACTCGTCGAGCCGGCGTTGTGAGCGAGCCGAGCGGGCGCGACAAATCGCTGCTGGCCGAGCGTTTCCGCGGCTTTTTGCCGGTGGTGGTGGATGTTGAGACCGGCGGCTTCAACGCCCGCACCGACGCCCTGCTAGAGGTCACCGCGGTGTTGTTGGAGATGGATGAGCACGGCACGTTGCGGGTCGACGAGGTGATCACCCGCCACATTGAGCCGTTCCCCGGTGCCAACCTAGAGCAGGCGGCGCTCGACTTCACCGGCATCGATGTCGACGATCCAGAGCGCGACAGCTGCGAAGAGTCAATTGCGCTGAGCGAACTGTTCCAGCCGATCCGCCAGGCGGTGCGCCGCCACGGCTGCACCCGCGCGACGATGGTGGCTCACAACGCCCACTTTGATCTGGGCTTTATCAATGCCGCGGTGGCGCGCAACCAGATTAAGCGCGCGCCGTTCCACGCCTTCAGCTGCTTTGATACCGCCACCTTGGCCGGCTTGGCCTATGGCCAGACGGTGCTGGCCAAGGCGTGCATTGCCGCCGGCATTGGCTTTGACAACAAAGCCGCTCACAGCGCAGAGTACGACGCCGTGAAGACCGCCGAACTGTTCTGTACCATCGTCAACCGCTGGCGCGATCTGGGCGGCTGGCCACTCGCCGACGGCGACGACCAGGACGACAGCAAGGGCGATTAATTTTTCTGCAGATCAGCCACTGTCGCTGCTGTCATATTGAAGATGCCGCGAGCGCTGACCGAGGGAATAACAATGTGCGCCGGCTTGGCCAAACCGTGGATAAACGGCCCGATCAGCAGCGCATCGGTCATCGAGCGGATCAGCCCCATAGCAATGTTGGCGGCGTCCAAATTGGGCATTACCAACACATTGGCGCGACCCTTGAGGTTGGCGTCGGGGTAAACCGTCGCCCGCAGCGCCGGGTTGAGGGCACTCAGCACATGCATTTCACCGTCTATTTGCAACTGCGGATGGCGCGCCCGCAACAGCTCAGAGGCGCGGCGCATTTTGCGCGCCGAGGGCGCATTGGAGGTGCCAAAGTTTGAGTGCGACAACAGCGCCACCTTGGGCTCGACGCCAAAGCGCTTAACCAGATCCACAGTCGCCTCGGTAATCGCCACCAGCTCCTCGTCGCTGGGGTCGACATTGAGCGCGGTGTCGGCCAAGAACAGCGGGCCGTCGGGCATTAACAGTACCGCACTGGAGCTAATATGCTGCTGCTGCGGAGCGCCGAGCAGATGGATAATCTCGCGCAGGTGAAAGTCAAAGCGCCCCACCTTGCCACAGATCAGCCCATCGGCGTCGCCGCGCGCCACCATTACCGCCGCCAGCGCGGTGGTATCGTTGCGCATGATCTTGCGCGCCGCCGCCACCGAGACACCGTGGCGACCGACCACCGACTGGTAAAACGCCGCGTACTCCTCGTGGCGGTGGTCCTCTTGTGGATTGAAGATCTCGACGTCGCGATCGAGGTCAAAGCGCAGGCCGAGACGATCAGCGGCCTGCTCTATGCGTTGGCGGCGGCCAATCAACACCGGTGTGGCGATGTTTTCGTCGATCACCGCCTGGGTGGCAATCAGCACATCGTCGTTCTCACCCTCGGCATAGACAATGCGGGCCGTGCGCCGCTTGGCGCGCTCGATGGTGGGCTGCATGAACAGCCCAGCCTGGTTGACAAACTCGTGCAGTGATTGGCGGTAGGCCTCGATATCGGCAATCGGGCGCGTCGCCACCCCGCTGGCCATCGCCGCCTGCACCACCGCCACCGGCACATCTTCAATCAGGCGCGGGTCGAACGGTTTGGGGATCAAATACTGGGCGCCAAATTTAAGCCGCTCATCGGCGTAGGCGGCGGCCACCACATCGGAGGTCTCTTTCATCGCCAGCCCGGCGATGGCGCGCACCGCCGCCATCTTCATCTCTTCATTGATAGTCGAGGCGCCGCAGTCGAGCGCACCGCGAAAGATAAACGGGAAGCACAACACGTTGTTGACTTGGTTGGGGTAGTCGGAGCGGCCGGTGGCGATAATCGCATCGGGGCGCGCCGCTATCGCCTCTTCCGGCATAATTTCCGGGACCGGGTTGGACATGGCCAGAATCATCGGCCGCGGCGCCATTTTTTTGACCATCTCGGCGCTCAGAATGCCCGGCCCAGACAAACCCAAAAACAGGTCGGCATCGACTATCGCGTCGCTCAGATCACGGTCGTCGGTCTCCACCGCATAATCCGCTTTCCACGGGTTCATGCCGACTTCGCGACCGGCATAAATCACCCCGTTGCGGTCGAGCATGCGCACGTTGTCGCGCTGCAGCCCCATGGCGATCAACAGATCGACACAGGCGATGCTGGCGGCGCCAGCCCCCGACACCACCAGCTTGATCTCGGCGATGTTTTTTTCCACCACCTTCAAGCCGTTGTAAACCGCCGCCGCGGCGACAATGGCGGTGCCGTGCTGGTCGTCGTGAAACACCGGTATGTTCATCCGCTCGCGCAATTTTTGCTCGACCAAGAAACACTCCGGCGCCTTGATGTCCTCGAGATTGACCCCGCCAAAAGTCGGCTCCAGCGAGGCGACAATATCGACCAACTTGTCGACGTCAGTCTCATCGACTTCAATATCGAACACATCGATATTGGCAAACTTCTTAAATAGCACCGCCTTGCCTTCCATGACCGGCTTGGAGGCCAACGCACCGATATTACCCAGCCCCAGTACCGCCGTACCGTTGCTGATCACCGCGACCAGATTGCCGCGCGAGGTGACCTCTGCGGCGGCCGCCGGGTTTTGTTCAATCAGCTCGCAGGCAAACGCCACGCCCGGCGAATAGGCCAGCGACAAATCGCGCTTGTTGGCCAGTGGCTTGGTCGGGCGAATCTCCAGTTTCCCTGGGCGCGGATCGGTGTGGTAACGCAGCGCGGCTTCTTTGAACGAGTCGGTCATGGTAGATCTCTGCTATCGCGACGCGGTGGCCGCAGTTGTGGATGAAATAAACTCAACATTATAACCACTGCGCCGGCAAAAACCCTCAGTTGCAGGCCGGCAATTGAGAGAATGGTTGAAATTATTCACCAAGGCCTGAACAATGACCCCCACCCCAGCGAGCCCGAGAGCACCTATGGCCAACCCAATTTCTCCTCTAGATACCGCCATCAACGCCGTGAACAGCGTCATCTGGAGCCCGGCACTGGTCTATTTATGCCTCGGCGCCGGTCTCTGGTTCTCACTGCGGGGCCGATTCCTACAGGTGCGTCACCTCGGTGAAATGGTGCGGTTGCTGCGCCGCGGCGGCAAATCAGAGGCCGGCGTCTCCTCCTTTCAAGCGCTGGCTATGTCGCTGTCGGGCCGGGTCGGCACCGGCAACATCGCCGGGGTCGCCACTGCCATCGCCTTCGGCGGACCGGGGGCCATTTTTTGGATGTGGGTGGTGGCTTTTCTCGGCGCCGCCACCGCTTTTATCGAGGCTACGCTGGCGCAAATCTATAAAGAGACCGATGACAACGGGCTCTACCGCGGCGGACCCGCTTACTTCATCGACAAGGCCCTTGGAGTCAGTTGGTTCGCCTGGATCTTTGCTATTGCCACCATTATCGCCATGGGCTTTTTTATGCCCGGGCTGCAGGCCAACGCCATCGTCGAGGGGCTCAACAACGCTTGGGGGGTCAATAAACCGATCACCGCGCTGCTGCTGACTGTACTGCTGGCGACCATCGTGGTCGGCGGCGTGCGCCGTATCGCTGCCTTTGCACAACTGGTGGTGCCGGTAATGGCACTACTCTATATCGCTATGGCCATTTTTGTTCTGGCGATCAACGCCGACAAAGTCCCCGGAGCCTTTCGGTTGATCTTTGACAGCGCGTTTGGGCTGCACGCCGGCTTTGGCGCCATTGCCGGTGCCGCCGTGCAGTGGGGGGTGAAGCGCGGCGTCTACTCCAACGAGGCCGGCCAGGGAACCGGCCCCCACCACGCCGCTGCCGCCGAGGTCGATCACCCCGCCCAGCAGGGATTAGTCCAAGCGTTCTCTGTCTATATCGACACCCTGCTGATCTGCACCGCCACCGCATTGATGATACTGGTCTCGGGGCTCTACGAAGTATTTGACGGCGGTCAGACGCTCTACAGCGGTCTGGCCGGCGTAGCCGCCGGGCCCGGCTACGTACAGGCGGCGCTGGAGAGCGCCCTGCCCGGCTTTGGCAGCAGCATGACCGCCATTGCGCTGCTTTTTTTCGCCTTTACCACCATTGTTGCCTACTACTACATCGCCGAGACCAACGTCGCCTTTATCAACCGAAAAATGCACTCACCGTGGCTGTTTAGCGCGCTTAAAGTACTCATTTTGGCTGCCGTCTACTGGGGTGGTGTGAAGAGCTCGAGCGCGGCTTGGGCGCTGGGAGATATCGGCCTGGGAATGATGGCGTGGTTAAATATTATCGCCATCTTACTGCTGCAGCGACCGGCGCTGGCGGCACTGCGCGACTACGAGCGCCAACGCCAAAGCCGACAGACGATCAGCTTTGATGCCGCCGCGCACGGTATCGAGCACGCCGAGCACTGGCGCGGCTAGCGGCTGCGCTCTTGGAGTTGCAGACCCAACTGGTAGAAACTGCGCTTGTCGCCGCCGAGCAGCTGCGCCGCCACCGCCGCCGCGCGCTTAAGCGGCAACTCCTGCAGCAGTAGCTGCAACACCCGCCGGCTCTCGGCGCTGCCACTTGACCGCTGCAGCTGTCCCGCCACCATCACCACTATTTCGCCGCGCTGTTGATCGCGGTCGTTGGCCACCCGCTCGGCCAGTTCGGCCAGGGTACCCGCGAGCAAGGTCTCAAAGGTTTTCGTCAGCTCGCGGCCGATCGCTGCGCGGCGCTCGCCACCACAGATCTTCGCCATAGCCGCCAGTGATTCGACAATGCGGTGTGGCGCCTCGTAAAAAATCAGTGTGGCGCGGTCGTCGGTGAGCTGTTCGAGCACCTTGTCGCGGGCGACCGCTCGCGCCGGCAGAAACCCACAAAAGCGAAACTGGTCGCTGGGCAGGCCGGCAATCGACAGCGCCGCAATCGCTGCGCACGGCCCCGGCACGGTCACCACCGAGTAACCGGCGGCGCGCGCAGCGCTGACTAAACGGTAGCCCGGATCGGCAATTAACGGTGTCCCGGCATCAGAAATCAGTGCAATTGACTGGCCAGCTGCTAAACTTTCCAACAGGTTGGCTTCGGCTTTGCCGTCACTGTGTTCGTGGTAGGGGCGCAGTGGTTTGTTGAGCTGCAGATGGTCTAACAAGCGCTGGCTGTGGCGAGTATCTTCACAGGCGATCAGGTCGACCTCAGCCAAAACTGCCGCAGCGCGCTGAGTGATATCGGCGAGGTTGCCAATCGGTGTAGCTACCACATAGAGAGTTGAGCGTTCGGTGTACAAAATGGGTTACCTTCGGTTGTCATGGCAGAGCGGCACAGTTACAGGGTTGGCGCTGGCGGCGCTCATCTTAGCAGCTGGCGGTTGCGCGCCGACTACGACGCTGCCACGCGCTGTCGACCTTGAGCCGATAGCGCCTATGGCAGCGCTGCCTGCGCGCAGCCGCGAGCAGACCCTCGAGCTGTTTGATATCATTCAGCAACAGTATACAAGCCTCGCAGCAACAGCGGGCAGTGCCGCGGCAACGGCGCGCCAAACCCTGCAGATGCTAGCCACTCTCGACCCCGCACTACTCGACGACCGGCGCCGCAGCCAACTGCTGCTACTGCTGTTTCGCGGCGGCCTCGATCAGCACTATTGGCTGCCCGCCAGCGCACTGCGCCGACACCCGCAGTGGGGGCTTTGGCGCAGCCAGTTGGCCGGCGCCGAGCAGCGCCAGCTCGATCTGCTCGAGGCGCAGTATCTGTTCGCCATCGGCGCACTCGGCGACGGCTTACAGCTGTTATTGGACGATGTCGATAGCCTCACCGCAGAGCGCGCCAATTTGATCTGGAACAGACTCAATGCCACCTCGTCGGCACAGCTCGAGCAGTTCGATGGCGTCTCTACCGCGCTGCGCCAGCTAGCGCAATTAGCGTTACAGCTGCGCGCCCGCGAGGGCGACTACAGCGCTCAACAGCGCACCCTGACCGAGTGGCTGAACGCCCACAGCCGCCACCCGCTGGCACAACTGCGACCCGATTATCTCATCGCCCTGCAGGGCGCCCAGGCCAGCACCGCAAGCGTAGCGGTGGTGTTGAGCCGCGACGCAGCGTCGACACCCGCTAGCCGAGCATTGACCGACGGACTGCTGGCCCGCTACTACCAGCTCAGCCGCGGCCAGACGCTGCCGCAACTGCAGTTTTACCATCTCGACAACGATAGCGCCTTCAGCGACCTCTACCGCCAACTGCGCGGCCAAGGGGTCACGCGGGTGATCGGTCCGCTGCGGCGCTCGCAGCTCGACCAACTGCTCGACGAACTGGAGCGCGAGCAAGCGCCGCCCGAGGGCAACACAGCCGCCATCAGCGAGCTGCTCAACGAGCTGCCAGCGCCGCGCCAGCGCCGCGCCGCCACCCCGCTGGCAGACGCGCTGCTGCCCACTCTGGTGTTAAACGAGAGCAGTCGCAGCGCAGCGCAGTCCGCGGCGTACTCCGAATTGATCAAACTGCCACTGGCTGTCGAGCATGAACTGGACCAGCTGCTGCAACGCGCTGCCGCGCGCAACGCCCAACGCGTGTTACTGCTCGCCCCCGATGCCGGCTGGGGTGCGCGCGGCGCACGCTGGCTGCAAAGCCGCTGGCAGCAGCGCGGCGGTGTTATAGAGGTGGTCTATTACGCCTCGGCCGAGCGCGATTTCACCCCGCTGCTGCAAGCGCCGCTAGCGCTCGACGAGAGCCGCCAGCGCAGCCTGCAGCTGCAGCGACTGACCGGACTGGAGCTCTCCACACGGCCGCGGCGCCGCCAAGATATCGACCTGGTCATTGTCCTCGCGCAACCTCAGCAAGGCCGTCAGATCCGCCCGGCACTGGAGTTCAACTTTGCCGCAGAGATACCGGTGCTGGCCACCTCTCACATCTATTCCGGTGAGCCGCGCTTCAACCGCGACTTGGCCGGCATTGAGTTTCCCGCTTCGCTGTGGCAACTGACCACTGCACCGCAGCCAGAGTCAGCCGCCGATCTCGATGCCACTTTGACCCAACAACTGGCCGCACTCGGAGCCGATGCCCTCACCGCGACGCTGCGCGAGGCACAACTGGGGCGTGTCACGGCACCGCTGTATGGGCGCACTGGCATTTTGCTGGCAGAGCCGGACGGTTATCGACGCAACGGCCTCTGGCATCGCATCACCAGCACCGGTGTGGTCGAAATCAATGCCGCCACTATCGACCAGCAGTGGGCGCAGCAGCGCGCCGCCAGTGGTCGATAGTGGCGATAAAGCGGCGGCGGCCAACCGCGGCCGCGCCGCTGAAAAGCTGGCGGCACGGTGGTTAGAGCAGCAGGGATTAGTATTAGTCGAATGCAACTACCAGGGGCCGCAGGGCGAGATCGATCTGGTTATGCGCGAAGCCCAGTGCTGGGTTTTTGTCGAGGTGCGCTACCGCGCCTCGTCACGTTTTGGCGGCGCCGCGGGCAGTTTGAGCCGAGCTAAGTTGGACAGGGTTGCCGCCACCGCCCTACACTATTTACAACGCCAGCGCGGGCAGCCGCTGGCCGCGCGCATCGATGCGCTGTTGATCGAGGGCCCGGCACTGGAGCAGGGCAACAACCAGATCCAGTGGCTCAAAGGTGTCACCCAGAACCATTTTTAAACCTCTTTATGTCGAGTGCAATTATGCAACAGAGTGTTTTTGACCATTTCCAACAGCGGCTGGAGTCGACTATGGCGCTCGCGGAAAGCTGCAGTCAACACCTGCCAGAAGCCGCCCAACTGTTTGCCGAGTGCTTTTTGAACGGTGGCAAAGTGCTAATTTACGGCTCTGGTCACAGCGCTTCGCTAGCCGCACTGGCCGAGCACTACTTTCTGTTTGGTTACAATTTTGAGCGCCCGCCATTCCCGGCGTTGGCAATGCGACCCGACTGCGACGCGCAGAGCGCGGTGACGCTTTTGCAACAGTTAGCCCAGCCCGGCGATCTACTGTTGGTATTGGCCGATCCACAGCAGCCCGAGCAGGGCGCAGAGCTTATTGCGCAAGCGCGCCGTGCCGCGCTGCGCTCACTGTCGCTCGGTGCAACCGGTCAAGAGCACGCCAGCGCGGGGCAATTAGTACTGCCGCTGGCCGCCGCGTCCGACCATTCGACACCCCTCGTCAACCTGCAACTGGAGGCGTTACAATGTCTCTGCCATCTGATTGACCAACAGGTTTTTGGAGCTGACTGAGTATGATTAACACCTTAAAGCTACTTGCGCTCGTACTGCTGCTTAACGTTGCAGGCTGTACCACGGTGTTGACCACCATTGTCGATGAACCGATCTCTGCCGACCCTACCGAACCGCCGCTGGGCACCGGTCTCAACGATCTGAAGATCGCCACCTATATCGGTGTCAACATCAATAAAGCCGACCCCATCTTGAACGAGGCGCACATCAATGTGCACGCTTACAACGGTGTCATCTTGCTCACTGGCGAAGTGCAAAGCGCCGAGTTGCGCCGCAAAGCCGGCGAGGTCGCCAACGCTTTCAGCGGTGTCCGACAGGTCTATAACGAGCTGGTGGTAGCCGCCAACAGCTCGGTAGTATCGCGCGCCAACGACAGCTTGATCGCCAGCCAGGTGCGCACCAAATTGCTCTTCCACGAGCAGATTGAATCGTCAAAAATTGATGTTATTGTCGAAAATAACACGGTCTTTTTGATGGGCTTGGTGACCCGTAACACCGCCGATCTGGCCGCTACCGTGGCCGCCAACAGCCGCGGCGTGGAGCGCGTTGTGCGCGCCTTTGAGATCGCCGCCGAGTAAATATCGACGGCACAAAAAAACCGGCGCAGTGGCACTGCGCCGGTTTTTTTTGTGCCGACTTTTTAGACCAGCTCGAGCGCTACCGCACTGCCCTCGCCACCGCCAATACAGAGACTGGCTACACCTTTTTTCAGGCCATGGGTCTTCAAGGCGTGAATTAACGTGACAATTATGCGCGCACCCGAGGTGCCGATCGGGTGACCCAGCGCACAGGCACCGCCGTGCACATTCAGCTTGGCATGGTCTATCTGCAACTCCTGCATCGCCGCCATAGCGACCACTGCGAAAGCTTCGTTGACCTCCCAAAGATCGACATCGTCCGCCTGCCAACCGACGCGCTTGAGCACTTTTTGCATCGCCGGCACCGGCGCGGTGGTGAACCACTCCGGCTCATGGGCAGCTTGATCGTAACCGTGAATCAACGCCAGCGGCTGCAGACCGCGCCGTTCGGCCTCGTCGGCCATCATCAGCGTTAACGCAGCGGCGCCATCGGAGATCGAGCTGGCGTTGGCGGCGGTCACCGTTCCCTGTTTGGCAAAGGCGGGGCGCAGCTGAGGAATTTTATCTGGGCGCGCTTTGCCCGGCTGCTCGTCGATCGCAACTATCTGCTCACCGGCGCGGGTGGCGATGGTTACCGGGGCGATCTCATCACTAAACCAGCCGTTGGCGATGGCGCGATTGGCGCGCGCCAGCGACTCAATCGCGTAGGCATCTTGCATTTCGCGGGTAAAACCGTACTTGTCGGCACATTTTTCTGCGAACACACCCATAGCGGCGCCCTGATAGGCGTCTTGAAGGCCGTCATACTGCATGTGATCCAACACCGTGGCACCGCCAAAGCGGTAGCCCTGGCGAGCGTTTGGCAGCAGGTGCGGGGCGCCACTCATACTCTCCATACCGCCGGCAATAATCACACCGGCTTGGCCGGCGCGCAGCGCATTGCTGGCCATCATTACCGTCTGCATCGCCGAGCCGCACACCTTGTGCACCGTGGTGCAGGGGGTCGATTTATCTAAACCGGCGGCGATCGCCGCCTGACGGGCAGGCGCTTGGCCAAGCCCGGCTTGCAGCACACACCCCATCAACACCTCGTCGACCTGGTCGGCGCCCAACCCCGAGCGCTGCAGCGCAGCGGCAATCGCCACCGCGCCAAGTGCAGGGCTGGAGACGCTGGAGAGCTCTCCCAACATACCGCCCATCGGCGTTCGTGCGGCAGAAAGTACGGCAATCGGCTGGCTCATAGCGTTCTCCTAAAAAAAGTTGTCGATAATTAAATAGATGCTGCGGTCAGCTGTCACTTGACCACGCGTAATTTAGTCGCTGGACCGGATTTTTTCGCACCGCCGGGCGCGGCGCGTTTGACTGCAGTCGGTCGCGGTGGCGGTGGCGGGTCGCCGCTGCGCTCAAATACGATCCCCTGTCCGTTCTCTTGTGCATAGATGCTCAAGATCGCTGCAGCCGGTAGGTAGATGTCGGTGGGCATACCACCAAAACGGGCGTTGAAGGCAATACCATCGAGATCAATGTGAAATGCCGAGACCGCACGCGGGGCGATATTGAGTACGATCTGGCCATCGCTGACATGCTGTTGCGGCACCGCGGCATCGGGGTGGTTGGCATCGACCAGCACGTAAGGAGTACAGTCGTTGTCGACAATCCAGTCGTAGAAGGCGCGCAGTAGGTAGGGCTGGTTCGAGTGCATAGCCACTGCCGACGCTGGAGCCGCGCTTACGCGCGGATCTCCATCTCCTGATCGGTTAGACTCAACTTAAACGCCGGGCGGCTGAACAACCGCAACATATAGTCGTGCAACGGCTTGACCTGCTTGGTGTTGGGCAGGCTAATACCCAACTGTGGCAGACGCCACAACAGCGGCCCCAGACAGCAGTCGACCAGCGTGAACTCCTCATTCATAAAGAAAGGCAGTCCGCTAAAAATTGGCGCAGTGGTGATCAGCGAGTCGCGCAGCTCTTTGCGCGCCTGCTCAGCTTTTTTGCTCTCGGGGCTGCGCAGAATATCGTCGGAGAGACGGCACCAATCATTTTGTATACGGTGAATCCACAATCGGCTCTGCGCGCGCGTCACCGGGTAGACTGGCAGCAGTGGCGGGTGTGGAAAACGCTCATCGAGGTACTCCATAACCACTGTCGACTCGTAGAGGGCGAGGTCGCGGTCAACCAGCGTCGGCAAGGTGCCGTAGGGGTTGGCCTCGAAGATCTCTTCGGTGACTTTGCCGCTGTCGATATCTTCGATATCGACCGTTACCCCTTTTTCGGCGAGGACAATGCGCACGCGGTGGCTGTATTGGCAAATGGGGTCTGAAAATAGAGTCATCGATGAACGACGCACAGGGAACCTCTCAACTGTAGGGGGGTATAGAAATGGTGCGAGCAGCTGCGCTGCTCGCACCAGACAAACTTAGTGAATGCCTTTCCAGAACTCGCGGTTCAACAGCACCACAAATACCAACAGCACAGCGAGGAACAGCAGAACATATTTGCCAATTTCTTTGCGTTGCTCGGCCATAGGCTCAGCCGTATAGGCCATGAAATTGACCAGGTCGTAGACTGTTTTATCAAATTCTTCAGGCGTCATCGACCCTTGTGAGGCGTAGCTGAAGCTACCACAAGGATCCTCGAGGATATCGGCGCCCGACAGCACATCGCGCTTAATACCGCCGTTGGCAGCGCGCACTGGACCGGGGGCACACTCAGGCAGCCCTTGCAGAGTGATCAGTGCGTGCGGCATACCGACGTCTTTGAACACCTTGTTGTTGACGCCGTAGGGGCGAGTCGGATCGGCGTAGAAATTGCGCAGGTATGTGTAGACCCACTCTGGCGAACGCACTCGGGTGACCATGGTCAGATCCGGCGGTGCGGCACCAAACCACTGCTTGGCTTTATCGGCGGGCATGGAGATCTTCATTAACTCACCAATTTTTTGCCCACCCAGCACCAAGTGCTCGAGCATCAAGTCGTGAGGAATGCCGATATCGTTGGCAACCCGCTCCCAGCGAGAGTACTGAAACGAGTGACAGCCCATGCAGTAATTAACCGCCACGGCAGCACCATTTTGCAGCGAGGCCTGGTCTTTCATATCGACCTCGAAGCTATCGCACGGGATAGTGCCGCAATCAAACGCTGACTCAGCGCCGACCGCCTTGAGTGGCAGTACAATCAGCGCCACCACGATCAACAGTGCGCCGAGCGAACGCCAGAAGCCCATACCGCCATCCATGGTGACGCGATCGGGTTCGGGTTTGCAGGTCTCCCAGCGAGTCCAGAAATAGATACCGATAAAGTAGCTAAAGTAGAGCACGGTACAGATCTGTGCCAAAAATGTGCGCTCGGGGGTTGGTGCTTTAACACCGAGGTAGCCGAGAATAACGAACACGGCAGCAAAGACCAGGATGGCGATGCGCGAAACGATACCTTTGTAGCGGATCGAGCGCACCGGACTGCGGTCGAGCCACGGCAGTACAAACAAAATTGCAATCGCTGCAGCCATAGTGATGAAGCCACCGAGCTTGTCCGGCACCGCGCGCAACATCGAGTAGTACGGGGTAAAGTACCAGACCGGAGCGATGTGCTCGGGGGTCTTCAGTGAGTTGGCAATCTCAAAGTTGGCGTGCTCGAGGAAGTAACCGCCCATCTCTGGCATGAAGAACAATATGGCGCAGAAGACGATCAAGAAAACTGTGATCGGCACCAGGTCGTGAATCACAAAGTAAGGATAGAAGTTCAGTCCATCCAGCGGCTTGCCGTTCTCATCTTTGTATTTCTTGATGTCGACACCGTCGGGGTTGTTGGAGCCGACATCGTGCAGGGCGATGATATGCATCACCACCAGCGCCAACAGAATGATCGGTATCGCCACCACGTGTAGAGACATGAAGCGGTTGAGGGTAATACCCGAGATCAGGTAGTCGCCGCGAATCCACTGCACCAGGTCGCCACCGACCACCGGGATAGCGCCAAACAACGAAATAATTACCTGCGCACCCCAGTAGGACATCTGTCCCCAGGGCAGCACGTAACCGAGGAAGGCTTCGGCCATCAGCGCTACATAAATAGTCATCCCAAACACCCACACCAGCTCGCGCGGGGCTTTATAGGAGCCATAAATCAGGCCGCGGAACATATGCAGGTAGACCACCACGAAGAACATCGAGGCGCCGGTGGAGTGGGCGTAGCGTATCAGCCAACCGAAGTCGACATCGCGCATGATGTACTCAACCGAGGCGAAAGCCATCTCCGAAGAGCCGGTGTAGCTCATCAACAACCAGATGCCGGTGATCAACTGAATCACCAGCACAACCAGAGACAAGACCCCGAAGAAGTACCAAAAGTTGAAGTTTTTTGGCGCGTAGTACTCCGCCATGTGCGTGTTCCAGCCCGCCTTTAGCGACGGCATACGGGAATCGACCCATGCGCCCAGTGCTGCTAATCTACTCATTACGCCACCTCCTGGTCTAAACCAATCACCAGCACATCACCGCCCTCTTCAAAGCGATAAGGCGGCACTTCTAAGTTAGTCGGCGCCGGTACGCCTTGGTAGACACGCCCGGCAAGGTCAAATTTAGAACCGTGACAGGGGCAGAAAAAACCGCCCAGCCAAGCGTCGCCACCGAGATCCGCCGCACCGACATCGGGGCGGTACATCGGTGCACAACCCAGATGCGTACAGAGACCGACCAGCACCAACAACTCGGGGCGCGAAGCGCGGTTGACCGGATCGACATAGCTGGGCTGGTTAGAGACTTCAGAGTTAGGATCGCGCAGCACGCTTTCAACTTTGCTCAAGTTGTCGAGCGCTTGTTGGGTGCGGCGCACCACATAGATCGGTTTGCCGCGCCATTCGACCACGACGCGGGCGCCCGGCTCAATGTTGGCGATATTCACCTTAACCGGTGCGCCGGCCGCTTTCGCTTTGGCACTGGGGTTCCAAGATGACAAAAAAGGTACAGCGGCACCGACCACACCAGCACCACCTACAACACAGGTGGCTCCGGTTAAAAAACGGCGGCGGCTATGGTTGACTCCGTCACTGCTCATGACGTTCTCCCTATTGCGGCGATGTAAGATAGCGCGCAGGCTGCGCACGAATAAAAAAGGCGCTGCATAGTAACGGAAAGCCCTTTTTTTGGCAATACGGCAGCACCATCAAAGCGGCCAATAGTGGCCATTCGCCACGCCCAGGCGCGCGGCGCGGCAATAAAAAAACCCGGCCAGAGCCGGGTTTTTTGCCAAGCGATAAAGAGGCTTAGCGCTTGGAGAACTGCGGACGCTTGCGGGCTTTGTGCAGACCCACTTTCTTGCGCTCGACCTGACGGGCGTCGCGAGTCAAAAAACCCGCTTTGCGCAGCACCGGGCGCAGGCTCTCATCGTACTCGAGCAGGGCGCGGGCGATGCCGTGACGGATGGCGCCGGCTTGGCCGAAGCTGCCACCACCACTGACGGTGATGTTGAGGTCAAACTTTTCCACCACATCGACCAGCTCGAGCGGCTGACGGACAATCATCCGCGCCACTTCGCGACCGAAGTAAACATCCAGTGAGCGTGAGTTGACAGTGATATTGCCACCGCCAGACTTAAGGAAAACGCGCGCAGATGAGGTCTTGCGACGTCCGGTACCGTAGTATTGATTTTCGGCCATGATAGATTCCGTTAAACTTCGAGGACTTTAGGCTGTTGAGCTTGGTGCGGATGCTCATTACCAGCGTAAACTTTGAGTTTTTTGAACATTGCACGTCCCAGCGGACCGCGTGGCAACATCCCCTTGACCGCTGACTGAATGACGCGCTCTGGCGCTTTGACGATCAGCTTTTCGAAAGAGATATCTTTAATTCCGCCGGGGTAGCCGGTGTGCGAATGGTAGATCTTGTCTTTGGCTTTATTGCCAGTGACCGCGACCTTCTCGGCGTTGACGACGACAATAAAGTCACCGGTGTCGACATGCGGAGTGTATTCGGGCTTGTGTTTACCGCGCAGACGCGAAGCAATTTCGCTGGCCATACGGCCGAGTGTTTTGCCTTCGGCATCTACGATGTACCAGTCGTGCTGGGCGGTTTCTGCATTTGCGCTAAATGTTTTCATTTTATTCCTGCCTGGCTTTGGGGGTTCCCAAAAAAGGACGCGAATTGTAATGAGCGCTGCGGCGCATTACAAGAGCGTAACTACGGTTTTATCAATTTTTTTCTCGCCGTGAATTACGGCCGATGCGGGCGCGCCAAATACTCGTGGCTCTGCATCTCCAGCAAGCGGCTTGCGGTGCGCTGGAACTCGAATTCTAACCGACCACCGCTGTAGAGGTCTAGCAGTGGCACCGCCGCCGAGACAATCACTTTGACTTGGCGGTCGTAAAACTCGTCGATCATATTGACGAAGCGCCGCGCCGCATCATCGTTGCCGCGACCCATCTGCGGCACGTCGCTGACCAGCACCGCGTGAAATTCCCGCGCCAACTCAATGTAGTCGTTCTGGCTGCGCGGCCCATCGCAAAGCTGGGCAAAGTCGAACCAGGCGATATCCTCGGCCTTGTAGCGGCAGAGAATCACTCTGTTCTCCACCTCTAGTCGCACCGCCTCGCGGATCTCCCCCTCGGCCGGCACCAGCTGGCGGAACATCGTCAGCATCGCCTGGTCTGCTGACGGCCCCAGCGGTGAGTGATAGAGCGGCGCCTGCTCGAGCGTGCGCAACCGGTAATCGGTGCCGCCATCGACATTGACAACCTCACAATGCTGTTTGATCAGCGCAATAGCGGGCAGGAACCGCTGGCGTTGCAGGCCGTTTTGGTAGAGTCCATCGGGGGCGATATTAGAAGTTGCCACCAGTGTCACGCCGCGACCAAACAACTCGGTCATCAGCCCGCCGAGCAGCATCGCATCGGTGATATCGGTGACGAAAAATTCATCAAAGCAGATCACTCGCGCCTCACCAGCCAACTTATCGGCCACCGCTATCAGCGGATTTTTGCGCCCCGCCTGGCGCTTTAACTCGGCGTGAACACGGCGCATAAATCGGTGAAAATGAAAGCGCCGCTTCTGCTCAAACGGCAAGCTCTCAAAAAAATTGTCCATCAAGTAGGTTTTGCCGCGACCGACACCGCCCCAAAAGTACAACCCGCGCGGCGCACTGCGGCGCTTGGGGGCGCCACCGACAACCGCGCGCAGGCGCTGCCACCAGCCGTGCTGGCGGCCGCCGCTTTGCAGCTGCAAGTAGAGCGCCTGCAGCCGCTCCACCGCGTCAGCTTGGGCGCTGTCGCGGACAAAGTCACTGCGCTGCAGATCGCGCTGATAGCGCTCAATAGGGGTCATAGCAAGCCTTGATGCGCGGCCGCAGCCGCTACCAGAAAGGTGGCGACTTTACCCATAGCGCTGCGGCGAGGCAAGTGCCGCAGAGAAAACGCCGGCGACGGCGACAAGCCGCTACAATCGCGTTAACATTGCTGGTGAGCGTTGTCGCGAGCGCTCGGTCCAGCACCAAATTGCCACCCCAAGGAGCTCATGTGTTTACCATCAGCCATCTCGTCTTTGCCGCTATCGCTCTACTGGTGGGCGGCGCTATCGGACACTTCAGTAGCCGCGGCCGACGCGCCGCCTCGGCCACCGCGCGCGAACTGAGAGCGCGCCTCAATGACAGCGAGCAGCGCTTTCAGGAGTACCAGCACGAGGTCGCCAGCCACTTTGTGCAGCTGTCGCAGTTAAATGCCAACATGGCGCAGAGCTACCGCGAGATGCATGAACACCTCGCCGCCAGCGCGGTGCGCCTGGCCGGCCCCGAGGTGGCGCAAAAGCTGCTCAATTCTGGCGATGGCGCCATCGTGCTGCACGACAGCCACGGCAACCCGCTGCTCTCGATCGACGATATCGAGCCGCCGCGCGACTACGCCCCCAAAGTACCCGGTGGCGTCCTCAGCGAGGAGTACGGCCTCGACCGCGATTCAAGCGACGAGGACGACGACAGCAGCGACCCCACCGAAGCGGCTCTGCGCGGCCGCGACTAACCGCAACATCGGGCCTACACTCTTACTACCGCCGCATTGGCGCGGCGGTCACGGAGTCGCTGTGACCAGTTGCCAACCCCGCCACCACAACGGCCTGGCCCGCTGCTGGTTCTGCCTTAGTCCGGTCAGCCGCGAATCGGCGCCGCTCTGCCGGCAGTGCCTCAGCGAGCTCAGCTATATCCCTGAGCAGCGCTGTCTGCGTTGTGCGCTGCCACTGCCCGGTGGCACACTGTGCCGCGAGTGCGCTGACCACCCACCACCGTTCGACAGCGCCTGTATACCGCTCTGTTACGACCGTCACAGCGCGCAACTGATCAACTCAATCAAGCGCCACGCACACAGCACCGCACTGCCGTTGCTGGCCAAACTCTGCGCCGAGTCACTGCAGCGCAGCGCGCCAATGGCTGAGCGACAACTAATCGCCATCCCGTTACACCCGCGCCGCACACTGGTGCGCGGCTTCTCTCAGGCGGCGCTGCTGGCTCGCGCCATCAGCCAACAGCTGGCACCACACCGATCTGACGAGCGCGCGGTAATGCTCTGTCGCCATCACTACCAACCGCGACAACAAGGTCAGAGCCGCCGCCAACGCCTGCGCAATTTGCACCACGCATTTACCGCCAACGGCGCAGCCGGCGTGGCGATTGGTCTGGTCGACGATGTGGTCACCACCACTGCTACCGCGCGCGCTGCCGCCACGGCGTTGCGCGACGCCGGTGCGACCAGCGTCACCCTGATCGCCGTCGCCCGCACACCGAAACGGCGATAAACGCAGAGCCCCTAGCTCGATTGCCGATTCAACAACGCTGGCACCGCGCGGTGCGATCAACGACAATGACGCCATGTCAGAGCTCACCGATACTATCACCCCCACCCTAGATTGCTCCCGTCTAGCCGC
Organism: Gammaproteobacteria bacterium LSUCC0057; assembly: GCA_004535795.1. Taxonomy (GTDB): domain Bacteria; phylum Pseudomonadota; class Gammaproteobacteria; order Pseudomonadales; family Porticoccaceae; genus LSUCC0057. The sequence goes on from SPIA01000002.1 coordinate 45,060, forward strand.
CGAAGCGGCGCAGCTGGGCGCTAGCGAGCCGCTGCTGGCCGACATGATTGCACGGCTGTTCGTTGCCCAGACCACTCCAGCGACGCTTCTGGCAACTCTGATCAGCGAGCGGATTAGCCACCGCTCAGTTGCCGCCGACGCGCTCTTCAGTGCGGCGTTGAACTGCTTTGAACAGCCGCAGGCCAGTGCCGCGGCGGCCGCCGATCTGGAGGCGATCTATCAGCGCGACAGCGCCTGCCAGTCGCGCCTGCAGGCGCTCTTGTTCAGCAAAGGGTTTCTGGCGCTGCAGGGTTACCGCGTCGCCCACACGCTGTGGCGCGACGGTCAGCGCAACGCCGCGCTGCTGTTGCAGCACACCATCAGCTGCCAGCTGGCGGTCGATATTCACCCGGCAGCGGAGATTGGCAGTGGCGTCATGTTTGACCATGCGACCGGCGTTGTGATTGGTGAGACCGCGCGTGTCAGCGACAACGTCTCGATCATGCAGGGGGTCACCCTCGGCGGCACCGGCAAGGAAAGCGGCGACCGCCACCCCAAGGTCGGCCGCGGCGTACTGCTCGGGCCGGGCGCGAAAATACTGGGCAATATTGAGATCGGCTGTGGCGCTATGGTCGCCGCTGCCGCGGTGGTACTAAAACCGGTCGCTGCCAACAGTGTGGTAGCCGGTGTGCCCGCTCAGGCGGTGGGGCGCACCGACGGCGATAATCCAGCCGAGCTAATGGACCACTACTTTCACTGCGCCGAGCAAAAAAATCTCGAGCGACAGCGCTAGCGACAGCGCCGCCAGCTAAACGGCAGCACCTCGTCGATATCGTCGCAGCCGAGCTGGCACATCAACAGCCGGTCGACCCCCACCGCGACACCGGCACACGGCGGCAGGCCGCTCTCCAGCGCCGCCAAGAAGTGCTCATCCAGCGGCGTTACCGCTCGTCCGGCGCTGCGCCGCTGCTCAATTTCGGCAGTAAAGCGTTGCCGCTGCGCCGCGGCATCAGTCAACTCGCGGTAGCCATTGGCTAACTCCACGCCATCGCAGTAGAGTTCGAAGCGGCAGGCGACCGATTGCCCGGCCCGATTGGTCGCCAGCTCGGCCAAAGCGCTGTGCGAGAGCGGGAAATCCCAAATCAACACCAATCCAGACGGCAGCGCCGGCTCGACCAGCTCGGCAAACAACAGGTCGAGGCAGGCCGCACGGTTGGCGGCCACCCACTCGCCGAGCGGTTTGGCGCGCGCCAACAACTGCGCGTCGCTGGCATCGTGGGGATCGAGCCCTGTCGCGGCGACAAACAGTTCAGCGTAGCTGTAGCTGGCCACCGGCCGCGGCCCGAGCAGACTTAACACCAACTCCTGCAGCTCTTGCATCAACTGCCACTGATCCCAACCGCAGCGGTACCACTCCAGCAAGGTAAACTCAGGGTTGTGGCGTCGGCCGCGCTCGTGGTCGCGAAAGGCGCGGCCGAGCGCGAACACATCGCCGCTGCCGGCCGCTAATAGCCGCTTGAGAAAAAACTCGGGAGAGGATTGTAAATAGGCACTGTGGCCATTGACCACCGCACTGATTGGCTCAATACAGAGATCGCTGCCAAAGGCGCCGCTGAGCACCGGCAGGTCGACTTCGAGCAGCTGGCGCTGCTGAAAAAACTGCCGAATCGACTGCAGCATCTGCGCGCGCGCGCGCAGCACCGCAAGGTCGGCGCCGGGACGCCACAGCTCAGCGCTGGGCACTGCCGCTGCGGCCCTGCTCAGTCGCGGGCGCGACTGAGGTATTCGCCGGTGCGAGTATCGACCCGCACCACATCACCGCGGTCCAAGAACAGCGGTACCTTGACTACTGCACCGGTGGTCAGCGTAGCTGGCTTAGTGCCGCCGGTAGCGGTGTCACCGCGCACACCGGGATCGGTCTCTACAATTTCTAGCTCGACATGGTTGGGCGGGGTCACCGACAGCGGCGCACCGTTGTAGAGCGTCACCACACAGACATCTTGCTCGCGCAACCAGAGCTTGGCGTCGGCGACCACCTTGCCATCAGCCTGGTGCTGTTCAAAAGTTTCCGGCTCCATGAAATACCAGAATTCGCCATCCTCGTAGAGGTACTGCATATCGGTATCCATGACGTCGGCGGCCTCGAGGGTATCGCCCGACTTGAAGGTTTTTTCAAGCACTCGGCCCGACTTGAGGTTGCGCAGTTTCACCCGGTTGAAGGCTTGGCCCTTGCCCGGTTTGACAAATTCGTTGTCGAGAATGTTGCACGGGTCGCCATCGAGCATTACCTTCATGCCTGAGCGAAAGTCATTGGTAGAAAAAGTGGCCATAGCTAATCCAATTTGCAATTAAAAAGTGGCGTTATAATACAACCGAAGCTGCGCTCGAGGCGATAATTTTATTCTCCCAAGCCGCTACTGTGGTTCAATTTCTCTCTTGCCAAGGTCGACCGACACCATGCCCAGCGCCGCGATATTTCGCCTACTACTGACCGCCGACAGCGCCGACGAAGCCAACCATTTTGTCAGTATCTTGCGCAGTGCCAACTACACTGTGGATGCCAAACTGGCGACTCAAGAGCACGAGCTACAGCCGCTCTTGGCGCAACAGTGGGATCTGCTGTTAACACTCGACAACCACACTCTGCTGCCTCCGGCGCGGGTGCGACAGAACCTGTTGCGCGCCGAAAACGATGCCCCATTTATTATCATCAGCGAGCTGGCAGACCAGGCCAGCCTGCTCGAAGGGTTGCGGCTCGGCGCCGAGACGGTGGTGGCACGCGACCACGACCAGCTGCTGCTGCTGGCGGTAGAGCGCTGCCAGCAGAGCGTCGCCGTGCGCCGTGAAATGAGCCACCAGCGCAGACAACTGCAGCTGTTGCAGCGCCAACAGCGCAGCCTGCTCAACAGCTGGCCGACGCCGCTGCTGGTGGTGGTCGAGGGGATTATCCGGCTCTGCAATGGTGCAGCGGCACGGATGCTGCAGAGCGAGCCGTCGGCACTACTCGATCTGCCCATTTTGGACAGTCTCGACACGCGCTCCCGCCAGCTGCTGCGCGGCCATCTGCTCGGCGAGCCAACAGCGCCGAGCAGCGGCCCAGAGCTGCTCACCTTTATTGACGCCAATGGGGTGGCCAGCACCCGCCGTGTGGCGCTGACCCATCTGCTGTTCGACGGACACAACGCCCTGCAAATTGCCGTGGAGGCGCGCGTGCGCCGCGACTCCGGCAGCTCAGCGCAGCGCCGCCCCGATCTGTCGCCGCAGCCGCAACAGGCCCTCGCCGCCGTCGAGCGCGGGCTGCAACGCTGCGCCGAGGATGGCCGCAGCGGCGCCTTCATGCAGATCGCCATCAGCCACTACTCGGCGCTCGCCAATCAGCTCGGTAGCCATCGCAGCGCCGAACTGGTCGAGCGGCTGCTGGCGCTGTGCAGCAGCCATCTCGCCGAGGCGGCCGAGCTGGTGCTGAGCGCACCCGGCTGTGTGCTACTGACGCTGATCGATGGCGATGTCGACTACACCCTCGCCAGAGCGCGCACGCTCTACACCCTCTGCCACGATGAGCTGGCCGATTTTAACCAAAAGCCGGCGCTGGCCATCAACATCGGCGTAACACTGTTGAACAGCGCCGTGACCAGCGCCGAACAGGCGCTTAGCGACTCAGTGCACGCACTCGAACTCAGCGGTGAACAGCAGCAGGCGGTGCTCTACCCGCCGCGCAGCGACTCGCCGACAGCGGCAGCCGCCGTCGACGACCTGATCGACGAACAGAGTCTGCGCGTCTGTTACCAACCTTTGGCGGCGCTGTGTGGGCGGCAGCGGCAACTTTTTTTAGCAGAAACTATCGCTGGCAGCGAGCAATCGCCGCTGCGCGAACGGCTCGACCAGGCCCACTCCAGCGAACAGCGCCAACGTCTGGACCACTGGGTGACCCTTTCAGCACTGCGTGAGCTCAGCGCAGTCGCGACCGACGCCAGCGCTGTCGCGTTGCTGCTACCGGTCAGTGCCGTCTCTATTATCGATGCCCGTTTTGTGCCGTGGTTGACCACCCAACTGCGCAACCATCCGGTGCCTGAACAGGCGCTGACGCTGGTCCTGCGCGAGTCCGATGTCATCCGCTACCTGGACAGAATCCCCAGCTGTGTCGAACAGCTCGCCGCGCTTGGCGTCAATGTCGCGATCAGCCACTTCGGGGTGGCACTCAACCCTCTAGATACCCTCAACAGTGTGCAACCGTCGCTGCTGCTACTCGACCGTCAAGTCAGTGGCGCGCTCGATGATCCCTCGACAGAGAGCAGCCGTGAGCTGGTAGCGGCGCTGCTCGACCTCAATCAACAGGTGGCGGTGATCGGCATCGAAGCCGCCGCAGCTCTGCCGTCGCTGTGGCGCGCCGGCATTCATTTTATCGCCGGTAGCTACGTCGGTGCGGCGCAGGAATCACTGCGCGGTTAAGCTCTGGGTATCTTTGTCGCTGTAACCGAGCAGGTAGAGTATCGCATCCAGACCGAGCTGCGAGATCGACTGCTGCGCCGATGCCGCCACCAGTGGCTTGGCCCGGAAAGCGATGCCGAGCCCAGCGATGGCCAGCATTGGCAGGTCGTTGGCGCCGTCGCCAACCGCTATCACCTGCTCCAGCACCACCCCTTCACGAGCGGCCAGTTCGCGCAGCAACTGCGCTTTGCGCTGGCCGTCGATAATGGTGCCAGTGACACGGCCAGTGACCTTGCCGGCAGTGATTTCAAGTTGATTGGCATAGATATAATCCACCCCCAACAGCTGTTGCAGATGGCGGGCAAAGTAGTCGAAGCCGCCGGAGACAATAGCGGTTTTGTAGCCCAGCTGGCGCAGCGTTTTGAGCAGATGGGTCGCCCCTTCGTTGAGCTGCAGGCGGGCAGCGACCTTCGGCAGCACGTTGGCATCTAGCCCGGCCAACAGCCCTAGGCGCTCGCGAAAGCTGTCGTTAAAGTCGAGCTCGCCACGCATGGCGCGCTCGGTGATCGCCGCCACCTGAGCGCCGACACCGGCTTCTTTGGCCAGCTCGTCAATCACCTCGGCATCGATCAAAGTGGAGTCCATGTCGAACACCACCAAGCGGCGGTTGCGGCGGTAGATAGTGTCGCGCTGCAGCGCCACGTCGACGTCAAAGCGGGTCGCCAACTCCATCAACTGCGCTCTGAACTCGCCCTCGTCGAGTGGTTCACCGCGGGCCGAGAACTCGATGCTGGCGCGCCCCGGCTGCGCTAACTGGTCGAGTGCCAGACGGCCAGAGAGCCGTGAAATCTTGTCTATATTTAAACCCGCTTGGCGAGTCACCTCGGTGACTGCGGCTATCTGCTCGGCATCGACTCGGCGCGCCAGCAAGGTGATGATATGTCGCGGCTTACCTTGCTGCTCGACCCAGCGCTGATAGTCGGCCGCGGCCACCGCGTCAAAGGTGACCGACATGCCCAGCGCCTGCAAGCGCTCGCCGACCTGCTGCTCAAGACGCTGGCGATCGGCCGGCAGTGCCACCATCAATCCCAGCGTCAGCTGATCGTGAATCACCGCCTGACCGATATCCAGCACGGTGGCCGCAAAGGTGCTGAGCACCTGCGCCAGTGCACTAGTGATGCCGGGTTGATCGCGGCCACTGACAGTAATAAGAAGTACTTGATTCACTGCGTTGTCCTTGCATTGGACCGCTCATTATATAAAAGCGCTGCGCTGCGCATAGCTCTGAGCGCGAAATATTTGGCCGCAGCGTTAAAACAGTTAAACTGTCACGCACCGCAACAGGGATAGAGTATGCGCCTGCCGTTCAGTAACCCAGCCAACCGCCAATTTGCCGACCAGCTGTTCAAACGGCTCGCGCTCGGCCAGCGCTTCGCCCTGCGCAGCGCTCTGCTGTGGCTGCTGTTTGGCGCCTGCAGCGCCATGACCTTGAGCTACTTTGCCGCGCAGAACAGCCAGGCAATTATTCAGCAGCGCGGCAGCGCCGCGCTCGAAAGCAGTGCCAAACTGTTGCAGACCCCGCTGTTCAACCGCGATTTAATCAGTATTCAAGCGATTATGGTCGATCTGGTCGCCAGTGCCGACATCGTCTCGGCCACGCTGGTCGATGCCCGCGGCGTCCCGCTCAGCGCGATCCGCGCTACCGAGCACGACAGCCAGGGCCGCGAGACGCTGTTTCAACAGCGCATCTCGCTCGCCGACAGCGATGCCGGCCTGCTCACCGTGGGCGTCGACCGCAGCGCCATCGAGCGGCGACAATATCAACCGGCTTGGGTCTGGGCAACGCTATGGCTGCTGTTTGCCACGCTCAGTTGCGCGCTGGAATACCGTCGCGGCGCACAGCTACAGCAGCGCTTGGCGCTGCTCAACAGCAAACTGCCGGGGCCGCGAGCGGAGATCGGCCACGATGAGCTGAGCGCCCTCGAGCAGCGCCTGCAACCGCTGCTGACCGGCGCCAACGACAGCGACAGCGAGCAGGGGCACAGCCGCTTCGCCAGCTTAGTGACACTGACCCTGCACAACCACACCGATCTTTCGCGGCAGTTGAGTCGCGAAAATCGCGAGCGGTTGCTAGAGCGCATCGACTACTGCCTGCTGCGCACGCTGGAGCTGTACGGCGGCAGTCGCATCGAGGGCAGCTCAACCCAGCTGCGCTGCTACTTCCACGCCAGCAGCTTCTCCAAGCAGCACCTGATGCTCTGCTTAATGGCGAGTTGGTCGCTGCGCGAACTGCTGCAGAGACTCTCCGAGCAGAGCGGCATAGAGCTGGCGCTGAGTTTTGCCATCCACAGCAGTCCGCTGCGGGCTGGCGGGCGCACCCTGCAAGATCAGCAGCTAGGGGTCATTAAGGAGCAGGCAGAACAGAGTGCCAAGCGGCTCACCAGTGGCGATATTCTCATTGTCAGTAACGAAATGGACCGCGAGCAGCTCAGCAGCCTCGGCCATTTTGAACATGTCGATCAACTCGGCGCACTGCTGCAGGGATTCAGCAGTCAGCGCACCGAGCTACTGCAGACACAATTCCACCATCTGTGCCGAATTTGCCTCGAACAGTGAGCGCGGCAATCAGTTGCTGAGCAGCAGCCCCCAGCACAGCAGAAACAACAGCATCGCCACCAGCACCGCCGCTGAGCCGACATCTTTGGCGGCACCGGTCAACGGGTGGTGGCTGCGGCTGACTCGGTCGAGGGTCAGTTCGATGGCGGTATTGACCATCTCCACCAACAGCACCAGCACTGCGCTGGCCACCAGCAGTAGCTGCTCGAGCGCACCGTCGCCCAACCACAGCGCCAGCGGAATTAACACCACTAGCAGTAGCAGCTCTACCCGCACCGCCTCTTCGCGGCGGGCGACATAGCCCAGTCCGCGCAACGAGTTGCGCATGGTGGCAACGATACGCCGACGCATCAGGCCGACCGCCGCCGCACTGCAGCGATGCAACCAGCGCATTACTCACTCTCCTCGAGCTGCTGATCCATCGACAGCGCCGGCGCGCTGGCGCGCGGCGCACCGACAATCCGCGCCGGGACGCCAGCCACCGTGACATGCGCGGGGACATCGTTGAGCACCACACTGCCAGCACCAATTTTGGCGCCATCGCCAATGCGGATATTGCCCAGCAGTTGCGCACCGGCAGCAATCATCACCCCGCTACCCACTTTTGGATGGCGGTCACCGCTGCGGCGGCCGCTACCGCCGAGCGTTACCGCATGCAAGATCGAGACATCGTCACCGACCACTGCGGTCTCGCCAATCACCAGCCCAGTGGCGTGGTCGAGCATAATGCCGCGACCAATCACTGCGGCGGGGTGAATGTCGACTGCAAATACCTCGCTGCAACGGCTCTGCAGCAGTGACGCCAGCTCACAGCGACCATCGAGGTAGAGTACGTGAGCGACGCGGTGCAGCTGCAGCGCCTGAAACCCCTTAAAAAACAGCAGCGGCTCCAACCAGCGCTGACAGGCGGGGTCGCGGTCGATATAAGCGGCACTATCGGCGACCAGTTGCTCCAGCAGCAGCGGCCGCAGCGCGTACTGTTCGAGCAGCAGCGCCGCAAGCGCCGGCTGCGCCAACTGTTCGCTTGCCACCAGCCCCGAGAGGTAGTCGGCCAGCCCCTGCAGCGGCGTCGCACACCTGCGGTAGTGCGCAACCAGTGGCTGCAGCAGCGGGTCTTGCAGCAACTCTAACTCAGCGCTGAGTGTAATTAAAAATTGCTCGACAGAGGGCGTCTCGACAGTCATTGCTCAGTCTCATTATTAAGGGGGTGTATGTACCGCTGCCACAGTGCCGGCAGTTCGGCCAAGACAAACTCACGCTGCGCCAGCTGGCAGTGTGACAGCCGTCGCCGCAATAGTTCAACCGTGCAGTGCGGCGCCACCTGCGCGGCCACTGCTCGGTGCGAGAGATGCCAAGGCTCAATGGCGACACCACCGCGGTCGACGCTGTAAGGGCGGTAAAAAATCGCCGCCAGCGGGTGGTCGCTGTCAGTCGCCAACAGCTGTTGCAACCAGCGACCAAATTCAGCCTGCACGCCGCCGGGTTGGTACTCCTGTGCGGTCAGTTGCAGAGTGTAACCGGCGGGCAAACTGGCGGCGTCATAAACATCAAAATCGCTGCCCCAATGGTGTCGTGAGGCACCCGGTAGCGCGGAAAATCGCAGCACTGCGGCCACCTGTTGGGCAGCGTTCAAACGCTCAATAGCGACCGGCTGGCCGTCGTCGTCCAACACTGCGCGGGCTCCGCTGAGCTTGGCGTTCCAGATCGCCAACTGCCGCTCAAATGAGCGAAAACCACTAGCGATGCGCAAGCTAAAACCCCGATCGGCTGCAGCCGCGATCAACGCATTGACCGCTGGCCACACCTCGCGGTGCAGCCGCGGTGCGTTGTCGGCGCTAGCCACAGCGACCATGCGCTGTTGGTCATCACCCACTGCCCAGCGCTGCACTGCGCTCAAGGCCGCAGCCCGGTTGCGCTCATCCATCGAAGAAAATGCCCGCTGTCATTGAATTTACCACTTTTGTCCGCATACTATTGAAGCCGGTTTTTACTACCGCTCACTCTACATTATTGGAGAGCACCATGTTTCGCATTGGACTGTTTTTAGCCACTAACCTCGCCATTATTTTACTCGCCAGTATCACTCTGCGGCTACTCGGTGTCGGCGGTATTCTCGCCGACAACGGTGTCGATCTCGATCTGCAGGGGCTGCTGGCGTTTTGTGCGGTGTTTGGTTTCGCCGGAGCGCTGGTCTCGCTGCTGATCTCCAAACCGATGGCGAAGTTTTCGACCCGCGCCCAGGTGATTGAGCGCCCCGCTGACAGCGAGCAGCGCTGGTTGCTGGAGACGGTCGCCGACCTGGCCAAAGCGGCTAACATTGGCATGCCGCAAGTGGCCATTTTCCCCGCCCAGCAGGCCAACGCCTACGCCACTGGCTGGAATCGCAACAACGCCTTGGTGGCGGTGAGCCAGGGCCTCCTGCAGCGCTTTGATCGCGAGCAGGTGCGCGCCGTGCTGGCCCATGAGATCGGCCACGTCGCCAACGGCGACATGGTCACCTTGGCACTGGTGCAGGGGGTGATCAATACCTTTGTGATGTTCTTGGCCCGACTGGCGGGCTTTTTTGTCGACCGCGTGCTGCTCAAGAATGAGCGCGGCCTCGGCATCGGCTACTGGGTCACGACAATTATCGCCGAAATTGTACTGGGTATTTTGGCCTCTACCATTGTTATGTGGTTCTCGCGCCAACGTGAATACCGCGCCGACCAGGCCGGTGCACAACTCAGTTCGCCAGCGGCGATGATCTCTGCTTTGCAGGCCCTGCAGCGCGAGGTCAACGCCCACGTGCCCAATCAGATGCCCGACACAATGACCGCCTTCGGCATCTCTCCCGGCTGGAAAAAAGACGTCCGCAAGTGGTTTACCACCCACCCGCCGCTGGAGCAGCGCATTGCCAGGCTCCAGCAGCTGTGAGTTTGACCGAGCGACAGCTGCTCTGCCAGCACAGCCAACTGAGCGAGGGCACCACGCTCGAGTTAGAGTACCGCGGCAGCACCATTATTGTGCTGCTACACCAGCAACAGTTGCACGCCTACTGGAACCTATGCCCGCACCTATCGGTGCCGCTCAACTGGGCGCCCAACCGCTTTCTCGACCCCTCCAAGAGCTATCTGCAGTGCGCCACCCACGGTGCGCTGTTTCAACTCGACGACGGCCTCTGTGTCAGCGGCCCTTGTAGCGATGACCGCTTGCAGCGCGTCGAGACCGAGCGGGTTGGCGATGACTACTATATTAGCGCCGGCCAGCAACAGCCCGAGTCGCCGCGCAATTTTCGCCGCGAGGCGCTTGAGGAGATGGAGGGCGACTGACCCGGTGGCGGTTGGCGGCGACTCCACTAGGCGACAAATTGCTTGAAAAAACTCGGCGCAACCACTATAACCCTTGGTCTTAACAGACCTTGGGCAGAATAATCAAAAAAGGACTTCACCATGGCCACTAAAAAGACCACTAGCAGCAAAACTGCTGTCGCCAACAAGGGCACAGCAACTAACAAAACGGTGAAGTCCGCTGCAGCAAAAAAAGCTGTAGATAAAAAAGCCCCAGCGAAAAAGGCCCCAGCTAAGAAAGCACCGGTAGCAAAAAAGGCMCCAGCTAAGAAAGCACCGGTAGCAAAAAAGGCMCCRGCTAAGAAAGCACCGGCAGCAAAAAAGGCMCCGGCTAAGAAAGCACCGGTAGCAAAAAAGGCMCCRGYTAAGAAAGCACCGGTAGCRAAAAAGGCMCCAGCTAAGAAAGCACCGGTAGCAAAAAAGGCACCAGCTAAGAAAGCACCGGTAGCAAAAAAGGCACCAGCTAAGAAAGCACCGGTAGCAAAAAAGGCACCAGCTAAGAAAGCACCGGTAGCAAAAAAGGCACCAGCTAAGAAAGCACCGGTAGCAAAAAAGCCACCGGTCAAGAAAGCACCAGCCAAGAAGGCTCCAGCCAAAAAAGCGCCGGTCGCGAAAAAATCACCGGTTAAACAAGCGCCAGCCAAACAAGCATCGGCGGCAAAAAAAGCACCCGTTAACAAAGCGCCGGTCGAGCCCGCCAGCCGACCAGCATCTTCATCCACCCCAACCAAGCGTACCTCTGTGACCACATCGACCACTAGCAAAAGCAAAAAGACCGCAGTCAAAAGCCCTGCCGGCAAAGCAGCACCGGCCAAACGCGCCAGCAATCGCGCCAAACCCAGCGCCGCCTCAGCGGTAAGTTTGCACGGCATCGAACCCTACACCGAGAAGAAAAACGAAGAGTACATGGGCGAGGCCCAGCGCGCGCACTTCAAAAAAATTCTCTTCGCCTGGAAGCATGAATTAATGGAAGAGGTCGATCGCACGGTCTCGCACATGAAAGACGAAGCGGCCAATTTCCCCGATCCGGCCGACCGCGCCACTCAAGAAGAAGAGTTCAGTCTAGAGCTGCGCACTCGCGACCGCGAGCGCAAGCTGATCAAAAAAATTGATAAAACTCTGCTGCGCCTGGAGGACGACGACTACGGCTTCTGCGACCAGTGTGGCATTGAGATCGGTATTCGCCGCCTCGAAGCACGCCCCACTGCCGATCTCTGCGTCGACTGTAAAACGCTCGACGAAATTCGCGAAAAGCAGATCTCCGGCGGCTGACCGCCGCTCAATGTGACAGCGGCCGACAGACCCCCAGCGGCGGTAGGTCGCTTTGCCCCTTCACCGAGTGGCCCATTGCATATGGGTTCGCTGGTTGCGGCGCTGGCGAGTTTTTTGCAAGCCCGCCAATTGCGCGGCCGCTGGTTGGTGCGCATCGAAGATATCGACCCGCCGCGCGAAGTAGCCGGTGCCGATCAGACCATTCTCAGCCAACTGCAGGCCCACGGCCTGCATTGGGATGGCGAAGTGCTCTACCAGAGTCGACGCTTGCAGCACTACCGAGCCGTTGCTGCACAGTTGCAGGCCAGCCACGACGCCTACCGCTGCCGCTGCAGTCGTCGCCGACTCAAACAGTTGCCGGGCGGCCGCTATGACGGCCACTGCAGGAACGCCTCTGTCGCTGCTGGCGAACCGGCGGCGCTGCGCTTTAAGTTACCCGACAGCGGCCGTTGCCAGTTTGACGACCTGTTCTTAGGGCCACAACAGCAGCAAGTCGCCGAGCAGGTCGGCGACTTCCCGATCTGGCGACGCGACGGTCTGGTCAGTTATCAGCTCGCTGTGGTGGTTGACGACCATACTCAAGGGGTCAACACCGTAGTGCGCGGTGCCGATCTACTCGACAACACCGGGCGCCAACTACTGCTGCAGCAACGACTCGGCTACCCTGCGCCGCGCTACGGACATGTTCCACTGGTGCGCGACAGCAACGGGCGCAAACTCAGCAAGCAGAACCACGCCCCTTGTCTGCCCGCTGGAGAAGAATCACAATCACTACTTTACGCTTTGCGCCACCTCGGCCAGACGCCACCGCACTCTCTGGCCGCGCAACCGCCTGCGGCGATATTGGCGTGGGCACTGGCGCATTGGCCGCCACTGCGGCCACTAACTGCCAACAGGAGTACGCCACCGTGTTAACTCGTCGACTACGATCGCAACACGCTCTGCGGTATCGGGCGGGCTATGCTTAATTACCGCACTGTCAGTGGTCTGTTGCTTCTCTGCGTGGTGATACTGCCGCTGTCGTTCCAGTGGGCTACCGCTAGCGACGGCCAGTGGTGGCGCCCGTTCGTGATCTGGGCGCTGCTGATTTATGCCGTCTATTTACAACAGCGCCACAGTCGCCGGGGCCGTGATGACAGCGAATGATTGGTCACTGTGGCTCTATGTCGCAGGCGCCCTCGGCGCTGTCGGCACACTGCTGTGGTGGCTGCTCGGCGCCGCTCGCGCGTCTCTGCTCAACGCACTGCTACCACTCACACTGGTCACCAGCCACGGAGTGTTGCTCAGTGGCGGCGTGGTAGAGATGGCCGGTCGCTACGGGTTTGGGGCAGTGATTGCACTGTTTGGTTTTACCTTTATTTTTGCCCTGTCGCCGATCTTGCTGGAGCCGATTCGTCGTTTACAGCGGGTTGTGCGGTTTGCCAACGCGGTCGATTTTCTCACTTTCCGCTACCGCGGCCGCGCGGTCTCCCTGCTGGCCAGCGCCGGTCTTGCACTGACCTCACTGCCGCTATTGCAGGGACAGTTCATCCTCATCACCGATTTGCTGACGCAGCTGCTCGGCGACTATGCGCTGCTGACCACCAGTTTGCTGGTATTACTGATTGCGACCACCTGTTGGCTGCTGCTGCCGCGGCGGCGGCGACCGGCGCGACTGGCATTGATGGCGATCTGTGGCGCGGCACTGGTGCTGGTCACTGCAGCGATCAGCCTAACCTTGGCGATACCGCAATTTGGCGGCTTGACCGCACTCAATGAGTGGGTGGTGGCGAGCGGTCAACAGCAGGTCATCCACCGCACTGAGGACGCCTACCCGCTATTTGTGCTGTTTCTAGCCGCCAGCATTGTCTTACCGGCTAATTTTTTGGTGGCGCTGTCCGATCGCATCAAGCCATCCCAGGTGCGGCAGATGGCTTGGAGCTACCCGCTGCTGTTGCTACTGATCACCGTCGCATCGCTGCCACTCATGTGGAGTGGTCTGGCACTAAAGCTCGATGCGCCGCTGCAGAGCTACCTGTTTGCTCTGCCTCTGGCACTGGGTAGTGCACCGTTAGCCGCCGCTGCGGCGCTGACCATCATCGCTACCGCGCTGCTGTGCAGCGCCTCACTCAGCGCTATTCTGGCGCGGATGTTACTCAACAGTGCGGTGTTGCCCAGCGTCAATGTCGCACAGATCCACAATCTCAATGGCTGGATATCGCGGCGCATAGTCAATATTGCCATTGCCATCGCACTGCTGGCGCTGGCCATTACCAATCTTTCGGTGAATGCCAGCCTCACTGACCACTACTTGGTCAGCTTTGTCGGGCTGGCGCAATTTGTCCCTGGCTTGATCGCGGCCAGCTATCTGCCGGCGCTCGGTCGCAAAGGTTTTTTAACCGGTCTGCTGTTAGGTTTAGCGGTCTGGCTGATCGGCTTGTGGTTGCCACTGATGGCGGGCGAGCAGCCGCTGCTGCAATTTGCCAGCGGCGCCACACTCACTGCGACACTGGAGCACTGGCCGCTGTGGGCGCTGCTGGCGAGCATGGCCAACCTCACCGGTTGCGCACTTACCACCATCGTCACCCGTCGCAACCCAGAGGAGCGTTTTTTTGCCAATCTGTGCATGGTCGACAATGTCTATATACCCGGTCGAGTTAACTTAAATGTCGACAATGTCGAGCAGATGCGCCAGGCGCTGGCGGGGGTACTGGGCAGCGCCGCCGACGAGGAGCTCGAGGCGGCGCTGCAACAACTGGGGCTGTGCGCCAGTGAACAGCGGCCGGCCAAACTGCGCCAACTGCGCGACCGCCTGGCCCGTGAACTGTCGCTGCGGATCGGCCACTACGCCGCCTCAAGGCTCATGGAGCAGGCTCTGCCGATCACCGAACAACATTTTCAGCGACGTCCTGACAGCGGCGAGGACCTCAATCGCATCGAATCGATGTTGGCGGTTAACAGCCGTGAGTTAACCGGCATCGCCAGCGAACTCAACCGGCTTCGCGTGCATCATGCCGAGCTGGTCGAGGCGCTGCCGGTCGGTGTTATTTCGGTCGATAGTGGCGGCGAGATTTTACTCTGGAACCGCAAAATGGCCGAGCTCAGCGGGCTCAGCCGCGATCAGGTGATCGGCGCGCACTATGGCAAACTGCCCAGCAGCTGGCGCGATCTGGTCGCGCAGCTGCTGGCTAGCGCCCAGCCGACCCTCAGCAGCCAGCCGCTGCAGAGCAGCAGTGAGCCGCGCTGGTTCAACTTGCAGCGCTCGCAGGGCAGCATCCACGGCGGCGAGGAGGCCAGCGAGCAGCTGCTGGTGGTCGAAGAGGTTACCGAATCGGTGCGCCTCACACAGCAGACTATCGACCGCGATCGACTCGCTTCCATCGGCCGCTTTGCCGCTGGGGTCGCCCATGAGATCGGCAATCCAGTCACCAATATTTCACTGCTGGCGCAAGATTTGCGCAGCGATATTGCCTCGCCCGAAGTGGAGCGCGCCACGGCACAGCTACTCGAGCAGACGCAGCGCATCACCACCATCGTACAGTCATTAATCCGCTTCAGCCGCGGCGACAGCGCCACTGAAACGCTCACTGTTATCAATTTAGCGGCGCTCGCCGATGAGGCGATACGACTCAGCCCGCTCGATGCCAGCGGTCGCCGCCGCGAGGTGCGCAACCTGATTGCGCCACAGGCGACGGTAGAGGCCGACCGCCATCAACTGCTGCAGGTACTGATCAATCTACTGCGCAATGCCGACCAGGCCTCGCCTGCCGATACCACTATCACCCTCACTGGCCGAGTATTCGAAGACTGTTATCAACTCGACATCATCGATGCCGGCAGCGGTGTGCCCGACGCGCTGTTACACCGCGTTTATGAACCGTTTGTCACCAGTAAAAGCCCCGACCAAGGCACCGGACTGGGGCTCTGGGTGGTCTATCAGTTGATGGGCAATATCGGCGGCGATATTACGCTGTTTAACAATGTCGGCAGCGCCGGTGCCACCGCGCGGCTGACCTTTACTCTGCCATCGGCTAGTGCAGGCGAGCTATGAGTCATCTACTGATTATTGAAGACGAACAGATCACCCGTGAGTCGCTCTGCAAGTTACTGCAGCGCCAGGGTTACCAAGTCTCGGCAGCAGCCAGCCTGAAGGCCGCCGCAGAACTGGGTGAGTTGAGCCAATACGACCTGATCATTAGCGACTTGCGGCTGCCCGGCGAACCAGGCAGTGACCTGCTGCAATACCGCCCGGCACTGCCGGTGCTGATCATGACCAGTTATGCCAGCCTGCGCTCAGCGGTGGAGTTGATGCGCCACGGCGCCATTGACTACATCAGCAAGCCCTTCGAGCAGAGTGACATGCTCGCCGCGGTGTCGCGGGCACTGAGCCACCGCCGCGTGCTCTCCCCGAAGATCACCCAGTTAAAAATCATCGGTGACAGCGCCGCCGCCCAGCAGCTGCGCGCCGATATTACTAGTCTCAGCGAGGCGACCAAACCGATTTTAATCTGCGGGGAGTCGGGTTGCGGTAAATCACTGGCGGCGCGTCTGTTGCACAAACTCTCTGGCGCCCAACAACTGCTGCGTTTCAATTGCGCCAGCGACGACGACGCGCAGCTGGAGACGCTGCTCAGCCACGTCGACGCACAGAGCTCCCTGCTACTCGACCATGTTGGCGAGCTTAAAACCGGCCTTCAGGAGCAGTTGCTGCGCAGTCTCGATCGCCAGCAGCTGCGTCTTATCGCACTCACTGACCGACCGGTGGAGGCGCTCAGCGATCTCAGCCCGGCGCTGTTGTTCCGTCTCGGCGCGCGGCGGCTGACCATACCAGCACTGCGCGAGCGCCGTGA
Organism: Gammaproteobacteria bacterium LSUCC0057; assembly: GCA_004535795.1. Taxonomy (GTDB): domain Bacteria; phylum Pseudomonadota; class Gammaproteobacteria; order Pseudomonadales; family Porticoccaceae; genus LSUCC0057. The sequence continues at coordinate 61,510 of SPIA01000002.1, forward strand.
GGATATCGCTGCTATTGGCCATTTTTTACTGCGCCAGCTCAGTGGCCGCGAGCTGACCATCAGCGCCGATGCACTCAGGGCGCTGTCGCTCTACCGCTGGCCCGGCAATATCCGCGAGCTGCGCAACCTTCTCGAGCAGTGTCTGGCCGCAGATCCAGAGATGGAGCAATTAGAGTGCGAGCAACTGCCAATACAACTGCGCGAGCTGGCGTCACTGCCAGACCAAGGCAGCGACGCAGCACCGCCAGAACCGTTGCTGTCACTGTCGCTAGAGGAGTATTTCTGCCAATTTGTCCGTGCCAACCAGGCCAGCATGAGCGAGACCGAACTGGCCAAAGCGCTGGGCATTAGTCGCAAGAGTCTCTGGGAGCGCCGTCAAAAGCTCAATCTCAAGCGACCCGAGAGCCCCTGAGCCGCCCCCTGCCGGGCTCTGTGAGTTGGCCATTAGCGCGGTGTTGTTTCGAAAAGTAACATATCGCTGCCACCGCGCAGCGATGGGTCAGTTTGTCACCGCCAAGGGCGGTTTTTAGTTGCAACCGCCCTCTCTCTGGGTAAAGTAGCTGTCGAAGCGGGAAGGCTTCACAAGTGAACAATAACAACAGCCAATAACAATAAATAATAACAACTCAATAACAATAATTGGATGGATCCGGTTTGGCATAACCGCCGCAGAGCTGGTCGCCAGACTCAACAACTCGAAGGGGAGCAGCTACTGCTCCCCTTTTTTAATGCGCCACTGCCAGCCCTCCCCCCGAGGCTCTCGCTCTGTTACACTGCGGCCCAAATCGATTTGGCAGTTATCCCCAGTGGCTGCTGTGACAAAGGATCCCAGCGCCGCCGCGCTATCACCACCGGCTCACCGCATGCTGAAATTTATCACCCGTTTTCTTGGCGCCGAAAAATCGCGACGCCAACCCAGCGCCGCGATCTCCCCCGAGATGATCGACAGCAACGCCCGCGAAGTGGTTAAAACACTGCAAAAAGCCGGCTTTGAAGCCTATGTGGTCGGCGGTTGTGTCCGCGATCTGCTGCTGGGTTTGAAGCCGAAGGACTTTGATGTCGCCACCAATGCCGCCCCTTGGGAGGTAAAACCGCTGTTTCGCCGCGCTCGCGTCATCGGCCGCCGCTTTCAGATCGTCCACGCCCAGTTTGGTCGCGAGATCATCGAAATCACTACTTTTCGCGCACCGGCCGACCCCGAGCAGAGCAGTGCCAGCCGCCATCTAAAACAGACCGACAGCGGCGTGCTGACCCGCGACAATGTGTTTGGCAGCATGGAAGAGGATGCGTTGCGCCGCGACTTCACCGTCAACGCTCTCTACTACGACCCCAGTAGCGACACCCTCTACGATTACGTCGATGGCTTGGCCGATATTAAGCGTCAAACACTGCGCATGATTGGTCAGCCGGCCACCCGCTACCGCGAGGACCCGGTGCGAATGTTGCGGGCGGTGCGCTTTGCCGCCAAGCTCGGCTTTGCCATCGAGAAAAAGACCGCGGCGCCGATCGCCAAGTTGGCGCCGATGCTGGGACAGATCTCCTCTTCGCGACTGTTTGATGAATCGTTAAAACTTTTTCTCAGCGGCGATGGTCTGGCGACTTACCAACTGCTTCGCGACCACCGTCTGATGGCTGAGCTGGTGCCCGGCATCACCCATGCCGACAATCTCGCCACTGCCGACGAGCTCTACGCGCTGGCTTTTGCCAATACCGACCAGCGCCTCGCCGAAGGCAAAAGCATCACCCCCGCCTTTATCTGGGCGGCACTGCTGTGGCCGCAAGTGGCCGCCGCGGCGGCCAAGTTGGAGCGCAGCGGGCTCAGCACCGCCATCGCCGTCGATGAGGCAGCCAACAAAGTGTTAGCGAAACAGCTGGCGCGCACCTCTATCCCGCGTCGCTTTAGCCAGCCGATGCGTGAAATTTGGGAGCTACAGTGGCGTCTGCCGCAGCGCTTTGGCAGTCGCGCCGAGCGCCTCGTCGAAAACCCGCGATTCCGCGCTGGCTACGACTTCCTGCTGCTGCGCGAGCACAGTGGCGAGGCACTCGATGGACTCGGCGAGTGGTGGACCCGCTACCAACAGTGCGACAGCGACCAGCGTCGCCAAATGGTCAATCTACTCGGCGCCGGTGGGCCACGCAAACGTCGCCGACGCAAGCGACCTGCGCCCTCTAAGCGCGCCGATCAGGGTTGATCGCCCGCCGTGGCAGCCCGCTGTTATATCGGTTTAGGCAGTAACCTGGCCCAGCCTGGGGCGCAACTCGACCGCGCCGTAGCCACTCTGCGCAGCGCCGACCAAATTGAGTTAGTAGCGCTCTCCAGCTACTACTGCAGCGCCGCCATCGGCCCCGGCGAGCAGCCCGACTATCAAAATGCTGTGGCCGCCATCGCCACCACTCTGGCACCGCTGCAACTGCTCGACGCCTTACAGGCCATAGAAAACCGTCAAGGCCGAGAGCGCAGCGTGCGCTGGGGGGCGCGCACCTTAGATTTAGATCTGCTCTTTTACGACCAGCTACAGCTTCGCAGCGAGCGTCTACAGCTGCCCCACCCGCGCATCTGTGAGCGGCTGTTTGTGTTGCAACCACTCGCCGAAATTGCTCCACAGCTGCGCTTTGCCGATGGCAGCAGTGTCGCTGAGCAGTTGGCAAAGCTGCTGCAGCAAGGTAATCTAAAACTCTTGTCAACCGTCAGCTAGCCACCCTCGCGGTAGTGCTGACAACTCTGCGAACGCCGATGCCATGACCGCCTCCAGCACTGCAGTAATCGCCCCCGCCGCTGATACTACGGTGCAGGGCGCCGTTAAACCGCCCGCTTTTATCGCTGTCGAGGGGCCGATCGGTGTCGGCAAAACCACCCTCACCCACCGACTCGCCGCCAGCTTTAACTACCAGACACTGCTCGAGGAGGCCGAACAGAACCCGTTTCTCGAGCGCTTTTATCAAAATCCTCAACAGCACGCGCTTCCGACGCAACTGCACTTTCTCTTCGATCGGGTAAAAAAGCTTCAAGCACTGCGCCAGGGCGATATTTTTGAGCAGGTGCGCATCGCCGATTTTCTCATCGACAAAGATCCACTGTTTGCACAGCTAACGCTGGCCAGCGACGAGCTGCAGCTCTACCAAACGGTTTATGCAAAGGTCATTGAAACACTGCCAAAACCCGACCTAGTGGTCTACCTGCAAGCCTCCACCGACACCTTAATGGAGCGCATCAACCGTCGCGGACTGGCGCTCGAGCGACCGATTGAACGCAGTTATATCGCTGAGCTCAACGACGCCTATACCCAATTTTTTTACTACTACGACGCCACCCCACTACTGATCGTCAACGCCGAGCAGATCAATCTCGCCGAGGGTGACGGCGACTACCACAATCTACTCAACTACTTACTCAGCCACACCAGCGGCCGCCACTACTACAACCCGGCACCGTTACCGTAGCCGCTTGTCAGCGCCGCTAAAAGCGCTTACTGTGGCGCCCAGTTGTGCCAAGAGAGTCCACCATGCAAAAGATAACTCTGCCAGTATTGCTGGAAAAACGTGCGCGCGGCGAGAAGTTCGCGGTACTCACTGCCTACGATTACACCTTTGCGCGGCTGCTCGAGCAAGCTGAAATCGAGGTTGTACTGGTCGGCGATTCGCTCGGTAACGTCATTCAAGGCCGCGACTCGACCCTGCCGGTGACCGTCGCCGACATGGTCTATCACACCGCGGCGGTCAAGCGCGGCAACAGTCGCGCGCTGTTAATCAGCGATATGCCGTTTATGTCCTACGCCAGCGTTGATGATGCGCTGCACAATGCCGCGGCGCTGATGCAGGCCGGCGCGCAGATGGTAAAAATAGAGGGTGGCGAGTGGCTCGCCGAAACGGTCTACGCGCTCACACAGCGCGGTATACCGGTGTGCGGCCATATCGGCCTGACGCCGCAAACGGTGCATAAACTTGGTGGTTACAAAGTGCAGGGACGCGACAGCAGCGGTGCCGCCCAGCTGCTCAAGGACGCCAGCGCACTCGAACAGGCTGGCGCCGATATGATGCTGGTGGAATGTATTCCCAGCCGACTCGGCGGCGAACTGCGCGCAGCACTGCAGATTCCACTGATCGGCATTGGCGCCGGCCCCGACACCGACGCGCAGGTACTGGTGCTGCACGATATGCTCGGTATCTCCGCTCGTTTGCCAAGTTTTTCTGAAGACTTTTTAGCCGCTCACGGCTCGATTGTCGCGGCGTTACAAGGGTACGGCCAAGCGGTGCGCAGCGGCCAGTTTCCCGCTGCCAAGCACTGTTTCGACTGACCCGCCCCACCGAGGAGAGTGAATATGAGTGATATCTACCAATTTACCATCGACACCGCCGCCGGCCAGCCGCAACCGCTGGAGGCCTATCGCGGTCGCGTGCTGCTGATCGTCAACACCGCCAGCAAGTGTGGCTTTACCCCGCAATACGCCGGCCTACAGGAGCTGCACGACCAGTACCACCAGCGCGGTTTGACGATATTAGCGCTGCCCTGCAACCAATTCGGCGGCCAAGAGCCGGGCAGCAACGAAGAGATTCAGAATTTCTGCCAGGTCAACTATGGCCTCAGCTTCCCGGTGATGGGCAAGTTGGCAGTCAATGGCGACGCCGCTCACCCGCTCTATCAATGGCTCAAGTCTGAGCGCGGCGGGCTGCTCGGCAGCAATATCAAGTGGAATTTCACCAAGTTTCTGATCGGCCGCGACGGCCAGGTGCTAGAGCGTTTTGCGCCGCTGACCAAGCCGGCCAAACTGAGCGCCGCCATCGAGCAAGCGCTGGACGGCTAAAGCGCTACTTCAGCGGTTTAACGTACAACACCAGATTGTGACCGACCAGCTGGTAGCCGTGGTCGGCGGCAATCTGCTCCTGCAGCTGCTCTATCTCGTCGCTGTGGAATTCGGTCACTGCACCGCTGTCGGTGCAGACCATGTGGTCGTGGTGGCCGCCGCGGTCTAACTCATAAACAGCGGCACCGTTGGCAAAGTTGTGGCGGATGATAATGCCCGCCGCCTCAAATTGGGTCAGCACTCGGTAGACCGTGGCGATACCCACATCATCACCGCTGTCGCGCAGTTGTTGGTAAATGTCCTCGGCGCTGAGGTGATCTTCTATCCCGGCCTCGAGAATTTGCAATATTTTTAATCGCGGCAGGGTGACGCGCAAACCGGCTTTTTTCAGCTCTGTGTCTTCGGACGGCATAGTTTTTCCTTCTCTACCCTTTTCGCTTTGGTTATTATCCACTCTCGATTGAGCTACGGAAACCCCTTATGTTGACAACATTCACTCGCCACACCGCCACACCGCTGCGCGCCATCGCAGTCCTCACCGTTGTACTGCTCACTGCGAGCTGCAGCTGGCTGCCGTCGTTGAGTGTCCACGATGTCACCATTCAACAGGGCAATATTATCGATCAAAACAAGGTCGACCAGCTGCTGCCCGGCATGAGCAAAGCGCAGGTGCGCTATCTACTCGGCACGCCATTGATTGCCGACAGCTTCGACCAAGGCCGCTGGGACTACTACTACAGCCGCAAAGATAGCCGCGGCAACATCACTCAAGAGCAGCTGACGGTGCGCTTTGACGACAGTGATAAACTCATCGAGATCAGCGGCGACTTCCAGCCCAACGCCAACTAACTAGAACTGCGCGCGCGCTCCGCGCGCTGCTTGCGCACCTGCTTGGGGTCGGCGATCAGCGGCCGGTAGATCTCCACGCGGTCGTGAGCCGCCAATTGATAGTCTGCTGCCGCTGGCAGCCCCTTGGCTCCCAGCGGTTGCGAAAAGATACCTAACGCCAACTGCTCGGGCGGCAGCACTGCCAGCTGTTCAAACTGACTACAGATACCGCTAAGCTGCACCGCCTGCAACGCGGTAGTACCGACCGGCACCTGCAGCGCGATCAGCTGCTGGCGCTCTGGCAGCGCAAAAGCCACCTCGACGGGGATCTGTTCAGCGCCCTCAGCGCTCGCTTGATTCATGCTTTTCTCTCTTGTTCAGGCGCCGCCGCGGCCGGTCGCCAGGTTATTGCCGATAAAGCTGGTCGGCGCGACGGGCAAAGCCATCCACTAAACTGTTGGCCACGCTCGCCAACAGTTTGCCGGCAGCAAAACTGGCCAGCGACCCCGCCAACTCAAACTCCAGCGCCAGCGATACTTTGCAGGCCGCCGCCCCCAATGGTTGAAACTGCCAACTGCCACTCAACCGCTGGAAAGGCCCCTGCTCAAGGGTCAAGTGCATGGCGCTGGGCGGCTCGAGACGGTTGCGCGTGGTCAACGTCAGACCGATGCCGGCCTGCTTAAGCTGCAAGGTTGCCACCAGCAGTTGCGGCTGCTCTTCGAGCACTTCGGTGGCGACACAACCGGAGACAAACTCGGGATAGCGGCGGACATCGTTGACCAACAAAAACATCTGTTCGGCCGAGTGGGCCACCAGCGCCGAACGCGCGACACGGGTGACGGCCATCACCACACCCCGCGCAGCGAGGCGACGGCGCACGGCGGGGCAATAGCTGTCGGGTAATTTAACATCGGCAAAGTATAGCAGTTAAGCAGGCGATTCTTCAGCATTGCGTTGTAGCGACCCAGCGCGGCTGGTAACATTTAAACACTCATTGGTGGCTCAACAGTAGCGGCAACAGCGCTGACAACCATCTCGCAGCAACATAGACAGGCATCCACATGGCAACAGCGCGCGGTCAGTTCAGCTCCAAAATTGGCTTTATTCTCGCCGCTGCAGGCTCCGCAGTCGGTCTTGGCAATCTGGTCGCCTTTCCGGTGATGGCGTCAAAAAACGGCGGCGCGGCATTTCTCATTATCTACCTGCTGTTTGTCGCCTTTATCTGCTACCCGGTAATGCTCGCCGAGATCGCCATGGGCCGGCGCAGCAAACGCAACCCGGTCGGCGCCTTTGGCATGATCTCGGGTGGTCAACGGCGCTGGCGGCTGACCGGTCTGTTGGCGATTATCACCCCGTTCATGATTGCGGTGCTCTACAGTGTCATCACAGTGTGGCTGGTGGTCTATCTAAAGGAGCTGGCCGGCGGCGGCCTAGAGCGGCTGGCAGTAGAGGGGACCTTTAATGAGATAGTGGCGGCACCCTCGCTGTTTGGCTATGCCCTGCTGCTCCTGACCGGGGTATTCCTTATTCTCGCCGGCGGCGTCAAAGGCGGCATTGAACGACTGGCGCGGGTACTGATGCCGACGCTAGCGGTGATGTTAGTGGCGCTGACCGCATTTGTGCTGACCCTCGATGGCGCTACCGCCGGCATCGCCTACTACCTGGTGCCGGACTTTGGCAAAATGACCCTTGCCACCGTCAATGGCGCGCTCAGTCAGGCGTTTTTTTCGCTGTCACTGGGCATGGGAATTTTGATCACCTACGGCTCCTACTTTAGTCGCCAAGACAGCATTCCCAGCTCGGCGCGGATGGTGGCGCTGATGGATACCAGCATCGCCTTTTTTGCCGGACTGCTGATTCTGCCGGCAATCTTCGCTTTCGACCCAAATACTAATACCGATGATCTGTCGACCAGCAGCGTCGGGCTGATTTTCTCTTTTTTGCCGAAGATCTTCCTGTCGATGCAGGCCACCGTGGGTTATCTCGGCGCCACTGTCGTCGCTATCGCTTTTTTTATGTTGGTATTCTTCGCCGCGCTAACGTCACTGGTGTCGATCATAGAGATTCCCATCGCCTACTTTATCGACGAGTTCAAACTCTCCCGCAAGCGCGCTGTCTGCCTGCAGGCGGCGCTGCTTGCACTGTTTACTATCCCAGCGACCATGTCGTTTGGTATGGCTGATGCGCTGACCCAGTTCAGCCACTACGGCGGTGTCGACAAGTCGTTCTTCGATCTGATTTACGATCTCTTCTACGAGACCATCTTGCCGCTGGTCGGCTTCACTGTCTGCCTGTTTGCCGCCTACCGCTGGAAGATGAGCGGGCTGAGCGCCGAGCTGGTGATCGGCGATGACCGCTACCAGGGCTCGCTGCTGCAGCGTTACATGAACTTTGCGCTGGGCACTGTGATCCCGGCTGTACTGTTCGCTGTTTTTGTCAGCACGGTGCTACACATCTACTTCTAACCGTCAGTGTAATGGCCCAGAGTTGAGAGATATTTGCGCCATCCTCACGACGGGCGCGTATAATCGCCGTCATGAGTAAAAAGAAGCACAAGGCCAGTCCCGGCCAGATTATCGAGAACCGCCGCGCCCGCCACGAGTACTTCGTTGAGCAGCGCTATGAAGCGGGTGTGGCGCTAATGGGCTGGGAGGTCAAGGCGCTGCGCGAGGGTCGCGTCAACCTCACCGACAGCTATGTTCATGTGCGCAACGGTGAGGCGTGGCTGATCGGCTGCAATATCTCACCGCTGCCGAGCGTTTCGACCCACTACGTGGCCGAACCCACTCGCACCCGCAAGCTGCTGCTCAACCGCAAAGAGCTCGACGATATGGAGGTGGCGGTCGGCCAGAAGGGGCACACCGCAATCTGCATGGCGCTCTACTGGAAGGCACACCTGATCAAGGCCGAAATCGCCCTGGCAAAAGGCAAAGATGACCGCGACAAGCGCCAAGATGCCAAAGAGCGCGACTGGGAGCGGCAAAAACAACGCATTATGCGCGGCCGCTAGATGGCCGAGCAGCGCGACCTCTACCGCGACCACCTGCAGCAACAACTCGAGCGCATCACTGCCGCGCTGGCCGCTTGTCAGTGCGACCACTTGTGGCTGGACAACGGCGCGCCGCTGCAGCGCTTTGCCTGCGATACCCGCTACCCATTTCGCGCCAACCCCTACCTCGTCGAGCTGATCCCACTCACCCAGCACCCGCACTGCCAGCTGCTGATCACGCCCGGCGAGCGGCCGCGGCTGCTGCGCCAACAGCGCGACGATATCTGGCACAGCGAGCCGCCGCTGCCGGCGCAGGCGGAGTATTTTCAGTGCCTCAGCTACCGCAGCCACAGCGATCTTGCCGCGCTGCTGCCGCGCGGCAGAGTGGCCTTGATCAGCGCCCAACCGCTGTTGCAGGGCGACAGTATCGTCCACAACCCCAGCGCACTGCTTAACAGTCTCGATTACTACCGCGCCATCAAAAGCGACTACGCCATCGCCCAGACGCTGCACGCCACCGCTGCCGCGGCGCGCGCTCACAGCGCCGCGCGGCGCGCATTTGCAGGCGGCGGCAGCGAGCGCGAAATCTACGCCGAGTATCTCTACAACTGTGGGCAGAGTGAGGCGGAGCTCCCTTACGACGCCATTGTCGCCACCGACCAACACGCCGCGGTGCTGCACCACACCGTGCGAGCAACCGCAGCCGAGCGCCAGCGCACGCTGCTGTTGGATGCAGGTGCCAGCCACCACGGCTACGGCTGCGATATCACCCGTACCTATCTGGGCCGCGCCGCCACTAGCGAATTTACCGCTCTGCGCGATGGCCTCGACCGCGCCCAGCAGCAACTGGCCGCGCGGGTGGTCAGCGGCGTTGATTTTGTCGACCTGCAGCGCGCCGCCGACCAGGCAGTGGCCGAGCTGCTCTGCAACAGCGGTGTGGTCAATGTCAGCGCCAGCGAAGCTTTGCAGCAGGGGCTCGTTGCGACGTTTTTTCCCCACGGTGTCGGCCATCTGCTCGGTGTACAGGTACACGATCGCGGCGGTTTGCTGTGCGACAGCCGCGGCGGTCAACGCCCGCCGCCGGCCAGCAATCCAATGTTGCGCTGCACGCGGCTGCTCGAGCGCAATATGCTGGTGACCATCGAACCCGGCATCTACTTTATTGAGCAGCGGCTACAACAGCTCAACCGCGCGCAGCGCGCTCTGCTCAATTGGCCGCTTATCGAGCAGTTGCTGCCCTGTGGCGGCATTCGCATTGAAGACAATGTTGTCGCTGGCGAATCAACAGCGCGCAACCTCACCCGCGAGCTGTTTGCGCCAGAGCTGTCGCTGTGAACGCCAGAGACCACTGGAGGCTGTGGCAGAGTGCCCTGCAGCGGTTGGCGACCCCGGGCTGGCGCTGGCTGGTAGTGGCGCCGGCGCTGGTCAATATCGCCCTTTTTGGCACCCTCAGTTACTTTGCCTGGCAGTGGCTGGCGCAGCTTATCCTCAATGCCACCACCCAGATCACCTTGACGCTGCACAGCAGCTCGGGCGGGCTGCTGCCAAGCGACTGGTTGGCCAATGTCAGCGACTGGCTGATGAGCGCGGCTTGGCTACTGTTTTGGATTTTTGCCGGCACGCTCTATGCCTTTAGCTTCACGGCGTTGGCGCAGCTGGTCGGCGCACCGTTTTACGCCACCTTAGCTGAGCGGGTGGTGACCGCCGAGCGCCGCAGGCAGAGCAGCCAGCGCAGCTGGGTAGTCTTTCTCGCCAACACACTGTGGCGCGAGCTCGGCAAACTGGTTTATCTGCTCGGACGCAGCGTGGCGGTGGTGGTGGCCACCTCACTACTGGCGCTATTGCCGGTGGTGGGCGTGGCAGCACCGCTGTTGCTGCTGCTGTGGATGTGCTGGGCTGCCGCTCTGCAGTATCTCGACTATGCCGCCGACGCCGACGGTGACAGCTTTGCCAGCCTGCGCGAACGGGCTAGGCAACAGCGCCTGACCACGCTGGGATTTGGTGCTGTAGCACTGTTGTGTGCCGGCCTGCCGGTTGTCAACTTACTGTTGTTACCGCTGACTACCGCCAGCGCAGCGCTGTATTGGTGCCGCCGCTACAACGCGCAGTGACGCTTCGGCAAACTAGGCTGAGGTGGCGGCCGGCGCTGCTTCTGGGCTGTCACTGGCTGAGGGCTGCGACTGGGCTTCAGGCGACGGCTGTGGCGCGGCTGCGCTGTTGTCGCTGTCGGGATGGCTGCCTTTACGGCTGCGCGAGCGGTTGGTGGGCGCCACCAACAGCTCTGGCTCCGGCATGGTACAGGGCAGCTTCATCGCCAACAGCGCCTCGATCGGCTCCAGCAGCACCGCATCGTCTTCGCAGGCAAAGCTGATCGAGGTGCCCGTTTTGCCGGCGCGGCCGGTGCGGCCGATGCGGTGCACGTAGTCTTCCGGCTCTTCGGGCAGAGTAAAATTGACCACATGGCTGACGCCGTTGACATGAATACCGCGACCGGCGACATCGGTGGCAACCATCACCTTGACACGCCCGGCCTTGAACTCTTCCAGGGTGCGCGAGCGTTTATTCTGGGGGATGTCACCGGAGAGAATGCCGACCCGGAACCCCTGCTTGACCAGCCGCTCGTGGAGCCGCCGGCAGATATCGCGGCGGTTGGCAAAAACCATGACGCTGTCGACATCGTCGCCGGAGAGGATGTTTTGCAACAGCGTGTACTTCTCCTCGGCAGTGGTGATATAGACTTTTTGCTCCACGCTGTCGGTGGCCACACGTTCAGCCTGCATCTCGACCTTGGCCGGCTTGTCGGTCCACTGCTCAGCGAGGCGCAACACGTCGCTGGTAAAGGTCGCTGAGAACAACATGGTCTGGCGGTCTTCGCGCTTGGGGGTCATCCGCACCAGCCGTCGCACTTGTGGAATAAAGCCCATGTCGAGCATGCGGTCGGCTTCATCGATCACCAGCGCTTCTACCTGATCGAGGTAGAGGTCGCGGTTGGTGGCAAAGTCGATCAACCGCCCGGGCGTGCCGACGACAATGTCGGCGTGCTCGGCCTGGACCTTGCGCAGCTGTTTCTGGTAGTCCATACCCCCGACCAGGCAGTGCACCTTGAGGTCAGTGAACTTGACCAGCTTTTCGGCGTCGTCGGCGATCTGTACTGCCAATTCGCGCGTCGGCGCAAGTATCAGTGAACGCGCCTCACCGGCATAGCGCGGCTCGTCGACTTTGTGGTTGATCAGGTCGGTAATAATGCTCAGCAGAAACGCAGCGGTCTTGCCGGTGCCGGTCTGTGCCTTGCCGACGATGTCGTGGCCGTGCAGTGTGTGCGGCAGCGAAGCGGCCTGAATCGGCGTGCAGTACTCAAAACCGGTCGCCTGAATACCCCGCATGAGGCTGTCGGGCAGAGAGAAGTCGTGGAAGCGCAACTTGCCCGGCTGCTCCGGCACCACAAACTGGTCTAAACTCCAACCGCTACTGGAGCGGTTGTCGCTACCGCTGCGACGACGTCCGCGCGAACGGCGACGGCGCTGGTTGCCTTCGCTGTGCGTTGATTGAGTAGAATGTGTAGCGGGTGCAGAGGAGGGGGTAGAGTCAGTCAAAACAGATTCACAAGTTAGAGTTAAAAGTGGCCACACGCTGAGCGCGGTTGACCGAGCGGAGCAGTTGATCGCGGCTGCCAAAAAATTTGCGTGCCACTATAGCAGAAAAACCCTGTCGTTTCGCGCCCAACTGGCGATTTTTTGAGCAACCGCCAGACCGACCTGCGGCGCCGCTTTATTTCACTGTAGAGATGGTCGACAATGGCGACCAATCGCTTGTGCCCGCACCCCCCGCCACCAAGTACCTGACATGATTGCAGACGACGCCTCTTTGCGCAGCTTCCGCCGTTCCTCGGCGGATTTATTGCGCCTCGCCGCACCGATCGCAGCCGGGCAGATCGCCGTGATCGGCATGACCGTCACCGATATTTATATGGTCGGCCAGGTCAGCACCGATGCCCTCGCCGCGGTGCAGCTTGGCGGCAGCTTGTGGTCGATCGCGGTGTTTATCATCCTCGGCATCATGACCGGCAATAGCCCGATCATCGGCCATCTCTACGGCGCCGCGCAAAATCAACAGGTGCGCCATCAGTTTCAGCAGGTGCTGTGGATCTCGCTGCCGCTCGGACTGCTCGCCAGCGCCACGGTCGGCGCCGGCATCTGGCTACTGCCACGGCTCGATATCACCAGCGAGGTGGCGGCGCAGACCCAGGCCTATCTCACCCCATTTCTGCTCACGGCGGTGATGTTGTCGACCTTCTTTGCCCTGCGCACCACCTTCGAAGGGCTCGGCGACCCGCGCCCGGTGATGGTGTTCAACTTCATCGCCTTTGGCCTCAATATTCCGCTCAACTATCTGTTCATTCACGGCGGGCTCGGGGTGCCGGCACTGGGCGGCCCCGGCGCCGGCTGGGGCACGCTGGTGGTGATGGTGTTTCTGTTTACCGCCATGCTGGCGTACGCCAAATTCTCCGCCAAGCTCCGCTATTTGGCACTCTACCGCGACTTTGCGGCACCCTGCTGGGCGACTATTCGCGACACCCTCAAGCTCGGCATACCGATCGCACTGTACATCACCGTCGAGTACAGTTTCTTTTCGCTGATTCCACTGTTTATCGCCCACCTCGGCGCCGCCGTGGTCGGCGCTCACGCCATCGCTTTAAATGTCGATTCGCTGGCCTTTATGGTGCCGCTGGGGCTCTCCCACGCCCTCTCAATCAAGGTCGCGCACGCACTCGGCGCCGGCCAGCCCAAGCGCGCCCGGCAGATCGCCATCACTGGCTTCAAGCTAGTATGGATGCTAGCGGCGACCATTTCGCTGGCCAAATTAGCGCTGCACGAGGAGATACCGCGCTGGTTTAGCGACGACCGCGCCACCCAGGCCATCGCCGCCAATCTGTTCCTGTTTGCCGCGCTACTGGGCGCCATTGACTGCCTGCAGATTGCCGCCAGCGGTGCACTGCGCGGCTACAAAGATACCCGCATACCGCTGCTGATGCAGATCATCGCCTTCTGGGTGATCGCCTTCCCGATCTCCTATACGCTGGGGCTCACCGACCTATGGGGCGGTGCGATTGGCGTCTATGGCTTTTGGGTCGGCATGATTGTCGCGGTGGTGATCGCCAGTGTGCTGCTGTTGAGCCGCTGGAACCTGCTCTCCAAACGGTTTATTGCCAGCGCCCAATAGTGGTGCGCGGCACACCGTTGAGGTCGCGGCGGCCACTCACCGCGGCAAACCCGGCCGCCTCAAACAGCCCCGCTACCGCCGCCGCTTGGTTGTAGCCGTGCTCTACCAGCAGCCAGCCGCCGCGCTGCAGATGCTGCGGTGCGCAGCGAATAATATGGCGCAAGTCGGCCAATCCGTCAGCACCGGCGACCAGTGCTGAGCGCGGCTCAAAGGCCACATCACCCTCTGCTAAATGGTTGTCACCTGCCTCTATGTAAGGTGGGTTACTGACTATCAAGTCAAAGCGGCGCTCGCCGAGCGCGGCAAACCAGTCACTCTGCACCACCTGCACGCAGCCGGTCGCGCAGTGGCGGCGGTTGCGCTCGGCCAGCTGCACCGCGGCGGCGTCGCGCTCCACGGCGACGATCTGCCAGCGCTGTCGCTCACTGGCCAGCGCCAGAGCAATGGCGCCGGTGCCACAGCCCAAGTCGAGCACAGCGGCAGTAGGCTCGAGCGCCAACTCGAGCGCCTGCTCAACTACCAGCTCGGTTTCCGGACGCGGGATTAAAGTGCTCGGCGCACAGGCCAGCTGCAGCGACCAGAACCCCTGGTGGCCAACGATATAAGCGACCGGCTCGCCGCTGCGCCGGCGCGCCAGCCACCGCTGGTAGTGCGCCACCTGCACCGCAGTCAGCTCGCGCTCGGGCCAGGTTGCCAAATAGGTGCGACTGACCTGCAGTAGCTCGGCGAGCAGAATCTGCGCATCGAGCGCGGCGCTGTCGCCGGGCAGCTGCGCCGCGGCCAGCTGCGCGCCAATCGAGTTGACCGCCATCAATCTCCGCTCAGCGCCGCCAGCTGTTCCGCTTGGTGCTCCTGCACCAGTGGATCAATAATCTCGTTGAGCGCCCCCTCCATCACCTCGGCCAATTTGTATAGCGTCAAATTGATGCGGTGGTCGGTGACCCGTCCTTGTGGGTAGTTGTAGGTGCGAATACGCTCGGAGCGGTCGCCAGAGCCGACCAGCGATCGCCGCTCTTGGGCCTGCTCGCGAGCATTGAGCTCATCCTGAGCGCTATTTAACCGCGCCTGCAGCAGCGCCATCGCCTTGGCGCGATTTTTGTGCTGAGAGCGTTCCTCTTGGCACTCCACCACCATGCCGGTCGGCAGGTGGGTGAGGCGGATCGCCGAATCGGTTTTATTGACGTGCTGACCGCCGGCGCCAGAGGCGCGGTAGGTGTCGACACGCAAGTCGGCCTTGTTGATTTCGATGGCATCGCTCTCGTCCGGCTCAGCCATCACCGCCACCGTACAGGCCGAGGTGTGCACCCGCCCCTGCGACTCGGTCTCCGGCACCCGCTGCACGCGGTGCGCGCCCGACTCAAACTTGAGCTGCGAGTAGACGCCGACGCCGCTGACGCGAGTGATAATCTCTTTATAGCCGCCGTGCTCACCGCCGTTTTCGCTGATAATTTCTATCTGCCAACGGCGTTTTTCAGCGTAGCGGCTGTACATGCGGAACAGGTCGCCGGCAAAGATCGCCGCCTCGTCGCCACCGGTACCGGCACGCACCTCCAAAAAGACATTTTTACCGTCGCGCGGATCGCGCGGCAGCAGCAGTCGCTGCAGCTCCAGCTCTAACTCTGCGCGCGCGGTCTGGGCGCTGTCGAGCTCCTCGGCAGCCATTTCGCGCAGTTCGGCATCGCTCTCGGCGAGCAGCTCTTGCGCCGCGGCAATATCGGCCTCGGCGCGCTGCCAGGCACGAAAGTTGGCGACCACCGGCTCCAGCTCGGCGTACTCCTGGGAGAGCGCGCGGAACTGATTTTGGTCGGCAATCACCTCAGCTTCGCTCAACAGTGCCGAGACTTCACTGTGACGTTCGCTTAAATGTTCGAGCTTGCTGTGGATCGAGGCTTTCATTTTGGGGTCCCGGCGCAGTGGCTGCGGTAAGTCATTCTCAATTGAGGTCAAACAGCTGCTGCGCCAGTGCCAGCAGATCTTCGCGCCCCGCCTCGCTGGCTTGACGCAGTGCAATGGTCGGCGCGTGCATAATCTTGTTGCTCAAGCCGCGCGCCAAGGCATCGACCACCTCGGCCGCCGGCACGCCGCGCTCCAGCGCCGCTTGCGCGCGCGCCAACTCTTCGCAGCGCAGGGCGTCGACAGCGCTGCGGTAAGCTCTAATGGTATCGACCGCCGCCAGCGAGCGGCGCTGGCGAAACCACCGCTCGGCCTCTATCTCGACAATTTCTCTGGCCGCCTTGGCGGCATCTTGGCGGGCGCGCAGGTTGTCTTCAATGACCTCTTCGAGGTCGTCTACGGTGTACAAATAGACATCATCGAGCTCGCCAACCTGAGGTTCAATGTCGCGCGGCACGGCGATATCGAGCATAAAAATTGGCTTGCGGCGGCGTCTTTTTAGTGCCGACTCAACCGCCCCTTTACCCAAAATAGGCAGCTGACTGGCGGTCGAGGAGATAACAATATCGGCGGCGGCCAACTGCTCGGGAATATCGGCCAGCAGCACCGCCTCGGCGTTAAATTTGCCGGCCAACTCTGTCGCTCGCTGCAAGGTGCGGTTGGCCACGGTAATTTTGCCGACGCCGCGCTCAGCGAGGTGGCGAGCGACCAGTTCAATGGTCTCGCCGGCGCCGATCAGCAGCGCCCGGGCGCTGCTCATATCGGCAAAGATCTGCTGTGCCAGCGCCACCGCGGCATAAGCGACAGAGACCGGATTCTGGCCGATGGCGGTCTGTGAGCGGACCGTTTTAGCTGTGCTAAAAGCGAGTTGGAAGGCGCTGTGCAGCTCACTGGCAAGCGTCCCAGCCTGACAGCCGACGGCGTAGGCCGACTTAATCTGACCGAGTATCTGCGGCTCGCCCAACACCAGCGAATCCAAACCGCTGGCCACCGCCATCAGGTGGCGCACCGCCTCTTGATCGCGGTAACTGTAATAACAACTACCCAGCTCCGCCACGGCGACGCCGCGACTGGCCGCCAGCCAAGCTAAAATAGCCTGGTCGTCAACCTCGCCGTGCAGGTAGAGTTCGGTGCGGTTACAGGTCGACAGCAGCGCCACTTCGCTTAAGCCCAACGCTTGGCGCGCCGAGTGCAGCTCCGCTTCGACGCGCTCTGGGGCGAAGGCGACCTGACTGCGCAGCTCGACAGCGGCAGTTTTGTGGTTGATACCCAGTGCAATAATGGCCATGTCTGTGGCGACAGCCGCCCCTGTTTGGTGGTGAGACAACAGTGGCGCAGGCGCGCTGCAGCCGCTGTCTGATCAGTTAACTGGCGATTTTACACGAGCGGCAACAGATATGGCGAACCGAAATGGCATTTTGCCAGCGTCGGCTGCGCCGCGGCGATCTCGGACAGTCATTAACACAAGTATTAATACATTGTAATTAGTTACCCGCTGTAACATTCTCGAGCTATGGGTACGGCGTTCAACCAGTTTATGGCAACCGTCGGCGCTATCACATTACTCGCCAGCTGCACCCCGATCGCCCCCGAGTCTATTAATAACGACCTATCCACCCCCGCTTCAGCGCCGCCCCAATCCGCCGCCGACCCCGTGCCCACGGCGTTTGCCACCAGCCAGTTGCTCAATTTACTCACCGCTGAGCTGGCCGCACAGTATGGTGACGATGATACGGCGGTGGCTCGCTACCGGCGCGAAGGGGCGGCACTGAATACCCCAGAGCTGCTGTTAGCGGCGCAGCTGGCGGCGGAGCGCAGCGGCGATGTCGCCGCCATGCAGAGCAATGTGCAGCACTGGCTGCAGCTCTTCCCCGATGATCTCAACGCGCAAAAAGCGTCGATCCGCACCGCCGCAGCGCTGGCAGACGGCGCCCGCCTCGCCGACGAGGCGCTGGCGCTATTTCTCCGCCACGGCGACCTCGACCTGCTGCTCGCCGCCGGCGCCTATCTGCAGCACAACCACGCTCTCTATGCCGGCTTTAGCCAGCAGCTCAACCACTGGCAGCAACACGCTCGGGCAACTGAACAGCAGCGGCTGGCAGTGCGGCTGCTCGACTGTCAAATTCACAGCCGCCGCACCACCAAGGCCAAAGCCCGCCGCCAACTGCTCGGATGTACTGAGCAGCTGGCGGCGGCCAGCCGCCACTTGCGCAGCGCCAACGGCGCTAAAATTTGGCGTATTAGTGTACAGCTGTCGGTGCAGCTATTGACCCAATTGCGGCGCCATTTTGAGGCCATTGCGCTATTGCAACAGAGCGTGCGCGAGCGCCCCGACGCTGCGTTGGCGTTCGATTTGGCAAGACTATTACTTAATTTCAACCGCGCCCGAGCGCAAACTGCACTGCAGCAGGTGCTGCAGATAGACCCTAGCCACCAACAGGCGCGGCTACTGCGCGCGGTGTTGTTAATTGACGACAACCAACTCGACAAGGCGCAGCCGCTGCTGGCGGCCATTCCGGCCGACAGTCGCTGGTACGCCGATGCCCAGTACCAGCTGGGGCGCATAGCCGACCACCAGCAGCATCCCAAACGCGCTTTACAGCACTTCCGCCGAGTCGCTCCCGGTGTCCATTTTCAGCACGCCATGCAGCGCAGCGCCGAGCTGATCTTGGCGCTGCAAGGCCAGCAGCCGCTCGAGCAGTGGCTGCATATGCAGCACCGCCAACACCCGACCCAGCGCGAAGCGTTTTTTTTGCTCGAGCTGCAGCTCGCTTCACAGCAGCGCAGTGACCCGCTGCCGATACTGCAACGCGCGCTGGCACAACTACCCTCCTCGGCGGCGCTGCTACAACGCCGCGCCGCACTGTTGCAAGAGCGCGGCCGCTACCTAGAGGCGGCGGCTGACTGGCGACAGCTGCTAGCGCAGCAACCCGACAACGCGCTGGCGCTGAGCTCGCTAGGTTCACTGCAAACCATCTACCTGCAGAAGCCCGACCAGGGCCGGCGTCTGCTACAACGCGCCAGCCAGTTGGCGCCGGACGACCCCGCCGTACTCAATCAAATCGGCTGGGCACTCTACCAGCAGGGCGATTTAGAGGGAGCGCTGGGGCGTCTGCTGAAAGCCTACGCTCTGGAGGAAAACCCGCTGTTAGCCAGCCAGCTAGGCGAAGTCTACTGGCAGCTAAAAAAACCAGAAAAAGCACTTAATCTGTGGCGCGATGCGCTGCAACGCTTTCCCACCACCCCTTATGTGCGCGATACTATCGAGCGTTTAGATGTCGACTTAAATGGAGTTTATGAGTGATCGCGCCACCCGTTAACGCCCCGCTGTGGCGACTGGCTGCTGCCAGCCTGTTGGCGGCACTGCTGTGCGGCTGCGCCACGGTCGACCCAGCGCCGCCAGCGCCGGCGCCGGACTGGCAGTTGAGCGGTAAGCTGGCGGTGGTCTCACCGCGCGGCAACGGCAGCGGTCAACTCGACTGGCGACACTATGCCGACCGCTTTGAGATCACCCTGCGCGGGCCGCTCGGCCTAGCGGCTGCAGAGCTCACCGGCAGCGCCGAGCAGGCGCTGCTGGTGCGCGGCGAACAGCGCTGGAGCGGCAGTGTGGCGGAGCTCTCAGCGCAGCTGCTCGGCACCTCGCTACCACTCCCAGCGCTGCAGTACTGGGCCGACGGCGTGGTGGCGCCGGCGCCGACAGCACCGCCCGAGCGACTGAACTACGACAGCAGCGGCCAGCTCAGCAGTCTGCACCAGGGTGGCTGGCAGCTGCAGTTTAGCCGCTACCAGTCGCTGCGCGGGGTAGCCCAGCCCGGTAAAATCACTGGCCAGCGCGGCGACGATCGCTTCACCCTAGTGGTACAGTCACGGCTGCAGGCGCGGTGATGGCTGCTGCGCAGACCCGAGCAGCAGAATCTGCTCCAGTGAGGCTGCCGGCACCGGCTAAACTCAACCTCTGGCTGCATATCTGTGGCCGCCGCCGCGATGGCTACCACAACTTGCAAACGCTGTTTCAGCTGCTCGATTGGGGCGACCAGCTGACCTTTACTGCCAACAACCGCGGGGTGGTCGAGCTGCTCGGCTCGCCGCCTGGAGTGGCGGTCGAGCAGAATCTAATCGTCCGCGCCGCCCAGCAGTTGCGCCCGTTCGCCGCCGATCACGCCGGCTGCACCATCGCGCTCGACAAGGTGGTGCCGATGGGCGGCGGGCTCGGCGGCGGCAGCTCCGACGCCGCCACCACCTTGGTGGCGCTCAATGCGCTCTGGCAGTGTCAGCTCAGCAGTGCTCAACTGTGCGCGCTCGGCGCCCAGCTCGGCGCAGATGTACCGCTGTTTGTCGCCGGTCACAGCGCTTTTGCCGAGGGCATTGGCGAACAGCTCTCTGCGGTACAGATAGAGCCGCGCTGGTATCTGCTGGTGACTCCCAACTGCCATGTCGATACCGGCGAAATTTTTTCCCATCCTCAATTGACAAGGGAGTCGCCAGCCATCAAAATACGCGCCCTCTCAACGGCTCTGGGTCGCAATGACTGTGAGGCGGTTGTCGAGCAGCTCTACCCCGAGGTAGCAGCGGCGCGCAATTGGCTCAGCAGTTACTCTCCAGCGCTGATGACGGGAACTGGCGCTAGCGTGTTTGCCGCCTTTTGCGATCGCAATGCGGCTGAGCAAGTTGCCGCGCAAGTGCCGCAGAAGTGGCGGGCTTTTGTTGCTCAAGGTGTCAATGAGTCACCACTGCACAGCGCTATGCGAAACAACAAATTACTGGGGTGTCGCCAAGAGGCCTAAGGCAACGGGTTTTGATCCCGTCATTCGGAGGTTCGAATCCTCCCACCCCAGCCATCTTCTGTACAAACCTATGACCAGGATCTCCGACGTGTCACGCTTAATGGTCTTCTCTGGGAACGCCAACCCAGAACTCGCCCAAGAAATCGCCAACGTCCTCCATGTACCGTTGGGCAATGCTCTGGTCGGTCTGTTTTCGGACGGCGAAATCAATATCGAGATCCGCGAAAATGTCCGCGGCCACGACGTCTTTGTGGTGCAGCCGACCAGCTCGCCGACCAACCGCAACATCATGGAGCTGATCCTGATGGTCGACGCGCTGCGTCGCGCCTCGGCCGGCCGCATCACCGCGGTAGTGCCCTACTTCGGCTACGCCCGCCAAGACCGCCGGGTGCGCTCGGTGCGAGTGCCGATCAGCGCCAAAGTGGTTGCCGATATGCTCTCTAACGCCGGCGTCGATCGGGTGCTCACCGTCGATCTGCACGCCGAGCAAATTCAGGGCTTTTTCAACTGCACGGTCGACAACGTCTACGGTTCACCGGTATTGCTCGACGATATCAAGCGCTGCAACTACCCCAACCTGCAAGTGGTCTCCCCCGACATTGGCGGTGTAGTGCGCGCGCGCGCCGTCGCCAAACAGCTCGACTGTGATCTCGCCATCATCGACAAGCGCCGCCCCAGCGCCAACGTCAGTGAAGTGATGAACCTGATCGGCGAAGTGGAAGACCGCAGCTGCGTGCTGGTCGATGACATCGTCGACACCGCCGGTACCTTGTGCAAGGCCGCCGACGCGCTCAAAGCCAACGGCGCCACCCGCGTGGTCGCCTACGCTACCCACGCGGTCCTATCGGGCAAAGCCATCGACAATATCAACAATTCACAGCTCGATGAGCTGGTAGTCGCCAACAGTATTCCGCTCAGCGAAGCGGCGCGCGCCTGCAGTAAGATCCGCTCCTTAACACTCGGCCCACTGCTGGCTGAGTCGGTGCGCCGGATCAGCAATGAAGAATCGATCAGCGCGATGTTTCTGTAACGCGCCAACCATTTGCGGGAGTTCCCGCAAACACCGCCGACTATCGGCGGGTAATAATCCACTGCAGCTCTGGTCGCGGGGTGTGGTGGCTCAACAAGGAGACGACTATGTCTACTGATTTTACGTTACATGCAACCAGCCGAAGCGATACAGGGAAAGGTGCGAGCCGCCGCCTGCGCCGCTTGGCACAAGAGATCCCAGCGATTGTTTACGGTGGCACTAAAAAGCCAGCGCAGATCAGCCTGGTGCACAAAGATGTGTTGAAATCGCTGGAAAACGAGGCGTTTTACTCACACATTCTCTCCCTGGAGGTCGACGGCAAAGCCGAAGATGTGATTATCAAAGATATTCAACGTCACCCGGCCAAACCGCAGATCTTGCACATGGATCTGCTGCGCGTCAGCAAGTCTAAGCCACTGCAGACCAAAGTGCCGCTGCACTTCATCAATGAAGAGAGCTGTGCCGGGGTCAAAACCGACGGCGGTCTGATCGCTCACTCTATGACTGAGCTCGAGATCACCTGTCTGCCCGCCAACCTGCCTGAGTACATCGAAGTTGATATGCTCGAAGTGCGCCTCGGCGAGACGGTACACATCTCTGACCTGAAACTGCCCAAAGGCGTCGAGTCAGTGGCGCTGTCTCACGGCGCCGACCACGACCTGCCGGTCGCTTCGATCCAGAAGACGCGCGGTAGCAGTGAAGCAGCTGCCAGCGAAGAAGAAGAAGAGGCCAGCGAAGAGTAATCCTCGCCCCTCACTACGAGGCCCCGACGTTGGACGGATTGGTGCAATTAATTGTCGGCCTGGGTAATCCCGGCCAACAATATGACCAGACCCGCCACAACGCCGGGGCCGACTTCGTTATGGCACTGGCCAACCAGTGCGGCGCCACATTTAAGAGCGAGTCGAAGTTTTTTGGCCTGACCGCGCAGGTAGTTGTGGCGCAGCGCCCGCTGCGGCTGCTGATCCCGACCACCTTCATGAACCGCAGCGGTCGCGCGGTGGCGGCACTGGCCAACTTTTACCAGATCGCCCCCGAGCAAATTTTAGTCGCCCACGACGAGCTCGATCTCGCCCCGGGCAGCGCACGGTTCAAGTTCAGTGGCGGCCACGGCGGCCACAATGGGCTGCGCGATATTATTCCGGCGCTGGGCAACCAGCGCGATTTTTACCGTTTGCGGGTTGGCATTGGCCACCCCGGCCACGCCAGCAAAGTGAGCGGTTACGTGCTCGGCAAAGCGCCGCAGAGCGAACAACAGCTAATCGCCACCAGTATCGACAACGCGCTGCGAGCACTGCCGCTGGCGCTGGACGGCGATTGGGAAAAAGCGATGACGCAGCTGCACAGCTGCGCCTAACCACAACAGACATTTTTGGGTACCTACTATGGGTTTTAACTGCGGCATCGTCGGCCTTCCCAACGTTGGCAAATCGACTCTCTTCAACGCGCTCACCAAAGCCGGCATTGAGGCGCAAAACTTCCCTTTCTGCACCATTGAGCCCAACACTGGCGTGGTGCCGATTCCCGACCCGCGCCAAGAGGCGATTGCCGCCATCATTAAACCGGAAAAAATCATCCCCACCGCCATGGAGTTTGTCGACATCGCTGGGCTGGTCGCCGGCGCCTCCAAGGGCGAGGGACTCGGCAATAAGTTTTTGGCCAACATCCGCGAGACCGACGCCATCGCTCACGTGGTGCGCTGCTTTGACGACGCCAACGTGATCCACGTCGAGGGCAAGATTAATCCACAAAACGATATCGATGTGATCAACACCGAGCTTGCACTGGCCGACCTTGAGAGCGTTGAGAAGAGCCTGCAGCGCGTTGCCAAAATGGCCAAGGGCCAAGACAAAGAGGCGATCGCACTGAAGGCGGTGCTGGAGCTGATGCTGCCCCACCTCAATGAGGCCAAGCCGTTGCGGGCACTTGGTTTGAGCGACGACCAGCTCAAGATTGTCCGCTCCATGAACCTACTCACCCTCAAACCGACCATGTACATTGCCAACGTCGACGAAGAGGGCTTTACGGATAACCCGTACCTCGACCAGGTAGAGCAGATTGCTGCTGCCGAAGGCGCCGTAGTGGTGCCGATCTGCAACAAGCTCGAGTCGGAGATCTCTGAGCTGGCCGACGACGAGCGCGCCGAGTTCCTCTCCGAAATGGGCATGGACGAGCCCGGTCTCAACCGGGTGATCCGCGCCGGTTACAACCTGCTCGGCCTGCAGACTTACTTTACCGCCGGTCCCAAGGAGGTGCGCGCCTGGACCATTCCTGTCGGCGCCACCGCCCCGCAAGCGGCCGGTAAAATTCACACCGACTTCGAAAAAGGCTTCATCCGCGCCGAAGTGGTCGGCTACCAGGACTACATCGCCAACAATGGCGAGAGCGGTGCCAAAGAGGCCGGCAAATGGCGACTGGAGGGCAAGGAGTATATTGTCGCCGACGGCGATGTCGTCCACTTCCGCTTCAACGTCTAACGCTCCGCTATGGCGATCACCGGCAATTGGCGGCTCGGCCTGCTGCTGGCAGCCACCACCGCCACGCTGTGGGGGTTGCTGCCGATTGCCCTGAAGGGGCTGCTCAACGCCGTCGACCCCTACACCGTCACCTTCGTGCGGTTTTTCTTTTCCGCTGCACTGCTGCTGCCTTGGGTGCTGCTGCGCCGCGAGCTGCCGGCCAAGGCGCAACTGAGCCGCGCCAACCTCCGCTTTTTGGCCGCCGGTGCCGCACTGCTCTGCATCAACTATATCGCCTACCAGCTCGGGCTCGACCGCATCACCCCGGAGGCGGCGCAGATAACCATTCAAACCGCGCCCCTGCTGTTACTGCTGGCCAGTGTCTGGCTGTTTAACGAGCCATTCAGCGCCCGCCGCTGGGCCTGTGTCGCGCTGTTTATAGTCGGCATGGGGTTGTTCTTTCACCACCGCCTCGGCGAGCTTTTCAACAGCGCCAGCCGCTACGGGGTCGGCATCTGGATCATCTTGTTTGCCGCCCTAACCTGGGCCGGCTACGGTATCTTTCAGAAAAAAGTCGCCGGTCAGTTCAGCGCCCAATTCTCGATGTTGGTGTTCTGCTCGGCAGGTGCTGCGGTGTTTGCGGTCCCCGCCGACTTCGCTTCACTGGTAGCGCTCAACGGCCACCAGTGGGCTCTGCTGCTGTTCGCCGGCGCTAACACACTGGTCGCCTATGGCGCCTTCGCCGAGGCGCTCAACCACTTGGAGGCGTCGCGCGTCAGCGCCATTCTCACCCTGACGCCGCTGGTCACCGTCACTGTCGTCCACCTGCTACCGCTGCCCGGGGTGGTGGTCGAGCCGCTCACCTGGCTGTCGCTGGGCGGGGCGCTGATGGTGGTGGCAGGCTCAATGGGAGCTGCGCTGCTGCGCCGCTAAACGGCAATCGCTGCCAACAAAAACCCTGCACTGGCAGGGTTGAATGCGCCGACCAAATCCTCTTAGATACAGGCTCATATTGCCGCCCGAGGTTTGCTATGCGCCACCGCTCTCTCAGCCACCGCCTGCGCCGCTGGCTGCTACTGCCAGTGACGGCTCTACTGGTCAGCCTGCTGTTGCTGCTGCAGTTCACTGTGCCGGGCGGCTTAACCGGTGCCACCACCATGTGGCGCTCGATGAGCGGCGCGCTATTGGTCACTGAGCCGCTCGACACCACCACCGCCAGTTTAGTGACGCCTAGCAATATCCAGCTGCAGCTCTATGCCGAAAATCTAGTTATGCCGCGCTTTATGCAGGTCGCCGACAACGGCGATCTGCTGGTCAGCCGCCCCACCGAAGGCGATATCATCGCCCTGCGCGACAGCGACGACGACGGCCGCGCCGACCAACAGCGCACGCTGCTGGCAGCGTTGGATACGCCGCAGGGGCTGGTGCTGCACCGCGACGCGCTCTATTTCAGCGAGGCCACCCGCATCAGCCGCGTCGCACTCGACAGCGCCGCCAATATCGACGGGCCAGCTACGGCCATCGCAGAACAGCTGCCGGCCGGCAGCCCGTTTTGGAGCCACAACACCAAACCGTTGGGCCTGGCGCCGGACGGGCGGCTCTACTACAGCATCGGCTCACCGTGCAACGTCTGCCTGCCGGAGGACCCGCGCTTTTCCACCATTGAGTCGATCAACCGCGACGGCAGCGACCGCCAAACGGTGGCCAGCGGGCTGCGCAACTCGATAGGTATGGACTGGACACCGTGGTCGGGGCAACTCTACGCCACCGAAAACAGTCGTGACCTGCTCGGCGACGACCGACCCAACGACGAACTCAATCTGATTGAACCCGGCCGTTTTTACGGCTGGCCCTACTTCTACCACGACCGCAGTGCAGCGCCCGCGACCGTTCGCGATCGCGCTCACGCCGCAGCGGATATCAGCCAGCTGTCGGCCGCCACACCCCCGGCGCACGCCTTTAATGCCCACAATGCACCGTTGGGCATCCATTTCTTGCGCCACCCCAAGTGGGCCGCTAACGGCTACCCACGCACCGCAGTGGTGGCACTGCACGGCTCGTGGAACCGCTCACAGCTAGACGGTTATAAGGTGGTGGCACTGCAGTGGGACGATAACGGGCAGATCAGCCAACGTGATTTTGTCAGCGGCTTCCTCACCGAGCAGGGCATTCTCGGGCGCCCCACCGCCTTTGCCGAGGACCGCGATGGCAACCTCTACCTCTCCGACGATGCCGGCGGGCGCATCTACAAACTCTCGCTGGCCGAATAACGCAGCAAGCATCCACAGAGTCTTGACAAATCGCCTCAGGGTCGCGAAAATGCGCGCCCTGTGGCTGTTCAGCCGCACTCTTTGTTGCCCGTGGCTACGTAGCTCAGCTGGTTAGAGCACAGCATTCATAATGCTGGGGTCGGTGGTTCAAGTCCACCCGTAGCTACCATTTTAAACAGCCCCCCTTATCCCCTGCGCAATGGCTTGACACGCCCGCCGCACTGTTGCGCCCAGTTCGCAACCGAGCAGACTGCCGCGACTGCCTTCGATCAATGGCCGCTACCAGTAAGCCGTCCAGAGGCTTGATAATTTAATGACTGTATTTTTGCAATTGCCATAAAATATCTATTACAAAGAAACTCGCACGCCGCCCCCCTGAAAGACGAAACCTTAAAGTAAGCAGAAAGTTACATTAAACTCACTGCTATTCATTAGAAAGAAACAATTAATGTAAGGCCTGAAATGCCGGCTTTTTTATTATAAGAAACTGCACATCGCTAACTATTGCTGAGCTAACCCCTACTGCGAGGTTTGTATGAATATTGGCCTAGTCGCCCACGACCATAAGAAAGATGTGCTCTGTGAATGGAGTGTCAGCCATCGCCAGCGGCTTGCCAAAGCGACCATCTACGCCACCGGCACCACCGGCAAACGCCTCGCCGAGGCGTGCCCAGAGCTCACCATCCACTCGCTTAAAAGCGGACCGCTGGGCGGCGACCAGCAGCTCGGTGCGATGATCTGCGAAGGCCGGCTGAATGTGCTGGTATTTTTTATCGACCCGCTCTCGCCTCACCCCCACGACGTCGATGTCAAAGCGCTGGTGCGGCTGGCGACCCTCTATAACATTCCCCACGCCAGCAATTTGGCGACCGCCGATATTATTATCGCCGCGCTAGATGTGCTGCCGGCGTCCAAGCCACTGCACAGGTTGGACTGACTCAGGCGCGCCTAGCGGTTCAGTCGATAGCGGCGAATAAATAAACATAAATCAGATTTCTGTTCACAAATCATTTCCTTGTGTATGATTCTCTGAGCGCCAACGCTCAAGCATCGACCCTGCGAGGAATGCCCATGAATCCAGTCGACTACACACAATTGCGTCACCTCTATATCAATGGCCGGTGGCAGCAACCGCTGTCGGCAACCTACCAGACCGTCTGCAATCCCGCCACCGAGGAGCCGATTGGTGAGGCGCCGCTGGGCGGTGTCGCCGACCTCGATGCGGCCATTGTCGCCGCCCGCGAGGCGTTCGATCACGGCCCGTGGCCGACCCTGTCGATAGCTGCCAGAATCGCCTGCATCAAACGTTTCCGGGACTGCCTGCAACGGCGGCATCGAGAGGTGTCGGCGGTACTACAAGCCGAAGTTGGCGTCACCCAACTACTACTCAATGGTCCGCAGTTTCAGGGGGCGCTGGAAGCCATTGATTACTGCCTGCAACTTGCCGCTGAACTGAAGCCACACAGCAATGAGGTCATCATCAACCCCAGCCTGCTGGACCCGAACTCGTCGGGCACGCTGGGCGGGTCGCTGACAGTCTACGAGCCCTATGGCGTAGTGGCCGCCATCAGCGCCTACAACTACCCGCTTTTACTCAATATTGCCAAATTAGCCCCAGCCCTGCTGGCGGGCAACTGTTTGATTCTGAAGCCTTCACCACTGACACCTTTTTCGGCCTTGTTACTTGGCGCCATTGCTGATGAGGCCGAGCCTCCTGCGGGGGTGTTCAATATTGTAACCGGCGCTGTCGACGTCGGCAGTGCGCTCACGGCTGACCCCCGCGTAGACCTGATCAGTTTCACCGGATCAGACAGTGTAGGGGCCGCAATCCTCGAACAATCGGCCAAAAACTTAAAAAAAGTGCACCTTGAACTCGGCGGCAAATCAGCAATGATCGTCCGTCACGATGCTGACATCGCTCTGGCCGCAGCTAATGCTGCATTCAATTTTACCCTTCACGCCGGCCAGGGTTGCGCGCTGCTTACACGCTTCATCGTGCACAACTCGGTACGCGCTGAGTTTGTCCAAGCGGTCTGTCAGCTGCTGGGCCAACTCAAAGTGGGCGATCCAAGCGAGCCGGATACGGTGATTGGACCGCTGATCAGCGCGGCGGCGCTGAGCAAAACTGAACACTACGTGCAAATAGGACTTGAGGGTGGCGCCAAATTAGCCTTCGGCGGCAGCCGTCCGGCACATTTGTCACGGGGCTTTTTCTTCACCCCGACACTCTTTGACGATGTCGATAATGGCTCACTATTGGCGCAGCAGGAAGTGTTTGGCCCCATCGGCGCAGTGATAGGCTTTGACAGTGACGATGAGGCGGTGGCGCTGGCAAATGACTCTAATTACGGTCTCTCTGGCGCTGTTTTTTCCCAAGATAAAGTGACCGCGTTTAAGCTCGCGCAAAAAATTCGCAGCGGTGATGTGAAGATCAATGGCGGCACCGGCGGCCTTAACTTTAGCGCGCCATTTGGTGGCTACAAGCGCTCAGGTATTGGTCGTGAATTTGGCCCCCACTGGTTGCATGAGTATCTGCTAGAAAAAGCTATTCACTACCCAATTGGTTAACCGACGGATTTAAGCGATGTACGACTATATTATTGTTGGTGCCGGTTCTGCGGGTTGTGTGCTTGCTGATGGCCTCTCTGCAAATGAAAAACACCGCGTTTTGGTGATCGAGAGCGGCCCTGTGGATCGCAGCTTGCTGATCGCTATGCCACGCGGAATCGGCAAATTACTCACCCCCGACAACCCACACGTTTGGTCTTATCAAGTAGACAGAGGTGCTGGGCAGGAGAGTGAGAACTGGCTGAAAGGTCACACCTTGGGTGGCTCCAGTTCAATCAATGGCATGGTAT
The DNA here is from genome assembly GCA_004535795.1 of Gammaproteobacteria bacterium LSUCC0057. Taxonomy (GTDB): domain Bacteria; phylum Pseudomonadota; class Gammaproteobacteria; order Pseudomonadales; family Porticoccaceae; genus LSUCC0057. Next base: position 90,640 of record SPIA01000002.1, read on the forward strand.
ATGCCAGAGGATTTGCTTCCGATTACGATCGCTGGGCGGAGAATTGGGGCTGCGACGGTTGGAGCTGGGATCACATGCTGCCGCATTTTTTGGCCCATGAAGATCATCAATTAGGCGCGGCTGGCGACCGCGGGGTGGGTGGCCCTCTGCATATCACCGGCCACCCAAAGGACTCTGGCGGCCCCGCAGCCAAGCAGCTCTGCGAGGCCTTTTTAGACGCCAGTGAAGCGGTAGGAATAGCCCGCGTCGCCGACACCAACCAAGCCTCAACTGGCGGCATTGGCTATCAACCGAGGAATATCTGGCAGGGTACTCGCCAAAGTGCTGCCAAGGCCTTTTTGCACCCTGCCATGCGCCGCGCCAACCTCACCGTAATGGTTGAAACTCAGGTGCTGCGCATCGTCTTCAAAGACCAACGCGCCATCGGCGTAGAAGTGGAGGACCGCAGTGGCCGCCGCATCATCCACTGCAACTGCGAAGTCATCTTATCTGCCGGCGCGATCGAGTCGCCCAAATTACTGCAGCTATCTGGTATCGGTGCAGCGCAAAGACTGTCTGAACTGGGCATTGCAGTTATCGCTGATGTGCCATCGGTGGGACAAAATCTGCGTGAGCACCTCTATGTCACCAACACCTATAGAGTCACTAAGGGCAGCTTAAATAAGGCTTTCCAAGGTATTGGGCTGTTAAAAAACATCACCCGCTACGCGCTTAACCGCAGCGGGCCAATGGCAAATGCCGCGCAAGAGATTATCGGCTACATCAAATCGCGGCCAGAACTGTCGCGGCCCGACTGCCAGATCGGTGCCGGACTCTACACCGTGGCTAACAGCCCCAAGGGCCCTGTGCTAGACAGCCTACCTGGGTTGACGATCGGTGGTTATCACATGCACCCGCAGTCCTCAGGAGAGCTGTACATCACCTCCAACGACCCCAAAGAGAAGCCGTTCATTCGCGCCAATTACCTAGAGCACCCAGAGGATCAAGCCGCCACAATTGCCATGCTGCGGGTAATGCGGCTAATTGCACAGCAAGCGCCGTTGGCTGCCTATATCAAACAAGAGCTGGGGCCGGGCGCTGAGCTACAGAGTGACGAGGAGCTATTGGACGCCTGTCGCTCTCGCGGCGTCACCGCCTACCATGTCTCCGGCACCTGCCGGATGGGGGGCGACAGCCAATCGGTAGTCGACCCCCAAACTAGAGTGCGCGGGGTCAGCGGCCTTCGTATTGTCGACAGTTCTATTTTTCCTGAACTGATTTCTGGCAATACCAACGCCCCCACAATGGCGGCCGCTCGCAACGCTGTGGGGATGATTCTGGCCGCCCAGTAGTGTCGCTCACGACACTACCAGCGCTATAGCCGCCCGGTGACCGGCAGTAATGCGCCGGTTATGGCGTTGGCCTGAGGACTCAACAGGAACACAATCACATTAGCAAGGTCGGCAGGCGCGACCCATTCGCTGTAGTCGGCGTCGGGCATCGCTAGGCGGTTTGGCGCTGTGTCGAGGATGCTCGGCAACACGGCGTTGACACCGATATTGCGCGGTTTCAACTCAGCCGCTAGCGACTCGGTAAGGCGGTGCACACCAGACTTTGAGGCGGCGTAAGCAGCGTTGCCCAGATCGCCTTTGCGGGCGCCAGCGGCACCAATATTGACGATTCGCCCACCTTCAGCGGGGAAATAGGCCAGCGCTGCGGATGAGGCATTGACCGCAGTGCGGACGTTCATCTGGTAGAGACGATCCCAGGTCTCAATCGATCCATCAGCCAGCGGCTCCCAGGCAAACCCTCCGGCAATGTTAACCAATCCATCGATGCGGCCGTGCTCAGCTTGGATTGCTGCAAATGCCGCTGCAGTCTCACTAGCATTAGTCAAATCGCAAGCCGGGGTCGCGATAGCCCCGGTTGTTGGCGCCCCTTCAACACAGTCGACCGCAATAGCGCGACCGCCGGCGGCGACAATCGCCGCGCAAGCTGCAGCTCCCAAAGTACCCAAGGCACCTGTGACAATAATTATCTGATTTTCTAAGCTCATAAATTAACAATCCCGTTGCTGAATTTTGGTGGTTTTGTGCGCTGACCGGTCACTGGGTGGCGTCGTCCAGCCACTGTTTGGGCGCAATACTCTCATCCAACAATCGCTCCCGAGCGACTGGCGTGCCCTCGCTGATGATTTTCCGGCTCTGCATAAACTCTTGGGGCCGATTGACACAGTCGGCAGCGATCAACCGACCTTGTTGGAAGTAAAAAGCGGCAAAGCTGCGGCCCGAAGTGGTATCACCACGAATGGCCACCTCGTCAAAACCCTGGCTGAGACCGGCGATCTGCAGCATTAAATCGTACTGGTTAGACCAGAACCAGGGCAGCGCATGGTAGGGCTTCGCATTGCCACACAAAGTCGCCGCAGCACTTTTAGCCTGCTCGGTAGCGTTGGGCACCGATTCGAGTCGGATTTGTCTGTCGTAAAATTGGTTGGGATGGAGGCTACAATCGCCAACAGCGACAATATCGGCGTCACTACTCTGACAGTATTCATCGACGACTATGCCATTGCCAACGGTGAGACCGGCCGCCTCGGCCAACTCTGTATTGGGCAGGATTCCGACACCCACCACAACCAAGTCGGCCACAAGTTCAGCGCCGTCTTCACAACAGACCGCGGAGACATGGTCTGTGCCCTGCAAACTTGCCACTGACACGCCGGTTTTGATCACCACACCCTCTTCGGTATGAACACGACTGTAGAAGGCTGACAACTCTTCGGTGGTCACCCGCGCCAAAACTCTCGGCGCCATCTCCAGCACGGTAACCTCCATCTCCATCTTGCGCAGCACGGAGGCGGTCTCCAAGCCAATGTAACCACCACCGATGATGACCGCATGACGGCCGGGAGCCACACTGCGCTTGATCGCTGCGACATCCTCGAGCGTGCGCAGGTAGTGGACACCGTCCAGATCTGCGCCGGGCAGCGCCACCTGGCGTGCACGCGCACCCGTACAGAGCGCCAGCTTGGTGTAATTGAGTTGCTCGCCATCATTCAGTGTCACGGTATGTGCCGCGCGGTCGATCGATGTCACCCGACGATTTAATTTAAATTCGATCCCTTGCTGGGTGTAAAAATCAGCCGGGCGAATGAGCAGTGCTTGCGCATCGCGTGAGCCCTGCAAAAAGTCTTTTGAGAGCGGCGGCCGGTGGTAGGGCAAGGAGCTCTCGTCACTGACAACTATGATTCTGCCAGCCCAACCCTCTTGGCGCAGACTCGGCGCGAGTTGCGCCGCGGCATGGCTGCCGCCGACGATGATACAAGTTTCTGTCATGGTGTATTTCCGTAGCAAAGTGTTGGTTTTACTTTATCACAAGGGCGGCCAACAGCGACCCACCAGAGGCCGCGGCCAGACCCCTAAAAACCGCCAAGCCAATACAATAATATCAACTAAAACAATAATTTATAATAAAAAAACAGCCATCGCCGCGCGCCCGCCGAGCGGCTTATAATCGTTTGACTCGAAGTCACATGACAGAGCCCGCCAAGCACTTAATCGGCAACGCCAACGCGCTACAATGGTGCAGACATTTAAACGACGCAGCCGGCAGGGGCAAAGCATGGAATATGAACTCAGCTGGCTGATGGTATTGCTATTAGTTGGGACCGGTATCATTGCCGGTTTTGTCAACATTCTCGCCGCCGGCGGCTCTTTCCTCACTATCCCCACCTTAATGCTGTTTGGCATTCCCGCTGATATCGCCAATGCGACCAATCGTGTCGGCGTGTTTTTACAGGCCGCCGAGGGCATTCGCGGATTTAGGCAGCGCGGAATGCTTGAGTGGCACAGTTTTGTTGCCATGATGGTTCCCACGCTGATTGGCTCGCTCGCTGGCGCCCTACTGGCATCCTATCTCGATGTCGCTATCTTAGAGCCCGTTATTCTCACCACACTAATTGCCATGGCGGTGCTGATGGTGGTGAAGCCCTCGTCTTTTAACCCACCGCAGGGCTCGACACCACTTTCGCCTTGGTCATCGCCGAGCGGATTTTTTGGACTATTGCTCTCAGGCATCTACGGAGGCTTTATCCAAGCTGGCGTCGGCTTTGTCTTGATTGCCGCACTGTGTGGTTCACTGCGCTATGATCTGGTGCGGGCCAATGCTTTAAAGATGGCCGCGACCGGTGTGTTTACCCTCGTCTCGCTAACCGTGTTTATTCTGCGCGGCCAAATTTTGTGGATTCCCGGGCTATTACTGGCGCTGGGCTCGGTTGTTGGAGCTTGGCTGGCGGTAAAGTTTGCCGTCACTGTCTCACAGCAGGTATTGCGCTGGTTTTTGCTCTGTGTTGTGGTGACAGTCTGTATCACTGTCTGGTTGCAGTAGGCTCGACTCTACGGGGCAACAGTCTCAGCAGACTCTGACACCACCGTTTTACTCCCCAGCGTCAACATGCAGTAGACCGCTGGAATAATCGCCAGCAGCAGGTACAAGAAAACCTGCCGGTAATCACCGGTGACATCGCGCAGATAACCCGCCAAGAAAGCCCCTAGCGCAGAGACACCGGCAAAGGCGTGCACCACCCCCATGACGCGGCCTATCATCGCCACACCCCAGCGGTCGGCGACGACGGTGGATACCAACGGTGAAGTGCCACCCATCACTAAGGCAGTGAGCGAGACGCCTATCAACAAGGCGATAAACGTCGAAGCGAAACTGACTAACACCAATCCCACTGCCATCGAGGCCATACAGCCGAGATAGAGAATGCGGTCGTTGATGTAATCGGTGAGCGCACCCACTGAGAGTTTGCCCACGCCCATCACAACCGAGGCTGCCGCGGTAATGAACGCGGCTTGCTGTTGGTGAATGGATAGATCCGCTGCCAGCGCGCCAATATTGTGCAGCAGCGCGACAAATAGAAGGCAAGGCACTAGATACGCCACCCCCAGTTTGAGCACCGCTGGCGAGCGCATCACTGAGCCGGAAGCGCGTTGCAACTTGCCCACCGGCTCAATGCTCGACTGTAACGCTCCACCTCTGAGCACCAATAAGGCTGGCAGCGACACCAATACCACGACGGCCATCGCCAACCATTGAAACACTTGTTGCCAGCTGTACTGATCGAGCAATAGGGTGACTAATACCGGCAGCGCCAGACCGCCAACATTTGTCCCCAGCACTACCACACCCATAGCCAACCCGCGCTTCTCGTTGAACAGCCGGCCAACCAAGGTCAACGCCATCAGTGTGCCCGACAGGCACACCCCCACCGGCAACATCAGCGCGTACGCAGCAATGATCACAAAGTAAGAGCTGCTAACACTGACTAGCGACAAGCCGCCGGCAAAAAACAGCGAGGAGAGCACCACTAATGTGCGGCTGGAGAGTCTGTCACAGAGCGCTCCACACCACGGTGAAATTACCGCACCCATCAGCGACGAGAGAGTTATCGCCAGTAGAATAGTACCGCGCTCGAGCTGGAACTCGGCCATCCACGGCAAGACAAAAAAGCCAAATGAGTAGACACCAATGCCGACGGTTATCGCCTGCATGACAATGGCGTAGAGAACAACTAGCCAAGGGTTTTGCGTCGCTGTTCGAGCCATAATGAAGCGCCTGTCAGGCAAACGGCGGCAGGCCATTTGCAGAAAATTAAATTTTATTGGTGCCCGCTGCCGCCAGTAGCGCCTTAACACCGACCAGACTCGGCGCGTGGCTGGAGAACCCACCATCTGCAACCAGTGTCGAGCCGGTGATAAAACTGGATTCGTCAGAGGCCAAAAAAGCTACGGTATCGGCTATTTGGCGGGGCGTACCCAGCTCTGGAGTGAGGTGGTTGTCGCGGATCACCGCCATCACTGCAGGATTCATGGTGCCGTGGGCATTCTCTGCCGGCGCCAAACCGATCTGCAATGCGTTGGCCCGCACACCCTGTTTGCCGTATTGGGCAGCAATGCTCTTACACAGAATGATCAACGCGGCCTTTGAGGCGGCATAGGCGGTCAAGGTCATATCCCCTTGCACACCAAAGCCCGACGTAGAACAGATAATGGAGCCGCGTTGCAGCTTCAACATCTCTGGAATCGCGTATTTGGCACACAACATAGCGCCGCGCAGATTGACCGCCATAGCGCGGTCCCAGGCTTCAACATCCATATTGATCACATCGAGATCTTTGCTGCGCTGTTCATTGGTTAAGATCGCGGCATTGTTGTGCAAGATATCGATACGGCCAAAGCGCGCCACTACCGCTTCGCTCATCGCGCTCACTTGCGACTCCTCGGCGACGTCACAACACAGCGCTATGGCCTCACCACCGGCTGCAACAATCTCTGCAGCGACCTGTTCGGCGGCCGCGAGGTTGATATCAGTGACTGCAACACGGGCGCCATGGCCGGCCAATACCCGGGCAGACTCACCGCCCAAACCACCACCGGCACCGGTGACGATCGCCACTCGGTTATGCAATTTACCCTCACCCATAGCTACCACCCTCTTCGCGGCCTGGCGTACCGCTAACTTGCGCCTATTATTTACCGGTAAAACTAGCGATACGTTTTTCTTTAAATGCCTGCGCTGCTTCGCGAGCATCCTCAGAATTCTTCAACAGACAGAAAAGATCCAGCTCTAAATCGAGCCCCTTTTTCAACTCGAGATCGATTGCCGCTCGCACCGCCCGCTTGACATAACGGGTCGCCAGAGGGGGACGACTGGCGATCAATTGAGCCAGTGCTTTAACCTCTTCAAGATGGCTTTCGACACTCTCAGAGAGGCGGGTAACCAGCCCTATCTGGAGCGCCTCCTGAGCAGCCACTCGCGCGCCGGTCAGCATCATATCGATCGCCTTAGCATTACCCACCAGTGCGGGCAGACGCTGAGTACCGCCGCCGCCGGGGATCAAGCCGAGCGCCGTCTCGGGGAGACTCAACAGCGCATTCGGTGCGGCAAAGCGGATATCGCAAGCCAACGCCAACTCCAATCCGCCGCCCATACAATAACCGTGAATCGCGCAGATGACCGGTTTTTGCACCGCGTCGAGCGACTCGATCCAGCGGGTTTGCTCCATCCGCTGGCGCACTTCGATTGAACTCTCGACACCGCGCTGCTCTTTAATATCGGCACCCGCACAGAAGCCGCGCACTCCAGCGCCGCGAATCACAATGACTGCCACCTGCGGATCGTGGTCGAGCGCAGCCAACAGTTGGGGGACACCGTGACGGATTTCGTCATTGATGGCATTTATCTGCTCAGGGCGGTTGAGCACTACCCACCCCACACCCTGATCGATAGCAACCGCGACCGATGGGTTAAACGCGGTCAGTTCAAGCTCACTGACATCGACCATCTCAAATTTCCTCGAACTCAAACATCTGGCCGCGCAATTGGCTGGGGTCAACCTTTATCAATGCTTTGCCACCGACGGCCTGACTACTGTCAAGCCAAGTAAAGGCGACACCGCGCTCGGTGAGATCCTGCGCTTTCGCCGCCAAGTCGTTAACACCAATACGGATGTAATAGAGCCCCGGCCCCCAGTTGTTTAAATAATGGCCCGCGGGGCAGTCCCACTCGGTTGGCTGGATAAGATCTAGGCAAGCTGAACCGACACAGTTGAACCCCATACGGGCGCGACGGTAGCCCTCGGCGTCCAGCTGCTCAACCTCTCTGGGCTCCCAGTCGAGGTTGCTTGAAAGACGCGCAAGCACCTGGTCGAGGTTGCGCACCAAAAAGCCGCGCGCAGTAATCCGCACCATATCGCCTGGCTTGGCATCGCGCGGCAAGATCAGCTCGGGGTCGAATATCTCTTTGGGCATTTGCAGCGGCTCAGTGCCCATGACCTCTATGCAAAGCCCTCCATCCACCTCTGGCGAGTAGCGCGGATTTTCCGGCGTAGTTCCCAACCAGAGACGGTCAAACGGCATCTCTGGGGTTCGCTGTGCCATACGAAATGGCAGACCGCGCCGCATAAGCTTAGCGATAAACTCGCCGAAATCGGGCTGACTCATAGTGAGCACTACCGCGTGCGTCATCATCGGACGACTGCGACCCTGATAATCTTTGAGACTCTCAAGAAAATCATGGAACATCGGATCGCCCGGGTTTTCCTCTTCGAGATGCCACTGTGGCTCTACCCGCGTTGGCGCCACCGCGAGCGATTTATGCACCCGCAAAAAATGGGCAATATAGGGGTGGTTATCAAAAGCCTGACGCCAGCGTTCATGCTTATAAATGCCCAACTTTTCATGCAACAGATCAGCCATGCCGTCGGGATCTTCCAGCATCATGTCGGCGCTCATCAATAAATCAAACATTGCTCTCTCCTAAAATAACGGGGTTAGATCTAAACCGTGAACGGCTAGATCGGTTATTCGGTTTCGTTGCGGCGCTTGGCCGCAGCGACAAAATCACGTTTTAAGGTGGGGTAATAACTAATTTGGCCGCCCATACCGCCAGCGATATCGATCGAGGCGGCACTGATAAAGCTGGCATAATCACTGGCTAGGAACAGCACCATGCCGGTGACATCTTGCGGCGTGCCAAACCGCCCTATCGGCACCACTTTAAGCACCATCTGGTCGAATTCTTCTCGACTAACACCGGCGGGCATCTCTTTGAAATGGCGGTCCCACTGACCGGTGTCAATCCAGCCCATATTCAAGCTATTGACTAAAATACCGTCGGCCGCGAGATTCATCCCCAGCGATTTTGACAGCGCCACACAAGAGGCCCGGTTGATCACTGAGGGAATCCCCTCGGGGGTAGGCACAACCCCGGCTAACGCATTGATCTCGATGATCCGCCCCCACTGCTGGGCGCGCATGTGTGGAACCACCGCTTTGGTGAACCGGAAGTGGCCCATTTGCAATATGTTGGCGTGCTCGAGAATATCTTCGGGAGTCAGCGTATCAAGGTTGCCACCGCGGCCTTGCCCGGCGTTATTGACCAGTACATCAACCCCTCCCCAAGCCTCCACCACCTCATCGACAAAAGCATTGACCGCTGGGGTGTCTGTCACATCCACAACGCGGGCGATGACAGCATCAGTAAACTGTTGCAACTCCTCCGCCACGGCATCCAGCGCAGCCCGACTGCGAGCACAGATAGCCACCCGAGCACCCTCTTGTGCAAAGGCAGTGGCGATCGCCCTACCGATGCCCCGCGACCCGCCGGTGACAATCACCCGCTTGCTAGTTAAATCTATTAACACCGGACTCTCCTACTCTATTTAGTACCCGAGAGCTCGCCTCGCGCTTCACAGCCGCTCGATGAGCGTGGCGGTACCCATGCCACCAGAACAACAGATAGTTTGCAGTGCGTAGCGGCCACCGCGGCGCTCTAGCTCGTGTAACATCGAGGTCATAATACGCGCACCACTAGCCCCTAATGGATGGCCCAAGGCAATTGCGCCGCCGTTGACATTGAGCTTGTCGTCGCTGACCTGCAACTCTTGCTGCCACGCTAAAGGCACCGAGGCAAACGCTTCGTTCACCTCAAAAAGATCAACCTCTTGAACAGACAAGCCAGCCGCCGCTAGTACCTTTTGAGTGGCAGCGATTGGGCCGGTGAGCATTAGCGTTGGATCCGAGCCGACGGTGGTGTGAGCCACTATACGGGCGCGCGGCTTCAAGCCGTGCAAGTCGCAGGCTTCGCCAGAGGCGAGCAACAGCAGTGCCGCACCGTCTGAAATTTGCGAAGAATTACCGGCGGTTATGCGGCCATCGGCGCGGAAACTCGGCGCCAGTGTCGCTAATTTCTCCACATTGCTGGTAGGCCGAATCGTCTCGTCGGCAACTAACTCATCCGGAGTCGGTTCGCCCCAGCTCTGTTCTCGCAGTGTGGCGACCGGGAGTGGGCAGATCTCTTGTGCAAACAGACCCTGCTGCTGCGCGGCGGCGGCTCGGCTATGGCTGCGCACGGCAAACTCATCTAGATCGGTGCGACTGATCGCCCAGCGCTCGGCGACACGCTCGGCCGCCTCACCCTGCCCGACCAACTCATAGCGCTGCTCAACCAGCCAGCCAAAGGGCTCGCCGTGAACATCGCGATTACCGCCCATCCGCACGCGGCTCATATTCTCTGCGCCACCGGCCACTACCAGGTTGGCACTGCCAGTAGCAATTTGGCCAGCGGCGAGCTGGATCGCCACCTCACCCGAGCCGCATTTGCGGTCTATGGTCAAACCCGGCACCGAGACAGGCCAACCGGCACTCAACAACGCGGTCCGGGCAATATTGGCCGACTGCTCGCCTACCTGTGTCACGCAGCCCAAAATGACATCGTCGATCTGCTCGGCAGAGAGACCATTTTTCTCTACGATGTTATTTAACAGGTGAGCCGCGAGGTGATCGGCGCGAACACTCGACAAACTGCCCCGGTAGCGACCAACCGGCGTGCGCACAGCATCAACGATGTAAATCGGCTTCACAGATTGCTGCCCTTGAGCCCCGATCCAGGGATCCGCTGCCCTTGATCATCATAGGCGTACACCCCGTGTCCCACCTTGCGTCCGAGCCTTCCGGCGGCCACCATTTTGATAATTAGCGGGCACGGACGAAATTTCTCGCCAAGAGTTGCATGGAGATACTTAAGCACTGACAGCCGTGTATCCCAGCCAGTGAGATCACCCAACTCCAGCGGCCCCATGGGATGGTTAAAGCCCATCCGCAACGCCGTATCGATATCCTCGGCGCTGGCGGTGCCCTCTTGCAGCATCCACATCGCTTCGTTGCCAAGCATCGCCGACATGCGGCTGGTGGTAAGGCCGGGGGCCTCGTTGACTAAAATCGACGTCTTGCCAATCGCGTCACACCACTGGCGGGCAGCGGCAACCGTCGCCTCATCAGTAGCGATACCCAGCACCAGTTCGACTAATTTCATTTTATGCACCGGGTTAAAAAAGTGCATACCGATGACCCTTTGCGGCTCGGCTAGACTGCTGGCGATCTCGGTGACACTCAACGCCGAGGTATTGGTGGCGAGAATCGCCTGTGAGCCCAAAATCTCTGCAGCTTGTGTAATCACCGCCTGTTTGACCGCTAAAGTCTCTGAGACGGTCTCAACTAACAAGCTCGCCTGGCTGGGGATATCGGCGAGATTTTCGCAAATAGAGAGTCGACTTTTTGCCGCTTGGGCATCGCTCTCTTGAAGCTTGCCGAGCTTGACCCCGCCATCGAGAATACCTTCTATCTGCGCCTTGGCCTTCGCCAACGCCGCCGCGCTCATATCCACCAGCGTCGTGGTAAAGCCACTGCTCACGAACGCGTGGGCAATGCCGGTGCCCATCAGACCCGAACCCACCACTACCACTTGCTGCTGCTTATCAACCATCGGTTCATCCTTACTCTGTTATCTGCTGGTTTGCTTACTCTGCTCTCGCCGAGACTCGATTGTGCAGCGCGCCGATCCCTTCAATACTGGCCTCGACCATCTCGCCGGGCTTGAGAAACTTGCCGGTGCCTTGACCGACACCATCGGGCGAGCCAGTAAACATGATGTCACCGGCGGCGAAGCTCGAACGCTGTTCGACAAAGCTCAACAACTCTGCGACACCCCAAGTCATATCACCGCTGGAGCCATCTTGACGAATGTCATCATCGACGGTGAGCATCATGCGCAGCGCCGGGCTGTCATCGCCAAACTCATCGCGAGTCACTAACCACGGGCCAACACCGCTCGATTGGTCTTGGCTCTTAGCTGCAAACAGGTCCATGCCAATACCCTTTGGACCACTGCGCTGCAGATCACGGGCGCTGACATCGTTGCCGACGGTATAGCCAAGTACGCTCTGCATCGGCGCATTGAGATCTACCGGCACTTGACCGATACAGACCACCAGCTCAACTTCGTGGTCGAGTTCGTTAGTCAGGGGGGGATAGCGAATCGGGTCGTTTGCCCCGATCAGCGCGCCGAAAGACTTTAAAAATGCCACTGGCTGCGACGGCGCAGCGAGGCCAAAGTCCTCTGCCAAATGTTTAGCGTAGTTGGCACCGGCCACAACCACACGGTTGACGGGTTCAATGGGTGGCAACAGGCGCAGCTCACTGAGCGGCAGCGGCTCGCCGCGGCGCGGCAACTCGGCTTCGCCGCGCGCAGCATCACCCGCATTGATCGCCGCCATGAGCGCCGGCGACCAGTCGGCGAACTGGCCGACGATAGGCTGTGCCATGGCGGTTTTTACATCGACAAGCGCCCAGAATTGCTCGTCTGCAGTTTCACATCGCGCCAACTTCATCGGTTATGCTGCCGATGCCGGCGAGCCAACCTTGGCGGGGTCTAAGTGCAGTAATTCGCAGGCATTTTTCCAACGGATTTTCTGCAGATCTTCATCGCTGAGAACCAGCCCTTCGGTCAAGTCGTGCCGCACGACATCGCTGCCACCAAAATTTGAGCCGTACAGCACGCGGTCTGCACCAATCACATCGACCAGCGCCTGGCGCATCGGCAACTCGTGCAGCTCAACGTCGAAGTAGAAGTTCTTCATATAGTCGAGCACCGGTTTTTTGTTGTGATAGACATCTAAATTGGGGTTAGTTTGGGCAAGACGACCCAACTGGTAAGGGACAAAGCCACCACCGTGGGTGATATACACCTTGAGATCGGGGAAGCGATCGAGCACCCCACCATTGATCAGGTACCAAAAGGCTTTGGTCTCGTCGTAGTTCATGCCGACGATCGAGGTAGTTTCGTAGCGATCGGTGTTGGCTTGCGCACCCCAAGTGACGGACTGGTTGTAGCCGTGGACAAACATTGGCACATCCAGATCGCACAGCGCCGCCCAAACCGGATCCATCTCCGGCGAGTCAAACTCCAGCCCACCAAAATTAGAGCCGCCGGCGCTGAGACCTTTTGCCCCCAACTCACCACAGGCTCGGCGGATCTCTTTGGCCGCCTCTTCTGGCGCATTGAGTGGCGCTTGTGCCCAGTACATGAGACGGCTGGGTTCTGCCGAACAGTACTCGGCGAGCACCTCATTGGCTTTGCGCGAAAATGACACCGAAAAGTCTTTCTCGGTCCAGTACATGTAACAATGTGAAGGGACATTGACTACCTGGGCATTCTGCCCGGCAGCATCCATTCCGGCCAGACGATTTTTGGGGTCGCGCCAGCGCTCCATATACTCAGCCACATCGAGTGTTTTGCCCTCTGCATGGGCTTTTCGCAAAGCCGCTTTGCGCTCCGGTGCGCCGAGAGTGAGAATCCAATCACCCACTCGCAATTTTACATCGCCATCGGGCTGCAACTCGAATGCAGGGCCCCAGTACGGGTGTTGGTTATAGTAGTCGGGATGGGGGGCATGGGCGTGCAGATCGATGAGCATAGCGTCAGTTCCTGATCAGTTGTTCTTTGTCAGCGGCGGGTTGCCGCATTATTTATTGAGCCAAAGCGGGCGCTAGATGAACTCTATGGCAGCGCCGCAGCTGGACAATAATGAACAATATAAACAGAAATTGCAAATATGTTTACATTAGAGAGTGCAAACGGCGATATCCAGCTGAAAGGGCCATGAGGCCCTACTTTATAACTCGAGCTTGGGCTCTAAAATAGCCACGCCGGTCGGCCTTGAGTTATAACCGGGCAGATGCAAGCCACCGTCGACATGGAGCGTCTCTCCAGTGACATAACGCGATAAATCTGAAGCCAAAAATAGCGCTGCAGGGCCAATATCCTCCTCCGGATCGCCGCAGCGACCCAGCGGCCGCATCGCCGCAGCGCGCTCGGCAAAACCGGGATTGTCTGCCGCCAGCTGATGAAAAGTTGCCCCCATGGCGGTCGGCGCCATGGCGTTGACGGTAATATTGAATCTTCCCCACTCGGCGGCGGCGCTGCGTGTCAGCCCCACTACCCCAGCCTTGCCGGTGTTGTAATCGGCGTGCAACCAGGCGCCAATATCAACGTCAATCGAGGTAAAGTTGATCACCTTGCCACCGCCGCGGGCACGCATGTGCGGCAGTGCTGCCTGCATTGCCCACCAGGTCGCCTTAATGGTAGAAGTCAGCGTCTGCTCGAGCAATTCATCACTTTTCTCTTCGAGGAGCACATTTTTGGCCGGCACAAAAGCGTTGTTAACGAGAATATCCAAGCCGCCAAACTGCTCTACCGCGGCAGCAATGGCATCGACAATGCTCGACTTGCTCAGCACATCGGTATGAATGTAAAAACCCCTGCCACCCAATTCGGTGACTTGTTCGGCGACAGCACGGCCACTGGCTGGGTCAATTTCAGCAATTACTACCGCTGCGCCTTCGCGCGCGAAGCGACGCGCGATACCGCGGCCAATCCCGCCGCCGCCGCCTGTGATTAAGGCAACTTTGTTGTCAAGCAGTCCCATATTTTCTCCTCGAGGTTGAATTTAACCGGCACTCTGGCTGCCGACAATCATAGTTGTTGAACAGATTAGATAATACTGTAAAGATAAGCCCATGACTAACCGAGATAACAGTTTACAGTTCCGTCGCGCCATACAGATCAGAACTCGCGGTTGCGAGCACTCTGGCTGTGCCCGCGTCAGCCTAGAGGACGACTACCACCATTTTCGTGTCGAGGTGCACTATCTCCGCGGCGTGGTCACCCAGGTTCAGGGTACCGCTTTGCGCACCCCCTACACCTTGTGCGCCAGTGCTGGCGACCAACTGCAGCTGTTGCGCGGTATGCCGCTCTCGCTATCGAGCACTGCGGTGAGCCAACACACTGATCAGACCCAGCAGTGCAGCCATATGTTCGACGAGGCGGGTCTAGCCATAGCGGCAGCGGCCGGTGGCATTCGTCGTCGCGACTACGCAGTGACTATCCCGCGGCACCAGGCCGGCCGGACCCAAGCCACACTGTATCGCGACGGCGCTATGGCTCTGGCTTGGCAGATTGACAACGGCGTCATCGTGGCGCCAGCGGCATTTGCCGCGCAACCGATTGGACGCGGATTTAGCCAGTGGCTAACCCAATGGGCCGACGCCGAGACCGTAGAGGCGGCGCTGGTACTGCGGCGCTGCGCGATGATTTCTTTGGGGCGGTTGCGCGACTTAGATATTGAGAAGCACGCGCGCAACTCGGGCCATTGCTTTGCACAGCAACCGCAACGCGCCGCACAGGCTTTACGCATAGTCGGTTCGACACAAGACTTTAGCGACCGCCCAGCGGCACTTTGTGCCGACGATCAGCACTGGCTGGATGAACTGGCTAACGCCTAGACGGCCAAATTCAGCAGTGCTAGCGCGTTGCCGCTGCGAATTTTCTCACTCTGCTGCTCGGTTAGGCCAAGCCCTGCCGCAGGATCACCAAAATCATAGGCACCACCAAAATTGGTGCCGTGCAACAACCGGTCTACGCCGACCAGGTCGACAACTGCGCGACGCAGCGCAACGCTGTGAACATCCAGATCAAACCAGAAGTTGGCTAGGTAGTCGACCAGTGGTTTTTCATTCAATGCGTCGGGGGCCATACCTCGGTTCAATTCATTGAGCCGACCGAGCTGGAAGAGCGCCATGCCACCGGCATGGGTGATATAGGTTTTCAGGTTGGGGAACCGGTCTAGAGCGCCACCGCAGATCAAATACCAAAAAAACAACGACTCATCGTAGCAGTCGCCCAGTATCGAGGTGGTCTCAAACTTATCGTCGGTATGCTTTTCGCCCCACCAAACCGACTGATTATAGCCGTGCACCATAATTGGCGCGTTGAGCTTTTCGAGCACCGCCCAGACCGGGTCGAGCTCGGGACTGTAAGCTTGCAGCCCGTTAAAGTTGGCTCCTCCGACACAGACGCCAACCGCACCCAGCTCAGTGATTGCGCGATGAATTTCTTTAGCGGCAGCTTCAGGCTCGGCGAGGTTGGCATGGGCCCAAAAACTAAAATGGTCTGGGTCTGCGGCACAATAATTAGACAGCTCTTGGTTACACAAAGCCGCATAGCGGTTGCCGAAGTCGCCCGCCCAATACATAAAAGCGTGCGAGGGGACTGAAAAAACCAGGCGGTCAACGCCGCGCTCGGCCATCAATGCCCGGCGGCCTTGGTGACTCATTTTGCGCAACAAGTTGGCTTCAGCTTCTGCGTCAGTCGACGCCGCAGGCTGTTTAGTGCCGAGGGAAAAATCGCCGACAGTAAACCCCTTCAGCGTCATCCTGGGGCCCCAAAACGGGTCACAGTTGAGCATATTCGGGGTGATCATGTGGGCGTGGACATCAATAAGCATAAGGCTGTTCCCAGCGGGTCAAGTTCGGTTGAGAGAGTGCCGGCAACGACTGCCGACAGCTCTCGGGGAGCTGCTGCTCGCGCTACAGGAAGATAGAGAGGTTGGGGGTGCCCAGCAGCGCTTGATCTATGCGCACCTCACGCCTACACAGCAGCAGCCCATCATCGGTGACTCTCAATCTGTCGTGACGCTCGCAGGGGATGAGATCGAAGAAGTCATCGTCGAAGCGATTGCGCGTTACCAGCGAGTAGTTGATCGAGGCCAACTCATCGGCTTGCTCAGTCTCAAACACTTGGACATTGCTGACGAAACGACGCACACGCGAAGCGGGATTTTCAGACCATGCGCTCTTGCCACTCAAGCGCATAATACGGCCCATGATCGATCCGTACGATTCATCCATATGCATCACCGAGCGGATGTAGGACTCGGCCGTTTCGTCTACCGAACGAGTCTGACGCATCGGCACGGTATAAACGAGATCTTGCGCCAGCAGTGCCGCCCAATCGGAGAGCTGCAAGTTATCGAGCAGTAGCGCCTCGGTGTAGTAATGCTGCAGCACTCGGTTGTACTGCTCAGAGCCGATCGCAATCAAATTACCCAAGCCGGCGGTGGGAGAAGCCATATTTGTCATGATAGATTCCTTCAAAGTCCTGTTGTCTGGGGTCGGTAGTAAATGGTCACTCACTCATCGGCCATCATCAGCTCATACCAGTACTTCCACCAGTGCCACTGGGTATCGTCCTTAGTAAATCCCTCATTAACTATGCCGGGACCGGGCCAACCCTTTGGCGCCCCTGTTTCATACACCGCTTGATACTTCATGGTGCTATTGCGACCTTGAGCCCCCTTGGCCGAGAGCGTCATATGCGGCCAAGTATCCGAATCATCGGCTTCAACCATGCCCGAGGTACCGAGCAGGCGCACACTCTGCTCGATCATCTGCTTCTTTAACTCAGGGGGCGTGTCGCGCTCAACAAAGATCCAGTTGGTGAACTCCAGCTTATCCGGCCCCTTCGGCACATAGGTATGCAGCGCCAATGAACCGACCACACCGCCATCAGGCTGGGGGATATATAGAAATTCAAAGATGATATTGGGGAACATACCGCCCACTTGCGGCGGCATCCAGGACATCACCTGTATCTGCTCAGCGGTCAGATTTTCTTTGAGCTGGCTGACCATGTCGGCGGTCATGCCCGGCGGCGGCAGCGCCATCAACTTCTCTTCAACGGTCAGCTCCGCGGGGTCTTTGCCGGTCAATTTTTTGATCTTTCGCGCCAAGTCGATGCAACGCAATGCATGCCCGTGGGGAGAGCTGACCTCGGCACCCAACATCTCTTTAGCCAGCTCTTCGCCGGCTTTTTTTGCCTCTTCAGACTGGTAAGCTCCGGCACCCTCGCCAAGCCAGCGGTGGAGCGTCAGGGTGTGATAACCGTCAGCTGCCGACTGTTCGCCAGCTGTTTTCCAATTGCCGCGGACGATAAATCGCTGTGGTGGTCCCGCCACTTCCAAACCTTTGTTACTGCGGGTGTAGAGCATGTCGTAATACCATTTGGTATCGCCGAGAAACTCCTCCAATGACGGGCCATCAATATTCCACGTGGCCCAGATCAACCCACCGTAGAGTTGCACTCGGGCTTTTTGTAGCCCCAGCTGCTCTTTGCTGAGCATTTTGCCGTGCATACACTCCTCAGCAACCGGAGCGCCGAGGAAGTCACCGCTATTGGTGAATGCCCAACCGTGATAGATACAGGTGTGAACCTGTGCATTGCCCGCCTCATGGGTGGTAATTTTCATTCCGCGGTGAGGGCAGACGTTTAAATTGACATGGATCTGACCGGCGCGGTCGCGGGCGACGATGACAGAGTCGTCACCCATGTGTCGCTGCACGTAGTCTCCAGCATTGGGGATTTCACTCTCATGACCGAGCAGAAGCCAGACTTTACCAAATACTTTGCGCTGCTCTATTTCGTAGATCTCTGGGTCTGAGAGCGCCCTCAACTTAACTTCACGCATCTGCAGATCTACCAGCGATTCAACGGTGGTGCCGTCGCGTAGTACCGGGCCTTTTTGAGCTTTCATATCTCTCTCCTGTTGTCACTGTTAGTGCACCTAACAAAGTGGTGGCACACCCTACATTTTCACCGCTGCGGCTGCTTGACCAGCAGCGGCTTGTGTTACTTAAACGGCATTCGCCGGTGTCGGCACAACCACTTGGCTGCGCAGAATACCCAGCTTTTCAATCTCCAACTCAACCACATCATTGGGCTTAAGATAGCGAGAGTGCTCCAGACCGCAGCCATTGCCCACCGTTCCCGACCCTAGCACTTCGCCGGGATACAGTGTCTCTGAATTTGAAATATGGGCGATAACGTCCTCAAATTTCCAATGCATGTCACGGGTGTTGCCACGGCCCCACTCCTCACCATTGACTCGCGCGATCATCTCTAAGTTGTAGACATCGTCGATCTCATCGCAGGTCACCAAGCACGGCCCCATCACATTGCCGGTGTCAAAATCTTTTCCTTTGGCGGGGCCCAGACGGCCCGGCATTTCGCGCCCTTGGGTATCGCGAGCGCTGACATCGTTGTAAATGGTGTAGCCAACAATATAGTCACTGGCATTGGCCGCGGATACGTTGAGTGCCTTCTTGCCAATGTAACAGGCCAACTCCAGCTCAAAATCCAGCAGCTTGCTGTAGGCCGGCCACAGCACCGGCTGATCGGCGCCGACTACGCTGAAACGGTTACATTTGTAATAAATAGGCTGGCGGCGGAAAGTGGCGATGGCGCGATCGTCGGCACTGGTGTCCATCTCTCGGTAGGTTTTTTCAGGGTCGTCGGTGCGCGCCGCTTGAGCTCGTCGCGCCGCTTGGTAGCACTGTTGCAAGTGCAACTCAAAGCAGGAGCTGTCGCGCATTTGTGGCGGCGGTTGAATCGGCGCGTGCAGATGCACGGCGTCGCGCTCAACCCGCGCTGCCACAGGCGCCGCTGCCACCAGCTCGGCGGCTACCTTGAGCGCCTCTTCGCCGGCCTCAACCAAGGCTAGAACCGAGTTGAACTCCGGCCGCTCTGCACCGGTGAGCGCGGTACAGGCCATCTGCAGATCGACAATGGTCCAGTCCCGGTCAACAAATGCACCGGCGCGATGAGTGCCGCCGGGTTTCTGATAGGTTACTAGTCTCAACAGCTACTCCCTGTTTTAATCGACAAAGAGTGACGGTGTGGGGTTTGAATTAACCCCTTTTGAACCGATAACACTCTCTGATTGAGTCAAGATATTAAACACATATAAGTATAGTGTCTACAAACAATGATAGAATCACTAGACCAAGAGTCAAATATTCAATGGAATCGACTATGAGTAGAAAACTTCCGGCACTCACCGCTGAATCGCAGCGATTCTGGCAGGGCGGTGCAGAGCGCCGTCTTTTCATCCACCGCTGTCAGCCGTGTCAACGGTTCTTTCATCCTCCGGCTCCGGTCTGCCCCCACTGCCTCAGCGAAGAGGTGGCGGCCACTGCCGTCTCTGGCCGCGGCCAGGTGGCGACATTTACCATCAACCACCAGGCCTGGACGCCGCAGCTCGATCTGCCCTATGTGATCGCCATCATCGAACTCGATGAACAGCCCGGCTTGCGCTTGGTGAGCAATGTCATCAACTGCGAACCCGCCAAGGTCAGGATTGGTATGCGCGTCGAAGTAGAATTTTTACAACAAGAGGATATCTGGCTGCCCTTATTTGTTGAGGAGAGATCATGAAAAGCGATCGGTTGCTGGAAAAAAATGTCGCGATCACCGGGATAGGGCAATCTGAAGTGGGTCGCCCATCGGCAAAATCGGCGATGGCACTAACCATAGACGCCTGCAAGGAGGCGATCGCTGACGCTGGACTGAGCCGTGACGACATCGATGGCGTCGCCGCTTGGCCCGGCGACAACAACAATGGCGACGCCTTTTCACCGGTGGGCCCCAACGCACTGATCGGCACACTCGGCTTGAAGGTGAACTGGTTCGGTGGTGGCTATGAGGGCCCAGGCCCGATCGCCGGCATTATCAACGGCGCCATGGCCATCGCCGCAGGACTCTGCAACCACGTCCTGGTGTTCCGCACCATTACCGAGTCGAGCCGACGTCAGGTAAACAAAAATGCCGGCGCGCTGAGCAACAAGACAGTGGGCCGCGACAGCAGTTTTTTTTGGCAGTGGTACACCCCGTTTAATGTCGTCTCAGGCATCAACTTGATGGCGATGTATGCACAGCGTCACTTCCACGAGTATGGCACCACCGAGCAGCAGCTGGCGCAAATAGCACTGACCTGCCGAGCCAATGCCGTACACAACGAGAAAGCCGTATTTAGAACGCCTCTGACCATGGCTGATTACCTCGACTCGCGCTTCATCTCGACGCCGTTGCGATTGCTCGACTGCGACGTCCACTGCGACGCCTCAACTGCGATTATTTTGTCGCGCAAAGAGGCCGCTCGCGACGGCCGCAACCCGCCGATCCGTATTGAAGCGATCGGTTCCGCGCTACACCAGCCGTGGTCGTGGGACCAGATCGACCTGACTGGCATGGCGGCAAAAGACAGTGCCAAAATGCTCTGGCAGCGCACCGACTACACACCCAAAGATGTCGGCAGCGCACAGCTCTATGATGGCTTTTCCATCCTAACACTGCTCTGGCTAGAGGCCTTGGGGCTCTGCGACAAGGGTCAAGGCGGCGCCTTTATCGAGGGCGGCCATCGCATTGCGCTCGACGGCCAACTACCGATAAACACCAATGGCGGCCAACTTTCAGGGGGGCGTACCCACGGCCTTGGCTATGTTCATGAGGCTTGCTCGCAGCTGTGGGGGCGCGCCGCATTGCGCCAGACCCGGCCACATGATGTCGCTGTTGTCGCTGCCGGTGGCGGGCCTCTGGCTGGCTGCGTGCTGCTAGTCAAGGAGTAACCTCAAAACCGATAACAACACCGCGGCCCGGCTGGCTGCCGGTTCATGCGCATCGGCAACCACCCCCTTAGCAGTACAGACAGCGCCCCACAGCAGCGCTGGGTGACAGGCTACTGGCCGCGCAGGGGCTAACTGCCAGCAAAAAAAAACCGCTACCGATCGCTCGGCAGCGGTTTTTTTATTCGCCTGCAGTTAGAAGCTGTAACGCGCTTCTACACCCCACAGACGCGGCGCACCGTAGACGAAGCCGCCAACACCCAAACCGGTGGTAGAGGCACCGCTAGAGATCAGGTACTCCTCATCGGTCAGGTTGTTAACGAACAGCGAGAGATCGACGTTACTGCCTTTGACGTTGCGCAAATCGGCGCGGAAGTTGGTCAGGCTGTAACCGGGGATCTCAATATCGCCTTTCACCGCTTCTGAGGTGTCGTAGTAGTTGAGGTTAACCACGAGCTCTTCAGCCAGATCACCCATCGGCAGTGCGTAGCGGATGTTGGCTTGAATGGTGTCGTCGACGAAGAACAAGAAGGGATCAGCACCCCCTCTAGCGACGATGCCCTGGATCAGTGGGTTGGCCTGAGTATCATAGGCTTTCACTTTTGCATCCTGGAAGGTGGCATTGAGGCTCAGCGTCAAGTGATCGTTCGGCGCCAGCACCAGCTCGAGATCGACACCATCGACCTCAGTGTCGCCTACATTCAACACCAGTGCACCACCGGTGGGGTCGTTGCTGACATCGCAATCGCCATCGGGGGTACCCGAGGTCAGATCACCCGGAACACACCCACGACCAGTCGACACACCACCGCCAATGTCGCCCTGGGCATCGGTCACTTCAGCGGAGAAGTAGGTGATGTTGGTTCGCGCCAACACCCCGCCGCCCAGATCCCAATCGGCGCGCAAGCCGAGCTCGATGTCATCAACTGTCTCCGGTTCGAAGGTCTGATAGGGGACTAGCGCACCTTCGAAGACAGGCCCGTTGCCACCGCCAGCGCGGTAACCGTGGCGCGCCACCGCATAAGCGAAGATATTATCGGTCGCCTGCCAGTTAACCCCGAGGCTGTAGGTGGTTTCGTTAGAGCTTTTTTCAACCACACCAGAGTTGTTGACACCTTCGCCGGCGCGACACTGCGACTCCGAAATAACATCCATCGGTTCACCGCCGTCCAACGCCCTGGCGCCGGTGGCTACACAGGCCTCGAAATCATCCTCGGTGTAGCGCACGCCGAGCTCCAACGACAGTGCGTCGGTCAGCGCGTACTCACCGTGGAAGAAGACCGCCTGCGATTCGTCGGTGAGGAACAGATATTGGCCGTTAGAGGGGCCAAAACCGACAGAGACAGGTGCTGGCAGGCCAAAGTCTATGGCAGCCGAGAGAACGGTGGTACCGTTCATCTGACCGGCACCATCGGGTTCTAACTTGACATAGAACGCGCCGACCAACCAGTCGAGCCGGTCGTCAAAGGCTGTGCCTCTGAGCTGCAGCTCGTTGCTCAACTGCTTGCTCTCATCTACCAGAGTTGCCTTGACCATGGTGATATCACCCGACAATGCACCCGGCACCGAGGCTAAAAATGGATTGCTGAGCTCCAGCGAGCCGATCCCATCGATATTGGGCGCATAGGAAAGCTCAGTGGTTTGATAGCCAAAAATATTGACCAGCTGCAGCGACTCATTGAGATCAAACTCGGTGCGGTTGACCAGCGTCATGCGCTCGTTGCTCTCGCTCTGGTCAAAGTAGGGGGCGTTAACCCGTGGGCCGCGCTGCTCCGCCAAGGCGTACTCTTCGAGCATCTGCGCGGTCAGACCGAAGGCGCCCAAAGTCGGGTTGGCACCGACAATGTTGTCGAGGGTGTCGACAAAGGCATCGGCGCTCAACGAGGTATTAAAGCCGTCGTTCTCACTCTCAAAGTGGTCGACAATTAACAGGTTTTTGAAGCGTTCCAGTTCGACCAGCAGTGACGCGCGGAAGCTCTGGGTATCGACGGCGTCCAAGTCACCACCCACACCGATATTCTTGGTGTAACCATCGCGCTGGTTGATATCGCCCGCCAAGCGCAGCGCTACTTTACCTTCTACCAAGGGCAGATTGATCGCCCCTTGGGCGCGAGTGAGGTTTTCATCGCCCAGGCTGCCGCTGAGGTAACCGCTCATTTCGTGCTCAGGAGCCTGCGGGCTGTAGAGGATGGCACCACCGGTGGTGTTGCGGCCGAACAGTGTGCCTTGCGGGCCTTTCAGCACTTGAATGTTGGCCATATCAAATTGCGGTACAGCGCTACCCCAAGACGGCTGCGGCACCTCGGCAAAGTAGCTGACCACCGCAGGTGATGAAGTACCCAGCAAGCCCTTAGACTGGCCGCGAATGACATACACCGGGTTGTTTAGACCGCCACTGCCGGCAAAAAATACCCCCGGCACATTCTGCTGCAGGTCGGTAAACGAGGTGATGTTAGCTTCGAGTAGCGCTTCATTATTGAGTGCGTTAACGCTGACCGGCGTCGACTGCAAGCTCTCTTCTTTACGACGCGCGCTGACGATAATCTCTTCGAGAACATGAATCTCCGACTCTGCGGTTTGACTCTGCTGAGCAAAACCGACCGATGAGACCGTTGCCACGGCAGCCGCTAGCAAGCTAGTGGCAAGTGATTTTTTACTTTTAAGATTGGTAGACATAGTGTTGTCTCTCCCGTTTATAGTTAGAGTTAACCACCTTCAAATGAGCAGAGCAGCTGCGCTGCCAAACCCGACCCTGTGCCGGCAACACCCCTTACTGAGCTGCCGGCCAAGATTTCTTGCTGCCACCCCTCCCTTGCCAAAAGAAGACAGGACATTGTGGCTGTAAACGTTCAAATAAGCAGATTGAACAGGCAAAATATAAACACAATTAAAAATAGTGTGCAACAAATATTTAATCTGCCCTGGCGACCAGTATTGCGTTGCCTTCATCACCAAATCTCGCCCGCCCAGCCCCATCATTTGCCGGCGAGTCAAACCTTAATGACCCAGCACCACCGCGCACAAAGTGACACATTTACTAATTCTGTGTAGTATCAATCAGATTGAGATAACAACTAAAACCGCTGCACAGTGCCGGCCTATGCTTAGCGCTGGCATCCAGCCGGCACCAACAGCAACACCCCGTGAGGAGATCGCACATGAGTAATGCCATTCACAAAATATCCATCGACGTAACTCTCTGTTGCGGCTATGGCATCTGCGCGCAGATGTGCCCGGAAGTCTACAAACTCGATAGCGACGGTATCGTCTACATCGAAAGCGATACCGTGCCAGACGAACTGCTCGAGTCCGCCACTGAGGGCGCTGCCTGCTGCCCCGCTCAAGTGATACAAATTGAGAGTGTCTAACCGCCCGCGGGGTGAGCACTGCGATGACTGATCTCAGCGGAAAAATTGTACTGATCAGTGGCACTGGCGGCGGTCAGGGGCGCGCAGCAGCGCTGCGCTTTGCTCGCGACGGCGCCACAGTATTTGGTTGCGACCTCAATCTCCAAGGCCATCTCGAGACACAGCAGCTGTTGCAAGCCGAAGGGCTTGAAATGCACGGTGACAGCGCTGTCGATCTCGGCGATCCGCAGCAGTGTCAGCGCTGGATAGCCGCGGCAGTAGCGCAGTTTGGCCGCATCGACGTACTCTACAACAATGCGTCTGCCACCCGCTTTGGACGGGTGGAGACATTTACCCTCGAGGATTGGCGTTATGTCATGCGCAATGAACTCGATCTGGTCTTCTACGCCACCAAATACGCCTGGCCTCACCTGACAAAACCTGGCGCGACTATTATCAATATCGCTTCGGTCGCCGCCTGGTGCGGCTCCACTAGCACCGGCAAAGCGGCGCACTCGGCCGCCAAAGCGGCGGTGGTGGCCTTCACCCGGCAACTTGCCGCTGAGGGTGCGAGCGAGGGCATTCGCGCTGTCAGCATCAGTCCAGGCTTCATCAAGACACCTGGCACCGCCCCGTTTCTGGAGGACCCGCGCGCGCGCGATACATTGCTCTCAGGCATTCTGGCGCAGCGCCCGGGTGAGGCCGAGGAAGTCGCGGCATTGGCCGCATTTGTTGCTTCAAACGAGGCCACCTACATTAACGGCAGTGACCTAGTTATTGACGGTGGACTACTCGCCACTTAGCGAAGCCTGCCAGCTTCAGCACCAAACGACTCTATTGGGAGAGACAGATGAATTTGATCGGCATTGGTTACATGGGTTTTGAAACCGCCAATTTGGACGCTTGGCGCGATTACGGCCCGAACGTTATGGGCTTTGAAATCGCCGCCAGCCCGACTCAAGATGAGCACTCTCTCTACTTCAAAATGGACGACCGCCGCCATCGACTAGCCTTTCATCCGGGGGAGATCGACCGAGTCACGTATATTGGCTGGGAGGCCCGCAACCGCCTCGACTTTATCGAAGCACAGCAGATTCTAAACAGTCACGGCGTCGAATTTAGTGTTGGTGACGACACCCTGTGCGAGCAGCGCGGTGTCAAAGAGCTGATCCGCTTCCGCGATCCAGTCGGCTACCAGCATGAGATCTTCTACGCACAAAAATGGACCCCACGCTCTTTCCGCAGCGGACGACCGCACGGCGGTTTCATCTGCGACGACCGCGGCCTCGGCCATGTGGTGCTGATGACGCCAACTTTTACCGAAGAGCTGGAAACCTTTCTCATCGAGGTGATGGGAATGCAGTGGTATGGCTGGGGGGCGGGCAAGGGCAAGACACAGTTCTTCCGCACCAAACTCAACAACCAGACCAGCCATGACATCGCCTTTGGCCACGCACCGGGGCGGATGGGCATCCAGCATATCGGCGTGTTTGTCGACAGTGTGCGCGATGTCGGTGAGACCTACGATATCGTCTTAGAGCGAGAGTTAGATTTAATGATGACGCTCGGCCAGCATTCGCAGGATCCACACATCTCCTTCTACCATTTCAACCCGTCTGGCTTCGCCTTTGAATGCATCGCCGAGCTCGAGCCCTGGCAGGGTGACCCGTTTGAGCTCAATCCAGAAAAGATGAGCACTTGGGGGCATAAAATAGTTGGGCCGATTGTCGGTCCGAGCGTTCGCCCCGCCGCCGAGGTCTATCCCGAGATATACACCGACGAGTCCGCCTGACTCAGCGCCACTGGCCGCACCAGCGCGGCTATTCGGGCGGTGTGCCGTGACTAAATTGCGGCACCCGCCCGAGCGCGAGCAGCAGCAGCGAGCCCGCCGCGGTACTCACCAAGCAGTAGACCAGTAGCCACTGATAACCACCACTCCAGGCATATAACGCGGCAAACAGCAGCGGCGCAGCAGCAGAGGCGACGGTTATTAAGCCCTGATGGAAGCCAAATAGCCGGGTGTAATCTCCAATCCCAAAATATTTCGCTATCAAAAACGCGGCGATGTCGAACTCCGCCCCGGCACCGAGGCCAAACAGCGCCACCGCTACCGCGAGCATCACCACATCTTGACTGCCGAAAAGAAAAATAAGGTAGCCGATCACCGGCAGGAATAGGCTGACACTGGCGATCAACGGTGGCCAAAAGCGGTCCAGCAAATATCCCACCACCAACCGCCCGGCAATCAGTGACAAGCCAAAAAAACCGAAAATCGCCGCCGCCTCAGCAGCCGAAAAACCTCTGTCGAGCAACATCGGAATGGTGTTGGTGACGATCCCGACAATCGCCGAAACCACCAGCGCCAGCGATAGATTACAGAGCCAGAAACGGCTTGATAGCAGCCCCTGGCGGAAACTGAGCCCGCCGCCAACCATCTCGGGCTGCTGACTCTCGCTGCGACTCAGTGGCGCCGCTTCAGGCAGCTGAAACCAGATTAAAGCCACGGCCATTACCGCTAGGTTTAATAGCGCCAAACCGACGAACACCCCGGGCCAGGAGTAGTGCGCGACCGTCCAGGTCATTAGCTGCGGCACCAGCGCCGCGGTGATGCCCGTTCCAGACAAGCCCACCGCCAGCGCCAAGCCGCGGTTGTAGACAAACCACGAGACGATCAGCTGCGTCCAGGTGGTAGCCAAGGCGCCCATTCCTATTATCGGCAGCAATGCGAAGACGACGTAGAGTCTCCACACTGAGCCACCCAGCCACGCAATACAGCTCAGATAGCCGACCGCCATTAACAGCAACGAGCCGATCGTCACCCGCTTGGCACCAAAGCGAATATTGAGCCAACCGACCGCTTGCAAGCCGACCACGGCACCACCGTAAAGAAAGGTTATCGCAGCTTGCTGATCGCTGCGCTGCCAACCAAAGGCCTGTTCAAAAGGGCCGACTAGCGCGCCAAAGCCGTAGAGCAGTACCGCATTGATACTGATCGCTATGCCCATCACCGCCAGTAGCAAAATTCGCCAGCCGCGCACGAACTCTGCTAGCTGTGGAAATTTCACAGCCGTTGCCATCCCAGGGTTACTCCGCGACATCGGCTAACGACCGCGCCGCAACAAAACCAAAGGTTAAGCTGAGCGTATTATTGCCACCGTGGGAGGGCGCCTTACCGCGCCACAGAGAGTTCATATCTAACCCAACCGCACAGAGGCCAGGTATTGGCTCTGCATCGCCACCGAGTACGCGCGCACGGCTGTCAACTTTTAAGCCCACCGTGGTGGTGGAATCGCCAGGGTAAATTTTTACGGCATAAAATGGACCTTGCGCGATTGGCCCAAGACACGGGTTGGGGGTGTGGTTGAGATCGCCCAAATGGAAGTCCTCCTGCTGACTGCCGCGGCCGAAATCCTCATCGACGCCGCGCTCGGCAAAGCTGTTAAAGCGCTCAACAGTTGCCAGTAAATTTTCACTCGCTATCCCTGTCTTATCGGCCAGCTGTTGCAGCGAGCTGGCGCGTATCAGATAGCCCTGCTCGACCATTTTCTTTAGCCCCAACCCTCTCGGCTTGACTAAACCTAGCCCATATTTTTTGACGAAGGCGTGGTCGGCAACCAGAAAGGCGGGCACCGAAGCTGTGCGGTGCATCGGCTCAACGAGATTGGTCGCCGACTCGTTGCCAAAGCGCTCGCCATTGAGATTGACAGCGATGCAGCCCGGCTTACCGCGGTCCAAAAATAGATGGGGGAATTTGCGGATAGTGCCATCTGGCCGCTCCAATACCGACACCACCAACCAGCCGGCGTTGCTGATGTTAGCGCCATCAAAGCCGGCACCTAGGTCTAAGGCGGCACTGATGGCTACCCCGTTATTGCCCTCACAGACCATAGAGATATGCTGGTCTGGGAAGGGGATGAACTGTTGGCGAAAACGTTCGTTGGCAGAAAATCCGCCACTCGCCAAGATCACCCCGCGCCGAGCGGTTATCTGGATTTTCTCGCCATCGCGCTCCACCTCTACACCGGTTACGGCACCGTCATCCGTCATTAGTTCTAACATTGGGCTCGAGTGCCACAGCTCTACCCCAGCATCCAGGCAAGATTTTAGTAGACGGCCAACCAGAGCATTGCCCATGGTCAATCGTGTACCGCGGCCATAGACCAGCCTGTCTCTGAGATAGCGCACCACGAGTTTGAGCACGTGGACAAGCGAGCGCCAAGATTTTTTGACATTGGCGATATGCGGCATGTCGTCAAACCCCAGCATCATGCCGGCGGGCGCATTAAATTCGCGCAAAGGTTCGCGCAGCTGCTTTAGGTGATCGCCTAACTGGCGGCCATCAAAGGTCACTGGCGCCAGCAGCCGGCCTGCTTGGGTGGCACCGTGTAGCTCTTGAAACCAGTCGGGGAAACCCAAGTGCAGTGCAAACTGGGTTGATGTCTGCTCCTGCATAAAGTCGACCATTTGCGGTGCCGCCCGCAAAAACTCCGCCAGTAGGTCCTCGCGCAAGGTCGGTCCGACGACAGCTTTAATATAAGCAGAGGCATCGGACTCGCTGTCCGCGTACCCAGCCTCTCGCCCCAAACTGTTGCAGGGCACCCAAATGCCGCCGCCTGACCACGCCGTGGTACCGCCATAGTAGGGGGTTTTCTCTACTAGCAAGACATCCAAACCCGATGCCGCGGCAGTCAACGCAGCACTTAGGCCCGCCCCGCCCGCGCCGACCACTACCACATCTTTAATTATTTTCTGCATAGATCACCATCGGTTTATCAATTACCAGCGCCGCCCTGCTATAGAAAAAAGCCACTAATCGCCAATAAATTTGGCGCTGATCTCGGTGCTTTCTAGAACATGGTCACGACGCTGTAAGCCACGACTCAGCTCGCCTTCGGCTAGGTCAAGATCGTCTGGATGGACCAGCGTTGGGACGCTGCCCAAAGCATCTAGACCGAGCGGTACAATCTGCTGTGCAGTGGGCAGGTCGTCGGGGATAGGCATGCCGTGAGCCGCCATATGAGCGCGCATTGTTGGGGTATCGGTGGAGCCGATCACCAGGTTCAATACGTCAACATTATGCTGCTGCCATTCTGCCCACAGCGACTCCCCCAGATTGAGGATAAAGCCCTTGGTAGCGGTATAAAGCGCTAACTTCTTGGTACCACCAAAGGCGGCATGCGAGCCCACCAGGATTATTCCGCCGCGTTTGCGCGCCACCATCTGCGCGCCAAAGTGATGACAGCAGTGGTAGACCGTCTCGGTATTCATGCGAACAAATCCGGCCCACTGCGCGGCACTAGCTGTGAGGAAGTGCTCAGTAAACGGCGGCGCGCCGGCGTTGAAGACCAGTAAGCCGATTTCGCGCGCCCCCACCTGCTCAACAATGGTCTCAATGGCGTTGGGCTCCATCAAGTCGACGCCAATCACCAGCGCTTCAATACCAAAATTTGTCTGCAGCTCTTGTTTGAGTTCATCAAGCACTGCCGGCCGTCTCGACAGCAGCGCGCAGTTGAATCCCAGTGCCGCCAGTTGCCGGGCAAATTCGGCACCCAGCCCGTGTGACGCCCCGACCACTAACGCCCAAGGGCCGTATTTTTTAATAAACTGCTGCGAATCGAGTGATGTCGCTGAGCCTGCGTGGTTATCCATGATGAGCCTCGTTACCTAGGGTTAAGTGGTTTCGCCGACAAAGTCAGCAAAATGGGGTTGATGCATGAGCGAACCGCCATCGATAGAGATACATTGGCCGGTCATGTAGCCGGCCTCCTCTGAAGCCAGATAGGCGACTAAGGCGGCGACATCCTCGGCTCGCCCGAGCCTTGGTAGTGCCAAATGTCTGGCATAGTTTTTAGCCAACTCAGGAACACTGCGTTGTGTCGCCTCGGTGAGAATGAGACCCGGCGCTACCGCATTGCAGCGCACACCCGAGCGGCCGTACTGGGTGGCTACGTGTTTAGTCAGATTGATCACCCCCGCTTTCGCGGTGCCGTAGCCAATCCGAGCGACATCACCCACCATTCCAGAATTGGACGCGGTATTGATAATTGAACCACCGCCGCGGGCGATCATGTGCGGAATAGCAAACTGACAACCGAGCAGATACCCGGTCAAGTTCACCTCAAGGATCTGGCGCCAAACCTCCACAGGGATATCCACCGCGGTGGTGTCCTGGCGCTGAATTTCCGGCGTAGTGATCGCCGCGTTATTGTGCAGGATATCGATGCCGCCAAAGTGGCTGACAGCAGATTCGATCATAGCCGCGATCGAGTCGGCCTGACCGGCATCCAGATGCACCGCGAGCGCTGCATCGCCCAATGGTTGAGCAACCTGTTGCGCATTGGCGAAGTGGATATCGGCCACCACCACTGCACCGCCCTCAGCCACTAGCCGCTGCGCCACCGCAGCACCGATGCCGCCGGCGCCACCGGTAATGACCGCCACCTTGCCGGCTAATCGCTGATGTAGATTAACCGGCTTAATCACAGCAGTTCTCGCACCACCGGCACCATAGGGGTGGTGCAATTCAAACCGCCATCTACTGCGTAGAGGCCGCCGTTGATAAACTCGGCCTCGTCGGAGGCCAAAAATGTCGCCATCGCCGCAACGTCCTCAGGCTCGCCCAACCGCGGCGACTGATGCAATGCTAAGAATGCCGCTTTCATCTCGTCGTTGGCCCACCGCTCCATGCCGGCGGTGCGAATGACTCCCGGCACAATGCCGTTACAGCGAATGCCGCGTTTACCGAATGTTGCCGCTATGGTCTGAACATACCAGTTGACTGCCGCCTTGGTTGCACCATAACTAAACTGTGCTACCTCTCCCTTCAGCGAGCTGCTAGAGGAGGTAAATAAGATAGACCCCGAGCCCCGCGCCAGCATATGCGGCATAGCAAAGCGCGCCGCCAATACACCGGCAAGCACATTGGTCTGCATACGGTGGTGAAATACCTCGGCATCAAACGTAAAAAAGTCTGCATCTTTTTTCGACATCACCGGGTCGGTATTGCAGGCGTTGTTAAAGAGAATATTCAACTCGCCAAAGTGGCTGATAGTCCCTTCAACCATCTGTTGCAACTGGCTCTCATCGGCCACATCCACGGTCATCGCCAAGGCCTCGCCGCCGTCGCTACAAATCTGCTCGGCGACAGCTGCCGCGTTGGCGCCATTGAGGTCGGCAATCACTACACGGGCCCCTTCACTGGCAAAGCGCAATGCGCAGGCGCGCCCGATACCACTGCCAGCACCGGTGATGATGGCGACTTTACCTGACAAACGAGACATGATTACAGCTCCTTAGTTGTCTGCTTTCTCTAGTGACCCTGCGCGCTGCCGGCTTGAGATAGGCGGCCTACCCAGCGGCCAGATCACTCAACCTGACCCAGACGCTGCTGGGGTGAGCGCCCCGACTTTTTGGCTAAATCGGCGGTATCCAGATATTCACGCCAAGCGGTAATTAACCCGGCTTCATCGAGCTCAAAGACTGCAACCATGGCGTGCGGCATTGGCACACCATGAACAATGGCGAAGTCATCACGCTCGGTCATGACCATATTCTGCGATGACAACATATTGATAATATTGAGTTTATTGTGACTAGAGAAACTCATCTGGCGCTCTATTTCACTGCGCAGTTGTGTTTTACCGCGAATCGTCGGGCCACCCGGCACCCACAGCTGCCAGACAATGTCGTTGTGTAGCATCGACAATATCGCCTCAACGTCTGGCCGCGTTTCTGCACTGCCATCGCCCCACAGGGCACAAAAACGCCGAATAATTTGCTCTTGCTGCTCTGCCATATTCACTCCGTTTTATCCATCAGACCGTTCACGCTACTGGCCGGGCACCCTCACCGAGAACAATGTTTCGGCGTGGTGTCTTACCCTTGGTCAGTCGTTCGATGGTCTGGTAGTCTTCAGCGGCAGCAAAGAACCGCTCCACCATCGGTAGCCCACTCTGCCCCCAGCCATCGACATTGGCCAACCACGCCTGCATACCGTACACCGGCCACAACTGAAACTGTTGCTCTGCTTGCTGCTGCGACAACACCTGCTGGGCGCCGAGGCTGATCAGCACCTCGCGATAATGTCGAATCAAGTCGGCGGCAGCGCTGCGACGCTCATCGATGGTCAAGGCACCCAGCATAAAGTAGGTGATATCGCGCCACGGCGTGCCCTTGCGCACCAGCTGCCAGTCATGCCAGACGCGCTCGCCATTGCTGCGCAGAAAACTATTGCCCTGATGTGAATCGCCGTGAACCAGGCAAAGTGGCGTTTTTTGTTGGCGCTCCTGTGCCGCCAACTCGTCAAAAGCGTGGGCAAACAGCTCGGGGGTCTCGTAGAGCCAATCCGGCAAGATCGCTCGGTACTCGGGTTTGACCGTGTTCAGCGATGAATAGTTATGCATGCGCAACAGCTGTTCAGTATCGATGGGGGTATCCATAGATCTTTTCAGCCACTGCTGGTCGTGGAGCTTTTCACTGCCCCACAGCGCCGCATGCAATACTGCCAAAGACTCCAGCCCCGCCGCTACGCCATCAATACCCAAATGATCTTGGCTGTTGCCAAAACGGCCCGGTGAGGTCCCCAAATCTTCCATCATCACAACACCGCGCCCACCGCCATCGGCATCCCAATCGGTGTAATAAATGTTCGGCAGCGGCGCGCTCACCTGAGCGCGCATGAAGGCGTAAAAGCGCGCCTCTAGCTCACAAATTTCGCCACTCTCAAAACCCTCCGACCAGTTGGCCTTTAAGCAGACATTGACCGGCAAGCCGGCATCGATGCCGACCTGATTGAGCTGCATCGCGATACGCAGTTTGGTGGTGTGGCTATTTTTCAGCTCAACCACCTCAAACCCTTCAACCACGATGCCCGGGTAGCGATAACCGAGCAGCTCGGTGAGCCATTGCGGGGTCACCGCGCTCAACTCGCGGGGTAGCCGCCCGCGTCGCTGCGGATAGGGTCGGCCTGTGCCGTCATTTAATTCTGTGTTCATCGCCGCTACCCCTTACCGTGTGATTTCAATTTTCCAGTGGCAGCGGCTCAGTCGTCGCTGCGCAGTAATTTATTGACCGCAGCCGTGTCCCAATAAAACGGTTCCACCAGCACCAGCTGTCCCGCGCGCCACAGCCATTTCTCCATCACTTGGCAGTGGTACGGTTGGCCACTGTGTCGCGAACGGGCACTGAGTTGCGCTAGCACCACAAAACAGTCGTCTTGCTCATCTCCCAACACCCGCTCAATGGTCAGAGTGAGATCCGACCAGA
This sequence comes from Gammaproteobacteria bacterium LSUCC0057, assembly GCA_004535795.1. GTDB lineage: Bacteria > Pseudomonadota > Gammaproteobacteria > Pseudomonadales > Porticoccaceae > LSUCC0057. The sequence goes on from SPIA01000002.1 coordinate 124,370, forward strand.
CCTCAGCGATAGCGGCGCGAAGCGCCTGCCAGCCCGCTAAGCCGTGCCATTCGCCGCCGTAGGGAAGACTTTGCGGGGAACGCAACACCACTTCGGGGTGGATCAACGCCGCTTGCGCGGCGTTGTCGCCACGCTCAAAGGCTGCGATGAACTGCTCTATACAACGCCGATGGCTTTGCATAAGTGCGCTATGCGGCAATATTGGGGGTGGGAAAGCCGTGTTCCATGTAGGCGATCTCATCGTCGATGACAATGACGCGGCCATCGGGATAAGTAAAACGCCCGCTGGCGCGACCGGCTTTTCCGGTGTGAGTGGTATAGGCTTCGAGCAGGTGAAAACCAAAGATCATTCGGCGCCACGTATGAATCTCATACTCAAGCTCGCCTTGATCGGACTTCATAGTGATGCGCATTCGGGTGGCCCGCTGCTCGTGAGTGAGCGGGTCTGTCCATACCTCTAATACCTCTGAGTGCGTCTGTTCACTACTAAAGTCAATTTTTCCATCGTTGAGGAACACCCTTCCCGCATGGTGCCCCGAACCGCCCTGCTCGAAGTAGAAGATTTTTATCGCTGGCGCAAAGGTCCAACTCCACAGATACCCCTGGCCGATACCGAGCAGCGACGGCACATCAAAATTTCGCCCCAGACAGGTCCGCTCGCGCACCCCAAAACCGTTTTCGATGGTGTAGGTTTTACCGTTGTAGGTGCAACTGCCCTCGCCCTTGCAGATCACCTCGTTGCCACCCACTTTGCGCTCGACGAAACCCGCCCAATCACCGTGATAGGGGGCGGGTGCGCCGTCAGCGGTAAACTTAATATCCAAATCAATGCCAAAATGCTCGCCGCGAACCTCCCAGGTCGGAGCACTGAAGGTCATCACTCGATTACCGGCCTGCCAGGTGACACGATCTTCGTGGATGGTCTCTTTAAAATCGAAGCGGCGCATGGGGTCCATGCGGTTGGCGATGAACGTGTTGTTGCCCATCTCGCGGCCACTTTTGCTGTTGGGCGTAATGAGCAGGAAACTCTGGTTAAACGCACCGCTTTCAAACCCCCACTTTCTGCCGCCAACGTGGTACAGGGTGGCTCCAAAAAATAGATCAAATTCACCGGCCGTTCCCCACAGGAACAGCCCGGCGTGGTCTTGAAAGTGTTCGGCGTTATCTTCGGCTGGCAGCTTCTGGTAGTGGCTGCCATCGTCGCTAAAAGGGTAATGGTCAAAGGCTGACTGGCTACTCATAGAAATCCCCTGTTGTTGTAGTTTTCTCTTTTAAGCAAATTTTTCTAAGCGAATGTGTGCGGCGGACCGACCAATGGAGGTGGCACCGTAAGCGGCCACTTGGCGGTCTATCTGCCGAGCGAAGAGCTCTAACAGGGCGGCGTTATTGTCGTCGTCGGCCCGCTCTACAAACTGCTCCAACTTTTCATTCATCTCGTTGATATCGGTCGTAGCACCGATCAGGGCAGCTGCCTCCGCCATACTCAAGCGGTCGATCTGAGCGCCGACACGCGCCACTTGGTGGGCGTATTCAACCAGACGCTGACTGGACTGCAGCGCCGCCTGAGCCAGCCCATCCACGGCCTCAATTTGCGTCATTTGATCGGCGATCATCTCCAGCAACGGCGCGCGCACCGCTGACTGTTTGGGCAGTGGCGGCGTTGTCGGCAGCGTTATTTGCATACAGTCTGCCAGCGCATTGATTAATGTCTTGCGCAGCGCCAATGACCACTCCAGATAGACGTCGTGCGGATCCCCCGGCGTCGGATTGGCAACGGTGCCAATAAACTGCATGCAGGCAACGGTTGAAAACAGGGCGTGATGGAAGCGAACTACCTGGGGGTCGACCGGTTGGCCGCTGAGCTCTGCGTAATAGCGACAGAGCACCTCTATGTCATCACCCGTTGGCTCGTGCGAATGGCGCATCGCCATAGTGGCCAAGTCGGTCATGGGGTCGCCAATCATGGCAAACTCAAAATCGTAGAGGCAGGTCAGCTCGCCGTCAGCAAACATGAATTGGCCGGCGTCAAAGGCGATAAAGCTAGCCGTGTCACGCTGCCTAGGGTAGTGGTTGCGCAACCAGCGGATAGCGAACTCGACCAGCGGATCAGGGCCGACTTTATGTTTTTCATAGAGATGCCAATAGGCATCTAAACCGGCCAGTGCGATCGCCTTGGCGCCCTTGGGGCGATGAATTCCCACCGCTTCAAAGGGTTCCAGCGGCAGTTGATGCAGCTTCACTAGCGCTTCAATGTATTGGCGGGCGACATGTTTGCGCTGCGCATCGTCAGCTGCGCAAGCGACATCGCGGGTGCCGGCGCAGCACTGCATGATGATCGCCGCTGGCGATTCGCACATGCCATAGATGTGCGGTGCCGGGATACCGTGCTCAGCCATAATCTGCAAGATGTCGGCCTCGCGCTTCAAGTCAGGGAACGGCACCACATCGCTGTGGCGGTCGCCGCGCACATAGAGCTTGATCAGCTCGCCGTCTTTTTCAACATCGACAAACCAAGATGGGCGCCAGCGTATTTGCCGAGTCATGGCGACCACTCGACCGCCGACGAGCGCCTCTATCGCAGCGACCAGATTTGACTCATCGCGCTCTGTTATTTTTTTAGCAGCCACACCCATCCCCTACTTTTTTTATTCGACGCCAGCAATCGCTAGAGACGGCTTTTATCATCGATCAACCAGTGGTAAATTAAACACAAAATTAATAAGTGTGCAAATAATGATGAAAAAAGCGTCGTTGCAATCATCCGATTCTTATCCATCGGAGCGTTATGGCTGGTATGTGATCTTGGTGTTGTTTTTAGTCACGGTGCTGTCGCAGATGGATCGACAGCTCCCCACGCTGCTGGTGGGGCCGATAAAAGCCCAGTTCGCGATCAGCGATACCGCCTTCAGTATTCTGCAGGGGTACGCTTTCGCCATCGTCTATACACTGGCGGGAATCCCGCTAGGTAGGCTGGTTGACCGCGGCCATCGGCGCAATTTAATTCTGGCAGGACTACTGTTTTGGAGCCTGATGACGATGCTCTCTGGCTTTGCCACAAATTATTGGCAGCTGTTCGTCGGCCGCATGGGTGTTGGCGTAGGCGAAGCTGTGCTGGCACCCGCCGCCTACTCAATGATTGCTGACACCATCCGGCCCGAACGGCGCGGCCGGGCTCTGGCCATCTACTACATGTCGATCGGTATAGGTTCTGGGGCCTCGTTGTTACTTGGGGGGTTGATTCTGCAGGGGCTGCCCGCGGACGGTGTCGAGCTGCCTGGCCTAGGTCGACTCGACACCTGGCGCTGGATGTTTTTGCTGGCGGGGGCACCCGGCATCCTCGTCGCCGGTCTGCTGCTGACCGTCGGCGAACCTCGCCGCCAAGACCACGGTCGCGGCAACACGAGCGCGCCATCGATTCGCGATGTTGGCCATTTTTTATATCGACAGCGGGCAACTTTCTCACGGGTGCTGGTGTATCCCGCCATCTTGGCCGTCATCGGCTACGGCAGTTTGGCGTGGGCACCCACCATGCTGCAACGGCGGTTCGACATTCCCAGCGCCGAGTCGGGGGTCACCATCGGGCTACTGATCGCGATATGTGGCACGCTGGGCACCTTAATCAGCGGTTGGTTAAGTGACTACTGGCATGCAAAAAACCATACCAGTGCGCGCTTTAAAGTCACCCTGGTCGGCCAGTGTTTGCTGCTGCCGACCGTCTCGGTCTGGTCGCTGATGCCGGATCCATTTTGGTGCTGCACCTTGCTCGGCCTCAGCCTTGTAGGGCTGGCCATCGCCCAGACTGCAGCGCCGGTCGCTATCCAGGAGATTACCCCCAACCGCATGCGCGGCCAGCTGATCGCTATCTACCTGCTGCTCGGCGGCCTGCTCGGCATCGGCCTAGGGCCGACGCTAGTCGCACTCATTACCGATCAACTGTTCAACGACAACGCCATGCTGCATTGGTCTATTGCACTGAGCGCAGCGCCTCTCTCAGCGGTCGGCTTGTGGCTGTGCTGGAGTGGACAGAAACCCTACGCGCAGACAATGCTCAGTCTGAGCCGTGAGGCGAGCGGAGATTAGCGCAGAGTCGCCACGATCTTTTTGTTGACTCCGTCGCACTGCGCTTGCCAGGCCGCCGCCGCGTCAGCAAAATCAAACTGGCTGTACTCCAATTCTATGGATATATCGCGCGATATTTGCAACAGCCGCAACCAGTCCTGATGCCGCGTTGCCGCTGGGCGCTGACCGGTGCCCACAGTCGACAGTGACTTAAATAGCAAATGCGCCATATCCAAATGAATTTGTCGCCCAGCACTGGTGCCGATGGTCAGGATTCTCGACCCAGCGCGGGCCGCCGGCAGACTGTCTAATAGCGGCTGCCCACAGACACCATCCAAAATGACATCGTAGCCCTCACCGGCTACCGCTTTGTGGGCGGCGGTGTCGTCCGCGCCGCCCAACACCACGATCTCATCGGCCATGCCGCGACGCTTTAATCTCTCCAGAGTCTCGCGATTGCGACCCGCTGCGACTACCTTGGCGGCGCCGAGGTAACGAGCAAACTGCAGTGCCAACTGCCCCAGAGTACCGGTCGCACCCAAGATCAGCACCGTTTCATGAGGCTGGATGTTAGCCCCCTCCAGCGGAATGAGCGCCCCAGTGCCGGCTATCCCCATTGCGATCGCGGTGTTGTCATCTATGTCGTCGGGAACCTCCCACACCTCTGCCTCTGGCACAATGGTCTGCTCCGCCCAAGAGCCGTATGGCGCCACTGAGCGCTCACCAAAATAGACACGCCGACCATCGGCCAAAAAACCTACCCCCTCTCCGCGGATGACACAGGGAAACTGCACGCCTAAGCGGTATGCGCCGAGCACATCCCAACCGCCTAAACCGGTCGTGCGCACGTCGATAAGTTGTGCCCCAGGCACCGCTTGAGGCGACGGAAATTCCATCACCACCGGCGTCACCCCGGGTTCAGTAATAATCGCTGCTCGCATAAATTTGCCCCTCTGGTTAGTCATGGTTCACTAGTTGCGTTCACTCAATTCAACTGTTGGTCTGCTCGCGCCACTGCTGCAGTAAAGTCTTGCGCTCTGCTGCCGCTGCCAGCATGGACCGCTGCTTGACATGGCCGTAGCCACGGATCTGATCGGGCAGGTTGAGAAGCGCCAGTGCAGTGTGACAATTGCCGCTGTGAAGTCCACCGCCGAGCTCGTCCAGCAGCTCAATATATTCGGCGATAAGCGCTCGCTCCTGGCGACGCTCTCCACTGTAGCCAAAAATATCTAGTCCGCGTCCACGCAACCCTTTCAATTTAGCCAACTGTCGAAAAGCGGTGAGCATCCATTGGCCATAGCGGCTCTTGGTAAGATGGCCAGCGGCATCTTTTTTCGCCACCAGTGGTGGCGCCAGATGGTAGTTCAGTTGGTAGTCCACGCCGGGCTCACCCTCAAACTGTTGACGCAGCTGCTGGAAAAAATCGGCATCAGTGTGCAGCCTAGCCACTTCATACTCATCTTTATAGGCCATCAACTTAGCCAGGTTTTTAGCCGCCGCGAGCGCCAGCGCATCGGCACCGGGAACCGCCTCAATGGCTCGGGCAAAATCGCCAATGAGCCGCTCATAGCGGGCAGCATAGCGGCTGTCCTGATACTCTCTGAGAGCAGCAGAGCGCAACTCGACAACCTCCGAGAGCGTCTCGGGAATCATTAACTTAACCGGTTGCGGTTGCTGATCCTGTTGTAGCAAGCTGAGGTCGTGAGCCGCTACTCGCCCCCAAGCGAAAGCGCGTTGATTTTTTTCAACCGCGACCGCATTCAACTCCATGGCGCGCAACAACGCCTGCTCGCTCAACGGCAACCACCCTTTCTGCCAGGCATAGCCAAGCAGCAGTGGATTGGTGAAGATGGTGTCGCCCAGCAGTTGCTGTGATAACTGATTAGCATCGATGAGCTGATAGCCTTGCGCTAACGCTCTGTTGAGATCTTGCTCTACCGCCTGACGCGGATACTGCCAATCGCGATTAGTAACAAACTCCGCTGTCGGTATCGATGCGCTGTTGACTACTGCGACGGTGTGGCCGAGGCGCACTCGCGAGAGCGCGTCGGCCGAAGCGGATACAATTTCGTCGCAACCGATCAACACCTTCGCCTCACCGGTAGCAATACGCGTCGCATGGATCTGCTCAGGCGTTGCGGCAATCTGTACATGGCTCATGACCGCGCCACCCTTCTGCGCCAAGCCTGTCTGGTCGAGCACTGTGACGGCTTTGCCTTCAAGATGGGCGGCCATGCCCAGCAGCGCGCCAATGGTGACGACGCCTGTTCCGCCCACACCGGTAACGAGCACACCCACCGGCCGCTCTAACGAGGGCAGAGTGGGCGCCGGTATCGGCGGCAATAGCCGCTCGCTGGAGGCCGCTTGGGGCTTGCGAAGTTGCGCCCCTTCGAGGGTTACGAAGCTTGGACAGAACCCTTTGAGGCAGGAAAAATCCTTGTTGCAGCTATTTTGATTGATTGTTCGCTTGGTCCCCAAAGGGGTTGCCAGCGGCTCAACCGAGAGGCAGTTTGATTGTACTGAACAGTCGCCACAACCCTCACAGACGGCTGGATTAATCACCACTCGACGCGACGGATCCTCTTCGAGCCCACGTTTGCGGCGCCGGCGACGCTCGGTCGCGCAGGTTTGGTCATAAATAATCACGGTGGTTCCGGGCGTATCGCGCAATTGACGCTGAACCTGATCGAACTGATCGCGGTGCAACACCTCCACCGTGGCGGGAATAGTTTTATCGCCGGCATGGCGCTGCGGATCATCGGCGACGATAACCACCTTTTGCGCGGCTTCAGCCACTAACTGCTGAGCGATCATCGCTACGGTCAGCTGTCCATCAACGGCTTGCCCACCGGTCATCGCCACCGCGTCGTTGTAGAGCACTTTGTAGGTAATATTCGCACCCGCGGCGATCGCGGCACGAATCGCCAGCAGGCCCGAATGAAAATAGGTGCCATCACCCAAGTTGGCAAAGACATGTTTGTCCTTGGAGAAGTGCATCTGTCCGATCCAACTGACACCCTCGCCACCCATTTGAGAAAATGTCTCAGTATCACGATCCATCCACATGGACATATAGTGACAACCAATGCCGGCCAGAGCGCGCGAGCCCTCAGGCACTTTTGTCGAGGTGTTATGAGGACAGCCGGAACAGAACCAAGGCTTGCGCTCGTTGGTAATCCGCGGCAGGGATGCCTCTCGCGCTTTGGCCTCGATAACCGCCAGTCGCTTAGTGATACCCGCGGCGACGTGTGCCGGCAGGCCCACACTCTCTAGCCGAGTCGCTATCGCCTTGGCGATGACCGCCGGGGATAGCTCATAACATGCCGGTAACAGCCACTCACCGCGCGGCACCGACCATTCTCCCCCGGCGTTGTCGCGCTCATCAAATTTGCCAAATACGCGTGGCCGCACATCATCTCGCCAGTTGTAGAGCTCTTCTTTAAGCGAGTACTCGAGAATTTGGCGCTTCTCCTCGACAACCAAAATCTCTTCTAGGCCGGTGGCAAAATTTCTTGCATCCTGTGCATCTAAGGGCCAAACACAGCCCACTTTCATGATGCGCAGACCTATCTGTGCGCAGACCTCTTCATCCAAGCCCAGATCGACTAAGGCCTGACGGACGTCCAAATAAGCTTTGCCGGCCGCCATGATGCCAAAGCGCGCGTTGGGCGAGTCGATGACAATGCGATTGAGTTTATTGGCGCGAATGTAGGCTAACGCTGCGTACCACTTGTGGTTGTGCATACGCGATTCTTGATCGAGCGGTGTATCTGGCCAACGTATATTGAGACCACCCTCAGGTAGGTCATCAAGCGCTGGGGTAATAATCTGCATAGCGTCGGCATCGACCGAGACCGACGCCGACGACTCAACCACATCGGTCACGCATTTCATGGCAACCCACAGCCCCGAGAATCGGCTCATCGCCCACCCGTGCAGGCCAAACTCCAAATACTCTTGCACGTTGCTGGGGTAGAGCACCGGAATACCGCAGGCAATTAACAGATGTTCCGATTGGTGGGCGATTGAGGAGGATTTTGCCGCGTGATCATCGCCCACCAGCATCAACACGCCACCGTGGGGCGACGTCCCCGCCGAGTTGGCGTGCTTAAGCACATCCCCAGAGCGGTCGACACCGGGACCCTTGCCGTACCAGAGGCCAAAAACACCATCAACCGTGGCTCCCTTGGCGCTTAAATGAACCTGCTGGCTCCCCCACACGGCGGTCGCAGCCAAATCCTCGTTAACTCCGGGCTGAAAGACGATATTGTGCTCTGCTAGGTAATCTTTGGCCTGCCATAAAGCCATATCCACTGCGCCCAGTGGTGAGCCGCGATAACCAGAAATAAAACCGCCAGTACGCAAACCTGCCCGTTCATCTCGCTCTTTTTGCAGCATCGGCAAGCGCGCCAACGCCTGTGTGCCGGTCAGATAAACTCTACCGCTGCGCTTGGTGTATTTGTCGGTCAGTGTGACCGACTGCAGAGTAGCAGCAACGCTGGGATCGACTGAATCGTTCATGACATCACCTGTGCAGGATTGGCTTTATATGAACGAATAATAGAAAAGTGTATTATTATAGTAAAATCAATAATATTGCGATCTGATATCTGATTTACGAATACCTGGCGGCGGCTACTGCGCCGCCGGCGAAGAGGAGACCGATGCACAATATCTCGCTGAAACAATTGCGCTATTTTCTCGCTGCGGCAGAAAATGGCCGTTTTTCGATGGCCGCTGCGGCGGTACATGTCTCCCAATCCGCTATCACCAATGCGGTGCTAAATCTTGAGGGTGAGCTCAAGGTAAAGCTATTCGAGCGCCACCCCCACGGCGTCACGCTGACCGCTGATGGACACAGCTTCTACCAGCGCTGTCGCGACATTGTTGAGGCGCTAGACGACGCCGTGCGCGAGCCCTGCTTTCAGGTCCATCGCATGGAAGGCGAAATCCACATTGCGGCCAGTTACACCTTGCTGGGGTATTTCCTGCCGCAGCTGATGGCCCGTTTCCGCACTAACTACCCCGCCATTGCACTGGAATTACATGACCTTCAACGCGAGCAGATAGAGCAGGCGATCGACGATGAAACCGCCGAACTCGGGGTAATGATCCTCTCCAATGCACCCCGCGATCCGCGCTTTCACTACCATTCGCTACTGCAGTCGCGCCGGCGGTTGTGGAGCTCTTCAGATCATCCGTTGACACACGGTGCAACGCCAACGCTTGATGACATCAGCCGCTATCCCTACATTCAGATTACCGTTGATGAAGCGGAGCGCTCCACCAACCGCTATTTCGAAAAACATCACGTCACCCGTCAGATTGGCTTTCGGACCAGCTCTATGGAAGCACTGCGGGGGCTAATCGCTCACGGCTTCGGCGTCACGATCCTCTCCGACTTGGTCTATCGGCAGTGGTCACTAGAGGGCAAAAAAATTGAAGCCAGGGCACTCGATGACGCCGTACCCAGCATGGAAGTGGGGCTGATTTACAAGCGCGGCAGAAAGCTCAGCGCTGGCGCACAGGCCTTCAAGGAATTTATCATCCACGCCAGCGGTAGCTAGTTGATGAGCTGGTCGAGCTTGGCAAAGTGGTTGGCGGTCAACAACCCTTTCTTGCCACCTGTGCGCTGAAGATAGCGCTGATCCTGCTCTACTCGGGTATAGACTAACGCTAGACGATATGTCGCAAAGACATCGTAGTAGAGGAAGTTCTCAACCTTTCTTGCCATCAGCGACTCGTAGTAAGCCACGGTCTGCTCTATCGAGGGTAGCCCAGCTAGGCGCTCAATAGCTCCCGAAGAACGCCCAGCGCTACTGGCCCAATCAGTGTGGGCAAACCACGCCAGGTCCGATTCGGGATCACCGATACAAGCCAGCTCCCAATCCAATGCCGCCACGACTCTTTTATCTTGGTAGATGGTGTTGCCCAGTCTGGCGTCGCCCCAGCACAGTGACAGGTGCCGCGGTTTAAACCGATTATCCAACAGCCATTGGCGGGTTTGCCTCAGCATCGGCGCCAGCGGCTCGCTGTTCAATGCCGCTACTCGATCCCACGCCGCTATCTGTGCGGGCATAAACTCGCCATCGTTCGGCTGTGCAAGAAAGTCTAACTGCAGAGCTTGCCAGTCCACCCGGTGAACTTTGGCCATGGTCTCGACAACACCGTACCAGACCGTAGCTTTGTCCCTGTCATCCAACTCTGCCAGCTCACCGGCTTGATGGTAAGGGGGAAAGTCACCGGGGATCCAACCATTAACCCGCTGCATAATGTAAAACGGGGCACCTATCACCGAGGCATCCGTTTCACACCACAACACCTCTGGCACAGGGACATCGGTAGCCGCCAAGCGGTGCTGTAGAGTGTACTGCTGGGCCATATCGTAGGCGTCTTGGGGAAACACTAGAAAGCCCTTGGGCTGCCAGCGGATGACGAGCTCTCGACAGAGAGCGTGCCCGGCTGTGACGGTGTGCAGTGTAAGAAAGAACGTCTCATTGGAGCTGCCGGCACCCGGCATAACCAGTTCAGAGAGCTCTAGCTGGTCTACATCGGGCAGTTGTGTCAAAAACCAACCGGTGAGTTGCGCTCTTATCTGTTCGAGTTGCTGGGATTGGCTCATGGTCTCACTACTTTCAAAAAGGCGATTGCATCGCGGTTTCAGGGAGCGTATTTAACATGCTTGCCATAGACGCCAAACTGCATCATGCCGTAACCCACTTCGCCATCACAGCGACATTCAACGACAAAAGTGGGGGCTTCAGAGACCTCACCCATATTCAAAGGATTAGAGATATCTAGGCACTCTCCATCGCGCCAGTTCTCACCCATCCAACGGCCCAAGCGGAAACCCTTATATGGCCAGTAACCTGCGGCTTGAAGATAGATCGTCGAAATAGGCTTTACCTCAACCTTTTTGCGGCTACCGTCCTCTGCGATGCAAGTCACCACCGCTCCAGCAAGCAGCCGTGTTCCTGGCCGCAGTGTGAAGTCGTGCTCTTCAGCGACTAGGCGTAATTCTGGCCGTTGATCCCCGAACGGATAGATAATACTGCCGGTGAAGTGCAACACATTGCCGTTGTGGTCCTCTCTCAAGCTAGAACAGAGGCTCCATTTTTCAAACTGGAAGATGTGCCAGTCGCCCAGAAAACCCTGCTGCTTGAGCGGGGGCTGCAAGCCCTGGTCCTCGGTATATAAATTATGCTGCCAGCGCACCCCCCACGAGTGATCGCGGTGGGCGAGCCAATTGTCGACATCAATATCGTACTTCTTACCATCCGCCTTTACCCAGCCCCGAGCGCGACCGCTTTGTGCATAACGACAGATATTCTCAATTAGCCGGCCTCGACTGCGGGCAAATTGCGGCGATTCTTCTATGGGTGGTATTACTGCGTCAAATTCCACTTCCCAGCTGTGGCCATATTCGTTCTCTTCAAGAACCAATAGTATCTTCTGCATGCCCTCAATGATGTGATATGAGAGAGGCCCAACGCGTATTTCGTCAGTGATCGGCCGCAACTCACGCGAGGCTCTAATGTTGTACTGATTGCGATTATCTATCGCCAACAAGCCTGAGGCATCCATCACATTGCGGTTGGGCGAGACGCCAAAATGTGAACTGAGAAAGAACCGGCCACTTTTGTCGTGGGCACAGCACCAGACATTTTCACGCCAACTGTCACCGCTATCGACAACGTGGTCAAAGGTCGTGGGCGCTTGATGGCAGAGTAGATCGTCGTATTTGCTGAGCATAAGCTAAACCTTGGTAATTATTGGCAGTTGCCGGCGAGGCCTGGTAGCGGGCTATAACGGGTTAGCCACCCTGAAAATATGGCTACACCGATCATAATGCAGAAGGCGGCATACCATCAGACAAGGAGTTTGACTGCAGGTCAAAGTGTTCACGGCGAGTTACAGGTGGCGTTTTCGAGCGCGGCGGGGCGCTGTCGAGGCGTTATTAAGCGGTGACGGGCTTGATCTGAGCGCCGATATCACCGAGGAAGTCACGCTTTTCTAGCTCGACACCCAGATGCCGCGCTATCGCATAAGCGGTGGTGAGGTGGAAATAAAAATTGGGCAGAATAAACTTCTGCAAATAATCGCTTCTCTGCGCAAAAGTGATCTCGATGGTGCCCATCGCTGTAAATTGCACCTGTTCGCCTGCGCTCGCAACCTGCGCGGGCAATATCGCGTCTATTCGCGCTTGGCTATCGACCAGCATGGTGCGGATTTCGTCAAAGTCGCTAGGTGTCTCCGCCGGTTCAGGAGGTTCTAAACCTGCGATGCGATAAGCCGCCGCGACTGCTGTATTGGCTGTAGTTCTGACCTGCTCACTAAAACTGTACATGGTTTCGGCGAGGCGCGCCTCCAGCACCCACGCTGCTGGCATCTCCCTGTCAAGACAACAGCGCTCCGCCTTGTCGACAATCGTCAGCAAGTTAACTAGCCCCTGGCGAAAAACCGGAACACTGCTGTCAAAAAGCGCAACCAATTGCTTTTCCTCTCTGGCCAGACTGCGTGGTTACATCGCCTTAGCGATGATCTGCTTCATGATCTCCGAGGTGCCGCCATAAATGCGCGCCACACGGGCATCGACCCAGGCGCGACTGACGCGGTACTCGCTCATGAAACCGTAACCACCGTGCAATTGTAGGAACTCGTCGAGCAGTTTGCCCTGCATCTCTGAGCCGACCAGCTTGGCCATTGCCGCCTCTTCACCGGTCAGCTCGTCAACCATGACCTTGGCCAAGCAATCGTCGACAAAAGCGCGCAACATGGTCACTTGCGCCTTGGCTTCGGCCAGTTTGAACTGGGTATTTTGAAAGTCGAATACGGTGCGATCAAAAACTGTACGTGTTTTGACATACTCCAAGGTCTCTTCAAGCATCGCCTCTATACAGGTGGCCGCGCGAATGGCAATAATTAAGCGCTCCCAAGCCAGCTGGTGAAACAGGTAACCAAAGCCCTTGTCTTCTTCGCCAAGCAGATTCTCTTTGGGGACGTGGACATCGTCGAAGAACAGCTCAGAAGTGTCTTGCCCTTTGAGTCCAATTTTTGACAACAACCGTCCCTTAGCGAAGCCCTCGCGATCAGTCTCTACACAGAGTAGCGTCAGTTTTTTCTCATTTAGATCGAGCTTTCCAGCAGTGACGACCAAATCTGCATTGCGGCCGTTGGTAATGAAAGTTTTCTGGCCAGAGATGCGGTAACCGTCACCATCGCGCTTGAATTGTGTGCGCATTGAGCGCAAATCACTGCCAATACTAGGCTCACTTAAACCGAGCACGCCAATAATCTCACCCGACACCATGCCGGGCAGCCAGCGCTGCTTCTGCTCTTCGCTGCCATAGGCGACAATATAATTGGCCACAATCTCGGAGTGCGTAGTGAATCCAACCGCGGTGGCGTTCACCCTTGCCAACTCCTCAATCATCACCGCAGAATGGCCGTAATCACCACCCGGACCACCGTACTCCTCCGGCACCGTGCTGCACAACAACCCAGCTTCGCCCGCTTTTAGCCAGACCTCTTTGGGCACAATACCCTGCGACTCCCAGTGTTCTAGATGCGGGACAATTTCGCGTTCAATAAATCGACGGGCCTGTTCGCGGAACATTTCATGGTCATCGCGGAATACTTTTCTCATCGCTTACCTCTAATCTCTGTAAAGTTATTCGCCAGTAAATTTTGCTGGTCGCTTTTCCACAAAAGCGGCTACTGCTTCGGCGTGGTCAGCGGTGTGGTGGGCCAGCGACTGATAAGCTGCCGACATCTCAAGAAGAGAATCGAGCCGCATATGTTGCCCCTCGCGCAGCAAGCGCTTTGTCAGCCTCAGCGCGTGAGACGGATTCGCGGCGATGCGCTCGGCGACATCCATAGCCGCCGCCTCCAACTCCGCCAGCGGCACCACTTGGGTGACCAGCCCCCATTCAAGGGCGGTTTTGGCATCGATCATATCGCCGGTTAACGCCATCAAACTCGCTTTTGGCATGCCGATAACTCGCGGAAGCAGCCACGCTCCGCCATCTCCAGGGACAATGCCGAGCTTGACAAAGCTCTCGGCAAACTTGGCGTTGTCGGCAGCAATGCGCACATCGCACATGCAGGTCAGGTCGAGCCCGGCCCCGATGGCATGGCCATTGATCGCCGCAACGACCGGCACGTCAAGGTTGTAGAGTGCCGTCGGTATCCGCTGGATACCGTTGCGATAGCTGTCGCGCAGCTGGTAAGGGGAGCCGGCGAATATGCCACCGCGCTCACTCATATCTTTTACATTGCCGCCGGCACAAAAAGAGGCGCCCGAACCGGTCAGCACCACCGCTTTTATGCTGTGGTCATCGCGCAGCCACTCACACAGCTCGACAATCTCCTGAAACTGGTCGGGGCGGGTTAGCGCATTGCGGGTTTCCGGATCATTCAGTGTTACTTTCAGCACTGAGCCTAGACGCTGCTGTGTTAGAAATGCTGTCATGCCGATAGCTCCTGGCGGGTGATGGTCGGCCAGTACTGCTCTGCGCCAGCGCGACAAACTGCCTGACCGAGCTGTTCGGCCCAATAGACCTCAGAACCAAATTCGCTGCGCCATGACCAGAGCCGTCGCGTCAGCAGGTGCAGCCGGTATTCGTGGGTAAAGCCGATCGCGCCATGAACACCGTGGGCAGTACTGGCGCCAATTCCAGCCGCCTCTGCCGCTACGATTTTGGCAGTCATCAACGCCAGTTCAGCCAGTGCGCCACTAGACTGCGCAAAAGCGGCTTGCACCGCCACACGGGTTGCAGCTGCATGCTCTGCCAATACCGCCAATTGATGCTGGACCACCTGAAATTTGGCCAAGGGACGCCCGAACTGCACCCGTTCATTGACATAGCTGGTAGCCAACAGCATTGACTCAGCGAGCGCGCCAGAGATTTGCGCGGTGCGCAGCATGGCACCACCCAAGAGAACAACCTGCTCGGTTAGCCCAGCGGCCAGCGGCACAGTGAGCTCAGCAACCGCCTGCTCAAACTGCAAATGATCGCGGGGCTCCCCGGCGATGTTGGTTGTTTCAGTGACAGTGCAGCTGGCGCTCGGCGCCATCACCACTACCCGCGGCTGTTCGCCGCCAATCACCGCGACAACCTGCGAAACCGACCGCCCCCAGGGAACGTTGCGCATTTCGCCAGTCACTTTGCCATTGTGCACGGTCAAATTGTGCTCGGCTGCAATAGATACCGGGCCAGTGATCGGTTCGGCACCACAACAGCCTAACAGCCAGTTGGCAAAAATTGACTCGGGCAGAGGTAGCGGCAGACAAAATTTGCCACACAGCTCAATCACCCCAACCAGCTCATGCCAGCTTGCCTGGGCTCCGCCCAACGCCTCCGGGACCATTGCCAGGGAGAAGCCGGAATCCTCAATTAATGTCCACAGTGGCGCCTGCCACTGCGTCTGTTCGCTCGCGATTAACTGCTCTGGTTGCAGCTGGTCGGCAAACAGTTTCTCTAGGGTCGCTTCTAATATCTCTTTCATCACATGCCCTTATCGCCAAAATAATTTAACGTAACCCCAAACCTTTAGCGATGATGCCACGCAGAATTTCACGTGTACCACCTCGCAATGAGAACGAGGGAGCCTGCTGCATCAGATGAGCTAGCACCAGCGCGTGGTCACAGCCGCCCTGTGCTGTCGGTGCTATATCGGTGAGCAGCTGCGCCAGCTCGGGAATCTCTTGCTCAAATACAGAGCCCAAGTCTTTGACACAAGAGGCCGCCCAGGCTGGATTTTGCCCCTCCTGCAGCTGCTGCGTGACTGCCAACGACATCTGTCGCAATGTCACTAGCCTTGCAGTGAGGCGACCGATCTCTTTGGCCTGGAGCTTATCGGGAGCAGCACCAACCACATCTATCAGTGTTTTTAACAGCGCCATCGAACTCAAAAATCGCTCGGGGCCACTGCGTTCGACCGCCAACTCTGCAGTCACTTGGTGCCAGCCTTGCCCCTCGGCACCAATAATGTCGTCGGCAGTTAACTCCACATTGTCAAAAAAGACCTCGTTGAAGTGCTCACTGCCGGTCAAGTCTTTGATCGGCCTGACCGTCACTCCGGGCAGACGCAAGTCGATCAAAAACTGTGACATGCCACCGTGGCGGCTATCGCTGTCACTGCTGCGAAACAGACCAATCATGTAATGAGCGCGGTGGGCGTTGGTGGTCCAAACTTTTTGACCATTCAAAATCCACTTGTCACCTTGTTTCACTGCGCGGCTTTTGATCGACGCCAGATCAGAACCCGAGCCCGGCTCGCTCATGCCGATGCAGAAAAATCTCTCACCGCGGCAGATCGCCGGCAGGTGAAAATCGCGCTGTTGCTGACTGCCATAAGTGAGAATTTGTGGGCCACTCTGACGGTCGGCAAACCAGTGCGCAGAGACTGGAGCACCCGCCGCCAGCAACTCTTCAATGACCACATAACGCTCGAAAGGGGTAGCGTCAGCGCCGCCATACTGTTTGGGCAGAGCCATTCCCACCCAACCGCGGGCAGCTAATTTACGGCTAAATTCAGGGTCAAAACCCATCCACGAGTCAGCGCGCGCCAACGGTGGAAAATCTGCGAGGTTTTCTCGTAAAAACTCCCGCACCTGACCGCGTAGCGCCTCTGCTGCAGCCGGTATTTCACAGTAGTTAAATTGCTCAATCGACATTGTTGGGTCCGTGTTGTCACAGTTCAGTATGGGCGGATAGCAAGGCACACCTATGCACCGCATAGGCGTGCCAACCAGGCTTTTTTTACAGTGCTGTCTTGGCGTCGGCGCTCTCGAACATGCGATTGATATCCCCAGAGGTGACTGGCCGATTGGGATCGCGATCAGGCGCGGCTCCACCCATACCCTGGGCAGGGCTCACATCAACGTGGGTAGCTTGGGCGCGCAGGGCTCCCACTGTACAGTTTTCACGGCCCAGTATTGAGAAGGGGTCGTAACTGAACTCTCGCATCGCGTTGCGGTGAGAGATTTTATCAATCAGCTCGTCAGAGAGATGTTGCGCCTGCTTCCAGAACACATCGGCCGAGTTGGGCCAGGTACAATCCGAATGTGGGTAATCACACTCCCAGGTAACCATATCCATATTCAACCTGTCGGTATTTTGCAAACCGTATTCGTCTTCAATAAAGCAGGTGATGATGTGCTCGTTGAACACCTCACTAGGCATACGTCCACCAAAGTTAGAGTTGGTCCAAGTGTGGTGATGGCCGTGGGTAAAGTCTGCTCGCTCCAACAGATAGGGGATCCAGCCAATACCTCCCTCTGAGAGGGCCATGCGCAACTTGGGGAATTTCTTCCACATGGGCGCCCACAACCAGTCTGCCGCAGAATTGGCAATTGAGATCGGCATCGATGTAATCCACGCATCGATGGGCGACTCATCAGAGGCGTGCGGGGCTTTAGCACCGGTGCCAATGTGACAGCAGATCACCACGTTGTTCTCTTCGCAAGCCTTCCAGATTGGATCCCAGTGGTCGTTGTGAATGGACGGATAGCCATGCACAGTGGGGTTGTCTGAGAGAGTCATTGCATGCACGCCAAGATCAGCCATGCGCTTGATTTCTTTTGCCGCGGCTTGCGGATTCCACCACGGAATCATCATCAAGGGGATGAAGCGCCCCGGCGCGGCGTTGCACCAGTCGTGCAGGTGCCAATCGTTGTAGGCCTGAATTGCCGCCATGGCCACGTTCTTGTCTGCGACATTTTGAAAACGCTGGCCGGCAAATCCCGGAAAGGTCGGAAAACAGAGAGAACCGAGCACACCGTTGGCATTCATATCTTCGACGCGCGCTTTAATATCCCAGGTTCCTCGTCGCATCTGATCATAGCCGAGTGGCTCCATGCCGTACTCTTCTTTGGGCCTGCCCACCACTGAGTTGAGCCCCATATAACCTGTGGCGTCGCCCTCAAACATCCAGACATCGCGACCTTTGAAGTTTTCAACTCGCGGCTGACGGCCCTTAAATTTTTCTGGCATGTGGCGATCAAAGGCCCCGCGTGGCTCGATCGCGTGGTCATCAACACTGACTAGAATCACATCTTCTTTTTTCATAACTGCCTCTCATCGTTACTTAATGGTTTACTGCGCCAATCAACGAGACTGGCCTCTAGCTCAACAAATTACTTTTCCAGCCGATTCGCTCAATCCCAAACAACCGCAACACTGTGGGGGCCGCGCAGTTGCGCTCCCGCAATCACCGGTGCTGGCCGGTCAGGGTCCAATCGCAGGCCTGGCAGCAGATCTAAAATGGCATTCACCGCCACCTGCAATTCAGCTTTGGCGATGAACTGGCCAATACAGGTGTGGGGACCAAACCCGAAACCAAATGAAGGCTTCAGATCTCGGTCAATATTGAAGGTCTCACTGTCGGCAAACACCTGCTCATCGCGATTGGCCGATATCACGATGCACTGTACCATCGCCCCCTTGGGGATATCGACGCCGGCCAATTGCAGATCTTTACTGGCTTGGCGCACTTTGAACGTCGCGACCGGTTCAAATCTAATCGCCTCGTCAATCGCTTTGGGGACTAAACTGCGATCGTTGCGCACCCTCTCGAGCAGCTCCGGGCGCTCCAGCAACAGCGTCATAATCGAGCCAAATGTCCGCGTTGTGGTCTCACCTGCCGCTGGCAGCAACGATCGCACAAAGGTGGCAATTTCATGGTCATCCAAGCGACCACCTTCATACTCGGCGGCGATCAAGCGGCTGATTAGATCATCGCCGCCGGTCGCCGCGGCGCGCACCTCTTGGACCCGACCAATGATGGCGTCGTAAAGATTTTTTGATGCGCTCATCGCCGCCTCGCGCGCCCGCTCGGCTTTGCTCGGGTCGAGCTGCGGACCGGCGAGAATATCCAGCGCCCAAGCCGCGTACTGCTTGACAACTTGCGGCTGGTCGGCGGGGAAGCCGATCAGCGAGTAAATCAGCCGGATCGGGAAGTGCAGAGCAAACTCCATCAGATCAGCGCGCTTTGCGGCCACCATCGGCTCGATATATTCTTGGCGAATGATCGGATCCATGACCGTGCTTTTCCACCGGTTCACTACCGCCGGCATAAAGATTGGCTGCAGCAGTGCACGGGCCTTGCGGTGCATATCGCCATCCATCCCGGTGAGGATCAAGCCATCGACAAAGGCACCTAACCCCTCGGCGATGAAGCCGCTGGTGAAGCTCTCCGCATCACGCAATACCTGCATCACTTCACGGTGTTTAAAGACACTGTAGGTCGGCCGTGACGCGTCAATACCAGCGATATTAGGCACGCCCAACTTGGCCATAAAGTCTTCTGCAATGATCGGCGAGTTATGCCGCAGCTCGCGCAGCATAGCGTGGAGGTCGACATTCTCGCCGCGATAATTTGCGGCGACATTGGCGAATGATGCTTGTAGAGACTGTTCCGCTGCCGGCTGGTTGTTCTCACTCATATCAAATCTCGCTGCTGGGCTGGGGTGCTGTCAGTGGTATGACTGTGAAAGCTCGCACAATTTGTGACAATTTAAACACTTTTGCATTTTATGTTCAACTTTTTTATGTCGCTTTTTTAACCTGTCGCTATCGGGCGCTACTCCCCAGAGGGCAGATCTACTGAGCGCGGGTATAGTCTAATCACCTGCCAGCTAGCGGCGCTGAGTGCTGCCACCATTCCCCACAACAGCAGCGCAGCGCCGAGCGAAGCGCCTACGGCGCCGTAGAGTAGCGGCATCGCCAACATCGAGCCCTGGGTAAACATCGAGCGCACGGCCAGCGTTTCACCGTGCCGCTCACTGGGGGTAACTTCGTGGAGGGTCGCCAAAATCGCTGGTTGCACACTGCCCAGCGCCACCCCAAAGCTAAATGCACAAATTGATATCATCCACGCCAACTCTAAAAATGGGTAGATAAATAGCGAGAGTGCCGCCAACCCGAGCGAAGCCAGCAGTAAATATTTACGCGACAAACGCGACACAAACAGTGGCAGTAGCAGCCTCACCACAATCGAGGCGAGACCAAAGGCGGCGAAAATTGCTCCGACTTCTGTGGCGCTAAAGCCGCGCTGGTGACCTAAAATCGGCACCACAAAACCGTGCACATCCCAGCTGGCGACCACTGCCCAGTTGATGAACAGCAGCCGTCGCACAGGCAAGATCCGCAGGATGTCGGCGACACGCCTCGGTTGCGAGCTACCGTTAGCGAGCGGCTTTTTCAGCTCCTCGCGGGGGACTCGCTGCGACAGAAACAGCGTCACCAACGGCGGGATAGCCAATATAGCGAAAGCCTGCCGGTAGCCGAACTGGTCAATCATGACCCCCGCCAACAGCGGCCCAATCAGACCAGCCAGAGACGGCGCGATAGCTATCCAGCTGAAGATCTGCAACCGCGTAGCAGCCGAGCTTGCCATCTTACTGGCCGTGCGCTGGATCGCGATCATGCCAAACCCTGACCCTGCGCCACTGCAGGCGGCGCCAATACACAGTGCCAACAGGGAGTCACTCATAGCCAAGCACAATCCGGCAACCAGCGACAACGCTGCCGCCAGCCGCACCGGCAAGTGGTAACCACACCGGTCGGTGAACCGCCCGAATGCGATCGCCAACAGCGCCGGCACAATGGCAAACATGGCGACCAAGAAACCGACCAAAAAAGCACTGTAGCCCTTGGCCAACGCCTCCAACGGGATCGCTACCCGCATCCCATGCATATTGATATGCAGACCAATCTGGCAGACGACTAAAGTCGCCAATACCACTATGTGCTCGCGACGGCTCAGGTTGCTCAGGGTCACAACTTGCCCCACTGCTGTGCCGCGTGCCGCTGCGGAAGTTTATTCGAAGGCATTGAGCACATAGGTCAATCTTCCTCCGGCCAGCATCAACGCACAAAATTGGCACAGCTCAACGATCGCAGCCTCACTAAAATGTAACCTTAGCTGCGAAAAGTCATCGTCATTGATGGCGGCATAATCCCCTGCGAAACGCTCGGCAAAGTTCACCGCTATACGTTCGATCTCGGAAAATGAGTCATCGTTACCATTGAGACAGGCGACATCCTGCTCGCTGACAAACTGACTTTTTCTCGCCAGCTGGCAAGCCTTACACTGCGTAATGGTGGAAATTTTTAGCCGCACCAGCTCGCGCAACCGCTCACCGAGTAACGATTCAGAGTAGAAACTTGTCAGTGTTTGCAGCCAAGGCAGTGCGGTATTGGGGCGATGCGCCCAAACCTGCAGAGGTAATGTAACGCTCAGAACACCCTGCCGGTGCGCATTGGCGACAGCCTCTTGCAACGGCGCCGGCATCTGGTTGAGCGCGAGTGGCGTAACCCGGGGCATAAAGAGTCCTCATTACTAGAATGAGACAGGCTACTATTTTTGTACAGATTTAGCAATTATGTCTAAATAAGACGAAGAGCACCTCAGCAAGAGGCTATCTTCGCCACCGCCAAACTCAGGGCTCTTTGATGAAATATCGGATCTCTAAATCGCCGTTGTCAGCAAACTTGTAGATTTCGATGGTTTCAATAGCCATCGCCGTTCCCTGAATATTGTTGCGGTTGTGGCAGGCCGCCTCGGCGCCATTGACGATCAGCTCCAGCTCTTCAATGGCAATGTTCTGCTGATTCTGATCCCACATGTTCTCAAGAATCGTCCAACCATCGCCGCGATGCTTGCCGACGTATTCGATCTGTAGCGCCCCTGTGACTATTCCCCGGTAGGCGCCAAAAAATCCGTCTCGGTCACCTCGATTCCAGCAGGCGATCTGCTCGTGTAAAAAGTGCTCAATCTGTTCTGCCGTTGGCGTTGTCATAGCTACCTCTTGTCAATAATCAATTAAAGATCACTGCCGCGCACATTGCGAGCAGAGCCATTGCGCCGGTCAGACTCTCCCCAAGCAAACCAGCGGTCTGGCTCTCGGGTATCACCAACACGTCGCCAACGCCCTTCCTGCTGAGCAGTTATCGGGAACCCGCCGACAAAATCCACCATCTCGCCGCGCGGGTCTGGCAAAAATTCCCAGCGCTCGTCGCCATCGACGACCACGCTGGCGCGCGAGGCAAAATAACTGCCCTCCTTGTGCTCTACCTCGCCTTCGATATCAGTACTGCAGCGAATTTCACCTTTCTCATTTTGAAAGATGGCATAACCCAAATTGTCGTGGCCAACCATGATCGAGCCGACATCCCAGCTGCCGTCTTTGTAGACAGTGGCAAATGTCCACCAGATCACGTGCATCTTGTTGTTTACCACCAGATCCTTTTGGAAGTGGATCGCCCCGCCCTCGGCCATCCAGGCCTGGTCGAGAGCGATGATGCCTTTGACCTGGCGACCATTGCACTGGCCGGCAACATCGTAGAGCTGCGACACATAGAAAGTGCCCCAATCCTCACCGGGCAGGTACCACTGAAAGCCTTCACCGAGCAGCCTACCCTGCAGCTCGAGCAGCCCCTCCTCACGCCAGCTTAGGCGTTCGCCAGACGCTGAGATCTGCCAACCAGCACCTTCGTCGTCATCAAGGTTGGACCAATACGCGGTATCGTTATCCAGCCAACGCTTGGGAAACATGGTGGTTGCCCGCGGCGCAATATTCGCCTGATCGATACGGATATGTTTGCCATCTACCCGTGTGTTTAAAAACAAGAACTTGGTCGGATTCGGCGTGCTGTTGGGCGCGTTGACCGCTCGCGCCATTGAGTAAATATGCCCCTCTTCATCGCGAAAACTGCCAAACGGCATATGTTTGGTCAGCTTCAGACCGAAATGATCGCGCAGGTCGGCCAACTTACTACCCGAGACTTTTTGCGGACCGACCAAGCACTGGTAGGCAAAATCACCGCGGTTGGGAACCGTTTTAAAATATCGCATTGCAACACCCTCTATTGAGTAATTTGTTTGTCCCGGTTGCCGACTCAGTCCCAGAGCACATGAACCTCAGAGGTTCCACGCAGTTGAGCACCTTGGATTTCAGGTAGGGGATAATCTGGATCCAACCGCAAGTTGGGTAACAGATCAAACATGGCATTGAGGGCGACGTTCAGCTCTAATTTGGCCACAAACTGACCGATACACATGTGCGGTCCAAAACCGAAACCAAACGAGGGCTTTTGTACTCTGTCGATATCAAATTTTTGACCATTTTCGAAAACGCTCTCGTCGCGGTTAGCCGAAACTACCATGGCCTGAACAAATGATCCTTTGGGGATATGCACCCCGTGCAGCTCAACATCACGAGAGGTCTCGCGCACCTTAAACGTCGCAATAGGTTCGAAGCGGATGGTCTCATCAATTAATTTGGGAATAAGCTCGCGGTCATTGCGTACTCGGTCGAGCAGGCCGGGCTGGGTAAACAACATGGTCAAAATCGTACTCAAGGTGCGGGTGGTGGTCTCACCAGCAGCCGGCAGCAGTGAGCGCACAAATGTCACTACTTCGTGGTCGCTCAGCTTGGTGCCATCGTCGTACTCGGCGCGCAGCAGCCTGGCAATCAGATCATCTGCCTGCCCCTCTTCGCCGCGGCGCGATACGACAATTTGCAGGATCGCATCGTAGAGCCCTTGAGCTGCCAGCGCGCCCATTTTTTTGGCATCTTCAATCTTATCCGGATCGATCTGGTTAGCGCCCGCCATCAACAGTGCCCACGACGCAAAACGGTTGTACTGGGCGGTGTCGCTCTCAGGGAAACCCATCAGCGAGTACATCAGCCGGATCGGGAAATAGAGACCGAACTCCATCAAATTCGCTTTCTTCGCTGCGACCATCGGCGTTAAGAAATCTTCGCGAATGACACGATCGATCTTGCCCCGCCAGCCGTTGACCGTAGCCGGCATAAAGGCTGATTGCAGTAATTTGCGAACATTGCGATGAGGCTCGCCATCCATACCCAGTATGAACAGGCCACCGTCAAAAGCCGCACCAAATCCTTTGAGAATAAAGCTATTGGTATAGGTTTCAGCGTCGCGGAGGATGCCCATCACGTCGTGATAACCAAACAGCGCAAAGGTAGGCTTGGTCCCTTGGGCTAGCCCAGCGTTGGTGGGGATACCAAACTGTTTAATAAAGTCCCCCTCAAAAATTGGGTTTTTTTGGCGCATCTCTTCACAAACTTGGTGAATGTCGAGACCGCTGCCTTTGTAGGTGTCAGAAACGACGTTGTAAGAGGCCTTGAGCGGTATATCCAAAATCGATTCTGGGGTCATTTCGTTCATCTGTTTGCTCCGAGTTATTCTTGTTTATAGGTAACCACGTTATGCAACGCCGTAAACTATCGAGCGCGCACAGTTAGGGTGACAGCGAATGATGATAGGTCAATTTTTGAGACGAATCATGGTAAGGTGTTTGACTTCAGGTCAATTGAATAGCGTACGCCCAATGCCACATCGCTCCGGAAAAATCGATACCCTCAAACGCATCCTGGCGGCCGCCAGAGCAGAGTTTGCCGCCAAAGGTTTGGATAAGGCACATGTTCAGATCATTGCCGACAACGCAGGGGTTACCAAACAGCTGATCTATCACTACTACCAAAACAAAGAAAACTTATTTGCCTGCGTGCTAGATGAGGCCTCTGATCATTCGATGTCAGAGCTCACGGTATTAGACTTAGATCACCTTGAGCCAGAGCAGGCGCTGCGCTGTATGGTCTACCATATCTACGATCAATTTAAAGCAGACCCCGCACTGGCATCCCTAGCCACAGAGGGGATCCGCTATCATGACAACAACGAGACCCCGCGCAACAGGTTCGCCGAAATGGGTCCTGTGCTAACCAAGAAGATGAGCGATATCATCGGGCGCGGCGCATCCCAAGGCATATTCCATCGAGAGCTGGATTCCAACTATGTGTTTGCCACAGTAGGGCTGATGATCAGTGGCGCGTTCACCAACCGCTATCTTCTCAACACGCTGGGCGAATTTGACCCCACCAGTGACGATGAGAATAACTGGCGCAAGTTCTGCGCCGACTTCTTACTACAGGCGCTTAAAAAGAGAGCTTAGAGGCGACCCAACAGCGTAGGTCACCTCCCCATCTATTGCCTATTTGCCCAAGAAGCGCAGCACTCGCTGCGCAGTGATGCGCCCTGGCAGACCGTTGACACCGCCACCGGGAGCGGTCCCCGCACCGCCTAAATACAACCCTTTAACCGGTAGTTCGCCGCCCAAACCAGGTGCTGGCCGCATGGCACCCGATCGACTCGGCAGGGTGTCGATATGCACAACGCAGCCGTTGGGGACGTTGTATTTCTCCTCCCAATCAGGCGGAACGGTTACCTGGCGGGCGATCTCAGCCTCTTTGAGACCCGGCACGAACTCTGCCGCCTGCTCAACCATAGCCTGACCGACTTGCTCGCGGATGGCGTCCCACCCCTCTCTCGGCTCTAATGGCACGGCGATAGGGTATAGGTAGACGACATCCTGGTCTTGTGGCGCCTGGCTTGGATCCATACCGGTAGGGATAGTCATCCACTGATAGGGGAGCTTGGACACCTCACCCCTCGCTGCACAGCGGAAGTTATCGACCACACTCTCTGCGGTGCCAAACATGATACCGCTGCGGCGCAGCGAGGCGCCATCGCTGCGCTTGGCTTCATGGTGTGCGTAGGTCACCTGCCGGTTGAGCGCCAGATCAATTTTCATCGGCGCAGCGCCATGAGAATTAGTTGGCGCTAAAGCGACTCGAGTGAGCAGTTTGCGCTCCAGCGCGCCGGAGGTAACCATCTCCAATGCCGGTTTGGGGTGTATGGCGCCAATCACAGCCTTTGCCGCGATGAAGCGCCCGCCGGCCAAACGCACCCCGGTCACTTTACCTTGCTCTGCGACGATCTCTTCCACCCGGGTAGAGAGCAGTAGCTCGCCGCCCACTTCGTTGAGGCGCGACACTATCGAATTACTGAGCACTTGCATGCCGCCAATCGAGCGACCAAGACCGAAGCGATGTAATAGCCCCAACAGAGCAAAATAGATACCAGAACCCTCGTTGATGATCGGACCGGCTGCACCGAGCAGACAGCTCAGTGCAGACTGGCACATCTCATGCTCAAAACGCTCCATGATCGAGGTGTAAGCGGGGCTGCTGATCAGCGCCATCAAGTCGCTTTTCAGCTTTAGGTTGCGCAACAGTACGCCAAGCGATTGCAGCTTCGCGCCAAAATTAAACTGGGTGGGGTCAACGCGCATTTGTGGTAACGCCAAGTCGACAAAGACGTTCACAAGCTCCATCAACTTGAGGAACTCTTCAGCATCGCGCTCTGAATAGCGTCTAAATTCGGCGGCGGTCTCTTCCGCAGTAGCGCCAAAAATGATCGATTCGCCGTTGGGGTGAAGATAGACATAGCCTGGTTTCATCGGCTTGTGGACAAATCCATGCCGCTCCAGCTGGAGCTCTTCGGGGACCATCGGGTGGGCTCGCAGCGACATGAGATCCAGCGCACAGGGGTGAATCATGTGCTGCGGCGCTCCGGCCAGGGTATAACCGGAGTTACACATGCCGCCGGCTTTATCTAAAGCCTCAACAACCAAAACACTTTTTCCCTGTGCGCCTAGGTAGCAGCCGGCGACCAAGCCGTTGTGTCCACCACCGACAATAACAACATCGTAACTCTCTGACTCACTCATTCTCACTGCTCCTATCATGACCGTGGCAATATCGCTGCCCATTCAAACAGGAAAAAAGAGTATTTTCGTCAAAAAGCGTATGACTTCGGGTCAAACAGCCCGACCACCCTGCTGTGCAGAGGGCAGCAGGGCTAGGCGCCGCGCGTGGCGCTCATGAGATCATTGACCAGCGCTTTGATTTTGCCCGGCAAGGTGCGGCGACGCTCTGAAGTGCCTTTGACCAACTGCTCGCTGAGAATGTAGCGCACCAGTAATTCACAGACCATTTCGCGATCGAGAGTGACCGCTAAGCGCTGATCCCAAGCATCAAAAACGATACTTAAATCCTCTTGAAACTTGACGATGGAATCTTGGAAGATGCGCCGGAACCAGCCCAGCGCGTATTTGGGCGCGACAATCAGAATCTTGCGCGCTTGGCCCACCTCCAGATATTCATCCAGATAGTTAACCAGGGCGGCAAAACGTTCATCAGGATCACTGTAAGGTGCTAACGCCTCGGTCAGTGCGCTGTGGAAACGCTCTCGCTTGAATCGAGAGAAGGCATCGAGCAGCTCGTCTTGTGAGGAGAAATATCGGTAAAAAGTACCTCGAGATATACCCGCCACACGACAGACATCAAGAATTGAGATTCGATCCACACCGCTGACGACAATAATCTCTTCGGCCGCATCTAATATAGCTTGAATAGTTGTCTCGGACCGCTTGTTGCGCCGGCGACTCTGAGTTGCTGGTTGGGACATGTCGTTCACTGCTCTCTCGCGCTTGCCGCGCGCTCCTTTTAGACCGGAGGGCCCATGGTGGCCACTAAAAACCCAGATGATAACATCATTCGAGTTTTTGTACCGTTAGCCTTATTCCAGCAGAAAGCGTGCCCCACACAACCTCGCTAATTTTTCAGTCCCAACACGTCACTGATATCTTTTGCCGGATGAGCATCAGCGGCGTAGCTGAAGTCGCCCTGCTGTTGGCGCCTTTGCAGCTCTTTCATCAATATACGGTAGCGCACGCCTGGGCCGTCGAACCGGGAGTGCAGGTCACGCCGCGCACCTTCACTGAGGTATGCAGGGGTCTGCGGACGCACTACGCTATTGTCTTGAGGCCCGACCACATAAGCCATCCGAGGCATCACCTGCCTGAAGGGTGTCGGTGCTGCGTGTAGATTAAAAATCTGGTTAACACGCGAACGGTATCGTCCACTAGGTACAAATGGCTGGACATTGGGGATATCAAAACCCGGCTCAAAGCGAGGATAGGAGATACATAAGTTGTTGCGTAAATGCACGTGGAGCGTCGACCGAAAGTCTTGATACTTGGCCCTGACACCCCCTACCCAACGCATTACTGGCGACACTGGCTTGGCCACCACAATTCGCGTGCGCGTAATCGTCTCGCTGGTGTAACTGAATTCAACCTGGTCTGACTCCGCTTCACCCTCGCCACCGATGACCTCGCCGTGGAGAAAGTCTGCATGGGTTAAATCCAACAAATTCTCCACCGAAATGGGGGAACAGCCGTCAAATCGTATGGTAGTGCGCATATAAGCTGGGATGCCGGCACCATCCTCCGGCAAGAAAGGGATATGCGGCAATAACGCTGGTGAGGCGTGGTCTGGATTGCCGTACCAGACCCAAACGTAGCCGTACCGCTCTGCGACCGGGTAGGCGCCCTGTTCATCGACAAACTCTGATATCACTGCCTGCCGCTGGCGGGGCTCGGCGGGATGCAGCGCTGAGGCGCACAACCGACCATTTTCTCGCCACAGATAACATCTCTGCGCGTGTATCACCCGCGCTACCGGCCTATTACCAACCTGATTGGCGTGAGCGACAGCAAACCATGTCTCTTTGAGATCAAATGTTGATGGCATCCACGCGCGTTTATCGACGCTAGTCTCTCTCTCGAGTGGCTGTTGCATTCAATTCTCCTGACGGGTCGCTGCAGCAGGGGCGATCAGATCGTTGTAGTTTGCCGAGGGCCCCACCAACAGCTTTGCAATATCGCCACCGTCGTGCCGGTTATGCACACGGATTGCAGGGCTGTTCAAGGTTAACCATTTTTGCCGCCACGGCCGACCCGTTAAGTGGCGACTGGTTTGCGTGTAACGCCAACAGTAGTGGGTGGTACTGCGCGGGCCTCTGGTAAAGTGCAGTTCTAGACAGCCTAGTTCTGCGTTGGCTGTGCTGAGCAGACGGAATATCACCTGATCATGCTCAGCACTTAGCTCGGTACGCAAGATTAAGGGGCGGTCGGTTACTTTAACCTTTGCTGGGCGGTGAGCGCTTCCCCACTCCGCTTCACACTCAAACACCATCTTGCCATGGCGGAGTTCGGCGTCACCCAGGTAGAAATCGGTGAACCGCACACCGGGGATATCAAAGATCAACTCGGGGCCGTCGAGCAGCACTGCGCGGTAGTGTTCATAGCTTATCGCCGCGTTGCCGTGGCCAAACTGCGTTACTGCCGCGGCTGGGTCTGCCGCGCGCGGCAACGGCAGAGGCCCACTGGGTGTTGGGGCAATCCAGACGTAGATTAAACCGTCACACTCGTGCGTCGGGTAAGCATCAACGCAGAAGCTGGCGGGAACGCCATTTTCTTTCCCTACATTTGGGATATCGGTACAGCGACCATTTTCACCGGCGAAACTCCATCCGTGATAGGCACAGCGCAAAGCGCCGTTAACCACCTTACCCAGCGAGAGTGGCACCCGGCGGTGCGGGCAACGGTCGAGCAATGCCCGGACAGCCGCATCGGCATCGCGAAACAACACCACGGGGAGCTCACCAATGACAACCGCAACCGGCGTCTGAGCAGGCACTGCAATACTGGGCAGAACCGCCAACCACTGGCCTGTGATCATCTCATCCTCCTGCGGCACATTGCGAGACTGTTTGGCCCCCAACTCACTGCGACTCTAGCCTTTTTTTACTACGATGCTGGTCTCTTCGAGATCCCAGGTGTTCTCTGTTTTACCCTCATCGCGCAGCAGATATTTCAATACACGACCCTGCGGGTTTTTAGGCAGCGATTCTCTGAACTCTATATAGCGAGGCATGGCGTAATAGGGGACAACATCTGCAGCCCAGTGGAATAACTGTTCAGCGGTCAGCGTCGCCCCCGCCTGCAGTACCGCTGTCACTTTGACATCGTCCTCGCCTTTGTCGGACGGCACCGCATGCACGGCCACCTCGGCAAGCTCCGGGTGCGTTGCAAACGCCGCCTCCATCTCGAAGCTGGAGATATTCTCTCCCCGTCGTCGCAGGTAGTCTTTTTTGCGGTCGACAAAATAAAAGAAGCCGTCTTGGTCAAATTTGCCGATATCGCCGGTGTGGAACCACATGTTACCCATCAACTTCAGCGTCTCTTCAGGGCGGCGCCAGTACCCCATGAACATAATGTCAGGGTGTTGCGGACGCACCACGACTTCGCCAGCGGTGTTGACGGGCAGCTCCCTGTCTTGATCATCAAAAATTCTCACATCGTACTCAGGGATGCGCTTTCCCGAAGAGCCCGGCGCTGCATACTCGCCACCGGGCAGCGAGGTGATGACACAGGCTTCCGTCAATCCGTAACCATTACCACCAACCTGCACAGCGCCAAAACGCTGCTTCCAAACCTGCTTCGCCTCTTCGGTAAATGGGTTGCCTCGCACGGTATGGATCTGGCCAACACAGGCCAGCATGGCAGGGTTGTCCTCAGCCTGCGCCAGCATCCAACCCATACCACCCAAGATAGAGGCAATGGTAGCGCCTGAGCGCTGCACTTCTGGCCAGAAACCCGAGACAGAAAACCGCGGTACGATCGCCACCCGCGCCCCCACCATCAAGTTGGAGATAATACCGACGCAGAGTGCGTTCATATGAAACAGTGGCAGCGGAGTGATGGTCACATCGTCAGCGCTGGCAGGACCGGCCCGCAGCTGCAAGCGGGCCAAGCTGCACATAAAGTTGTAGCTGAGCATGCAACCTTTAGATGGCCCGGTGGTGCCTGAGGTGTAAATAATACAAGCTAAGTCGGCCGGATCGGGCTTAACTGTGAGTGCCGATTCGTCGCTGCCGCGATGGTCGTCGAGTGATCTCAGAGGGATTTTACACTGCGTTGTTTGCGCTAATTCGCCGCGGTAGAGCACCAGTTCTAGATTGGGCAAGGTCTCGGCTATGGCGGCTATACGCTCGACATAGGCCGCCTCGCAGATGACGACTTTGCAATCAGCATCATTGATTTGATGAGCTAAAAATGTTCCTCGCAGCGCGGTGTTAATTGGCACACTGACAGCACAGAGCTTGTTTATCGCCAACCACGAGACAACTGCATCGATATTGTTGTCTAACATACTGACCAGTGTTTCTGCTCGCTGCAGACCGACATCCTGCAGGGCATGAGCCATGCGGTTGGAGAGCTTATCAACCTCCTCAAAGGTGTATAAATCACCCGCAAAATCCAAAAAGACCCTATCCGCGTGGTTGGCGACCGCTCTGTCCAACGCATCAATTACGGTATCTCGCTCACCTAGCGACCAGACTTCGGGATTACCCATTGCAGACATAACACAGCGCTCTTTCAATTAGGCTCGACAGGGAGCAAAAAAAGGGGTTGATCGATCTTGCCAATCGAGTCATTATTTAAACATATATTTGAAATGTGTCAAATATAAGCAAGCGCCAAGCCGTCAATTTCCGGGGTCAGCGCCGACTCGCAAAGTGGCCAGCAACCCTACAGATCGCCCATTGTGAGAGTCACAGCCTGACCTATTGAGTTTGCCGGCCGGTGCTGGACGTTTGACTTTGGGTCAAACCATCACTGCTACCCAGTGCAAAAAATGCTCAATACTGTCGATCTATCGCCACTAAAAGGAACCAACACATGAGAGATCCCTACAAAGTGATTGTCTGGGGCCCCGGCAGAATGGGCAGCATCAGCATCTGGGAAATTGTCAATTCTCCCGCCTTTGAACTAGTGGGTGTGCGCGCTTATAGCGAGGCAAAAAATGGTTTAGATGCCGGCACCTTGATCGGCATCGATCCGCTCGGCGTGATTGTCAGCAACGATGTAGAAGAGCTGCTCGGCATAGAATGTGATTGTGTAATCTATACCGCCCACGATGAAGGGACTTATCACACCGATGAGGAGATTCTCACCATCCTTGCCGCGGGGAAAAACATTGTCACACCACTGCCCTATCAAAATGTGCAGTTGTTCAGAGATCAGACGTTCCTCGACAAAATTAACGCCGCCTGTCAGCAGGGACAATCGACATTCTATGCCGATGGTATCGACCCTCATTTAATCCCAAATCGAATTTTACTCGGCCTCACCAATGGCAACGCCGAAGTTAAAGCGGTTAAATTGCAAGAGCACTGGGACTGCAGTGAAGCCGATCAGGGCCCTCTGCAGTACATAGGATTCGGACAGCCGCCCGAACAAGCTGAAACCATCGACGTCTCTAAGACGATGGCGGTCAATTTCATGCACGGCATCGTCCGCACTGCCGAGCAAGTGCTTGGGGTTGAGTATGATCGAGTGATCACCAGCCACGACTTTATCCCAACACCAGTGGACATCCACAAACCCTTCCTGATCAAGGCAGGTACTGTGGGGCGTATCACCCACCGCATGGCCGGACATGTCGACGCCATCGGGCCAGACCCCTTGTTCACTATTGAATATCACTGGCTTATTGGCGACAGTATGCTACCCGACGGGGTAGAGCCAGGACAGTACTATGTCGGCACTATCGAGGGGCGCCCGTCGCTGCGTATGACCCTCAACTACTCCGTCTCAAACTACTCGAATGAGCGATTTTTTCAACTTGGCAACCTTGAGGTAGAGCCCTCTTATGTGGCGACAATCATGCCGTGCATCCAAGCTATACCAAAGGTGTGTCGCTCGGCTCCTGGACTCATGCCGTCTCTAGATCCGAGCATTAATTGGAAGCAAGATTTTAGAGACTTATAAAAAAACCCGGCCACTGGCCGGGTTTTTCCTGTGCTGAGTCCTGCTTTAACCCAACAGCTGCTCGAACTCCTCGTCGCTGAGCGCCATCAACGAGCTGCTGCCCGCTTCAATCGACTCTTTGAGGCTGGTGGTGCGCGGCAGCAGGCGCTGGAAGTAGAACTGCGCCGTGGCCACTTTGGCGCGGTAGAACAGCTCGTCAGAGTGCGCCGCTTTGGCCTTGGCCAGGGTGCCCATGCGGCCCCAGAACCAGGCGACCACAACATAACCTGAATACATCAGGTAGTCGGTGGCGGCGGCGGCCATTTCGTTGACATCGCTCATCGACTTGGCGCCTATACCGCGAGTCAGCTGCTCCCACTCCTGCAACTTGGCACCCAGCGGCGCGGCAAATTGCGGGTCCATCTCCGGCAAGCTGGCCGCGATCATCTTCAGGAACTGGCCGAACTTCTCGCCGCCGTCGGGGAGCACCTTGCGCCCCAGCAGGTCGAGCGCCTGAATACCGGTGGTGCCCTCATAGAGGGTGGAGATGCGCGAGTCGCGCATATTCTGTTCCATGCCCCACTCGCGGACATAGCCGTGGCCACCGTAGACCTGTATCCCCAAGCTGGCCGACTCAATACCAGTCTCGGTCATAAACCCTTTGGCAATCGGTGTCAGCAGCGCCAACAACCCAGCGGCGTGGGCTTTTTGCTGGTCGTCGCCGTGGATCTCGCTGTCCACCAACTGGCCCAAGAAGTGGGCGAAGGCGCGGTTGCCCTCAGCAAACGAGCGGATGGTCTGGATCATTTTGCGCACGTCGGGGTGGACGATCAACTTGTCGGCAGAGCGCTCTGGCGACTTGACGCCGGTCAGTGCGCGGCCGGCCTCGCGGTCGAGGGCGTAACGCATGGCGCCTTGCAGCGCCACTTCGCTGTGGCTTGCCCCCTCCAGCGCGGTGCCGATACGAGCGGCGTTCATAAAGGTAAACATGCAGAACAGCCCTTTGTGCGGCTCGCCGATCAGATAGCCTTTGGCATCGTCAAAGTTCATCACGCAGGTGGGGCTGCCGTTGATGCCCATCTTGTGCTCGATAGAGCCGGCCTTGACGGTATTGCGCTCACCGGCCTCGCCGTTGGCGTCGGGCAGGTACTTGGGCACCAAGAACAGTGAGATGCCCTTGGTACCGGCCGGGGCGTCGGGCAGCCGCGCCAGCACCAGGTGGATAATATTCTCCGACATGTCGTGCTCGCCAGAGCTGATAAAGATCTTGGTACCGGTCACCGCGTAGCTGTCGTCACCGTTGTCGATCGCTTTGGTTTTGAGGAAGCTCAAATCGGAACCGCCCTGCGGCTCGGTCAAGCACATCGTGCCGCTCCAACGCCCCTCGGTCAGTTTGTGCAGATAGGTCTGCTGCAGCTCCGCGGAGGCGTGTGCCAGCAGCGTGCTGCGACAGCCGGCGGTGAGTCCGGGGCACATCGCCCAGGCGTGGTTGGCTTGGCTGAACAGTTCAGAGACGACCAGATCCATTGACTTGGGCAGATTCTGACCGCCGAACTCCTCGGGCATGCTCAAGCCCGACCAACCGCCGTCAATGAAGGCTTGGTAGGCTTCTTTAAAACCGTCGGCGGTAGTCACCACGCCATCTTCAAAGTGGCAGCCCTGCTCGTCGCCGTTGCGGTTGGTGGGGGCTAAAACCTGCTCGGCAAATTTGCCGGCCTCTTCCAGAATAGCGTCGCGCAGTTCGCGGTTGACCTCGCTGTATTGGGGGAATTTTTGGTAGTGTCCGTCGCTGTCTAGCAGTTCGTCACAGACAAAGCGCAAATCGCGCAGGGGGGCTTTGTAAGCACTCATAACATCATCTCCGATAGCGTTTGAGTTGCGCCAAACGGGTCGTTTGGCTACTGGATAAGTCTGTGGTCGCCACCGCCCATAAGCAAGGGGGCGGCGGCAACAAAAGCTGACTCCGGGGACACGCTATGGGATACTTTTTTACGACTTCGGAGTACTCAACGCCAATGCAAACTTCCTCGCCAGCCCCCGACAATGGCAACTAAATTAGACGCACTATGGGCGCTATCGCGACCCAAATTCCTAGTGCTGATGCTGCTCTGTGTGTCGCTGGCTACCGCCCTAGCGTGGCGGCAGGGTGTCGAGCTAGCCTGGCTGCAGCTAGCGCTGATCAGTGCCGCGGCACTCTCTGCGCATATCGCCGTCAATATTCGCAATGAGGTCGAGGATTTTGCCAGCGGCTTGGATAAGGCAACCACACCGACGCCGTTCAGTGGTGGCAGCGGCTTTTTACCCCAGCACCCGCAGCTGGCAGATTTTGCAAAAAAAGCGAGCCGTGTCGCACTGCTGGTTACCGCACTGCTCGGTTTGGCCTGCAGCTACTCACAACCGCTACTGGTAGCGATTGGCGCGCTGGGTATCGGGTTAATTTACACCTATACCACCCACCTCACACGCCACCCACAGCTGTGTGCGCTGGCGCCGGGCATCGCTTTTGGTCCGGTTGTCATCGCCGGCACACTGTTGGCATTGGGTGGCCAACTGGGCGTTATGGCGGTTGTCATCAGCGCAGTCGCGGCGCTGGCTGTCAGCGCTTTATTAATAGTCAACCAACTGCCCGATCAGCAGGCCGATAGACAATTTGGCAGAAAAACTTGGGTCGTCTGCTACGGCGAGTCCTCGGCACTGCTAATGGCCAGCACTTTGTGGGGTGTCATTAGCGTTCTGTTATTGCTCACCGCTTGGCACTATCCCTCGCCCGCCTGGGGGCTGCCGGCACCAGCAACAGTGTGGATAGCCGTGCGATTGACCATGCAAGCACAGAGCGGGCAAGCGGCTGCGCTGGCACTGCTCGTCCACCACACCGCTGCGGTACACCTGCTGTTGGCCTGCTGCGCTCTACTGCTCCTGCTCGGCTAACTGTTGGCGCCCGCAGCAATCCTATGCAGGGGCTTTTTAATGCATTTGAGTGGCGCCAACTGCAAAAAAATAGCGCACAGTGGGCAGTGATGACTCGTGTCCGTTTCAACGCTTTAGGATGACCACAACCCATGAATAAAGAGCAAATCCGCAACTGTGGCGATGAGCTCTACCGGGCGATGCAGGAGCACCGCCCGGTAGCACCGCTGACGCAGCGCTATAAAGATATCAGCATTGATGACGCCTACCATATTTCCTTGCGGATGCTGGAGCGTAGACTCGCCGACGGCGAGACCATTATTGGTAAAAAGATTGGTGTCACCAGTGCCGCCGTGCAACAGATGTTAGGAGTCTACCAGCCAGATTTTGGCTACCTCACCAGCAGCATGGTTTACAGCGGTGAAATGCCAATCAGTGAACGATTGATACAGCCGCGCGCCGAGGGCGAAATCGCGTTTATCCTGAAACGCGACCTGTGTGGCCCCGGGGTGACCGAACAGCAGGTATTAGCGGCTACTGAGAGCGTTATGCCCTGTTTTGAAGTGGTCGATTCTCGCATCGAAAATTGGCAAATAGCTATTCAAGATACCGTTGCCGACAACGCCTCATGCGGTCTGTTTGTGGTCAATGAGCAGGCGGCGGCCGATCCGCGCAAACTCGACCTGCCCGGCTGTGAAATGGTGGTAGATAAAAATGGCCGTGAGCTGAGTCGCGGCTTTGGCGCTGCGGCACTGGGCAACCCACTCACCTGTGTCGCTTGGCTCGCCAATACTCTCGGCGAGTTCGGTATCAGTCTCAAAGCTGGCGAGATTATTCTCTCCGGCTCGCTGGTACCACTCGAGCCGGTGGTGGCCGGCGACACCATGAGTGTGACTATTTCAGGCATGGGCCGCTGCGACATTCGTTTCACCTAAAAATTACAGGATTTTGCTATGAGTAAAAAGTTACGTGCGGCCATCATCGGCCCCGGCAATATCGGCACCGACCTACTGATGAAGGCGATGCGCAGCGACTGGATCGAACCGGTGTGGATGGTTGGCATTGAGGAGTCCGAGGGCATCCGCCGCGCTCGCGAGTTCGGCATGAAGGTCTCCACCACCGGTGTCGACGGCTTGGTGCCGCATATCATTGCAGACGATATCCGCATCGCTTTCGACGCCACCTCGGCCTACGTGCACGCCGAGAACTCAAAAAAGGTCAACGATCTCGGGGTGATCATGATCGATCTGACCCCCGCCGCGATCGGCCCTTTCTGCGTACCGCCGGTCAACTTGCAGCAACACGCCCGGCAGCTGGAGATGAACGTCAACATGGTCACCTGCGGTGGCCAAGCGACCATCCCGATCGTAGCGGCGGTGTCGCAGGTACAACCGGTCGCCTACGGTGAGATCGTCGCCACGGTGGCCTCGAAGTCGATCGGCCCCGGCACCCGCAAAAATATCGATGAGTTCACCCGCACCACCGCCGCCGGTATCGAGCAGGTTGGCGGCGCCAAACGCGGCAAGGCGATTATTGTCGTCAACCCCGCCGAGCCGCCGCTGATGATGCGCGACACCATTCACTGCTTGACCGAGAGCGAGCCCGACCAAGCCGCCATCACCGCCTCGGTGCAGGCCATGGTGGCCAAGGTTCAGCAGTATGTGCCCGGTTACCAGCTGGTCAACGGCCCGGTCTTTGATGGCAACCGCGTCACCATCTTTATGGAGGTGCAGGGGCTCGGCGACTTCCTGCCCAAGTACGCCGGCAATTTAGACATCATGACCGCCGCGGGGCTACGCACCGCCGAGCTGTTTGCAGAAGAGGCCGCCAGCGGCGCCATCCAACTACCGGCGCGCGGCTAACGGGAGAGAACACCATGGATTTAAGCGGAAAAAAAGTCACCCTTCACGATATGAGCCTGCGCGACGGCATGCACGCCAAGCAGCACCAGATCAGCCTAGAGCAGATGGTGGCGATCGCCACCGCACTCGATGACGCCGGCATGCCGCTGATTGAAGTGACCCACGGCGACGGCCTCGGCGGCACCTCAGTCAACTACGGCTTCCCCGCCCACAGCGACGAAGAGTACTTCAGCGCGGTCATCCCGAAAATGAAAAATGCCAAGATCTCGGCGCTACTGCTGCCCGGCATCGGCACCATTGACCACCTGAAAATGGCGGTCGATCACGGCGTCTCGACGATTCGCGTCGCCACCCACTGCACCGAGGCCGATGTCTCCGAGCAACACATCGGCATGGCCGCCAAGATGGGGCTCGATACCGTTGGCTTTTTAATGATGGCGCACAAGGTGAGTGCCCAAGAGCTGCTCGCTCAGGCCAAGCTGATGGAGTCTTACGGCGCCAACTGCCTCTACTGCACCGACTCAGCCGGCTACATGCTGCCGGCCGAGGTCAGCGAAAAAATCGGCCTGCTGCGCAGTGAGCTGCAACCCACCACCGAGCTCGGCTTTCACGGCCACCACAACCTCGGCATGGGTATCGCCAACTCGCTGGCGGCGATCGAAGCCGGCGCCAACCGCATCGACGGCTCAGTGGCGGGCCTTGGCGCCGGCGCCGGCAACACCCCGCTCGAGGTCTTTGTCGCGGTGCTGCACCGCATGGGGGTAGAAGACGGTATTGATCTCTACAAAATTATGGATGTCGCCGAGGATCTGGTGGTGCCGATGATGGACCAAGTGATCCGCATCGACCGCGACGCACTGACGCTCGGTTACGCCGGGGTCTACAGCTCGTTCCTGCTGTTCGCCCAGCGCGCCGAGAAAAAATATGGCGTCTCGGCCCGCGATATCCTCGTCGAGCTGGGTCGCCGCGGCACGGTCGGCGGCCAAGAGGATATGATTGAAGATCTGG
Source organism: Gammaproteobacteria bacterium LSUCC0057 (assembly GCA_004535795.1). Classification (GTDB taxonomy): domain Bacteria; phylum Pseudomonadota; class Gammaproteobacteria; order Pseudomonadales; family Porticoccaceae; genus LSUCC0057. Next base: position 162,742 of record SPIA01000002.1, read on the forward strand.
CCTTAACCATGTCCAAACAGCGCTAATTAGACGCCGCAAACTAAAAGCCCCCGCCGGTCTGCCGGCGGGGGCTTTTTTAGCGATTGCCAGCTACTCAGACCGCTGCAAGCGCCTGTTCGATATCGGCGATGATATCGTCGATGTGCTCGATACCGACCGAGATGCGCACCAGGTCTTCGCTGACCCCGGCCGCGGCCAGCTCATCGGGGTTGAGCTGACGGTGGGTGGTCGAGGCCGGGTGACAGGCCAGCGACTTGGCGTCGCCGATGTTGACCAAGCGCAGAATTAGCTGCAGCGCATCGATAAACTTGCCACCGGCTTCGCGCCCGCCTTGAATACCGAAGCTCAAGATGCCCGAAGCGCGGCCACCCATCAGCCGTTGGCAGGTATCGTAGTAGGGGCTGTCGCTGAGGCCGGCGTAGTTGACCCAGCTCACTTTGGCGTGACTGTTGAGGTACTCGGCGACTCGCTGGGCGTTGTCACAGTGGCGGTCCATACGCAGCGCCAAGGTCTCTAGCCCCTGCATAATTTGGAAGGCGCTCTGCGCCGACAGCGCTGCGCCAGTGTTGCGCAGCGGCACCACGCGGGCGCGACCGATGAAGGCGGCCTCGCCGAGTGCCTCGGTATAGACCACACCGTGGTAGGAGGGGTCGGGCTGGTTGAGCACCGGGAAGCGGTCGGCATTGGCGGCCCAGTCGAATTTGCCGGAGTCGACAATGGCGCCACCGATGGTGGTGCCGTGGCCACCAATGTATTTAGTCAGCGAGTGCACAGCGATATCGGCACCCAGATCAAACACTCGGCACAGGTAGGGGGTCGCCACGGTGTTGTCGACTACCAACGGCACGCCGTGGCGGTGGGCGATCTCGGCCAGGTTGGCAATATCAACCACGTTGCCGGCCGGGTTGCCGATCGACTCGCAGAATAACAGCTTCGTGTTGGCGTCGATCAGTGATTCGAGCTTGGCGTAGTCGTCAAAACCGGCAAAGCGCACCTCGATGCCTTGATTGGGCAGCGAGTGAGCAAACAAGTTGTAGGTGCCGCCATAGAGCTGGCTGGTGCTGACAATGTTGTCGCCGACGCTGGCCAGCGTCTGCACGGTGTAGGTGATGGCCGCCATTCCCGAGGCCAGCGCCAGCGCGCCAATGCCGCCTTCCAGTGCCGCTATACGCGCCTCCAACACCGCACAGGTGGGGTTCATAATGCGCGAGTAGATGTTGCCCGGCACTTTTAAGTCGAACAGGTCGGCGCCGTGCTGGGTGTTGTCAAAGGTGAACGAGGTGGTCTGGTAGATCGGTGCGGTAGCGGCGTTGGTCGCCGGGTCACCGTCGTAGCCCACATGCAGTGCAATCGTCTCCGGCTTCATAACTCTCTCCTGGTTAGTCTGATGGTACGGCGCTTGGCGCTGAATAAGTGCCCTCGATGGTAAACAATTAATCGGCGCTCGGCCATACAGCGGGTAAAATAGCCACTCTTTCTGCGCACGAGTGATCTGTTATGCAAGCACTGATCCAACGAGTTAGCCACGCCAGCGTCGCTATAAACGGCGTCACCACCGCCACTATTGGACGCGGGCTGCTACTGCTGCTCGGCCTGGAGAAAACTGACACCGCCGCCGTAGCGGCCAAGACCTTGCAGCGGGTGATCGACTACCGGGTGTTCAGCGACAGCGACGGCAAGATGAACTGTTCGCTGCGCGACATCGGTGGCGAGCTGTTGATCGTCTCGCAGTTTACCTTAGCCGCCGACACCGCCAAAGGGCGCCGCCCCAGTTTTGCCAGCGCCATGGCGCCGGCGCCGGCCGAGCAACTCTACCGCCATTTTCTCGCTCTCGCCGCCGAGTGCGGGGTGCCTGCCGCCAGCGGCGAGTTTGGCGCCGACATGCAGGTGAGCCTCTGCAACGACGGCCCGGTGACCTTTTTACTGTAGCTGCTGAGCCAACTTTGCCGGCAACCCCTCGAAGCCGCCGTTGCTCATCAACACAATATGACCGCCCTGCGCCGCCCACTCAATAATGCGCTGCAGCAGCGGCTGCAGCGTGGTAAAGATCGGCTGTTGCGGCTTAACTGCCGCTGCTAGGTCGAAGTCGACCGCGCTGTTCTGGTACCACATGACCGCGTCGGCGGCCGCAGTTGAATCGCCCAAGCGCTGGCCGTGGACGCCGGCGCGCATGGTCGCCGAGCGCGGCTCGATCACCGCCAAAATTCGCTCGCCCCCGACCTTGGCGCGCAACCCCTCAAGCGTGGTGGCAATAGCCGTGGGGTGGTGGGCAAAGTCGTCATAGACGGTCGTCTGCGCCGTGGCGGCGACCACCTCCATGCGCCGTTTGACACCGGCAAAAGTCTGCAACGCGGCGCCACTCTGCGCCAGCGTCACTCCCACTTGCGCCGCCGCCGCGGCGGCAGCGAGGGCGTTGGCGACGTTGTGCCGGCCACTCAGCCCCCACTCAACCGTCGCCGATTCAGCGCCACGGCACAGCGTAAACGCGCTGCCGTCGGCGGCGACATCGGTCACCCACCAGTCACCGCGGCTGTCGGCGATGCCGCCGCGACCGCCGAGCGCCACCTGGCGACTCCAGCAGCCCATCGCCAATACCTCGGCCAGAGCGCTGTCGGCGGGCGGGTAAAGTACCTGACCGCTGCCGGCAATGGTGCGGATGAAGTGGTGAAATTGCCGCTGAATAGCCGCCAAGTCGGGGAAGATATCGGCGTGGTCAAACTCCAAGTTGTTCAATACCGCTGTGGTAGCACGGTAGTGGACAAACTTGGAGCGCTTATCAAAAAAGGCGCTGTCGTACTCATCGGCCTCAACCACAAACAGCTCGCCGCCGCCGAGCCGCGCCGACTGGGTGAAGTTGCTCGGCACACCGCCGATCAGATAGCCGGGGTCGCGCCCGGCGCATTCCAGTATCCAGGTGAGCAGACTGGCGGTGGTGGTTTTGCCATGGGTACCGGCCACCGCCAACACGTGCTGCCCGGCCAACAGCTGTTCGCCCAGCCATTGCGGCCCCGAGCAGTAGCGCAGGCGCTGCTCCAGCACCGCCTCGACACAGGGGTTGCCACGTGACAGCACATTGCCAATGATCACCAGATCGGGCCGCGGCTGCAGCTGCGCCGGATCAAACCCTTCAATCAGCGCAATACCGGCCTGTTGCAGCTGGGTGCTCATCGGCGGATAAACATTGTGGTCGCTGCCGGTCACGCGGTGACCGGCCGACGCAGCCAGCTGCGCCAAGCTGCCCATAAAGGTGCCGCAAATACCCAGAATGTGAATATGCATCGCGCTAACACTGCTCTCAATAATTAAGTAGGCGATTATCCCACCGGGCTCTGCTAATGCAATAGTGGCCGCATTGGACTAAAATTCGCATTTTACATTGCCCACCTACAAGGATGCCTCATGGCCAAAATGAATGCGTTTTACGCTCAGTCTGGCGGCGTTACCGCCGTTATTAACGCATCGGCCGCCGGCGTCATTGAAGCCGCCCGCGAACACAAAGATAAAATTGGCAAAGTCTACGCCGGCCTCAACGGCATCGTCGGCGCCCTGCAAGAAGAGCTCATCGACACCAGCAAAGAGAGCGCCAGCACCATCGCCGCGCTGCGCCATACCCCGTCGGGGGCGTTTGGCTCGTGCCGTTACAAGCTCAAAGGCTTTGATGAAAACCAAGCCGAGTACCAGCGGCTGATCGAGGTGTTCCGCGCCCACAACATCGGCTACTTCTTCTACAACGGCGGCGGCGACTCGGCCGACACCTGTCTGAAGGTGGCGCAGATGTCGCACCATATGGGCTTCCCTATTCAGGCCATTCATATTCCCAAAACTGTCGACAACGACCTGCCGTTTACCGATTGCAGCCCGGGCTTTGGCTCGGTGGCTAAATATGTAGCGGTCTCTACCAAAGAGGCGAGCATGGATGTCGCTTCAATGGCGCGCTCCTCGACCAAGGTGTTCATTCTTGAGGTGATGGGCCGCCACGCCGGCTGGATTGCCGCCGCCAGCGCGCTGGCCGCCGAGCAGGCCGGCGACCCGCCGCACATTATTCTGCTGCCCGAGGTGCCGTTTGAACGCGAGCGCTTTATCGCCGAGGTAGAGCGCTGCGTCAGCGAGCATGGCTACTGCGTCATCGTCGCCTCCGAGGGCACCCAGTACAAAGATGGCGCACTGCTGGCCGGCTCTATTCACAAAGATGCCTTTGGCCACCAGCAGCTCGGCGGTGTCGCACCGACGCTGGCCAGCATGATTAAAAAAGCACACGGCTATAAGTACCACTGGGCGCTGGCCGACTATCTGCAGCGCTCGGCGCGCCATATCGCCTCTAAGACAGATGTCGAGCAGGCCTATGCGGTCGGTCGCGCCGCGGTTGAAAAGGCACTCAAAGGGAAGCACTCGATCATGGTTACCATCGAGCGTAAAGAGAGTGCCCGCTACGGCTGGACGATCGGTGAGGCGCCGCTGGAAAAGGTCGCCAATGTAGAAAAAAAGATGCCGCGCAGCTTTATTAGCAAGGATGGCTACGGTATTACCGCCAAAGGCCGCGCCTATCTGGCGCCGCTCATTGAAGGCGAAGACTACCCCCCCTACAAACACGGTATTCCCCAGTACGCGCGGTTAAAAAAAGTGATGGTGGCAAAAAAAATTAATACCCCTTTCACCGTTTAACTGCAGTAAAACCCGCCGCTGTGGCACCGCAGAGGAGGGTCAACTAGCCTATAATGTCCGCCACTTAAGACGGCCGTCACGGAAGGTGTGTTATGCCCTCGCTGTTCTCCCAATTTATGCAGGCCACGGTGCTGCGCTACCCGCGCAGTGCACTGTTAGCTGTCGCCGTACTGACACTGGCGATGGCCGCTGGCCTCAGCCACTTTAAAATTGACGCCTCGGCCGACTCGCTGACCCTCGAGCACGACGAAGCCCTCAACTACTACCGCGAAGTCGCCGGCCGTTACGGCAGCAGCGACTTTTTAGTGGTCACCTTCCAACCCAAACAGGGCGACCTGTTTGACGACGCCAACCTCGCCTTGCTCGGTGAGTTGCGCGACGAGCTGGCCGCTATCGACGGCATCACCGGCGCCGTCTCAATCCTCGACTTGCCGCTGTTGTTCAGCCCTAAGGTGGCCATTGGCGATCTCAGCCAACCGCTCAACACCCTGCTCAGTGAAGGAGTTGAGCGCAGCCAAGCACGCCGTGAATTTTTGACTAGCCCGCTCTATCGCAACCTCATTCTCTCCCCCGACGGCACCACCACAGGGGTGCTGGCGACGCTGGCGCTAGACCGCCGCTACCTCGAGCTGGTCGGCGAGCGCGATGCGCTGCGGCTACAGCGCGACACCACAGGGTTGAGCGCCAGTGAGCAACTGCAGCTGGAGCAGGTCAGCCGCGAGTTTCTCGACTACCGCACCGCCAAGGCGGAGCGCGACAAACTGCGGGTAGCTAGGGTGCGCGACATGATGGCCCCCTACCGCGAGCGGGCGACGATCTTTCTCGGCGGCCCGGACATGATCACCGCCGATATGATCGACTTTATCCGCAGCGATCTGGTGGTATTTGGCAGCGGTATTTTGCTGTTTATTATTCTGACCATGGCCGCTATCTTCCGCCGCTGGCGCTGGGTGGTGCTACCGCTGCTGACCTGCACCGCCACCTTGGTGACCATGCTCGGGTTTTTGGCCTGGATCGATTGGCGGCTGACGGTGATCTCCTCTAATTTTGTCTCGCTGCTGCTCATCATTACCCTCGCGCTGACTATTCATCTGGTGGTGCGCTACCGCGAGCTGCACCAGCAGCAGAGCGATTGGAGCCAACTGCAGCTGGTCGCCACCACGGTAAGCTCGATGGCACTGCCGTGCCTCTACACGGTGCTGACCACCATCGTCGCCTTTGCCTCGCTGGTGGTCAGCGACATTCGCCCGGTGATCGACTTTGGCTGGATGATGACCATCGGTATCAGCGTGGCACTGGTGCTCACCTTTGTGGTGATGCCGGCCGGCATGATGTTGTTGGGCCGCGAGGCCGATATAGACGACAGCGACAACTCAGCCAGCATCACGCTGCGCTTTGCCCGCCTCAGTGAGCGCCGCGGCGGCGCGGTGCTGCTTGTTTCGGCACTGCTGGCGGTGCTGTCGGGCTACGGCATCAGTCAGCTGCAGGTTGAAAACCGTTTTATCGACTACTTCCGCAGCGACACCGAGATCTATCGCGGCATGGAGGTGATCGACTCGGCGCTGGGCGGCACCACCCCGCTCGATATCGTTTTGCAGGCGCCGGCCTTTGTCAGCGAGCAGGCCGCCAGCAGCGGCAGCGATCCGTTTGGCGAAGATCCGTTTGGCGAAGATCCGTTTGGCGAAGATCCGTTTGGCGAAGATCCGTTTGGCGAAGATCCGTTCGCTGACGACCCGTTTGCCGACGACCCATTTGCCGAAACAAGCGATGCGCCGGCGTTGATCGAAAGCTACTGGTTCAGCCGCAGCGGTCTTGCCGATCTAGAAAAACTGCACAGCTTTTTAGAGGCGCAACCCGAGATCGGCGTGGTCTCGTCGCTGGCCACTCTCAACCGTGTCGCCGAAGCGCTGCTCGGCCGCCAGCTCAACGATTTTGAGATCGCCTTCATGCGCAAGAGCTTGAGTGACGAGATCTACCAGCAGGGGGTCGCCCCCTATCTCGACGAGCAGCGCAACGAGGCGCGGATACAGCTGCGCGCCATGGAGACACAGGGGCAACTGAAACGCGCCGAACTGTTGGCGCGCATCGACCAGTTCATCACCGACGAGCTCGGCTATCGCAATGGCGAAGCGCAATTTACCGGGCTACTGGTGCTCTACAACAATATGCTGCAGAGCCTGTTTAAGTCGCAGATCCTCACCCTCGGGGCGGTCTTTGTCGGCATCGTGGCGATGTTTTTGATCTTGTTTCGCTCACTGTCGATTTCGCTGATTGCCATTGTCCCGAACTTTCTGGCCGCCGGTATTGTCCTCGGCGGCATGGGGCTTGCGCGTATTCCGCTGGATATGATGACCATTACCATCGCCGCTATCACCGTCGGCATCGGCGTCGACCACGCGATTCACTACATCACCCGGTTCAAACGCGAGTTCGCGGTCGATGGCGACTACACCGCCACCCTGTACCGCGCCCACGCCAGCATTGGCCGAGCGCTGTTCTACACCGCGATCACCATTATTATCGGCTTCTCGATCTTGGCCTTCTCCAACTTTATTCCGTCGGTCTACTTCGGTCTGCTCACTGGACTGGCGATGATCGCGGCACTGTTTGGCTCCATGACGCTGCTGCCAAAACTGCTGTTACTGTTCAAGCCACTCGGCCCGGGAACCCCACGCTAGATGTCTCTACTCAATCTCAACGATGTCACTATCAGCTACGGCCAACCGCCGCTCATCGACGCCGTCTCACTGGCCATCGAGCGCGGCGAGCGGGTCTGCCTGATCGGCCGCAACGGCGCAGGTAAATCGACACTGCTTAAAGTGATTGCGGGCCAAATACAGCCCGACGAGGGGGTGCGCAAAGTTGCGGAGGGGTTAGTGGTGGCCCAGCTCGAGCAGCAGGTGCCGGTTGGCTTGAGCGGTTCGGTGTTTGACGTCATCGCCGCCGGGCTGGGCAGCGAGGGCGAGCTGCTGCAGCGCTACCATGCGCTCACCCACGCTATGGCCGAGGGCGACTTCAGCGACGCCACGCTGGCCGAGCTGGAGCGCTGTCAAACGGCGCTGGATGACTGCAATGGCTGGGACACCAACCAGCGCGTCGAAGCGATCGTCACCAAGATGGAGCTCGATGCGCAAGCCAATATCGACGCGCTCTCCGGCGGCTACAAGCGCCGCGTGCTGCTGGCGCGCGCGCTGGTGCGCAACCCCGATCTACTGCTGCTCGACGAGCCGACCAACCACCTCGATATCGAGGCGATCCAGTGGATCGAACAGTTCCTGCTCGGCTGGCACGGTTCGCTGCTGTTCATCAGCCACGACCGCCAGTTTATGGAAAACCTCGCCACCCGCTTTGTTGAGATCGACCGCGGCCAACTGCGCCAGTTCGATTGCGACTACGCCACCTACTTGGTGCGCAAAGAGGAGCAGCTCGACACCGAAGCGAAACAGCAGGCTCTGTTCGACAAGCGGCTCTCTGAAGAGGAGCGCTGGATTCGCCAGGGGATCAAGGCGCGCCGCACCCGCAACGAAGGCCGCGTCCGCGCGCTGGAGGCGATGCGCCGCGAGCACGCCGAGCGCCGCAAGGTGACCGGCTCGGCGAAGATGGCTATTCAGGATGGCGCTCGCTCCGGCAAGCTGGTCAGCGAGGTCAACGACATCACCATCCAGTTTGGCGACAAAGTGGTGGTCAACGGCTTCTCTACTCTGATCCAGCGCGGTGACAAGATCGGCCTGATCGGCCGCAACGGCGTCGGCAAAACCACCCTGCTGAAAGCGATACTGGGTGAATTGACCCCCACCAGCGGCTCCGTGCGCACCGGACACAATTTGCAGATCGCCTATTTCGACCAGTACCGCGCCGCCCTCGACGAACAGCGCAGCGTGCAGGACAGTGTCGCCGACGGCCGCGATATGCTCGATATCGGCGGCAAACAGCGCCATGTCATCAGCTATCTACAAGACTTTTTGTTCGATCCGAAACGCTGTCGCCAGCCGGTCAGTGCGCTCTCTGGCGGCGAGCGCAACCGTCTGCTGCTGGCCAAGCTGTTCGCGCAGCCCTCCAACCTGTTGGTACTCGATGAGCCGACCAACGATCTCGATATCGACACCCTCGACCTGCTCGAGGAGCTCCTTATTGACTACCCGGGCACGCTGCTACTGGTCAGCCACGATCGCGCCTTTATCAACAACGTTGTCACCAGCAGCATTGTCTTTGAAGGTGTTGCCGGTCAACACTGTGAGGTTAACGAGTATGTCGGCGGTTACGACGACTGGCTGCGCCAGCGCGACCACGCCGCCAGCAAAACCACCGCGGTCAAAGCGGCCGGCAAACCCAAACCCGCAGCGTCACCCGCCGCCGACAAACCGAAAAAGCGCTCCTATAAAGAGCAGCGCGAGCTCGACAGCTTGCCGGGCGCTATCGAGGCCGCCGAGCAGGCGATTGCTGCGCTTGGCGAACAGATCTCGGCGAGCGACTTTTACACCCAGCCGCGCGAGCAGATCGCCGCTACCGAAGCCGAACTGGCCGCTGCCAACGCGAAGCTCGAGGCGCTTTTTCAGCGCTGGGCCGAGCTAGAACCCTAAGGAGAGCTACCCATGAGTAAACCGACCACCGCATTGATTATTCTCGACGGTTTTGGCTACCGCGAAGCACTCGACAACAACGCCATAGCCAACGCCCGCGCTCCTTTTTGGCAGTCGCTGTGGGCGGACTGTCCGCACACCACCATCGCCACCTCTGGGATGGCGGTCGGTCTGCCCGAAGGGCAGATGGGTAACTCCGAAGTGGGCCACATGACGCTCGGCGCCGGCCGCGTGGTCTACCAGAATTTCACTCGCATCAACAAAGCGATCAGTGATGGCGAGTTTCAAACCAATCCGGTCTACTGCGAGGCGATCGACAGCGCCGTGGCCGCTGGCCGCGCCGTGCATATTCTCGGTCTGCTGTCGCCGGGCGGCGTGCACAGCCACGAGGCACACATCCTGGCGATGATCGAGATGGCCGCGGCGCGCGGCGCCAAGCAACTCTACCTGCACGCCTTTTTAGACGGCCGCGACTGCCCGCCGCGCAGCGCGGCACCGAGCTTAGAGCAAGCCGAGGCACTGTTTGTACAACTGGGCAGCGGGCGCATCGCCTCGGTCTGCGGCCGCTTTTACGCCATGGACCGCGACAATCGCTGGGAGCGCGTCAGTCAAGCCTACCGGCTGCTCACCGAAGGGGTCTGCAACCAGCCGGCCAGCAGCGCCGCGGAGGCGCTGGCCAACGGTTACCAGCGCGGTGAGGATGACGAATTTATCGCCGCCACCGCAATTGTCGATGGCGATGGCAACACTGCGACCATCAGTGATGGCGACGCCGTGCTGTTTATGAACTTCCGTCCCGATCGCGCCCGTCAGCTGGCGCACTGCTTTACCAACGCCAATTTTGACGGCTTTGACCGCCCGGTGGTGCGCCAACTCGGTAGCTTCGTCCAGACCACCCAGTACGAGGAGACCATTCCAGCACCGATCGCCTTCCCCCCCGAGGAGCTGATCAACAGTTTTGGCGAGGTGCTGGCCCACGCTGGCAAACGGCAGCTGCGCATTGCCGAGACAGAAAAATACGCCCACGTCACCTTTTTCTTCAGCGGCGGGCAAGAGGCGCTCTACGACGGCGAACAGCGTATTCTGGTTCCTTCGCCACAAGTTGAAACCTACGATCTGAAGCCCGAAATGAGCGCCCCCGAGGTGACTGCAAAACTGGTCGCGGCCATCCACAGCGGCGAGTTTGACAGCATCATCTGCAACTACGCCAACTGCGACCAGGTTGGCCATACCGGTAACTACGACGCGGCGGTGCAGGCGGTCGAAGCGGTCGATCAGGCACTGCGCGAAGTGATCACCGCCTTGCGCAGTGTGGGTGGTCAGGCGCTAATCACCGCCGACCACGGCAACGTCGAGTCGATGTACGATGCCGACAACGACCAGCCGCACACCCAGCACACCACCTTGCCAGTACCGCTGGTCTATGTCGGGCCGCGCCACACCGCCCTGCGCGAGGGCGGCTCGCTGGCCGATATTGCACCGACCCTGCTGGAACTGCTCGGGGTTGCACAGCCGGCCGAGATGACCGGTCGCTCACTGCTCGGCTAGCGCCCTTGTTGTCGCCCAGACAGTGGTTGGCCGCGCTGTGGCTGCTGAGCATTAGCAGCGCGGCGCTGTGCGTCGACCCCGCGCAACAGCTGCTCCAACTCAACGCCACCATCGCCGAGCTGGAGCAGCAGCTGCAACAGCAGCGCGGCAGCCAGACGGCGCTCGAACAACAGCTGGCGGCGCTCACTTTGCAACAGAACGCCATCGCTCAACAGCAGCGCCAGCTCGCCGCCCAGATCACCGCCAACAACCGCTCGCTGGCGCAGCTCGATACGCGTCAGCAACAGTTGAACGACGCCGTTGCGACGCAGCGGCTGCAGGCCAGTGCAGTGCTGGCCGCCCACTATAAGCTCGGCCGACAGCCGCAACTCAAGCTGCTGCTGAACGGCCAACAACCCCAACAGATCAAACGCCAACTCAACTACTACCGCTACTTAGTCGCAGCGCGCCAGCAGCTGCTCGACAGCCTCAATCGCGACCTGCTCGAACTCACTGCGGTGCAGAGCCAGCAGCGTCAACAGCGCCAGACTCTGGTGCAGCAGCAGCGCCAGCAGCAGTCGCTCGCCGCGCAGCTAGAGCAGTCGCTGAGCAAGCAGCAACAGCGCGGCGCCGAGCTCAAGAAGCGCATTGCCGCCCAGCGCAGCGAGCTCTCGCAGTTGCAGCAACAGCGCCAGCAGCTCGAGCGGGTGATTGCCGAGGCGACTCGGCGCGCGGCACCGGCCCTGGCAAGCCGCCCGATTGCCGAACTCAAAGGCCAGCTGCCGCGCCCCGCCCCCGGCCGCGTGCTGCACCGCTTTGGCGAGCGACGCGACGACCAGCTGCGCTGGCAGGGCTGGCTCATCGACGCCCGGCGCGGCGACCCGATAGCACTGGTGCACCCCGGCCGTGTCGTCTACGCCGACTATCTGCGCGGCTACGGCCTGCTGGTGATCGTCCAGCACGACCCGGAAACCTTGACGCTCTATGCCCACAACAGCGAACTGGCCACCGCAGTGGGCGAACAGCTCAACGCCGGCGCCATCATTGCCTACGCCGGCGACAGCGGCGAACAGATCGGCAATGCCCTCTATTTTGAGCTGCGCCGCGACGGCGCGGCGGTCGACCCCGCGCAGTGGCTGCGATGAACCGACTGCTCAGCGACAGCGACATCGGTCGCATCATCGAAATGGCGTGGGAGGATCGCACCCCGTTCGAAGCGATCGAAGCGAGTTACGGGCTCTGCGAAGCGGAGGTGATCAAACTGATGTGCCGCCAACTAAAACCGCGTTCATTTAAACTGTGGCGCGCCCGCGTTGCTGCGCGCAAAACCAAGCACCTGAAACTGCGCGGTTACCGGGTTGGCACCTTCCGCTGCCCGACGCAAAAAATGCGCTAAAAGCCGCCGCCGGTCGCGCATCGCGCTGGCCACCGCGTTGTCACCGGCCTATGCTGGTTGCAGCGGCTGGTGCGGTTAGCCCGCCTGTTGACTGTCACCACTGCACCCTCCACTGCGCCGAGGTGCACACCATGGCTAAATCTTTCCTGCTGCGCTCTATATTGGCCTGTTGGCTACTGGCTGGCAGCCCTCTGGCCGGAGCCCAGGCAGCGGCGCCAGCCGCCATCCTGCCACTGACCGAACTGCGCCTGTTCACCCAGGTCTTTGACCATGTTCGCCGCGGTTATGTCGATGACATCAGCGACAGCCAACTGCTGTTCAGCGCCATCGAGGGCATGCTCTACAATCTCGACCCCTACTCGCGCTATCTCGACCCCGAGGCCTACCGCGCGCTGCGTGAAATGACCAGTGGCCACTACCACGGCATCGGCGTCGAGGTAGCCAGCGAGGAGGGGGCTATCCGGGTCATTTCACCGCTCGACGAGACCCCTGCCGCACGCGCCGGCATCCGCCCCGGCGACCTCATTATCGCCATCGACGGCGCCTCGCTGCGCGAACTCTCACCGAGCAGCGCCAGCTACCAGCTGCGCGGCCCGGGCGGAAGCGCTGTCGAACTGACAGTGGTGCGCAGCGAGCAGCCGGAGCCGATCAATATCACCCTGACCCGTGAACTGATCACAGTCGACTCGGTCCGCTATCGAGCGCTCGGCAGCGATATCGGCTACGTCCGTATCGCCCAGTTCCAGCAGCAGAGCGCTGCAGCTTTTGTCGGCGCCATCAAGGCGCTGCAACAGTCATCACTGCGCGGGTTGGTAATCGATCTGCGCAACAACCCCGGCGGCCTAGTCGACGCCGCTATTGAGGTCGCCGCGACGCTGCTCGACGGCGCTACAGTGGTCTCCACCCAGGGCCGCATCGCCACCGCCAATCAGCTGTTTAGCGCCGAGCTCGGCGATCTACTCAACGGCGCCCCGGTGGCGGTACTGATCAACCGAGGCACCGCCTCGGCGGCTGAGATTGTCGCCGGTGCGCTGCAAGATCACCGCCGCGCGGTGGTGATTGGCACCCGCAGTTTTGGCAAGGGTTCGGTACAGACCATCATCCCCATCGACGGCGGTGGTGCATTAAAGCTGACCACCGCGCGCTACTTCACACCGGCCGGGCGCTCTATTCAAGCCCACGGCATCGATCCAGATATTGTCATTGAACGGGGTGAACTGCAGCTCAGCGAGCAGCGCGACCAGCTGCGCGAGGAAGATATCGCCGGCCACTTAGAGGCCGCTGCAGAGAGCCAGTCTGCGCGCCAACCACCCCAGGACGAGGTGCTGCGCCACGACAACCAACTCAGCGCGGCGGTCAACATGCTGCGCGCGGTAATCCTGCTGCGCCAGTAAGTGGCCCAGCGCTAGCGTCAGCGCACCTCAATGCCTGCAGCGCGCATAAACGCCTTGGCCTCGGGGACACTGTGTTGGCCGAAGTGGAAGATGCTCGCCGCCAGCACCGCGTCGGCCTTGCCGAGGGTAACACCGTCGGCGAGATGCTGCAGATTGCCAACGCCGCCCGAGGCGATTACCGGTACCGCCACGGCCTCGCTGACGCGACGGGTCAGCTCGAGGTCGAAGCCGTTTTTAGTGCCGTCGCGGTCCATGCTGGTCAGTAAGATTTCGCCGGCGCCATAGGCAGTCATCTGTTCGGCCCAGGCGATGGCATCGAGCCCGGTCGGCTTGCGCCCGCCGTGGGTGAAAATCTCCCAGCGCGGCGAACTGCCGCTTTGCACCTGCTTGGCATCGATCGCCACGACAATGCACTGGCTGCCAAAGCGCTCGGCGGCGGCGCGAACAAACTCCGGGTTGTAAACCGCGGCCGAATTAATTGACACCTTGTCGGCACCGGCGTTGAGTAGATTGCGAATATCTTGCAGCTCGCGCACCCCACCGCCCACTGTGAGCGGGATAAATACCGAAGCGGCCATGCGCTCGACGGTGTGAATCATGGTGTCGCGGTTTTCGTGGCTGGCGGTAATATCTAAAAAGGTGATCTCATCGGCACCCTGCTGGTTGTAGCGCTTGGCCACTTCAACGGGATCGCCGGCATCGCGGATATCGACAAACTGTACCCCTTTAACCACCCGGCCGTTCTCGACATCGAGACAGGGAATAATGCGTTTTGCCAGCCCCATCGCAATCAGTCCAGCAGATGGCCGAGCTTGCCGGCTTTGGTTGAGAGGTAGTGGGCGTTGTGCGGATTGCTCTGGGTCTGCAGCGGGCGGCGCTCCACCACCTCGACGCCGAGCGCTTGCAGCGCTGCCACTTTGCGCGGATTATTGGTCATTAGCACCACGCGGCGCGCACCCAGATGGTTGAGCATTGGCGCACACAGGCTGTAGTCGCGCTGATCGGCACCAAAACCCAGTCGCTCGTTGGCCTCCACGGTATCGGCGCCGGCATCTTGCAGGTGGTAAGCCTTAATTTTATTCAGTAGCCCGATGCCGCGCCCCTCTTGGCGCAGATATAAAATTGCACCGCGGCCGCGCTCGGCAATCGCCGCCATGGCGGCGTGCAGTTGCGCCCCGCAGTCGCAGCGCAGACTGCCCAGAGCATCGCCGGTCAGACACTCGGAGTGCAGTCGCAACAGCAGCGGCTCATCGCTGCTGCAGTCGCCCATGCTGATGGCGATATGCTCTTTGTCGCTGTCGGCATCTTCAAACCCGTGGATATCGAAGATACCCCAGCGCGTTGGCAATTTTGATCTCTCTATAAAACGCAACACCAGAACAGTCGCTCCCGTTTAAATAAGCCGGTCATTGTAGCCGCCTTTGGCGGCCAGTAAAGCGGCAGTGAACCGCTGCGCTCAGCCGAGCACAGCCAGCAGCAGCTGGCCGACCCAGCCGGCCATCAAGCCAGCCACCAAGTCGTCGAGCATAATGCCGACACCGCCGTGCACGCGCCGATCCAACCAGCTGATCGGCCACGGCTTAGCGATGTCGAAGAGACGAAAAAGTACCCAACCGAGCAGAGCCGCCGGCAGCGTCGCCGGCAGCAGCGCCAGCGCCAGCCACAACCCGACAAATTCATCCCAGACGATGCCGCCGTGGTCGTGCACCCCCAGCTTGGTCGCCGCGCGGCCGCAAATGACAACACCGGCCAGCGCCGCCGCGGCAATAGTCGGCCACAGCAGTGGCGACGGCAGCAGCAACAGCAGCGGCCACAACAGCAGCGCCGCCAGCGAGCCGCAAGTCCCCGGCGCTTTTGGCGCCAAGCCGCTGCCAAAACCAAACGCCAGCAGCAACAGCGGCGAGCGGCACAGCTGGGCGACGCTGGGGTTAGTCGGCGAAGTGGTCATAGCCACCTCGCAACTGCTGTAACGCCAGGCGGTCGCGCTGGCCGTCGAGATCGATTACGGTGATGGTCGGCTCGCCTTCGACGGTGTCGATCTGGCCGATATCGGTACAACCCGCCGGTACCGCATTGTGCAGCGCCGCCGGCACGGTAAAGCAGAGCCGGTAATCATCGCCACCGCGCAGTGCCCAGTCGACTGTCTGTCGCTCATGCTGCAACCCGCTCGCCAATGGCAAGCGGCGGCTGTCGATGGTGGCGCTAACGCCACTGGCGCGGCAGAGGTGGCCAAGGTCAGCGAGCAATCCGTCGGAGAGGTCGATGGCACTGTTGGCCACTGCCGCCAGCGCGGCGCCCAACTCCAGTGCCGGTTGCGGCGCATCGTAGCGCTGGCGCAGATAGCTCGCCAGCGGTTCGGGCGCCTGCCAGCGCTGTTCGATCAGCGCCAGTGCCGCGGCGCCATCGCCGAGCGAACCGCTGACAAAAATACGGTCGCCGGGCTGCGCGGTGTGGCGACAGAGCGCCGATCCAGCGGTGACCTCGCCCATCACCGTGAGAGAGATAGTCAGCGGCCCGCGACTGGTGTCGCCGCCCACTAGCGCAACATTGTGCGCGCTCAGCGCCTGCCTCAATCCGGCACTAAATGGCGCCAGCCAACGGTCACAGGCCAGCTCACTGGGCAGCGTCAACGCCAGTGTCACCCAGCGCGGCGTCGCACCCATGGCGGCCAGATCGCTGAGATTGACCCCGACACTGCGAGTGGCGATGGCGGCGGGGGAATAATCGTGCGGGAAGTGCACCCCGGCCACCAGGGTGTCGGTGGCGGCGACCAGCTGCTGACCGGGGGCAATATCAAGCAGCGCCGCATCGTCGCCAATGCCCAGCGCAACACCCTGCTCGGCGTCGCTGTGCGGCGCCCAACTGGCAAAGTAGTCGGCAATAAGGGCGAATTCGCCGGTGTTGGCCATCAGCGTCGGTTGGCCTCTACTTCGAGCCTGCGCAGCTGTCCGGCCACTTTGTCGAGCACGCCGTTAATGTACTTGTAGGCGTCGGTGGGGCCGAATGTTTTAGCCAAGTTGACCCCTTCGTTGATCACCACTTTGTACGGCACATCTAACCGCTCGGCCAACTCGTAACTGGCCAAACGCAACACTGCGCGCGAGATCGGGTCGAGCTCGGCGACTGTGCGGTCGAGGTGGGGGGCGTAGCTGTCATCGAGTACCGTCAACTGTTTCGGCACAGCGTGTAGTACCTCATGGAAAAACTCGGCGTCCGCTTTGGCCATATTGTTGTCGAGGTGAAACTCGGCTTCGATGGTGGCCAAATCGGATCCGCCCAACTCCCACGAGTAGAGTGCCTGGACGAGCAGACGACGGGTTTTTTGACGCTGTTTGGGAGTAGCCATATCAGCCTTTTATTGCTTTTAGTGCGGTGATCATCTCGAGCACCGTCAGCGCGGCCTCGCGCCCTTTATTTTCGTCGTTGTCGGCGCTGCGCAGCTCGGCTTGGCGCAGATCGTCGGTGGTCAACAGACCAAAGCCGACCGGCAACTCGCTGTGCAGCGCCACTTCGCCAATGCCGCGGGTGGTCTCGGCACAGACGTAATCAAAATGCGGGGTATCGCCGCGAATCACGCAGCCGAGCGCGATCACCGCGTCAAAGCGACCGCTGCGCGCCGCCTGCTGAGCGGCCAGCGGCAGCTCAAAGGCGCCCGGCACGCGAAAACTCTCTACAGCGCTGGCGGCGACGCCGTGGGCGGCCAGGGTCTGCTCTGCAGCGGCCAGCAGCGGCTCGGTGATATTACCGTTCCAGCGCGCGGTAATGATCGCTACACGGGCGTTGCCCACATTGAACTGGGCGGTGTCGGGTCGGTACTCGCTCATCGGCGAACTCCTCTTGTCAGTCGGTGGGTTACTCGGGGTCGACGTGCTCGACCACTTCCAAGTCAAAGCCAGAAATGCCGGTAAATTTGAACGGTGCGCTCATCAGCCGCATCTTGCGCACACCCAAATCGAGCAGAATTTGTGAGCCGGCACCCACTTGCTGGAAAACTTTTTCGGTCGCCACCGGCACCGCGGTCGCCCCTTCTGGAGCGGTGATCGCGGCAATACTGCGCTCGACATCGTCGGCGCTCTCCGGGTAGTAGAGCACCACCACCACACCGCGCCCCTCAGCGGCGACCCGCGCCAGCGCTTTTTGCACCGTCCAGCTGGCGTACTCGGCCGCCTCTAGACCGAGGATGTCACGGCTGGTGCGGCTGATATGCACTCGCGTCAACACCGGCTCGCCATCATCGATGTCGCCCATACTCATGGCGAAATGCTTCTCATTGCGGGCCAAGTCGTTGTAGGTGCGCAGCACAAATTCGCCGTAGGCAGTATTAACGGTGCGCTGGGCGATACACTCGGTAGTCTTCTCGGTGACCAGACGGTGGTGAATAAGGTCAGCGATGGTGCCGATCTTTAACTGATGCTTGGCGGCAAACTGCAGCAGGTCATCGCGGCGCGCCATGGTGCCGTCGTCGTTCATAATCTCGACAATCACCGCCGCCGGTTCAAAACCGGCCAAGCGCGCCAAGTCGCAGCCCGCCTCGGTGTGGCCGGCACGGCTCAACACCCCGCCCGGCTGCGCTTTGAGCGGGAAGATGTGACCGGGCTGGACAATATCTTGCGGCCGCGCCGAGGCGGCGACTGCGGCCTGCACGGTGCGAGCGCGGTCAGCTGCCGAGATACCGGTGGTAACACCGCTTGCCGCTTCAATCGACAGCGTAAAAGGGGTGCCGTGGCTGGAGCCGTTGGCGTTGACCATCATCGGCAGCGCCAGCTGCGCGCAGCGCTGCTCGCTGAGTGTCAGGCAGATCAGCCCACGCGCGTGGGTGGCCATAAAATTGATGTCTTCCGGGCGCACCATGGTTGCTGCCATCACCAGATCGCCTTCGTTTTCGCGATCCTCATCGTCCATCAAAATCACCATCTTGCCGTGGCGAATATCGTCGATGATCTCTTCTACACTGTTTAACTTCATGAATACCGTTCTCAGTTATCGCTGCTTAGTGGGGGTCGGCGCCGCGGCTCAACCGCGCTCGGCGAGGAGCCGCTCGAGGTAGCGGGCGACCAGGTCGACCTCAAGGTTGACGGCAGTGCCGGGCTGGTAGCCGCCGATAATGGTGTTGTCCAGGGTGTGCGGAATAATACAGATCTCAAACTCGCTGCCCTCGACAACATTGACGGTGAGGCTAGTGCCGTCGATGGTGATCGACCCCTTGGGAGCGATATAGCGCGCCAGCGCCGCTGGTGCGCGCAGCCGAAACCGCTCGCTGCGGGCGTCGCTGTGGCGCGATACCACCTCGCCGAGACCGTCGACATGGCCGGAGACCATATGGCCGCCAAAGCGGTCACCCGCCTGCATGGCTTTCTCTAAGTTGATGCGGCTGCCCAGCTGCCAACGGCCAATGGTGGTCAGATCTAGCGACTCCACCGAGACGTCGACAGCAAATTGCTGGCCGCGCAGCTCGACCACCGTCAGGCAGCAACCGTTGCAGGCGATGCTGTCGCCGAGTTTGACGTCAGCCATCGGCAGCGCGCCGGCATCAATAGTCAGGCGCAGGTCGCCGTCGCGCGGTTGCAACTCGGTAATTTCACCGAGAGCGGCGATGATTCCAGTAAACATAAGCTTCTCCAGACCGCTGTGCGGCTCAGTAATCTTTGTCAGGTGTGAAGGTCAAACGCAAATCTTCGCCAAACTGCCGGCAGTCGCTCAGGCTCAGTGCCAGGTGGGCATCGATGGTCTCGATCGGCAACTCGAACATCGGCCGCGCCTGGCTGCCGAACAGTTTCGGCGCGATGTAACAGACCAGCTCGTCGACCAGCCCAGCGCCGACAAAGCCGCCGGCCAGCGCCGCGCCCGCTTCGACCAAAATTTCATTGCAGCCGTGTGCTGCCAGTGCGGCGACCAGTGCCGCCAAATCGACTCGTCCGGCGCGGTCGGCGGGCAGACAGTGCACCTCGAGTTCACTGTTGGCGGCGCGCAGCTGCTGCGCTTGGCGGCTCTGTGCCGATTGCACTGTCGCCACCCAGATCGGCCCCGGTTGGCGCAGCAGTGCCACCTCGCTAGAGAGCCGCAACTGACTGTCGACCACCACCCGCAGCGGCTGGCGAATGGCGCCGTCGGCAGCGCTAACGGTGCGCACGGTGAGCGCCGGGTCGTCGTAACTGACGGTACCGATCCCGGTCACCACTGCACAGCTGCGGGCGCGCAGCTGCTGGACATCGGCGCGCGCCGCCGGCGAGGTGATCCACTGGCTCTGGCCGCTGGCCATCGCGGTGCGACCGTCTAAGCTCATCGCCGTTTTAATGGTAATCCACGGTTCGCGCTGTTCGTGGCGTTTGATAAAACCGCGATTGAGCTGGCGCGCCTGCGCCTCTAACAGCGGCCCGCGCAGGGTGATACCCGCCTCTTGCAGGCGGGCCAAACCACTGCCGGCCACGGCGGGGKTGGGGTCGCTGCAGCCGTACACCACCTCGCCGACACCGGCGGCTATCAGTGCCTCGACACACGGCCCGGTGCGGCCGCTGTGGCTACACGGCTCGAGCGTGACATAGGCGCTGGCGCCAGCGGCGCGGGCGCCGGCCGCCGCCAGTGCTACCACCTCGGCGTGCGCCTCACCGGCGCGCCGGTGCCAGCCCTCGCCGACCACCTCGCCGTCGCGCACCAACAGACAGCCGACCAGCGGATTGGGGCTGACACTGACGCGACCGCGCTCGGCCAGCTGCAGCGCCCGCGCCATGTGGCGCCGGTCATCAGCGCTAAACGGCTGCAGCGGTTGCGGTTGGCCGCGCTCGAGACCGGTGCTCACACCGTACCCCCTTGCGCCAGCCGGTTGAGCTCATCTTGAAACTCGCTGATATCTTGAAAGCTGCGGTAGACCGAGGCGAAGCGCACGTAGGCGACTTTGTCGAGCTCGCGCAACCGCTGCATCACCTGTTCGCCGACCACTCGCGAGGAGAGCTCGCGCTCGCCGGCGGCCTGCAAGGCGTGTTTGATAGCGCTGATCGCGCCCTCTATCTGCTCCATAGAGACCGGGCGCTTCTCCAGCGCCCGCAACAGCCCTGAGCGCAGCTTGGTCTCGTCGAACGGCTCGCGGGTGCCGTCGCTCTTGATAATCCGCGGCATCAACAGTTCAGCGATCTCGTAGGTGGTAAAGCGCTCGCTGCAGTTGAGGCATTCACGCCGGCGACGCACCTGACCGCCCTCGGCGACCAGCCGAGAATCGATCACCTTGGTCTCAACAGCGTTACAAAATGGGCAGTACACGTAAGCTCCAATTAATCACAGTGATCCATCGCGCGCACCCCGACATCGGCACCTGAGTGCTGATAGCGAAGACCCTCGGCGGTAAACCAACAGCGGTGCTGGGCGCCCGGCGCATCGGCTTGCCCCTCGCTAAAGCCGCAGTCGCCGGGATAGAGCGAGACCAGCCCGCGCTCAGCGCGGACAATTTTTGGCTCCACCACATACGGCGCCACCGCGCGCAGTGCCGCCAGCAGTTCGGCGCTGCGGCTAAAGCCGGCAAACAGTCGCAGACTCAAATAGGTCGGCGGCATCATCTCCAGCTCGCCCTGGCGATGCAGCGACAGTGCAGCGGCTGGCGTCAGCCAGCGGTAGTCGTGAATTTCACTCTGGTCGATAGCGATTTCGCTCTGCGTTGCAACCTGAGCACAGTAGAAATGTGTGGCAAAGCGTCGACGCATGCCGGTGGCTGGCGTCGTCCAGTGGGCGTATTCGACCAGCGCCGAGGCTGACAGCTGCAGGCCGCACTCCTCTTGGCACTCGCGCAGCGCCGCTGCCAGCGGCCGCTCCCCCGACTCTAACGCGCCGCCGGGGAACACCCAAGCACCAGCGGCAAACGCCAGCTCTCGGTTGCGGCGTAACAGCAGTACCTCGAGGGCGCGCTCAGCATCGCTGTCACGCACCACCGCGACGGTCGCGGCGGGGCGAATGGCGAGCGTCTGGGCTGGGCTGTTCATCGGTTTCTCTGGCGCCAACCAAGGCGCCAGCGGCTCAACCGTAAACGGGCAATTTAGCGCAGATCGCCAGCACCTTCTCTTTAACCTCGGCGATCACCGCCTCTGAGTTGCCCGCCTCGAGGCTGTCCAGCACATCACAGATCCAGTGGGTCAACTCGACAGTCTCGTCAATACCGAAACCGCGGGTGGTAATCGCCGGCGTGCCGACCCGCAGGCCGGAGGTGATGAATGGCGAGCGCGGGTCGTTGGGCACCGCATTTTTATTGACCGTGATAAAGGCGCGGCCGAGTGCCTCGTCAGCATCTTTACCGGTGTACTCTTTGCCGATCAAGCTGACCAGCATCAGGTGATTTTCGGTGCCCTTGGAGACCACATCGATGCCGCGCTGCAAGAAGGTAGCCGCCATCGCTTGGGCGTTGTCGATGACACGCTGCTGGTAGGCCTTAAATTCGTCGCTGGCCGCCTCTTTGAAAGCGATCGCCTTAGCGGCAATGACGTGACAGAGCGGGCCGCCCTGGCCGCCCGGGAAGACGGCACTGTTAATTTTTTTCGCAATCGCTTCGTCGTTGCTCAAAATAATTCCGCCGCGCGGACCGCGCAGCGTTTTGTGCGTAGTCGAGGTGACGGCGTGGGCGTGCGGGATCGGGCTCGGATAGACCCCCGCGGCGACCAGACCGGCAATGTGCGCCATATCAACCAGCAGATAGGCGCCAACGCGGTCGGCAATAGCGCGGAAACGGGCAAAGTCGAGCACACCCGAGTAAGCCGAAAAGCCGGCGATGATCATTTTCGGCTGGTGCTCCAGCGCCAGCGCTTCCACCTGGTCGTAATCGATCAGGCCAGTCTCGGCATTGAGGCCGTACTGCACGGCATTGTAGAGCTTGCCAGAAAAGTTCGGTTTAGCACCGTGGGTGAGGTGACCGCCATCGGCCAAGCTCATCCCCAAAATGGTGTCGCCACCCTGCAGCAGCGCCAAGAATACCGCGCTGTTGGCCTGCGACCCGGAGTGCGGCTGAACGTTGGCGTAGTGGCAGCCGAACAGCGCACAGGCGCGCTCAATCGCCAACTGCTCGGTTTTGTCCACATACTCACAGCCGCCATAGTAGCGCTTGCTCGGGTAGCCCTCGGCGTACTTGTTGGTCAACTGGCTGCCTTGGGCCTGCATCACCGCTGGGCTGGCGTAGTTTTCCGAGGCGATCAACTCAATATGCTGCTCTTGGCGAAGCTGCTCTTGCTGCATAGCCTCCCAGATGGCGGGATCGAGTTTATCAATGGTGAGGGCATTATCGAACATGGCGTTTGTCCTACTCTGAGTGATGGCTGGGAAAGAGCACACGAGCATCGTCCAACGGGCTTTGGCTGTGCATTTAAGGCGCGCATTTTACCCCAATTCAGCGCGCAATTGCAGCCATTAATCGCCCTGCTGGCGACCGCGGCGTCGCACTGCAGAGGCGACTAGTCGCGCTCGAACAGCGCCAACGCCTCAAGGTGTGCGGTGTGCGGGAACATATCCAACGCCACCGCACGGCGCCAGCGGTAACCGGCCGCCAGCAGCTGGCCAGCGTCGCGCAGCAGTGTCGCCGGATGGCAGCTGATATAGAGTATCTGTTTGGCCTGGGTCGCACCGATCCAGTCCATCGCCGCCGCCGCGCCGCTGCGCGGTGGGTCGATCAGCAGCAGATCGATGCGCTCGCGGCGCGGCGCATCGAGCAGCGTCTTGGGCAGCGGCCGGTTGAGGTCGGCGCAGTGGAATTCAATATTGTCGATGCCATTGGCAGCGGCATTGGCGGCACCGCTGGCGACCAGTTCAGGCAGCCCCTCAACGGCGATCACCCGCCGGTAGCGCCGCGCCAGCGGCAGCGAAAAATTGCCCACCCCGGCAAACAGGTCGACCGCCAGCTCGCCACCGCCGGCGAGCGCCAATACCTGCTCAACCATCGCCCGGTTAACTGCGCCATTCACTTGCAAAAACTGCCCCGGCCGACAGGCCAACAGCAGCTGCTGCGACAGCGCGATATGCGCGGTCGACGCCGCGCCCAACGGCCGGAAGTCGCGCTCGCCGTGATCGCGCCACCACAACTGCAGCTGCGCGGGGGAGAGTGACAACGCCGCAGCGATAGTCGCGCCCGCACTCTCAAGCCGCGCCGCACCGCTGTCATTGAGCAACTCCCCCGGCGCCGCGCTCAGCGCCACCAACAACACCGGCTCGGCGCCATCGCTTTCGGTCAGCTCTACCTCAACTACCCCCAGCGTTATCGCCGCCAGCAGCGACGGCAGCTCTCCGAGCAGCGCCGACAGCAGCGGCGTCAACACCCGGCAATGTTGCAGCGGCTCAATACGCCGACTGGCGGCGTTGCGAAAGCCCAGCTCGACACGGCCGTCGCGAGTCTTTTGTACCGCCAAACGGGCGCGCCGGCGATAGCCGTCACTGCCACCCTGCAGTGGCGCCAACCACTGCTCTACGCTGAGCCCGGCGCGCTCGATGTCAGCGATAAAATTTTGCTGTTTATAGGCCAGTGCAGCGCCCGCGTCGAGATGGCGCAGTGAACAACCGCCGCAGCGCGGGTAGTACTCACAGCCGGGCGGCTGGCGCTGTGGCGACGGCACCAGCACTTCAACGACACTGCCCTGATCAAAATTGCGCTGGCTCGACTCGCGACGCCAGCTGACCTGCTCGCCGGGCAGCGCTCCACGGACAAAACAGGCTTTGCCGTCGACCCGGCCAATACCGCGGCCGTCGTGGCTGAGCGCCTCGATCTGCAACGGCTGCATCGGCTGGTCGACGCTGGCCGGCGAACGGTGCGGCGGCCGTGCAGCCCAGCCGGCTCCAGGACTGCGAGGCCGGCGCGACGGCTGGCCGCCGGTGCCGCGCGGGCCGCGTTGTGAGCGAGTTTTTTTCATCGATGCCAGGCTCCGAGAGGCCAGTTAAGCGTGGGGGTTGAGCGGCGGCAAGGATACCCTGCCGCGGCGGCGGCGTCGCCTGCGCTGTGCTGTTCGCCACTGCTGCAGCGGTCGCCGCCAGTGCCGCCAGGCCAAACTCGGCGGCAGCGGCGCAGCGGCGCCGACCGCGCTATTCAATGCCGCCACCAACTGGCAGAGCGATGGCGCTTGCGCCGCCGCCCACGCGCTGGCGGAGTCGGCCACCCCTGAGGCGCGCAAGTAGTCGTTTAATGCCTGATAGCCGGCGGCACTGGAGGCGCCACTGCGCAGCCGCCGGCGCAGCCGCCGGCGCAGCTGCCGCCACGCCCGCCGCGCCGGCTGCCGGCGCCAGCGCACAAACATCGCCGCGGCCGACAGCAGGGTCGACAGCGCCACCAGCAGCCACCCCCAACTGGCTGCGCTGGTCGGCAACCACGGTGCCCGGCGCTGGGCAACTGTCGCTGTACCGACCTCGAGCGCCAACGGCGCGGCGGTGACGGTCGCCCAGCGCCGCTGCTGCGGCTGCCAATAAGCTAACTCGACACCCGGCAGCTGGTAACTGCCTGGCGCCGCCAACAGATAGTCCAACTGCCAGACCACTGTCGCTTGCAGATCACCGCCCTGCCACTCATCACCGCGCTGCAACTCGCTGGCATAGAGCGTTACAGCGTCCGGCAGCTGGCGCTGCAACAGCGCCGGCAGATCCGGCAGCAGGCCATTGCTGACCGCGCTACCGCGCAGCGCTATGCGCTGGCGGACAACGCTGCCGACAGTGTAGTCGCCACCAGCGGTTGGCCATTGCGCCTCGAGCTGTAACTGGTCGGCGACCAGCGGCAGCGCGGTTAGCGCCGGCAGCGGCGCCGGGCCGGGCAGCGCTGTGACACTAAACTGCAGTGGCGGCGAACTCACTGACACCGCCTGCACCTCGCCATCGTCGCCGCCAATTCGCAGCGTGAACCGCTGCGCCGGGAACTGCCAGTTCCCCTCGCGCTGAGGGAAAAAACTCCGTTGCCAGGTCTGGGTCGCCCAGCCGCGACCGTCGATACGGCGAAAGCCATTGGTGGCAAAGGTCGGCTGCCGCACCACCAGCGCATCGTCGAGAGTAAACAACGGCTGTTCGGTGGCGCCGGCAAACCAGCCCGCCACCTGCAGCTCGATCTCCACCGTGACCTGCTGACCGAGGTAGATCGGGGTCGGTGTCAGCAGCCGCACCTGCGCCGCGACCGGCGCCGCGTTGGCGGCCGGCAGCAGCAGCCACAGCAGCACCGCCAGCACCGCGCCCTGGCAACCGCGGCCGACGCTACTCATCGCCGCGCTCGCGCTGCGCCCGCCACTGGCGCAAAAATTTGCGTTGCAAGAATTGCTCGGGGCCGTGGCTGACCTGTTTCAGCCACGCCTCGCGCACCGACTGCTCGGCCAACTGCTCGGCACTGAGCCCGTTGCTGTTGCGCCACTGCGCCAGCTCACCACTGCTGTCGGCATCGATTTGACGCTCATCGAGCGCCAGCTGCTGCGAGTCACGCTGCCACTGCTCAACCTGCTGCTGCTCGCTCTGCACCGCCATCGCCTGCAACAGTTGCAACAGCTGCTGGCGCAGCTGTTGCGCCAGCGACCACTGCGGCTGCAGCGCCAAACTGCGCTCGACGGCGTGCAGTGCCAGGTCGTAACGGCGCTCGTGGGCGGCTGCTAGGGCGCTGTGATACCAGCCACTGGCACTCTCCAGTGCAGCGAACTGCTGGCGAGCGAGGGTGTACTCGCCGCTGTAAAAATAGGCAATCGCGCTCCACTGTGGGTGTTGGAAATGGCTGGCGGCGCGCCCGTACTGCTGACGCTCGAAGTAGTAGCGACCGAGCTGATCGGGGCTCAACAGCGCCGCCAACACCCTCTCTGACCAACTGTTCGACCCCTCGCTGGCGGCCTGCGCCGGGGCCACCCAGCCGCCGCCAAGCAGCACCAGCAGCGGCGCGGCGAGGCACAACTGCACCACCCTGCGGCGCTGACGCAGCGCCAACAGCACGCTGCGCAGCAGCAGTAGCAGCAGCGCCGCGGCGACCAGTGGCGGGCTCAGATCGCGGTAGTTATCGCGCTGCAATGGCTGGCGCAGCCACTGCTCGCGCACCAGCTGGCGGTGCAGCTGCTGTGCGGCCTGTTCGCCATCACTGCCGCGGTAGACGCTGACACCGGCGGGCAGGTCGCGCAGCGGCTGGCTATTCAACCAGAGTAGATGGACGGCACTGCCGGCCGCCACCCAGCGCGCCAGTGCGGCGCGATCGGCGCCGCTGAGCACGCCGCTGAGCAGTACCACAGTGGCTGGCGGTTGCCCCCACAGCGCTTCGATAGCGGCCATGTTGCGCCCCTCATCTGGCATCAGCGCCGGCTGCAGCTGACGCAGATAGAGCGCACTGATCGCGCTGTCGCGGCTCATCGGCAGTGCGCGGTGGGCGCTGCCGGCGAATGCCCATATTTCACTGCTAAGAGCTGGGGCGCGACGCCACAGCGATTCGACCAGATAGACGCCGCGGCTGAGCCGATCTGGCACCACATCGCGCTGCAGAGCCGCCGGCGACAAATCCACCAGCAGTGTCATCTCGGTGTTGGCCAAGCTATCGTCGAGCGGTTGCTGCCGCCACACCGGCCCAGCCAATGCCGCACACAGCAGCACCACCGTCAGCCAGCGCAGCAGCTGGTCGCCGCGCGTCCGCCAACTGCGCAGCGGCGCCAGCTGCAGTGCCGTGCGCAGATGACCGGGTAGCTGCAACGCCAAACCACCGCGGCGACGGCGCCAGCTCACTGCCAATGCCAACAGCGGCAGCGCCAGCCATGCCGGCCGCAACCAATCGATCGCCAGCAGTGGCCACAGCTCAACCACGCTGCACCGCCGCAGCGCCGAACCCCGCCTGCCACCACAACAGCCCCATCGCCAGCAGCAGCAGATAGGGATAGAGCGCGGTGCGCGGGCGCTGCCAGCGCTGCTGGCGCTGCGCCGGCGCCACGCTGTCGAGGCGATTGTAGACCGCCGCCAACTCTTCACTATCGCGCGCCTGCAGCAACTCGCCGCCGCTGCGGCTGGCCAGTTGCTGCAACAGCTCCAGCGCCAACGGGTAATCGCTCTGCAGCGCCGGGTCGCCAAGCGCCACCGGATAGATCTCTATACCGCTGCGGGCAGCCACTTTGGCCGCCTCCAGAGGCGGTACAATGCTGCCGGAGTCGACGCCATCGGTGAGCAGCAAGATGCGTTTCGCTAAGGGGGCGGTGATTGGCGCCGCGGCGTCGCCAGGCGCTGCCAGGGCGCTGCCTTCAAACAGGGCGATAGCGAGGCCGATGGCGTCGCCAATCATGGTCTTGTCGCCGGCCAACCCTATCTCGCTCTCCTCGAGCAACTGCAAAAAAAGCTGGCGGTCGGCGGTAAATGGCATCTGCACATAGGCCTGAGCGGCAAATACCACCAGCGCCAACTGTTCGTCGCGCTGCGCCAGTAGCCACGGCCGCAACAGCGCCTTAACCGCGGTGAGGCGGTCCACCGTGCGCTGGCCGAGGGTAAAATCTTCGCTCGCCATCGACTCCGAGAGATCGATGGCGATCAGCAACTCACTGCGCTGCTCGACAACCGGCTGCTGACTGCCGAGCCACTGCGGCTGCACCAGAACCAGCGCCAACAGTACCAGCGCTGCGCGCAACGGCCACTGATACGCGGCGGCGCGGCGGCGCTCACTGTTGGCGTCAGCCAGACGGCCCAGTTCGCCGCTGCGGTAGCGCCGCTGCGGCCACGCCAACCCGCGCGGCAGTGGCACCACTACCGCGAGCAGCGCCGCCGCGACCGCCCACGGCAGCAGCTCGACGGCGGCCAACACAATCATCGCTGCACCTCAATAGCGCGGTGGCGGCGCAACCAGCTCTGCGCCGCGCGCTGCCACTGCTGCCACTCGGCGGCCGTTACTGGGTCGCTGTCGCGCTGCCAAAGCACCGTCTGCCAGCGCTCGCCGTGCGGTGCGAAAAGCTCGGCACCTGCTGTGCGATCTAGATAGTGCCACCAGCGCTGTCCGCTCAGCGACGCTAGCGCGGCGCGCTGTGCATCGGGTACCGCGGCCAGTGCGGCGCGCTTGAGCAGGCTGTTGAGCTGCACCGCGGCGGCGTTGAAATCGCACTGGCGCAGCTCTAGCTGGCGCTGCAGCTGACGCAGTTCGGCAACTGCCTGGCGCCGGTAGGCGTTGCCTTGAAAGCGCCGCCATGCCCGCCACAACAGCGCCGCCAAGAGCAGCGCCAATGTAGCCAGCAGCGCCACTGCCGGCACAGTCTGCGGGAGATAACTGACTGGCGGTGGCAGCAGTAGCTCGGTGCTGAAGGTGATGTTTGGCAACTCAGCCATCGGCGTACTCCGCCGGCGCTAACAGGCCCGCCATCCCGTCGCCCAGCCCCTGCAATACCATACCGCGGTGGTGGCAGAACTGCTGCCAGCGCTGCCACAGCGCGAGGTTAGCGCGGTGCTGGGCGCGCGCTTGGCGCTGGGTTAACCGCAGCATCTGCCAACGCCCGCGACTATCTTGCACGGTTGCCGTAAAGCCGGCCGGTGGCGCCCACTCCAGCGGATCGATAACCATTGTCAGGCGCAGCTGATTGCGCCGATTGAGATGGGCCAGCAGCGCCGGTGGCAGCTGTTCGAGCAGTTGCAGTGCGCCAATCAGGTGAATATCGCGGCCGTGTAACTGCTGCGCGGCAAACTGTTCCAATACCGCCAGTGGCGTCGGCTCCGCCGCAGCCGGCGCCGGGGCACTGCACAGCTGCTGGTTGAGCTGGGCCAGCGCCGCCACAATCGGCAGCGCCGCGCTGCGCCCGCGCACCGCGGCAAAGCTTAATGGTTGGCCGCGACCGCACAACTGCGCGGCGACCGGTTGCCGCGCCGCCAGCGCCGCGAACAGCTGGCGGCTGGCGTATTCGGCGGCCACTACCGACTTGAGCCGATCGACACTGCCAAAGAACATCGCCTCACTTTGATCTACCACCAACTGCAAGGTCTGCTCGCTCTCTTGGTGGAATACCCGGGTCTGAGCGCGGCCGCTGCGACGGGTGGCGCGCCAGTCGATGGTGCGCACATCATCGCCGGGCACATAGTCGCGCAGCTGATCGAAGCTCAACCCCGGGCCGCGGCGGCGACTCGGCTGTTCACCGGGGTGCGGCTGTTGCACGCACCGCATCGAGCGGTGCACCAGCTGGCCGCGCTGTGCCAGCAGCTGCTCGACGGTGACGGCAATTCGCCGGTCGATGGTTGGCGGTGGCGACAGGTCGAGGGCCACCGGACTATCCGATCGCCACCTGATCGAGCAGTGCGGCGACCAGCGTGTCGGCATCGAGCCCCTCGGCCTCGGCGCGATAACTGCGCAACAGGCGGTGGCGCAACACTGCCGGCGCCACCGCGCGGACATCGTCTGGCTCGACGGCATCGCGCCCAGCCAGCCAGGCGTTGGCGCGGCTGGCGCGGTGCAGGGCGATAGTGGCACGCGGGCTGACGCCTGCCAACAGCGCACCAGCGAGCGGCGCTGGGTAGCGGTCACAGTGGCGTGTGGCCATGGTCAGATCGACCATATAGCTCTCGAGCAGCGGCGCCACAGTCACCGCCAGCACCTCGCGCTGGGCGGCCATTATGGTCTCGACCGCCATACCGGCCGGCGGCTGCCAATCGCTGTGCTGCTCGCGGTTGACCACAGCCAGCATCGCCAACTCTGTGTCGCGATCGGGGTAGTCGAGGGTAATTTTCAACAGGAAGCGATCCAGCTGTGCCTCGGGCAGCGGGTAAGTGCCCTCTTGTTCGAGCGGATTCTGGGTGGCGATCACCATAAATGGCTGCGGCAGCGGGTGGCTGGTGCCGGCGGCGGTGACCTGTCGCTCCTCCATCGCCTCCAGCAGCGCCGACTGCACTTTGGCCGGAGCGCGGTTGATCTCGTCGGCCAACACCAGCTGTTTGAAGATCGGGCCGGGCTCAAACACCATGCGCTGCTCGTCGCGCTGCGGATGGTAGACCTCGGCGCCGGTGATATCGGCCGGCAGTAGGTCGGGGGTGAACTGTATGCGCCCCATCGAGGCGTTGAGCAGTGCCGCCAAACGGCGCACGGTGCGGGTTTTAGCCGTGCCGGGATAGCCCTCAAGCAGCACGTGGCCACCGCACAGCAAGCCGATCAAAAGCTGGCGAACGATAGCCCGCTGACCCAGCACCTGCTCGCTGAGCTGCTGCTCGAGCTGCTGGAGCTGCTGACGCACTGTCACCCGGTTCTCGTCGCTCTGCGCACTGCTCATACCCACTCACCCCTGCCGTTAGTCAAGCGGTGATTCTACACGAGCGCAGAGCCGCGACCCAACCGCTACATGTTGCGCCGATAGAGACCACCAACCGCATAGAGCGCCGCGCTCATCTGGCCGAGCGAGGCGCTTTTGGACGCCTCCATCAACTCAGCGAAGGTGTTGCCTCGCGCCAGTGCCGCCTGTTGCAACTGCGCCAACGCCTCACTGGCGCGCTCGCAGTGCGCTGCTTGGTAAGCGCGCAAGTTGTCGACCTGCTGCTGTTTTTCGCTCTGGTCGGCGCGCGCCAGTTCGCGGCCTTCGATCACTTCTTCTTTGCCGACCTCGGGCAGGAAGGTGTTGACGCCGATGATCGGCTGCGAGCCGTCGTGCTTTTTGTGCTCGTAGTACATGCTCTCATCTTGGATCTTGCCGCGCTGATACATGGTATCCATAGCCCCGAGCACACCGCCGCGCTCGGAGATCTTATCAAACTCAGCGTAGACCGCCTCTTCGACCAGATCGGTCAACTGCTCGACAATGAACGAGCCCTGCCAGGGGTTTTCGCAAAAATTGAGACCAAATTCGCGGTTGATGATCAGCTGTATCGCCACCGCGCGGCGCACCGACTCCTCGGTGGGAGTGGTGATCGCCTCGTCGTAGGCGTTGGTGTGCAAGCTATTGGTGTTGTCGAAAATAGCGTAGAGCGCCTGCAGCGTAGTGCGGATATCGTTAAAGCTCATCTCTTGGGCGTGCAAACTGCGCCCCGAGGTCTGTATGTGGTATTTGAGCATCTGGCTGCGCGGCGCCGCGCCGTAGCGTTCTTTCATCGCCCGCGCCCAGATACGCCGCGCCACCCGGCCCATCACGGTATATTCCGGGTCCATACCGTTGGAGAAGAAAAAGCTGAAGTTGGGCACAAAATCATCCACCTTCATACCGCGCGATAGATAGTACTCGACCAATGTAAAGCCGTTGGAGAGGGTAAAGGCGAGCTGCGAGATCGGGTTGGCGCCAGCCTCGGCGATGTGATAGCCGCTCACCGAGACACTGTAGTAGTTGCGCACCTGGTGGTCGATAAAGTACTGCTGCATATCGCCCATCATGGTCATGGCGAAATTAGTGGAAAAAATACAGGTATTTTGCGCCTGATCCTCTTTGAGAATATCGGCCTGCACCGTGCCGCGCACCGTGGCTAGGGTGCGCGCCTTGATCTCGGCGTAAGTCTTGGCGTCGACCAGCTGATCGCCGCTGACACCGAGCAGCGCCAGCCCCAGGCCATTGTGGTTAGCCGGTAGCTCACCGGCATAGCTGGGCCGCTGTCGGCCGGCAAATAGTTGGTCAATTTTGGCCTGTGCGGCCTCCCATTGGCCGCTCTGTTTGAGGTGCAGCTCAACCTGTTGGTCGATCGCCGCATTCATGAAAAAGGCCAAAATCATCGGCGCCGGGCCGTTGATGGTTATCGACACCGATGTGGTCGGCGCGCACAAATCGAACCCCGAGTAGAGCTTTTTCATATCATCCAAGGTGGCAATACTGACCCCAGAGTTGCCGACTTTGCCCCAGATGTCGGGGCGCTCGTCAGGGTCGGCGCCGTACAACGTCACCGAGTCAAACGCGGTCGACAGCCGAGTGGCCGGCTGGCCCTTCGAAATATAGTGAAAGCGGCGGTTGGTGCGCTCTGGCGAGCCTTCGCCGGCAAACATTCGGGTCGGGTCCTCGCCGGCGCGCCGGTACGGGAACACACCGCCAGTGTAGGGGTAGCTGCCGGGCAGGTTTTCGGCCAACAAAAAGGCGAGTAGCTCGCCCCAATCGCGGTACTGCGGCGCGGCAATTTTAGGGATCTGCAACTGCGCCAGCGACTCGACAAAGTTGCTGCCGGCAATCTCTTTGCCGCGCACCTGATAACTGTAGTGCGACGATTCAACCCCCGCCTTGCGCTGCGGCCACTCGTTGAGCAGCGCCAGTGACTCACCGCTGAGCTCGCCGAGCGCTGCGTTGTAGCGCTGGCGGAGTGTCTGCAGCGTGGCGTCGGCGTCGGCGCTGGTCAGCGCACTGCCAGGGTAGGACTGCAGTGGCTCGGGCAGTTCACTGTCCCCGAGCGACTTCAGCGCTTGGTAGTTGTGGTAGGCGGTGGCGGCCAGCTCAGCCTGCTGCTGGTTGCGCTGACTGATGCTGCGGCCCTGCTCGCTGATCTCGGCGAGATAGCGGATGCGGCTGCCAGGTATCAGCGCCACGGCGTTGGGCTCGAGCGGCTGTTGCGGCTGTTGCGGCAGCCACACAGCGGGGTCGATGCCAATTTTTTCCACCAGCAGGCGGGCCAAGTTGTAGTAGGCCCAGTTGACGCCGGGGTCGTTAAATTGGCTGGCAATGGTCGGGTAGACCGGAATCTGCTCGCCCTCTAAATCAAAGCGGTTGTGGTTGCGCTGCCACTGCTTGCGAATATCGCGCAGCGCATCTTGGGCACCGCGCTTATCAAATTTATTCAGCACCACCATATCGGCGTAGTCGATCATATCGATCTTCTCGAGCTGGCTGGCAGCACCGTAATCGCTGGTCATAATGTAGAGCGAAAAGTCGACCAGATCGACAATTTCGGAGTCGCTCTGACCGATGCCGGCAGTCTCGACGACCACTAAGTCGTAGCCGAGAGATTTTAGGAACAGCGTGACATCGCCGAGCATCTCGCTGGTGGCCAGATGCTGGCGGCGTGTCGCCATTGAGCGCATATAGATGTTTTTTGCACTCAAGGTGTTCATGCGGATACGGTCGCCGAGCAGCGCCCCGCCGGTGCGGCGGCGGGTCGGGTCAACCGCCAACACGGCAATGCGCATCTCTGGGCGGTGCTGCAAGAAACGGTTTAACAGCTCGTCGACAGAACTGCTTTTGCCGGCGCCGCCGGTGCCGGTGATACCGATCACCGGCGTCTGGCCGGCGGCCTGCTGCCACTGCTGCTTCAGTGCGGCGAGCTGCTCGCCGGCGATGGCGCCCTCTTCGATCGCCGAAATAGTCTGAGCGATGGCGATTTCATCATCAATAGAGACCACCTCGGGCAGCGCAGTGGCGACCTGGCGCTGGGCTGCGCGCTCGACCAGATCGACAATCATCCCCTCCAAACCCATCTGCATACCGTGGGTGGGGTGGTAGATACGGTTGACCCCGGCCGCCTCCAAGTCGGCGATCTCCTCCAGCGTAATGGTGCCACCACCACCGGCAAACACCTGGATGTGCTCGGCGTTATAACGCTTGAGCAGTTCCAACATGTAATTGAGGTATTCGACGTGACCGCCCTGATAAGAGCTCATGGCGATAGCGTCGGCATCTTCTTGAATAGCGGCGCGCACCACATCGTCAACGCTGCGGTTGTGGCCGAGGTGGACCACCTCGGTCCCCTGTGCCTGAATCAGCCGGCGCATCACATTGATGGCGGCGTCGTGGCCGTCAAATAGCGAGGCGGCGGTGACAAAACGCAACGGTGCGCTGCCGGCTGTGCGGGGGGTATCAGCTGTAGTGGTCATAACGGTCCTCGTGCAGGGCCGCGAGGCGCTGCGGTGGTTAAATAAGCGCGGCTGCTGGGCAACCATTGCGGCAATATTGACATATTGTCGGACAATGCGTCAATATTCTCATCGGCGCTTATTTGCGCTAACCTTGCAGCTCTAGTTGATCAATTGTCACCACAGCGCACTGCCGCCGCCAAGAGAAATTGCCATGTCGCGCCCCTCCAGCTTTAGCAAACTCGACCACCACCCCGCCTACCGGGTCGTGAGCGAAAAAATTCGCTCGGCGATAACCAGCGGCGAGCTGGTGGCCGGAGACCTGCTGCCGACTGAGACCGAGCTCGCCGAGCAGTTTGGCGTCACCCGGTCGACGCTGCGTGAGGCGATTCGACTGCTCGAACACGGCGGCCTGATCGGACGCGCCGACCGCAAACGGCTGGTGGTCACGCTGCCACAAACTGAACAGATCGGCCGCTCGGTAAGCTCGGCCATGCTCATGCACAAAGTCACTTTTAGGGAGCTGTGGGAGGTGGCGATGGGGCTCGAGCCGCTGGCCGCTCGGCTCGCCTGCGCCAATGCCAGCAGCGACGAAAAGAGCCAACTGCGCAGTTTGTGGCAGCGCACCTGCAGCGCCGCCGAGGGCGGTGCCGACCACCACCAACTGCTGCTCGAATGCGAACTGGAGTTTCACCACCGCGTCGCCCAAGCGACCCACAACCACGCACTGCTGCAAGCCCGTGCCCCCCTCAACGATCTTTTTTACCCGGCGTGGGGGGCGGTCATTCGCGCACTGTCACCCGGCGCCCGCATTGTCGTCGCACACCGCCATGTGCTCGAGGCGATCGAGCACAATCAGCCCGAGCAAGCTGGGCTGTGGATGGAAAAGCACATGCAGGATTTTCGCCGCGGCGTCGAGCTGGCCGAACTCGGCTTTGAGCAGCCGGTCAGCGGCTGAGTGGCTAACTAAGGCTTATCGCAGTGATAGAGCAGGTATTCAACTCGCCCCTCACCGAGTAGCCGACTGCGGTCGATCTGCAGCGGTTTGAGCAGATGTTCCAATTCGCCCTGCTTGTAGGGGTAGAGTCGCAAATTGGCCGGCAACTCGAGGCTGCGCTGTGCGATCAACCCCAGCTCTTTAATGCCGTAACTAGCCGCACTGATAGCACTGCGCGGGTTGTAAGCGCCGATCACATGGCCGCAGCTGAACGGGTGCAGGCGCGGCTGCAGTGCCTCGAGTAGCGCCCGAAAATGCTCGGCAGGGAGATAGTTGAGCAGATCCCAGCAGAGGCAGACATCGACAGTGACCACCCCAAGACGGTCCAACAGCGCCGCATAAAGCTCGATCAACTGTTGGGGTGAGAACGAGACAAAATCTGCCTCGCACTCGCGCTGCTGGGACTCCGCCTCATCGATAGCCACCAGCTCTTCGAGCAGAGAGACAAATGTTACTCGGCAGTTAAAGTGGTTGAGAAACGCCACGGTAGCGGCATTGCCGGCGGCAAGGTCGAGTACCTGCAGCGGCCGCTGCGCCGGCACACAAGAGAACACCCCCGCCATCAAGGCGCTGTTAATATCGGCCAGTGGCGGCTTCGCATCGGCCAGCGGCGGTTCAGCCCGGGTCGCCGACAGCCAGTCTGCAACCCGCTCAAACATGGCCTGATCCCCTTGTTGGGCGCACCGTAAGCGGCGCTATCTAGGCGTTTACTTTCGCCGCTTCGACCGGCTTGGGGGCGGCGACTGCGGGTTTTTCGCTGCCGTCCATATCGATGGAACCCTTGAACTTGGCGCCATCTTCGAGGATCACACGCGGCGCGATGATGTTGCCTTGAACCTGTGCCGAAGCGGCTACTAACGCGCACTCAGAACTGCGGATTTCACCGTTGACATGCCCCTCAATACGGACATTTTTCGCGTGGATTGTGCCTTTGAGCTTGCCGGCGACACCGACATGCACCTCGTTACTTTTGGCGGTGACAGTCCCTTCTACCTGACCCTCAATGGTGAGGTCTTCTTCACTGAAAATATCGCCTTTAACCACCACTTTTGTTCCGATCATTGAGCGAGCTCCATGGTTATGTTGATGACTCTCTTTGCGCACCATATCTGCACCTTGTGTTGTTACCGCCAGATCTGCCCCCTCGGCAGCAAGCGCTTTGTTGCGACCAAACATAATGTCTCCTGAAACTGAAGCGCCAATCCACTGCTTGGCGAGTATTACGCTATCTTAGCAACTGCCCAGTGTTTCGACTAGTTCTGCTCCAGTATGGCAGCGATTTCCAACCACGTCTCTTCGGCGCTGTGCAACTGCCGCCGCCACTCGCCCTGCTCGGCCAACTTGGCTTTTAACGCCGCGCGGTTGTCGTCACTGTAAGCGTCGGGGGCGGACAACCACTGTTCGACCGCCTGCAGCTGCTCATTGAGCGTCTGCAGCTGGCGTTCAATCTGTTGCTGCTGCTTGCGCAGCGGGGCCAGCTCGGCGCGGCGCTGCGCGGCCGCTTGGCGGTCGGCGCGCCGGTCTGGCGCAGCGACTACCGCCGCCGGTGCCACTGCAGCGGCACTACTGGACTCGGCGAGGCGATGCTGGTAGTCGTGCAAGTCGCCGTCAAATGGCTGCAGCGCGCCATCGGCAACCAGATAAAACTGATCGACACTGTTGCGCAGCAGATGGCGATCGTGCGAGATCAACACCAACGCACCCTGATAGGCGTTGAGTGCCTCGGCTAACGCTTGGCGCATATCGATGTCGAGATGGTTGGTGGGCTCATCGAGCAACAACAAGTTGGGCCGCTGCCAGATGATCAGAGCGAGGGCTAAACGCGCTTTCTCACCGCCAGAAAAGTCTCTGACCGGCGCCTCCACGGCGTCGCCGCGAAAATCAAAACCACCCAAAAAGTCGCGCATCTTCTGCTCGCTGGCACGCTCCTCACCACTCTCTGGCAGACGCTGTAGATGCAGTAGCGGCGACGCAGCCACATCCAGCGCCTCAAGCTGCTGCTGGGCAAAATAGCCAATGCGCAACCGCGTCCCTTCGATGCGCTCGCCGGCGACCAGTGCCAGCTCTGCGGTCAGGGTTTTAATCAGAGTGGTTTTGCCGGCGCCATTGGCGCCGAGCAGACCGATCCGGGCGCCGGGCTGCAACTCTAAATTGACCCCCTCGAGCACCGTGCGGCCCGGGTAGCCGAGAGTCGCCTGGCTGAGATTGAGCAGTGCGCCGCTGCCGGTCGGGCTGTCGGGAAAGCGAAAACTAAACGGCGAGTCGACGTGGGCGGCGGCGATCTCATCCATGCGCGCCAACTCTTTTAAGCGGC
This sequence comes from Gammaproteobacteria bacterium LSUCC0057, assembly GCA_004535795.1. Classification (GTDB taxonomy): domain Bacteria; phylum Pseudomonadota; class Gammaproteobacteria; order Pseudomonadales; family Porticoccaceae; genus LSUCC0057. Next base: position 200,265 of record SPIA01000002.1, read on the forward strand.
TCTGGGCCTGACGCGCCTTGCTGGCCTTGTAGCGGAAGCGGGCGACAAAGGCCTCCACTTCGCTGCGCCGCACCCGCTGCTTCTCGGCCATCGCCGCCTGCAGCGCCAGCCGCTCGGCGCGAATGCGCTCGTAGCTACTGTAATTGCCGCTGTAACTGACCAAGCTGTCGCCCTCAATACGTACGATGCGGTTGACCACCGCATCGAGAAAGTCGCGATCGTGGGAGATGATCACCAGCGTGCCGGCATAGCGCTGCAGCCAGCGCTCCAACCACAGGGTGGCATCGAGATCGAGGTGGTTGGTCGGTTCGTCGAGCAGCAACAGATCGGAACGGGCGATCAAGGCGCGAGCCAAATTGAGGCGAATCTGCCAGCCACCCGAGAATTCGCCAACCTGGCGAGCGCCATCGCCGGCGGCAAAACCGAGTCCGTCGAGTAACTGCTCGGCGCGGTTGGCGGCGGTGTAGCCATCGATCTCATCGAGCCGCTGATAGCCCTCGGCCAAGCGCTGATCATCGCCGCTGGCCGCTGCTGCGGCGATCTGCGCCTCTGCCGCCCGCAGCTGCTGGTCGCCGTCGAGCAGATAGTCCAGTGCGGTGCGCTCGACCCCTTCGACCTCCTGCGCCATGTGCGCCACGCGCCAGCTGGCCGGCATCGACAGCTCGCCGGCATCGAGCGACAACTGCCCGCACAGTAGTTTAAACAGCGAACTTTTACCGGAGCCGTTGGCGCCGATCAGGCCGACTTTATGGTCGGCATGGATGCGAAGCTGGGCGTCATTAAACAGCTGCTTGGCGCCGCGGCGCAGCTGGGCCTGTCGCAGTTCAATCACGGCGGTCGTCAGCGTTAAATTGCGCTGTGCAGCCGGGGCTGCGCAGTGGGTCGAGCAGCCGTCGCTGGCCGTTGCTGTGGATCTCCAGCGCCAACGCCAACAGTAGCCCCAATTCGCCCGAAGGAAACCCGCGGCGCCGGAACCAGAGCAGGTACTCCTCCGGCAGGTCGATCAGCACGCGGCCGGCATAGCGGCCGAATGGCATCGTCTGTCGGGCCAATTTTTTTAACATTTCCTGCACTGTGGCGACATCTCCATTGGCGCTGTGTAGAGTGGTAGCCAGCGCCGGGTCGCTATGATAGAACAGCCGCAGGCCGACCAACAGAAAAACTCGAGATCACCGATGAACGACCGCTCACCACTGACCATCGCGCTGCACTGCACACTGTTCAGTATCGCCCTGAGCAGCTGCCAGCTGCTAACCGGCGACACTGCCAGCAACGCTGCCAGCGATCACCCGAGCGCCGCTGCAATGGTTGAACAGCTCGCCAACGGCCAGTTTGATCAACTCGGTCATATTCAAATTGCCAGCGATCAGATCGCCCCGGTCAGCGCTAGCGCCAGCCGCCCCCACCAACTGCTGGTGCTGCCGGTGGCGTTTGCCGACGCCGACTTCGAGCGTTACAGCGACGCCAGCGATGGCGTACAACGCAACCGCGACTACCTGCAACAGGCGCTGTTTGGTCGCGACCGCGACGGCGCGGCGCTGCCCGGCACCCTGCCGCACTACTACCTGCAGCAGTCCAGCGGCCGCTACCATATCGACGGCCATGTGCTGGCACCGGTGACCCTCAACCACTCGCTGGCCGAATTTGGCCGGCCGCTGCGCAACAGCGACGGCAGCTGGCGCAACGACAGCAAACCCAGCCGGCTAGTGACGGCAGCCATCGCCGCCGCCTACGCCGCCAACCCGGATTACGACTGGCACCAGCACGACATCTGGGACCCGACCGATTATGACCAAGACGGCAACCGCGACGAGCCCGACGGTTATATCGACCACCTTGTGGTGGTTTACGCCGGCAAAGCGCAGTCCTCCTGTCACGGCCTGCACAAACTCCAGCAGCGCTTCACTGCCGACCAAGATGAGCAGATTTTTGACACTCTTAACGCGGCACAGCTCGAGTGCGCCAACCGCATCTGGCCGCACCGCAGCGCCATCACCGAAAACTTAGCCGGCGGCCCCACCCTAGGCGAGACTCAGCACACCCGCGGCGGCGTCGCAGTGACCCCACAGCTGTGGCTCTACGACTACAACATGCAGTCTGAGTACACCGATGTCTCTACCTTTATTCATGAGTTCGGCCACTCGCTGGGGCTACCCGACCTCTACGCCTCGCGCACCAACAACTCCACCGCTAGCTGGGAGCTGATGTCGGCCACTACGGCGCCCGAGCCGCAGGCGCTGAGCAGCTGGTCGCGGATGATGCTCGGCTGGCTGCAGCCGTGCGTAGTGCGCCCGCCGCAATTTGGCGGTGCCACCAGCGGCAGCGTGACACAGCGGGTCATGAATGCACCCGAAAGCGGTCAGCCCAACTGCGCCGCCACTATGGTGGTACTGCCGCCCAAGCTGCGCCAGCTCGAGCTCGGCCCTCTGGGCCCCCAGCAAGGCCGGCTCGCCGCCTACAGCGGTCAGGGCAACGATCTGCAGCGCAGCTTGTCACGGCGCTTTGATCTGCGTAGCACAACCGCACAGAGCGGCCCGCTGGAGATGCGTTTTGATACCTGGTTCGACATTGAGGCGGATTGGGACTACCTCTATGTCGAGCTCAAAGACGGTGACGGCCGCTATAAGCGGCTGCTGCCCAGCGACCGCTTTGACGCCGTCGCTGGCTCGGTAATGCCGGCTGCGCAGGGCCACGAAGGCAGCGGATCGCGACCCGGACTGACCGGTTTTTCTGGCGATTTGGATGGCGATGGCCGGGTTGAAAGCCACCCAGCATGCGATCCACGACAACCGCGACCCACCGCCGAGCAGCAGCTCAACGACCCCCGCCCCGACCCCTGCAGTGTGCCTCTGTGGGTCACCGCGCGGTTCGACCTCGCCCCCTGGCGCGGCGAGATTATTGAGCTGCGCTGGCACTACTTTACCGATGGCGCCGCAGTCAACGACGGCGCACTGATCGACAACATCGCGATACCGGCTATCGACTATTATGAGGACTTCGAGTCTGCCGACGCGCTGGCCGCTGAACACGGCTGGCAAAACAACGGCTTCAGCCTCTCCGGTGGCGAGCACACGCTGCCGGTACCCCACTACTTATTACTGGAGTACCGCGACCCCTACGCGGTGTTTGCCGGCGGCCACAATTACGACGCCAATCTCGCCAAGCCCGGCCTGCTGTTCTACCCCGACGGTGAGCAGCCACAACCGGCGTTCAAAGCGCTGAGCATTAACTACCGCCCCGGACTGCTGGTCTGGTATTACAACGGCGAGTACCTGTGGAGCCAGAACGAGCCGGCGCAAAATGGCCCCGGCAACGGCTTTTTACTGCTGCTCGACAGCACCCCGCAGGAGTTCGCGCTACCCGGCCTCGAGACGCAGCTACAGCGCACTGTCGATGGCTGGCGCTTCTATGAGTTCGACGCCGCACAGCAGCCACTGCTCGCCGAGCGCTACGCCGCCACCGCCTGTTTTTTACGCCGCGCCGACTACTTTGCCAGCGAGCTGCGCGACCACTACCGCCAACTCTGCGGCGACCGCCCGGCACCGGCGGTGGAGGCGCTGCACTACCGCGGCCGGCCTCTGTTGTACGGTTTCACCCTCATCAACGAGCTGCTGCCAGGCGCCGCGCGCCAGCAGTACAAAGCGGCCAGTAGCTTTTACGATATGCAGCCCAGAGCCGGGCAGCCGTTTTACCGCCTCTATGACCGCCTGCTGCGCAACCGCCACAGCGCCGATGCGCCGTTTGCCTTGACGCCGTTTGCCGAGGGCATCCAGCACTGGCAACTCGACGACAACGGCGCTGTGGTGACCGAGCGCAGCCAACCGTTTGCCGCCGTCAGTCAGTTTGATGGACGCGAACCCCAACGCTATCTCAACCCTAAATTACCCTACGGCAGCGCCGCGCTGCCATCGATTCCGTTTAGCTTTAAGCTGCTCCCCAGCACCGAGCTCGACCCCCCAGGCAGTGTCATCAACGTGCAGTTCCAGTGGCACCCTGAGTGAGAAAATAATTCAGCGCCGTCAACCGCAGCGCAACGCATCCGTTATAGCGGGTGTGGATGCCACACTGCACCACTGCCAACCCACTTTTCTGGAGCAACCATCATGAGCCAACACCGACTCGCCAAACTTTGCCTAGTCACCGCCAGCTGTGCGCTGGCAACACTGCTATCGACCAGCGCGCTGGCCGATAAAAAACCACCGCGCAGCGACCGCGATCGCGATATGTTTGCTCGGGTAGACAGCGATGGCGACGGCTACATCAGTGCCGCCGAGCACGCCGCCGGCATCGCCGCGATGACCGAAAAAATGAACCAGCGCTTCACCGCTATGGATGCCGATGGCGACGGCCGGGTCTCGGCGCAAGAGGCCAAGGAACACCACCAGGCGCTGCGCGCTGAACGCCGTGACAGGCGCGACCATTATCGCGAGCAGGATCGCGACCGCGACTGACACCTGACAGTGCCCCAATATTTGGGGCGCACAACAAAAATAGCCGTATAGCGGTGCTCGACTGGCAATTTCAGCTGTGCCGCTTAAGATGTGCAGCCCAGCGATTGATAGAGCTCGAGCATGCACTCCGACCCCGACAGCGACACTGCCAACACACCGACAGCCGGCCAGCGCTGGATCAATGAGGCCGAGCTAGAGCTGGGCTTGGCGACACTGCTCGACAGCGACCAGCGCACCCTGACACTGCTGTTTGCCCAGAGTGAAGAGAGCCGCTGCTACGCCCGTGAATCGGCTCCACTGGTGCGTATCCGCTTTGCTGCCGGCGACACTATCCACTTCTACCCCAGCGCCGACCCACAGCAGCCGCTGCAGCGCAGTGACGTCCTCGAGGTGGTCGCCGACCACGGCTTGCTGTTTTACCGCATCGACTGCGACGGCAGCGAAACAGTGGTTCCGGAGGGCTGGATCGATCCCTTCATGCCACTGCACCGACCGACGCTGCGGCTGTTTAGCGGCCAGTTTGATGCCGGCCACTGGTTTGAGCTGCGCCACAGCGCTCGACAGGCGGCGCAGCGGCAGGCGCTCGACCCACTGCGCGGACTCAGCAGTGGCCGCATTGCGCTGCTGCCCCATCAGCTCTACATCATCCACGAGGTAGCTGGCCGACGCCGGCCGCGGGCACTGCTAGCCGACCAAGTGGGCCTTGGCAAAACGATCGAAGCCGGCGCCATCATCAACAGCCAGCTGCTCAACGGCCGCGCCGAACGGGTGTTAATCGCGGTGCCGGCGGCGCTGCAACACCAGTGGCTGGTCGAGTTGCGGCGCCGCTTTCATCTCAACCCAACGCTGCTCGACGCCGAGCGCCTGCAGCTGCTCGCCGAACAGAGCGACGGCAACCCCTTCGAGCAGTGCCAGCTGGCTATCTGTGCGCTCGATCTTATCAGCGAACCGCACTGGGCAGCGCTGGCGGTGGCGGCCGGCTGGGATCTAGTCGTCGTCGATGAGGCCCACCACCTGCAGTGGCACCCGCAACCCGAGCAGGTCAGCGCCGAGTACCGCACCGTTGAACAGCTCAGCGCTGTCAGCAGCGGCCTGCTGCTACTCACAGCGACACCGCAACAACTGGGCATCGAGAGCCACTTCGCTCGCCTGCGGCTACTCGATCCGCAGCGCTTCACCTCGCTGCAACAGCTCGAGCAGGATCAGCACAACCTGGTGCCGCTGGCTGCTGCCATTGACGAGATTGAACGCGGCAGCGGCCTCTCACCGCGCAGCCAAGCGTTTTTAGCGGAGCGGCTCAGCGATGACCAACGGCAACTGCTGGCGCAGTGGCAGCAGTGCCCTACCGACGACCAGTTACAGCACCAGCTGTGCCACGCCCTGCTCGACTACCACGGCACTGGGCGAGTGTTGTTTCGCAACAGTCGCGTCGCAGTCGGCGGCTTTGCCGCGCGCAGCGTCCACCCCGAGCTGCTGGCGCCACCGGCGCAGTACACGGCAGAGGCGTTGGCTAGCCCAACCCCCGAACAACACTACCGCGACGCCGGTGGCAGCGACTGGACGCAGATCGACCCACGCGTGGCGTGGCTGCTCAACAAACTCAAGCAGAGCCCTGGCGACAAGTTGTTAGTGATTATTCACTGCGAAGAGAGCGCCCTAGATCTAGTTGACTACCTGCGCATCCGTCGCGGCATCTTGGCCGCGGTATTCCACCCGCAGATGAGCGTTGTCGAGCGCGACCGCGCCGCTGCGATGTTTGCCGACGACCCCGACTGCCCACTGCTGATCTGTTCGGAGATCGGCAGCGAGGGGCGCAACTTTCAGTTTGCCCATCAGCTGGTGCTGCTCGATCTCCCGCGCAACCCAGATCTGCTCGAACAGCGCATTGGCCGTCTCGACCGCATCGGCCAGCGCCACACTGTACAAATTTATCTGCCGCTGCTGGCCGACTCGGCACAACAACAGCTACTGCGCTGGCACCACCAAGCGGCCAACGCCATCGCCCAACACAACCCCGCTGCCGAACCGCTCTACCGCGAGTTTGCCGACCGCTTGACCACTACTACCCCCGCTGGCGCTGACTTCGAGGCGCTGCTGTGTGAAGCGGCACAACGCAATCAGCAGCTCAACAGCGAACTCGAGCACGGCCGCGACCGCCTGCTCGAGCGCAACAGCTGCCGGCAACCGCAGGCCGATCAACTCGTTCGCTCCTTAGAGCAGGCCGACAGTGACCCGCAGTTAATACAGTACATGGCACTGTTGCTAGACAGCTGGGGAGTCGAGCGCGAGCCGTTAGATGCACACAGCTGGGTGCTGCGGCCGAGCAGCGAGATGACCGAACCGCTGCCACTGCTCGACGACTGCGGAGTGTCTGTGACCTTCGATCGCGCCACTGCGCTGCGCCGCGAAGAGCTGGCGTTCCTGCACTGGGACCACCCACTGGTGACCGCCGCCAGCGAGCAGTTACTGCGCAGTAGCCGCGGCAACACCACCCTGGCGACACTCGACGGGCGTCCGCTGCAGCAGGCCGGTATCGCCGCTGGCTCTATTCTGCTCGAGCTCTGCTACCTGCTCGAGGCGCCGCAAGGCAACAACCGCTATCTGCCGCCGACCACTGCGCGCTGGCTGTTTGATGAACAGGGCCGCAACTTAGCCGGCCCGCTCAAGCCCGAACTGCTCAGCAAGCTGTGCAAACCGGTTGGCCGCCGGCTGGCGGCGCAGGCAGCCAAAAGCAAGCAAGCGACGCTGCGGCGGCTGCTCGCTGTGGGCGAGCAGAGCGCCAGAGAGGCCTCGGCGCAACTCACCGCTGCAGCTACTGCTGGCGCCGAACAGCAGCTGCGCCGCGAACAGCAGCGGCTCACCGCACTGGCTGCGCGCAACCCGCTGTTTGACAGCGGCGAACTCGAGGCACTGGCCGCCGAGCGTCGACGCGTTGCCGAGCAACTGCGCCAACTGCAGCTGCGCCTAGACGCCATTCGGGTGATTGTAGTGACCTAATTGTTGCTGCTGGAGACTCACCCCAGCGCGCACATTCGTTTACAATTCACCCCTGTTATCGCGCTGCTACCCAGCGCTTGCCACCACTGTTAGCTGTGAGACCCGCTATGGCCCAATACGTCTACTCTATGAACCGCGTCGGCAAGATCGTGCCGCCGAAACGACAAATTCTCAAAGACATCTCGCTGTCATTTTTCCCCGGCGCCAAAATTGGCGTGCTCGGCCTCAACGGCTCGGGCAAGTCGTCGCTGCTGAAGATTATGGCCGGTCTGGACACTGATATTCAGGGTGAGGCGCGGCCGATGCCGGGTATCAAAGTTGGCTACCTGCCACAGGAGCCGCAGCTCGACCCCGGCAAAGATGTCCGCGGCAATGTCGAGGATGGCGTGCGCGAAGCGGTCGATGCGTTGGCAGCATTGGAGCAGGTATTTGTCGACTACGCCGACCCCGATGCCGATTTCGACGCGCTGGCCAAAAAGCAGGAGCGCCTCGAAGCGGTCATTGAGGCGTGGGACGCCCACAACCTCGACCACACCCTAGAGGTCGCCGCCGATTCGCTGCGGCTGCCGCCGTGGGATGCCGATGTCAGCAAACTCTCTGGCGGTGAGCGGCGCCGGGTGGCGCTGTGCCGGCTGCTGCTGTCGCGCCCCGACATGATTCTGCTCGACGAACCGACCAACCACCTCGACGCCGAGTCGGTGTTCTGGCTGGAGAAGTTTCTCGAAGGGTTCCCTGGCACCGTAGTCGCGGTTACCCACGACCGCTACTTCCTCGACAACGTCGCCGGTTGGATTCTCGAGCTCGACCGCGGCCACGGTATTCCCTACGAGGGCAACTACACCACCTGGCTGGAGACCAAAGAACAGCGCTTGGCGCAGGAGTCGCGCGAGCAGGCCGCCCACAGCAAAGCGATGAAAGAGGAGCTCGAGTGGGTGCGCCAGAACCCCAAGGGGCGCCAAGCCAAGAGCAAGGCACGTCTGGCCCGTTTTGAAGAGATGCAGTCGCGCGAGTTCCAAGCTCGCAATGAGACCAACGAAATCTATATCCCACCGGGCGAGAGACTCGGCGACAAAGTGATCGAGCTCGAAGGGGTCAGCAAAGGCTTTAACGACCGGCTGCTGATCGACAACCTGTCGCTGTCGATCCCCAAGGGGGCCATTGTCGGCATTATCGGCGGCAACGGTGCCGGTAAATCGACGCTGTTTAAGTTGATTAGCGGCGCTGAAACCCCGGACAGCGGGCGCGTGGTACTCGGTGAAACTGTCAAACTGGCCGTGGTCGATCAGAGCCGCGACGCGCTGGACGACAGCAAAAGTGTCTGGGAGGCGGTCTCTGACGGCGCCGATCTGATTAAAATTGGCGGCTACGAGGTCTCCTCGCGCGCCTACATTGGCCGCTTCAACTTTAAGGGTAGCGACCAACAGAAACGGGTCGGCGATCTCTCCGGCGGTGAGCGCGGCCGCCTGCACCTGGCCAACACACTCAAACAGGGCGCCAATGTGCTGCTGCTCGACGAACCCTCTAACGATCTTGACGTCGAAACGTTGCGCGCGCTGGAGGAGGCGGTGCTAGCGTTTCCCGGCTGCGTACTGGTGATATCGCACGACCGCTGGTTTCTCGACCGTGTCGCCACCCATATTCTCGCCTTTGAGGGCAACAGCGAAGTGGTCTTCCACGAAGGAAACTTCACCGACTACCATGAAGATCTGTTAAAACGCCGCGGCCAAGACGCCCAGCCGCAGCGCATCAAATACAAACCGCTAAAAAGCTGAGGAGTCGGCGATGAGTTCTATCTGGCACCAAACCCCCACCGTGGCGATGCTCAACGCCATTATGCAGCGCGGCACCATCATGCAGCAGATCGGCATCGAGGTGACTGAAGTCGGCGAGGATTTTTTGCGCGGCACCATGCCCGCCGACCACCGCACCCACCAGCCCTACGGGGTGGTTCACGGCGGCGCCAACGTAGTGCTGGCGGAGACCTTGGGCAGTTCGGCCGGCTACTGCTGCGTCGACCCCGAGCGCTTTCAGGTCTACGGCCAGGAGGTCGCAGCTACCCACATTCGCTCAGTGAGCAGCGGCATCGTCACCGGCACCGCGCGGCCGGTACACCTCGGCCGCACCTCACAGGTCTGGGAGATCCGTATAGAAGATGAGCGCGGCAAGCTCACCTGCATCAGCAAGCTGATTTTAGCCGTGGTTGAGAAGCGCGCTTAACCGGCGCCGACGGGCGCAGGTTCTGCCGTCTCGGCCTGCCAGCGGAACAGATTGAGTTCAATAAAGACAAAGGCGATCAGCCAGATCGCTGCGTCCCAGCCATCCAACCAGTCGCCCATGGCTATCCAACAGACCACCGCTACGGCCAACAGCAGATAGAGCACCAACTTCGTGTAGCGGCTGATGGTGAGCAGCAGGCCATTCAGCCGCCCGCGCAGCTGCAGCCAGACATCGCCCTCGAGCACTACCACCACCAACAGCCAGGCGCCGGAGTTGATCAAGTCCAACCACGCCAAGCGCTGCACCAACAACCAGCTCTCGGCGCTGCCAACCGCCAACTCGCGGTTGTGCAGCAACCAGCTGGCATCCGCTTGACTGGCGCAGAGGGCGCTGTCCAACGGGGTAAACTCCCCCAGTGAGATCACCTGTTGATAGCCGCGCTCAGCCAGCGCGCAGAGTTGCTCAGGTGCCGCCAGCGGCGTCACTGCGTAGCTGTTGAGCAGCGTCAGCCAGTAGCCGTAAAAGGCGTAGACGATCACCGAGCCGGCCAGCGCCCGCGTCGCCATCAGTGAGTACTGCACCCGTCGCTGGCTGAGCGTGCCATCGCTGATCACCCAGGTCTCCAACTCAAATAGCAGCAATAGCACCACCCACGCCGCAGTGTCGACCGTTGAGGGAAACAGCGCAATCAGGCTGATGGAGCTAAAGTCGTCGCCGTAAGCGGCCCGCGCGGCGCTCCAGTCGTCAAAGAAAAACAGCACAATGTTGAGCGTCAACAATGCGTAGATCACATACTTGAACAGGGTAAACCACGGCAGCGGGCGCGCTGCGCGCGCGGCTGTCGGCACCGCTATACACCCATTCTCGACAACAGATCGAGCAGTTGCCGCGCCACCGCCGCCAGCTGCGGGTGCTCTGCTTCCTGCTCGGCCACGCTGTCGCGCAGCTGCGCCAGCAGCGTGTTGTCGAGCGGCTCGGGCTCGCTGGGATCGACCTGCACCGCCAGCCGCTGCAACAGATGGCCAAAAGGGTCGCGGCGGCTTTTGGCGCGCGCCAACTCGCTGTCTAAACGGCTGCGCAGTTGCGTCAGCTCACGCTGTAGTGCCTGCTTGTCCATACGGCTCTCCTAGGGGTTAACCTCTATTAGTAAAGATTACTGCGTTGCCGCTGTCACGACAATGGACAACTGCAGCCGAGCGCCGCTTTAATTGCTGGCACGGCATTTGCACTAACTGATATAGCTGGCGCTGGCCTGGCCATTGCTCAGGCCGTAGCGTGCTAGCAGATCGGCAAAAGCGGTTTTTTGCACCGCTTTGGTGCGTCTTATTGCGCTATTTTTGTGCAAAAGCCGCACGATAAACAGAGACTCAACCCAGTTTGAGCCACCCTACACTTTGGGAGTTGACCATGGTTTTATCTACACTTGTGCGCGCGCCGCGCTGGCTCACCGCCAGCTTGTTGGCAGTTGCGCCGGCGAGCGCGCTGGCCGAGGGCATTAACGGCGCAGACAGCGCCTGGATCCTCACCGCAACAGCGCTGGTGTTATTTATGACACTGCCCGGCTTGGCACTTTTTTACGGCGGCCTGGTGCGTTCGAAAAACGTGCTGTCGGTGTTGATGCAGTGTTTCACCATCGCCGCAGTGATGTCGCTGCTGTGGCTGATCGGCGGCTACTCGCTGGCATTTGGCGACGGCGGCGCCAACAACGCCTGGATCGGTAATCTCGACAATCTGATGCTGGCCAATATCAGCGTCGACAGCGTCAGCGGCACCATCCCTGAGTCGCTGTTTGCTATGTTTCAAATGACCTTTGCCATTATTACTCCGGCGCTGATGGTCGGCGCCTTTGCCGAGCGCATGCGCTTTTCGGCGATGCTGCTGTTCTGCGCCGCTTGGTTGGTGCTGGTCTATCTGCCGGTCACCCACTGGGTGTGGGGCGGTGGCTGGCTGGGACAGATGGGGCTGCTCGACTACGCCGGCGGCACCGTGGTCCACATCACCGCCGGGGTCGGCGCACTGGTGGCGGCGCTGGTGATTGGCAACCGCAAGGGTTTTCCGGGACAGGCGATGATGCCCCACAACCTGACCATGACCGTCACTGGGGCCGGCATGCTCTGGGTGGGCTGGTTTGGCTTTAACGCCGGCTCGGCACTGGCCGCAGATGGCAGCGCCGCCATAGCGATGCTGGTCACACACATCTCAGCCGCAGCCGGGGTACTGGCGTGGATGTTGATGGAATGGGTGAAATACGGCAAACCCTCGGTACTTGGCGCCGTCACCGGCATGGTCGCTGGATTGGGTACCATCACCCCCGCCTCGGGCTTTGTCGGCCCCGGCGGTGCTCTGGTGATCGGCTTCAGCGCCGGCATTATCTGTTACTACGCCACCCAGCTGATCAAGCAGCGCTGGCGCATCGATGACTCTCTCGACGTCTTTCCGGTGCACGGGGTGGGCGGCATTCTCGGCACCTTGTTCGCCGGTATTTTTGCCTCTGACCAGCTCGGCGTGTTCAGTGGCGGCGGCTACGCCGACGGTGTGACCATGGGCTCGCAAGTGACCGTTCAGCTAATCGGCATCGGCGCCACCTTTGCCTACACCGCGGTGATCAGCTATCTGCTGCTGAAACTGGTCGACGCCCTGCTCGGCCTGCGCATCGATGCCGAACAAGAGACCATCGGCTTGGATCTCAGCGCTCACGACGAGCGCGGTTACGACCTGTAATCAGCCGCGGGCGCGGTCGAGCAGTTCGCAGAGCTGCTCGGCACCGCCGATAAAACGCGGGCCGTGGCGAGCGGTAAGATCGGCGGCGATACCGTAGAGATGGCCGCCGCTCACCGCGGCCAAAGTCGGCCAGCGCCGCCAAGCGGCGAGACTGGCGTTGTCGGCGGGGTGTCTGCCGGCACTAAACATCACCTGCGGGTCGGCCAATAACACCGCTTCGGCACTGACATAAGGTACCAGCGGCCGCGCTTTAGCGAATATATTGACGCCGCCACAGCGCGCCAGCGCAGTGCTGAGCAGGTGCTCGCCGTTGTAAGTGATCAGCGGCTGGTCCCAAATTTGGTAAAAAAACCGCACCGGTGCGGCGTCGCGGTAGCGATCTGCCAGCGCAGCCAAGCGCTGGCGCAACTGCGCCGCCAGCTGTGCGCCGGCGGCCTCGCGACCGGTAAGCTGCGCCAGCTGCTCAACCGTGGCGGGGATATCTTCCAGCTGGCGCGCCTCCACCATCACCACGGCAATGCCGAGCTGGCGCAGTGGCGCGACCATCTTTTCACCGTTGCCGCTCTGCCAACCGATCACTAGATCGGGACGCAGTGCGACAATCTGCTCGTAGTTGGCGCCGGCGTAGTTGCTCACTCGCGGCACCGTCAGCGCCGCTGCTGGGTAGTCACTGTACTCGTCGGCGCCGACCAACTGCTCGCCGGCGCCAATGGCAAATAGTATTTCGGTGATGTGCGGCGCCAACGAGACAATGCGCTGCGCTGCGCTCGCCGCTGCGCCGTCAGTCAGCAGCAGTGCGGCCAGTAGCAGCGCTCTCACACCACCACCATCGGTAGGCCGCTGCGCGGGTGCGGCACGATGCTGCAGTCGACTTTAAAGACCTCATCGATCAACCGCTCGGAGAGGATTGCACTGGGCGCACCATGAGCGGCAATGGTGCCGTCTTTCATCACCACTAACTGGTCGGCGACCGAGGCGGCGAGATTGAGGTCGTGCACCACCATCAGCACCGCTGCTCCCTCTGCTGCCAACCGCCGCGCCAGTGTCAGGGTCATCTGTTGGTGCTGCAGATCAAACGCCGAAGTCGGCTCGTCGAGCAGCAGCACCCGCGCCCCCTCGGCCGCCGGCTGCCACACTTGGGCGATGACCCTAGCCAGCTGTACGCGCTGTTTCTCACCGCCAGACATCGAGGTGTAGGGGCGGCGCTGCAGATAACTGGCGTCGAGTAGCCGCAGTGCTGCGGCAACAATTTGGCGGTCGCGCTGCGCACCACTGGCGTGCGGAATGCGCCCCAGCGCCACTACCTCCTCGGCGCTGAACGGGAAGGATAGCGTCAACTGCTGCGGCAACACCGCCAGCTGTCGCGCCCGCGCACTGTCGCTCCACTGCGCCAACTCGCGGCCGTTCAACTCGATGCGACCGGCGCTCGGCGCCAATTCGCCACACAACACTTTCAGCAGCGAGGATTTACCGGCACCGTTGGGGCCGACCACCACCGTCACTTCGCCGGCCGCCACCTGCAGATCAATACCGCGCAGCAGCTCAAAACCGGCGACAAACAGCGAGAGATTGACGGCCCGCAGTGCCATATTAGATCCTGGTGCGCTGCTGGTAGAGCAGCGCGACAAAAAATGGCGCCCCCAACAGCGCGGTGATAATACCGGTGGGCAGCTCGACTGGGGCGATCACGGTGCGCGCCAAGGTATCGGCCAACACCAGTAACAGCGCGCCGCCCAGTGCACTGGCGGGCAATAGAAAGCGGTGGTCGGGGCCAGCCAGCATGCGCACCATGTGCGGCACCACTAATCCGACAAAGGCGACCATACCGGCAGTGGCGACAGCGCTGCCGACGCCGAGCGCCGACAACACTATCAGCTGGCGTTTAACTCGCTGTACCGCAATACCGAGGTGTCGCGCCTCGGACTCACCGAGCAGTAGCGCGTTGAGTGGCCGCGAATAGCGCGGCAACCAGACGCCCAACAGCAGCGCCAGCGCACTCATCAGCAGCGCCCGATCGAGACCGGCGCCGCTCAAACTGCCCATCTGCCACAAGCTGATTCTGCGCAGCGTGACATTGTCGGCAAAGTAACTGAGCAAACTGCCGGCGGCGCCGGCCAGCGCGGTGATGGCGATACCAGCCAGCAGCATGGTCGCCACCGAGGTACCGGTCGCCGAAGTGGCCAAGCGGTAGACCAGTAGTGTCGCGATTAAACCGCCGGCAAATGCTGCCAGCGCGGTCAATGGCAGACCGATCGCCTGCGGCAACCAGCTGGCGGCAACCACGATCGCCACACTGGCGCCCACCGAGGCGCCACTGGAGACGCCGATCAGCGAGGGATCGGCCAGTGGGTTGCGAAACAGCCCCTGCATCACTGCGCCACAGAGCGCCAACACGGCTCCAACCGCCGCTGCCAACACCACCCGCGGCAGGCGGATCTGCCAGATGATGGCGGCAACATGGTCGCTCTCGCCGCTGAGCCCGCGCCATAACTGCGGCAAACTAAAACCGCTGCTGCCCACACTCAGTGCCGCTAGCAGCGCCACCGGCAGCAGCAGCGCCAGCAGCGCGATCAGCCGGTGCGGGTCGACCCGACGGACGTTCATGGTCGACTAAAAGTCGACACCGCGGCGCGCCTTGATGCCGCTGTTGTAGGCGTGCTTAACCTCTTTGAGTTCGCTGACGGTGTCGGCCAGCGCCAACAACTCACTGCCGCCGCCGCGCCCGGTCACCACCACGCTCTGCTCAGCCGGGCGGTTGGCGAGCGCATCCAACACCATCTGCTGGTCGAGGTACTTAAAGCTGAGCATATAGGTGAGCTCGTCCAGTACCACCAAGTGCACGCTCGGGTCGGCCAGCAGTTGCGCCGCCACCGCCCAGGTGCGCTCGGCCGCGGCGATATCGCCACTGCGGTCTTGCGTGTCCCAGGTGAAGCCGGTGCCCATCTGGTAGAAGGTCACCTCAGGGCATTTTTCGCGCACATAGAGCTCCTCACCAGAGAGCTGCTCGCCCTTGATAAACTGCACCACGCCCACTTTGTAACCGTAGCCGAGCGAGCGCATCACCATGCCAAACGCCGAGGAGGACTTGCCTTTACCGTTGCCAGTCAACACGATCATCACCCCCCGCTCAGTGTCGGCGGCGGCGATCGAGGCATCGACGTTCTCTTTCAACTTGGCCATTTTTTGCTGGTGCTTGTCGCTCATAATCGCTCCTTAATTAAATACGGCCACTCTACTTAGCCCATTGGTAACGGACGCCGACCGCCAGCTGGCGGCTCGGGGTGCTAAAGCCAAACACCTCTTCGTAGTGTACCCCGCCGGCGTTGGTCGCCTTGGCGTAGACGGTGAGCTGGTCGGTTGCTGCGTAGTTTACATTGATCGCCAGCAGGGTGAAGGCGTCGAGGGTCACATAAGGACTGAAGTAGTCATAACCCTCTGAGTAAAAATGCTGGTCAATTTGGCTGCCGCTGTGCTGTAGGTTGATGTTGAGCTGAAGGGCGTCAGAGGCCTGCCAGTCAAGCGTTAGCGATGCCAAGTGATTGGGGCGGCGCAGTTCATCGCGCTCACCGTCACTGGCCTGCTCGGTACTATCTATGTAGCTGTAGCTGCCATCAACCGCAATCTGCTCACCCAGCTGCCAGGAGAAGCCGAGCTCAGCACCGCGACGACTGCTCTCACCAAATTTATTGGCCGAGGTAAACGCGAACAGTTCACTGTCGTAGACAAAGCCGTTGATTTCGTCTTCGAGCTGGCTGTCAAACAGCGTCAGGTCAACGGCGACGCGGTTGTCCTGCGAATTCCAGTCTATGCCAAGCTCAGTGGTCGCCGAGCTCTCTGGCTGCAGCTCGGGGTTGCCGACAAAGTTGTTATAAAACCCGTAGCGCTCTGAAAAAGTCGGATTTTTCTCAGCCGTTGCGTAACTGCTGCGCAGCCGCCACTGGTCGTTGAGTTGGTAGCTCAACTCAATCCGTTCGCTGCCGCCATCATCGAACTCGCTGTTGTCGTCGAAACGGCCGCTGGCGGCCACAGTCAGCGCGTCAAAAAAGGTTTTGCGCAGCTCGATACCGACCGAATCGGTGTTGCGCTCGCGGTCTTGGTTGGGGTCGAGGATAGAGCCCCACGACTCAGTGACGACACCGCGGCGGGCAAACTCCTCTTGCTCGCGCTCCACCAGCAGTGTGGCGCGAGCGCTGTCACTGGCGTAGGAGAGCAGATATTGCAGCTGCTGCTTGTCGGCGGCAGTACTGCCGTCGTAGTCGCCGTGTGGGTAGTTGGTGTTCTCAGTGTCAGTCAGCGCCCATTTAAAGCGCTGGCTGATACCGCTGTCAGCTTGGTAGTCGAGGGTAATCCCGTAGTGGCTATTGGTGAACTCACTGAAGCTCAAGGCGTCGACAATTAATCCGGAGGCGCTATCGTTCTCGTCAAAATCGCTGGAGCCATCCGAGCGCCGCGCAGTGGCTGTGGCTCGCCAGCGGTCACTGGGCTGCCAGCCGGCCTTGAGGGTGTAGGTGGTATTATCATGGCCGTCGCGCTCACCGCCCTCGCGGGCGATATTTTCGCCATCAGTGTCGATCTGGCTGGCCGCTAGTCGCAGCGAGTAGCGGTCGCCACTGACCCCCACGTTAACACCGCTCTGCCAGGTATTATTGCCGCCGCGCTCAATATTGAAGCCAGCCGACAGTGGCGCACTGCTGGTGCGGGTGATGATATTGACCACGCCGGCCATCGCATCGCTGCCGTAGAGCGCGCTCTGCGAGCCGCGAATCACCTCGATGCGCTCGATATCAGCGGCACTCAACACCCCCCAGTTGAGCCCATCGTCTTGCGAGGGGTCGTTGGCCTCGATGCCATCGATCAACACCAGCAGCTGGTTGGCCTCGGCGCCGCGCACGCGAATATCGCTCATCGAGCCGAGCACGCCCGACTGGCTAACCGCCATACCGGGCACATCGCGCAGCAGATCGAGCATCGACAGCGCGGCGCGGTTATCTATTTTATATTGGTCGATCACACTCACTGCCGCAGCCGCTTGATTGCTGGCCAGCGGAAAGTGTGAGGCGGTAACGGTAATCTCTTCAATCGGCTGCTCGCCATGAGCAAGGCCGCCGGAAAGCGCAGTAGCAATAGAGATTGCAGCGCCACGACGGCGCAGTGAACAGGGCAAAATTTTCATTGGTAGCTCCTCAAGCGCTCTCACCCGAGCGCAATTTTGGGTACGCGGAGCAACAGAGAAGCAAAGACTAAAAAGGCGGGGGCAGCAAGCTACCGACAGCGCTGAAGGTCTGTGCAGCAAACCGCGCCCCGCGGTCTGCTTGCAAAGTGTTAAGGCCGGTCTCCGGACTCACAAGCGAGCGAGCTGCTCAACCTGACAACCTTCCCGTGAATGACCACAGTGGCGTGCCTGTCAGGCTACTCTTGTTTACCGTTGCGGGGGCAGTGTTGGGTTTGCACCAACTTCCCGTTTCATCTCGCCGCAATGAATAGCGGCAAGACACCTTGACACATAGCAAGTGCGTAGCAGTTTAGGCTGCCGGCCGCGGCAGGTCAATCGCTTTGCAGGGCTTGCTTGGGCAGTGAGCGTTTTATCAGCAGATAACCGAGCGCACCGGCGGCGATCGACCCGAGAATAATACCCAGCCGCTCGTCAAAGGCGACGGTGTAGAGCGCCCCTTCGCGGCCGGCATCAAACGCCAGCGAACCAATAAACAGACTCATGGTGAAACCGATACCGCACAGTGCCGCAGTGCCGTAGAGCATGGTCCAGTTGCTGCCCGCGGGCAACTTGGCCCAACCGACTTTAATGGCCAGCCAGCAGAAACCAAACACCCCCAACTGTTTGCCGATAAACAGCCCGGCGGCAATACCCAGCGGCACCGGGTGCAGCAGCTGCTCGACGCCGACATCGGCCAAACTTAAGCCGGCGTTGGCGAAAGCGAATACCGGCAGCACCACAAAGCCGACAAAGCCGTGCAGGCCGTGCTCCAACGAGCGCAACACCGAGTGGTTGCTCTCTGGATCGGCGCGCAGCGGAATAAACATCGCCAGCGCAACACCGGCCAAGGTAGCGTGTACACCCGACTTCAAAGTGGCCACCCACATCACCACACCGAGCCCGATGTAGAGACCGGTGCGGGTTACCCCGCGCCAATTCAACAGCGCCAGCAGCGGCAGACAGGCGGCCACCACAGAGAGCGCCAGCAGCGAGATTTTGTCGGTATAAAAAAAGGCGATAATCAGTACCGCACCAACATCGTCAAAGATCGCCAGGGAGGTTAAAAATAGCTTAATCGAGAGCGGCACACGCGGCCCCAGCAGCGACAGCACCGCCAGCGCAAAGGCGATATCGGTAGCCGCCGGGATCGCCCAGCCCTGCATGGCGATTGGGCTGCCCCAATTAAAGTAAGAATAGACCAGCGCTGGCACCAACATACCACCGACAGCGCCGATTGCCGGCAGGGCGACGTGACCGGGTTTAGAGAGCTCGCCCTCGAGCAGCTCGCGCTTGAGCTCAAGACCGACCAGAAAAAAGAAGATCGCCATCAGCCCATCGTTGATCCACAGCAGCAGCGGCTTGTCGATATCCAGCGCGCCGATGCGGATTTCGACCGGGGTATCCAGCAACAAGTTGTAGAGCTGCGCCAACGGGCTGTTGGCAACCACAATAGCCAGAACCGCGCAGGCCATCAGTATCAGCCCACCCGCCGATTCGGATTGCAGCCAAGAGGCTTCGGTGGAGGCTGCATTGACAGGTCGAGTCACGGGTAGATCCTTAGCAATTGAGGGATCCTTAATGTATCAAATTGTCACCGCGGGTCAATCGCTGTCGCGCAAATATCCGACCGCTCAGCCGCAGTTAACTCAACGCATCGAGCGCCTGGGCAATATTTTTTACCGCCACCACCTGCATGCCGGAAAGCGGTTTTTTTGGCGCGTTGGCGGCGGCGACAATCGCCTTGGTAAAGCCGTGCTTGGCCGCTTCGCGCAGCCGCTCTTGACCGTTGGCCACCGGGCGTATCTCACCGGCCAGACCGACCTCGCCAAACACCACCAGCTGGCGCGGCAACGGCTGGTTGCGGAAACTGGAAATGACCGCCAGGATCACCGCCAAATCGGCGCTGGTCTCCACCACTTTAACGCCGCCGACAACGTTGACGAAGACATCTTGGTCGCCAACCATGATGCCGCCGTGGCGGTGCAATACCGCCAGCAACATCGCCAAGCGGTTGTGCTCCAGTCCCACCGTCACCCGCCGCGGGTTGCCCAAATGGCTGTCGTCGACCAGCGCCTGCAGCTCAACCAGCAGCGGCCGGGTGCCCTCCCAGACCACCATCACCACGCTGCCGGAGGCGACCTCTTCGCCGCGCTGTAAAAAGATCGCCGAGGGGTTGGCGATCTCGCGCAGACCGCGGTCGGTCATCGCGAACACGCCCAGCTCGTTGGCGGCGCCAAAGCGGTTTTTATTGCTGCGCAAAATACGGAAATGGCTGTCGCTGCTGCCCTCCAGCATCAGCGAGCAGTCAATCATGTGTTCGAGCACCTTCGGCCCGGCCAGCGAGCCATCTTTGGTGACATGGCCGACCAGCAGCAAAATGGTGCCGCTCTGCTTGGCGTAGCGCACCATCATCGCGGCGCTCTCACGCACCTGCGAGACACTGCCCGGCGCAGAGCTCACCTCGTCGAGATGCATTACCTGGATAGAGTCGATGACTAAAATCTTTGGCCGCCGCTGCTCGGCGGTAGCGCAGATCACCTCGACAGAGGTCTCGGCCATAATCTCCACCCTGTCGGTTGGCAGACCGAGTCGATTGGCGCGCATCGCCACCTGTTGTGGCGACTCTTCACCGGTGACATAGAGCGTCGAATGGTCTGCTGCCAGCGCGCACAGAGTCTGCAACAGCAAGGTGCTCTTGCCCGCCCCCGGTTCGCCGCCCAGCAGCACCGCAGACCCTGGCACCAGGCCGCCGCCGAGTACCAGATCGAGCTCGCTGTTGGCGGTGGTAATGCGTGGAATCTCGGCCAACTCGATCTCGGCGAGGGTGCTAATTTGGCCATCGGCGGCACCGGCAAAACCGCCGCGCGCAGCGGGCGCCGCTTTGCCCAAGCGCACCTCGGCAAGGGTATTCCAGGCGCGGCACTCGCCGCACTGCCCCTGCCACTTGCTAAAGTCCGCTCCGCAATCACTGCAGACATAGGCGCGTTTTAATTTACTGGCCACACTCTCTCCTCAAGGTTGTCGGCACTATCTATCGCTGCCCAGAATAGCCCAAAACTGTATGAACATACAGTCCTGTCCGAACGGCGATACCGCGTTCACTTCTGGCATCCAGCGCTTTCTGGTAGAGTGGCGCTATGTCTTGGTTCCCAGAAAAAATGCTCACCGTCGCGCCCACTCTCGCCGCCGCCATCGGCCTGCAAGAGGCGCTGCTGTTGCAGCTGCTGGGAGATTTTCGCGCCACTCATGCCGGGCAAACCCGCGATGGTTTTGTCTGGCACAGCGTGGCACTCAGCCAACTGCAGCAGTGCACCCCGTTCTGGGACAACCAGCAGCTGCAGACTTTGGTTGCCAGCCTGCACGAAAAGGGGCTGCTGCTCTACCGCGGCGGCCGCATCGGCAGCGAAGCCCACTTTACCTTTGCTTTCAACGAGGCCGCAGCTACCCAGCCGGCGCCATCGGCCGCTGCCAACAGCGCTGCAACCACTCTGCCCGCCACCCCTGTAGCGGCCGCGGCGAAAACCATCGACAGCGGCTGGCAGCCCAGCGAAGACGCCCTGCGCCAACTCGCACAACTCGGCGTTAGCCGCGACTTTGCGCAGAGCCAACTGCCGCAATTTACCGCCTACTGGCGCGATCGCAACGTCTCGCGGCACAGTTGGGAGTCAAAATTTATCAAAGAGGTGTGGCGCCAGTGGCAGCAGCAGGTCAGCCAGCAGCAGCGCCGCGCCAGCGAGCAGACTATTGGCAGTGACTGGCAACCCTCCGCCGATGCGATGCGCATTCTGGTTGAGCAGGGCGCCATTAACCGCAACTTTATCGACGATGCGATCCCTGAGTTTGTCCTCTACTGGCGCGACCGCGGCGAGCGCTCCTCGACCTGGGACTCAAAATTTATCAGCCACATCCGCCACCAGTGGCAGCACTACTGCGGGCTGATCGAGAACGACCACGCACCGCGCCTGATCAGTGCCGACTGGCAGCCCAATCCAGCGGTTTACGATGTGCTGGAGATGGCCAATATCGAGCGCCGTTTTGCCGAGCAACTGATCCCCGAGTTTGTGCTCTACTGGCGCGAGAGCGGCAAGCCGCAGAGCTCGTGGAGCAGTAAATTTTTGCAGTTCGTCAAGCGCCAGTGGGCGCGCGATAACAGTCCGACGGTAGATAAACCCAATGGCCAAAACCACTCTCAACCATCAACTCGCCTCCGCAACCGCAGCTTTGTCGACGACCTCACCGACCGCAGCTGGGCGTCCTGAGCCGAGCCCAGCGCCCAGCGCTGAGCTGATCGACGCCATCAATCAGGTGTTCGCGCTGTTTCGCGCCAACTACCACAACCAGTATTACAGCGCCTTTGGCAACGACCAGGGGTCGGTGGCGATCACCAAAAAACTCTGGCTGCAGACTCTGCAAAATTTCTCGCCCGCGCTGATCTGCCAAGCGGCCGAGCGCATTATTGCCGAGAGCGAATACCTGCCGACGCTGCATAAAATGCTCGAAGCGTGCCGCCGCGCCGGCCTGCCCGACAACCTGCCCAGCGCGCTGCTCGCCTACCGCGAGGCGTGCAACGCCGCCAGCCCAAAAGCGGCGCAGCGCTGGAGCCACCCGGCGGTCTATCTGGCCGGGCGCGACTGCGGCTGGCACCGGCTGGCCAACTTTGCCGAGCGCCAAGTGCTGCCCGAATACAGTGCCATCTATCAGCGCTACGCCGAGCGCGTCGCCGCCGGCGAACAGCTGGCCATTGAACCGCCCGCCGCTCTCGAGGAGATACCGCACCGCCCCGCCAGCGCCGCCACCGCCGACCACGCTATGGCGCAACTCAAGGCGCTGTTCGACCTCCCCAGCGATACACCCTAGCCGACAGGCACCTGCAGATGACTGAGACAGCAATTACCCACAACTCCAGCGCGCGGCGTATGGCCAAGACTGTGCTCAATGGTTTTAACAGCTATTTTGCCGACTACCTCAACGCCACCCTGGCCGCCAAGGCGCGTTTTGAGAAGGCCGACTGGCAGGCGGTGCAGCAAGCCAACGTTATGCGCCTGGAGCTCTACAAAGAGAAGGTGCACCAGACAGTCAACTTTTTAGCCATTGTCACCAACCGCGACATTCGCAACCTCGACCTGTGGCGTCAGGCCAAATCCGCCTACTCGCAGCTGGTCTCCAACTTTCCCAACTTTGAGATCGCCGAGACCTTTTTTAATTCGGTCTTTGCCGATGTCCACGACCACGACAAAATCGACGACGATATTATCTATGTGTTGTCCTCGCAGCTGCTGGTGCAGCCCAGCTCTGAATACTCGATCACCATCCGCTATCAGGGCAATGACTGTCGCGACCTGTTCCGCCGCCTGCTGCAAGAGTCGGAGTTTTCGCTGCCGTTTGAAGATCTCGAAGACGATCTCGACGGCATCGTCGAGAACTTTATCGCCCAACACGGCGAACATCACCGCCGCGGCACCCAGCCACTGAGTATCGACCTGCTGGAGTCGGTGTTCTACCGCGGCAAAGCGGCCTATATGGTCGGGCGGGTAAGCGTCGACGGGGTTGGCCACCCGATGATTTTGGCCATTCTCAACAACGAGCGCGGCAGCTGTTATGTCGACACCGCGCTGTTTAGCCAAGACGACATGAGTGTGGTGTTCAGTTTTGCCCGCAATCACTTCATGGTCGACGCGCCACTGCCCTACCAGTACGCGCACTTTTTAAAGCAGCTGATGCCCAACAAGCGCGACTACGAAATTTATAATGCGCTGGGCTTCCCCAAACACGCCAAGACCGAGTTCTACCGCGAGCTGGTGCAACACCTGCGCAGCTCCGACGACCAGTTCATCATCGCCCCCGGCATCAAGGGCATGGTGATGACAGTGTTTACCCTGCCCAGCTACAACATCGTCTTTAAGATCATTAAAGACAAATTTGCCCCGCCCAAAGAGGTGACTCACGAGATTGTCCGCGATCGCTATCGGCTGGTGTCGCGCCACGACCGCATTGGCCGCATGGCCGACACCCAAGAGTTTGACAACCTGGTCTTCCCGCTCGATCGCTTTTCGCCAGAGCTGCTCGCCGAGCTACAAAAAGTCGCCGCCTCACAAATTGTCATCGACGGCGACCGGCTGATCATCCGCCACCTCTACACCGAGCGCTACATGACGCCGCTCAACATCTATCTGGAGAGTGCCAGCGAGACCGAGCAGCGCAACGCTATCGAAGAGTACGGCAACTGCATTAAACAGCTCTCCGCAGCCAACATCTTCCCCGGCGATATGCCGTTGAAAAACTTCGGCGTCACCCGCCACGGCCGCGTGGTGTTCTACGACTACGATGAGATCGAACTGCTCACCGACTGTAACTTCAGACACATACCGGTACCGCGCAACGAAGAAGACGAGATGCGCGCCGGCACCTGGTATACCGTCGGCCCGCAGGACATCTTCCCCGAAGAGTTTAGGCTGTTTTTCTCCGGCCGACCGAAGGCGCGCGAATTCTTTGAAGAGATGCACAGCGACCTCTACCAGGTCGAATTTTGGCAGGGGCTGCAGCAGAAAATCCGCTCGGGCTATGTCGTCGATGTCTTCCCCTACCGGCGCGCCAAGCGCTTTAAGCGCCACCAAGACGACGATCGGCTGCAGATCTATTCGAGCTGACAGCCGACCGCCACTGGCTCAAGCGGCGGCGGCAACCGGCTCTGCCGGCTGTTGCGTGCCGAGCAAGATCTGCTCATAGGCGGCCAGCGCCGCTTTGGCACCCTCACCCATCGCCACCACAATCTGCTTGTACGGCACCGTTGTGGCATCGCCGGCGGCAAAAATAGTCGGCACCGATGTCCGGCACTTTTCGTCGACGATAATTTCGCCGCCGCCGCGAGTGGCAACCCGCTCGCGAATAAACTGGGTATTGGGCACCAAGCCTATCTGCACAAACAGACCGGCCACTGGCAGCTCAACCCGTTCGCCGCTGTCGCGCCGGCGGTAGGCGAGATGGCTGACGGCGCCATTGGCAGCGACCACCTGTTCGACCGCAGCATTGGTCAGCAGGGTAATATTTTCAGTGGCGCGCGCCTTGTCGATGAGCACCTGATCGGCCTTCAGCGTCGGCATAAACTCCACCACCGTCACCGACTTGACGATACCGGCCAAATCTAGCGCCGCTTCAATCCCGGAGTTACCGCCACCGACCACGGCGACATCTTTGCCGGCAAAAAACGGCCCGTCGCAGTGCGGACAGTAAGCGACACCGGCGCCGATATGTTCGCGCTCACCCGGCACACCCAGCTCGCGCCAGCGGGCGCCGCTGGCAACAATAACCGTGCGGCTGCGCACCTGTTCGCCGTTGTTGAGCACAATGTGCTCAATACCGTCATGCTGCTCGATGCGCTCGACGCGAAGCGGTGTCTTCAGGCTGATCGGGTGGGCGCGCAACTGCGCCTCCAGCTGTGCCGCCAGCGCAGGGCCCTGCACCGCGGCAACCGCAATGAGATTCTCAATGGCCAAGGTGTCTTTCACCTGGCCACCGATGCGGTCGGCGATCACCGTCACTTTTAACCCTTTGCGCGCACTGTATATAGCCGCACTGACACCGGCAGGGCCAGCGCCGATGACTGTGACATCTTGCACTTCGCCGTCGCTCTGCGCAGGCGCTGGCTGCGGTTGCCGCTGCAACAGTTTATCGACAATTACCCCGGCATCGATCTTGCCGTTGGCGAACAGCTCGCCGTTGAGGTAGACCGACGGCACCCCCTGAATATCGCGCTCGGCGATGAGCTCGGGGAATAGCGCACCGTCGATCATCTCGCAGCGAATCTGTGGATTGAGCGCGGCAAAGCCGTTCAGGGTTTGTACCACCTCGGGGCAGTTGTGGCAGCCGAGACTGACAAACACCTCAAACTGCAGCGGCTCAGCCACCGCCGTCAACAATCGGCCGATCGCCTCATCGACGGCAACGGTGACACCGCCCTGCTGGGCAATGGCCAAAATCAGCGAGTTGAATTCGTGGCCGCCGGGAATGCCGGAAAATACCACCCCTTCTTCGCTATTTGGCCCATTCACGGCAAAGCTGACGCCGCTGCGCAGCGCAGGCTCTGCCCGCTCGACGACGCTAATCTGTTCGGAACAGCCGGCAATTTCAGCGAGAAAGGCCAGCAACTCAGCGCGCTTACTGTGCCCCTGCGCTGCGACCACCAACTCGACTGGCTGAGTCATCGCGGTTAAATAGTGGCGCACTGCGGCAATCATCTCTGGGTTTAACATCATCATCTCCTATAAATTTATCGGTGAGCGCTGTCGCAGCCGGGCAGCCAACCGCGACAGCGCTCTGGGTAGTGGTTTAAATTTTGCCGACCAGGTCAAACGAGGGCGCCAATGTCGCCTCGCCCTCTTTCCATTTTGCCGGGCAGACCTCGCCGGGGTTGCTGGCGACATACTGCGCCGCTTTGACTCGGCGCAGCAGCTCGGCAGCGTCGCGACCGATCCCCTCGGCAGTGATCTCCATCGCCTGCACAATGCCCTGCGGGTCGATAATAAAGCTGGCGCGCTCCGCCAGCCCCTCGGCCTCACGCATCACTCCAAAGTTGCGGGTGAGGGTGCCGGTCGGGTCGCCGAGCATGGTGTAGTCGATCTTGCCGATGGTCTCGGACGACTCATGCCACGCCTTGTGGGTGAAGTGGGTATCGGTTGAAACCGAGTAGACTTCGACACCGCGCGACTGCAGCTCGGCATAGTGGTCAGCCAAGTCGCCCAACTCGGTAGGGCAGACAAAGGTAAAATCCGCCGGGTAGAAGAAAAACACTGCCCACTTGCCGCTGATATCGGCTTCGCTGACATCAACGAACTGGCCCTGACGGTAGCCTTTGACGGCGAATGGTTTTACTGCGCTGTTGATCATGTTCATGTTATTGCTCCTCGCTTTACACACTGTGGTTGAATGTTTGCGCCGCACTGCAGCGACAGGAGCCAGATTAAGGGCGTTCAATAAATTTGAAAAATGAATTGAATAAAAGTTAATATTCGATTTTAACGAATATAAAGAGCACGCCATGATTTCTCTAAAACAGATCAAATACGCACTGGCGGTTGAGCGCCAGCGCCACTTTCGCAAAGCGGCAGAAGAGTGTGCGATTTCACAGTCGGCGCTGAGCAGCGCACTGTCAGAGATGGAGGGTCAGCTCGGCTTTCAGATTTTTGAACGCGATAACAAAAAAGTGCTGGTTACCGCCCGCGGCGAGCAGCTGCTTGCCAAAGCGCGCGAGGTCAACTTACAGCTGGAAGAGATCATGAGCCTGGGGCGCGACAGCCAAGCGCCGCTGAGTGGCGCCATGCGCATCGGGCTTATTCCCACCGTGGCTCCCTATCTACTGCCCGAGGTACTGCCGAGCTTACAGCGCGACTACCCACAACTGCGCCTGCAAGTAGAGGAGCAGCAGAGCGCCGCCCTGCTAGATAAAGTGCGCCGCGGCGATCTCGACTGCGCGGTTATCGCCCTGCCCTTTGACCACGCCGGGCTGCTCAGCTTTGCCTTTCATAAGGAGCATTTTTACTGGGTCGGCAGCGCCGCCAACAACGCCGCTCGCAAAACCATCAAGGCGTCGAAAGTGGTCGACAGCGACCTGCTGTTACTAGCCGAAGGCCACTGCCTGAAAGATCACGCGCTAGAGGCGTGCGCTCTGCAGAGCAACCACCACTATCAAGTGAGCGACACCAGCTTGGCGACGCTGGTGCAATTGGCGGCCGCCGGCATGGGCTCAACACTGGTGCCGGAGATTGCGCTGCGCCATTTAGTTGACGGCAACCCGGCACTCACCGCTGCACGGTTAAACGAACCCGGCCCACACCGCACCCTGGCGATACTCGTGCGCCCCAACTACACTGCGGTAGACGATATTCAACTGCTGGCAAAACTGTTTGCCCAGCAACTGAGAGCCAACAGCTAACGTTTATTTTTACCAAACATGAAGATATAAATAATCGGTTTTACCGATGACTGGTATCGCACCTATAGTGACCGCAGCGGCGCAGTGCCGCCCAACGTCAACAGGAGCATTACTATGAGCGCATTCATCCACTACTTTAAGGCCAACAAAGCCACCGCCACCGAGTGCAACTACCGCGACAACTACTACGGCGACCAAGTCTGCATAGTCAACGCCAACAGCGGCGCGCGCTGCCGCTAATCGGCAGGCTGGTGCACCACACGCTGCGGGAAGGGAATAGTGATACCGGCCTGGTCGAAGGCGTTTTTAACCGCCTCGGTCAGCGCGTAGTGGACCGGCCAGTAATCACTGCTCGCCACCCAAGGCCGGGCGATAAGTTGTACGCTGCTATCGGCCAGCGTGTGCACGGCCACTAGCGGCGCCGGCTCGGCCAACACCCGCGGCTCTGCCGCCAGCAGCTCGCGCAGCAGCGTCTGCGCCTGCTGCAGGTCGTCACGGTAACTCACCGCAAATACCATGTCGACGCGGCGGGTCCCATTGGTAGAAAAATTGACGATGTTGCCGGCGATAATGCGCCCGTTCGGCACAATAATGCGCTTGTTATCGGGACTGTTGAGCTCGGTGGTAAAGATCTGAATGCGCTGCACGGTACCGGCGATGCCGGCCATCTCAACGTAATCGCCAATCTTGAACGGCCGGAACACCAGCAGCAGCACCCCGGCGGCAAAATTAGACAGCGACCCCTGCAGCGCTAGGCCGATCGCCAAACCGGCGGCACCGACCACCGCCACCAGCGATGCCGTCTGCACCCCGAGCTGGCCGAGAGCGGCAATGACTACTGCCGCCAGCAGCCCCCAGTTGAGCAGGTTGGCGAGAAAGTGGCTGACCGCGGTGTCGACCTTGCGGCGCGCCATCAGTCGCTCGGCCCAGCTCACCAAGCGCGCAGCCAACCAGCGGCCAACGACAAAAATGGCCAGTGCACTCAACAGCTGCACACCCCAGACCAGCGCCATACTCTGCGCCTGCGCAACCACTTCACTCACTGCTGCATTCATCACTGCTCTCCTGTGGCCGGGCTGCGCCCAACCGCCGTTACTCTACCGCCAGCGCGTCGACCTTTTGGAAGCCGCGCGGCAACTTGTGCCCGCGCCGGCCGCGCTCGCCCAGGTAGTGCTCGAGATCTTTACCCTTCATCGCCAAGTGGCGCTTGCCGGAGTAGACCCGCAACTCACCCCCCTCGGGGATTACCGCGTAGTCGACGACAAACTCCTCGCGGCTCTGCAACCGCGAGCTGGGAATACTGAGCAGCTTATTGCCTTTACCGCGCGCCAGTTGCGGCACTTCGCTGAGCGGAAATACCAGCATTCGCCCTTCGTTGCTGACTGCCGCCACCAGCGCCTGGTCGCTGTCGATCAGCTTAGCCGCCATCACTCTCGCCCCCTTGGGCAGCGAGATCACCGCTTTGCCGGCGCGGTTTTTGGTGTAGAGATCGCCCACCTTGGCGACAAAGCCGTAGCCGGCGTCGGAGCCGAGCAGCACCTGCTGCTCGTCGGCGGCCATCAACAGATGGCTGATCACCGCGCCCGCAGGCAGGTTGAGCCGCCCGGTAGCCGGCTCACCCTGGCCGCGCGCCGAGGGCAGGGTGTGCGCTGCGAGGGCGTAAAAGCGGCCGCTGCTGTCTTGCAGGTAGACATTCTGGTTGCTGCGCCCTTTGGCGGCAGCGAGGTAGCCGTCGCCACTTTTGTAGCTCAACGCCAGCGGATCGATATCGTGGCCTTTAGCGGCGCGGATCCAGCCTTTTTCCGACAGCACGGCGGTGATCGCCTCGCTCGGCAGCAGCTCGGTTTCGCTAAACGCCTGAGTCTCCGCGCGCTCGACCAGCGGCGCCATGCGCTCGTCGCCAAACTCATCGGCCGCCTGTTGGAGCTCTTTTTTAACCAGCGTTTTCAGCCGCGCCTCGGAGCTGAGCAGTAACTCCAGCTGCTGTTTTTCTTCGGCCAGCTGCTGCTGTTCGGCGCGAATCTTCACCTCTTCAAGGCGCGCCAACTGGCGCAACTTGGTGTCGAGGATGTAGTCGGCCTGTACCTCGCTCAAAGCAAAGCGCGCCATCAAGATCGCCTTCGGCTCGTCCTCACTGCGGATGATCGCAATCACCTCATCAATATTGAGGAACGCAGTCAGCAAACCGTCCAACAGGTGCAGGCGGCGGTCGACTTTGTCGAGCCGGTGCTGCAGTCGCAGGCGGGTGGTATCGATGCGAAACGCCAGCCACTCTTTGAGGATTTCGCGCAGCGACATCACCCCCGGCTTGCCGTCGCGGCCAATGATGTTCATGTTGACCCGGTAACTTCGCTCGAGATCTGTAGTGGCGTAGAGGTGGCCCATTAAGCCGTCGACATCGACCCGGTTGGAGCGCGGCGTAATCACCAGTCGGCAGGCGTGCTCGTGGTCTGACTCGTCGCGCAAATCCTCCACCATCGGCAATTTTTTATTGCGCATTTGCGCGGCAATCTGCTCGAGAATTTTTGAACCAGAGGCCTGGAAGGGCAGCGCCGTAACGATGATGTCGCCCTCTTCTTTATGCCATACCGCGCGCATTTTCACCGAACCTCGGCCGGTTTCGTAGATCGCTAACAGATCGCTGCGCGGGGTAATAATCTCCGCCTCGGTCGGGTAGTCGGGGCCCGGTACCCACTCGCAGAGCTCGGCGCTGCTGGCTTTGGGGTTTTCCAGCAGGTGAATACAGGCGGCGACCACCTCGCGGAGGTTGTGCGGCGGAATATCGGTGGCCATCCCCACGGCGATACCGGTGGTGCCGTTGAGCAGCACATTGGGCACCCGCGCCGGCAAAATTTCTGGCTCGTCCATACTGCCGTCAAAGTTGGGCTTCCAGCTCACCGTGCCCTGTCCGAGCTCAGAGAGCAGCAGCTCGGCGTAGGGGCTCAGCTTCGATTCGGTATAACGCATGGCGGCAAACGACTTCGGGTCGTCCGCCGAACCCCAGTTGCCCTGGCCGTCGACCAGCGGGTAGCGGTAGGAGAACGGCTGCGCCATCAACACCATCGCTTCGTAGGCGGCGCTGTCGCCGTGCGGGTGGAACTTGCCGATCACATCGCCGACGGTGCGCGCCGATTTTTTATGCTTGGCGGTCGCCTTCAGCCCCAGCTCGCTCATCGCGTAAATAATGCGCCGCTGTACCGGCTTGAGACCGTCGCCAATATTGGGCAGGGCGCGGTCGAGGATGACGTACATCGAGTAGTTGAGGTAGGCCTCTTCGGTGTAGTCTTTGAGAGGGCGGCGCTCTTGGCCGTCTTCGCTAAATGTCACTCTGTCGTTCATACAGTTATCTCAGTTCCCTGCGGCTGTGGCGCTCAAAGAATGGCGCGGTCGACCAGATTACCCTTTACCTCTAACCAGCTGCGGCGGTCGGCGGCGCGCTTCTTGCCCAGCAGCATATCCATCACCCCATTGGTATCGTCGCCGTGCTCCAGCGTCAGCTGCACCAGCCGGCGGGTATCGGCATCCATGGTGGTTTCGCGCAGCTGGGCGGGGTTCATCTCGCCGAGCCCCTTAAAGCGCTGTACGTTGGGTTTTCCGCGCTTGCCCTCGGCCGCCAAACGGTCCAACACCCCCTGCTTTTCCGCCTCGTCGAGGGCGTAGTAAACCTCTTTGCCAATGTCGATACGGAACAGCGGCGGCATCGCCACATAGACATGGCCGGCCACCACCAGCGGCCGGAAGTGGCGCACAAACAGCGCGCACAACAGCGTGGCAATGTGCAGGCCGTCGGAGTCGGCGTCGGCCAAAATACAGACCTTGTGGTAGCGCAACTTCTCCAAGCTCTCTTCGCCGGGGTCGATGCCCAGCGCCACCGAGATGTCGTGCACCTCCTGCGAGCCCAACACCTCCTGGCTGTCGACCTCCCAGGTATTCAGAATTTTACCGCGCAGCGGCATAATCGCCTGGTTCTCGCGGCTGCGCGCCTGCTTGGCCGAACCGCCGGCCGAGTCGCCCTCCACTAAGAACAGCTCGCAGAGCGCCGGGTCGTCGCTGGCGCAGTCGGCCAATTTGCCGGGCAGCGCCGGCCCTTGGGTAATTTTTTTGCGCACCACTTTTTTGCTGGCGCGCATGCGCTTTTGCGCGTTGTTGATACACAACTCGGCGAGCTGCTCGGCGTCGCTGGTGTGTTGGTTGAGCCACAGGCTAAAGGCATCTTTAACCACCCCGGAGACAAACCCGGCCGCTTCGCGCGAGGAGAGCCGGTCTTTGGTCTGGCCAGAGAATTGCGGATCGGCCAATTTTGATGAGAGCACAAAGCTGCAGCGCTCCCAGATGTCGTCGGGGGTCAGTTTAACCCCGCGCGGCAACAGGTTGCGGAACTCGCAGAACTCACGCATCGCCTCCAACAGACCGCTGCGCAGCCCGTTGACATGGGTGCCGCCCTGCGGTGTGGGAATCAGGTTGACGTAGCTCTCCTGCACCAGCTCACCGCCCTCTGGCAGCCACTGCACCGCCCAGTCGGCCGCCTCGTTAGCGGCGGCAAAGCTGCCGACAAACGGTGTCGCCGGCAGCACCTGCCAGCCCTGCAGAGCGCTGATCAGGTAGTCGGCGAGACCGTCTTGGTAGTACCACTCGTCGCTGTCGCCGCTGGCTTCGTCGTAGAAGCTGACCCGCAGCCCACTGCACAACACCGCTTTGGCGCGCAGCACGTGGCGCAACCGCGGCAGCGAAAACTTCACCGAATCAAAATAGCTGGCGTCGGGCCAAAACCGCACCAGTGTGCCGGTATTGCGCTGGCCGCAACTGTCGATCACCGCCAGGTCGCTCTGCTTGTGGCCACCGCCAAAGACGATTTGGTGCACTTGGCCGCCGCGCTTAACCGTTACCTCGAGCTTGGTCGACAGCGCGTTGACGACCGATACCCCCACCCCGTGCAGGCCGCCGGAGAACTGGTAGTTGTCGTTGGAGAACTTGCCGCCGGCGTGCAGCGTGGAGAGAATCACCTCCACCCCGGGCAGCCCCAGCTGCGGATGGATATCGACCGGCATGCCGCGGCCATCATCGCTGACCGACAGCGAGCCATCTTTGTGCAGCGTCACCTCGATCTGTTTGGCGTGGCCAGCTAGCGCTTCGTCGACGCTGTTGTCGATCACCTCTTGGGCGAGATGGTTGGGGCGGGTGGTGTCGGTGTACATACCGGGGCGTTTGCGCACCGGGTCTAAGCCGGTCAGAACTTCAATATCTTTGGCGTCGTAATTGCTCATTCACTACTCATCTAACGGGTGACGTGGGCGCCGGCGCCAGCGGCGCAGTGCGGCTCCATTATAGCCCTCGCCACTGCCCCAGCAACCGCCGCCGCGCATTTAACTGGCCGGGTCGACAGCGACCAGAGCGGTGGTCACAGCGCCGTCGTCGGCGAGGCTGACACGGCGGTAAGCGGGCGGCAGCGCGGCCAGCGCGTAGTCGCGGCTGGCGGCGGCAAATTGAAAGCAGGTCGAAGGGGTGCTGATCTGCTCGACCCCCTGCCAAGCGACCACACTGTGTTGGTGAACGTGGCCGCAGAGCACCCCGCGCAGCCGCGACTCACCGGCCAACCGCGCCGCCAACTCGTCGCTGTTGGCTACACACATAGCGTCTAACCAGCGGCAGCCTATCGCGGTCAGCGGGTGGTGCAGCGCCAGCAGCAGATGGTCGGCGCGCCGGTCAGCGACCGCGGCACTAACGGCCGCCAACTCCGCGGCGCTGAGCAGCCCGCTCGACGATGTTGGCTGACTGCTATCGAGCAGCAGCAACAGCCAGCGGCCCATAGTGATTTGTCGCCGCGCGGGAAAGTCGGCCAAGCCAGCGGCCATCAGCGCCGGCGCGTCGTGGTTGCCGGGCAGCCAGTAGACCTCGCGGCCGCTCGCCAGCAGCTGCTGGTTGAGCCACTGGTAGGCAGCCAGTTCACCGTGGGCGGCGATATCGCCGGTCAGCAGCAGCGGCAACTGCGGCGGCTCGTCGCGCGCGATCGCCGCCAGCACCCGCAGCAGTGACGCCCGGCAGTCGACACCGGCCAGTCGCTCACTGGCATCGGCGCCAATGTGCAGGTCGCTCAGGTGTAAAAACTGCACCGTCACTGCAACAGGTCGGCACTGCGCGCCACAGCCGTAGCCCGGCCGTGGCGGCTCACCTCGGCCAACAGCTCGGCGAGAAAACTGTTCCACTGCATCTTTTCATCGCGAGCGAGCTGCGGCTGGCGCGCCAACAGACGCCACGGCACGCTGCGCTCGCCGCACCAGTCGATCACCTCGCTCATGCCGGCGTCGTGGTAGCGGCGCACCTGCAGCCGCAGCGGTGTCATCCACTGCGGGCCGCTCGGTGCCACAGTGACCGCGACGACATCACTGTAGGGCGACTGCTCGACCAAGATTAACCGCACAGGGCCGGTCGCCAGAGTGCAGGTGACCATCGCCCCCAGCGGTGCAGTGCGCGGCAACCAGCGCAGCAACCGCGCCTGGTTGAGTTCAAACAGGGCGTGCAGCCGGGTTAGCGCTTCGGCTTGGTAGCGGCGGTTAAACATGGGTCACAACTGGCATTGCTGCTCCTATCTCGCGGTTACAAGCGGTGGCTGTCGGCAGCGGCCGCACCACCTCATCAATAACGTTATAACTGAGTCTCGCGCAGCCGTTGGCGGTGTAGCTGCAGCCACAACAGACTCATGGTTAAAGCGGCATTATTAAACTGTCCTGCGGCCAGACTACTGCAGGCCTGCGCATAGCTCAAACAGTGCAGCTTAATATCTTCGTGCTCGCTGGCCAAGCCGTGTAAGCCACCGCCGCCACTGAGATCACAGATACCGCAGTAGAGCGCCATCTGCTCGTCAGTACCGCCGGCGCTCACCAAGTAGTTGGCGATGGGGTGCAGCTGCTGCAGCTGCAAACCGGCCTCCTCAAAGGTTTCGCGGCGCACCACCTGCTCGGCGCTCTCGCCCGCTTCGACAATGCCAGCAACCACCTCAAACTGCCACGGCGACTCCTTTTGGGCGTGGGCGCCAATGCGAAATTGCTCAACGATGCCCACCCGGTCGGCAGCACTATCGTAGAGCAGCACCCCGGCGGCATTGCCGCGCTCGAACAGCTCGCGCTGCATCGGCGCGCTCCAACCACCGGCAAACAAGCGGTGGCGCACCTGATAGCGGTTGACGGTAAAAAAGCCGCGATAGCCGCCCTCAAGCGGCGTAATTTGGCAATCTTGGTGGTGGTATTGGTGGGCGAGCAGAGAGGATGACACTGCAGTTCTCCAACAGTTGTGACTTGATTGAGCCAGCTAGTTTGCACCGATTGCCGCCACCGGGATAGCCATCGGCGCAGATAACCGCGATAATCCACAAGACCACTGTGAGAATCTGCCGCGCCACAGCGCAGCCGCTCTCAACACAAGTATTGCTATGACATTAAAAGGAACCGGCATGGCCATTCGCACCACTCTCGCCAGCTCGCTGCTGACCCTCTCGCTCACCGCTGCCGGCAGCGCTTGGAGTGCGGATCTGGTTGAGGTATTTCGCCAAGCGCAGGACAACGACCCCATTCTCAGAGCCGCCCGAGCAAGTTTTTTGGCCAACCGCGAGGTGAAAACCCAGAGCCGCGCGGCGCTGCTGCCGCAGGTTAGCGGTCTCGCCAGTTACGGCCGCAGTGAAGACGAAACCACCACCGCCGTAGTCTCCGGCAGCTACACCAACGCCGCCACCGAAACCGAGTCCAACAGCTGGGGTGCCACGCTCAATCAGGCGCTGTTCAACCTGCCCGCTTGGTACCGTTTTCAGCGCGGTGCAGCGCTCAGCGAAGCAGCTCAGGCGCAATTTATCGCTGCACAACAGAGCATGATGGTGCGGGTTGCCGAAGATTACTTTAACGCCCTGCGCGCCGCCGACAACCTCGACACCCGCCGCGCTGAGCAGCGCGCCATTGCCCGCCAGCTGGAGCAGACTCAAGAGCGCTACAATGTCGGGCTGATCGCTATCACCGACGTTCACGAAGCACAGGCGGCGTTTGACGATGCCCGCGTTAATACTTTAGAGGCCGAGAGCGCGCTGATCATCGCCTTTGAACAGTTTGAAGTGCTCACCGGCAATCGCTTTGAGCAGCTGGCCGGGCTCGACAGCAACTTTGCGGTCAGCGCCCCCACCGAGAGCGCAGAGGCGTGGGTGAGCTACGCA
The DNA here is from genome assembly GCA_004535795.1 of Gammaproteobacteria bacterium LSUCC0057. GTDB lineage: Bacteria > Pseudomonadota > Gammaproteobacteria > Pseudomonadales > Porticoccaceae > LSUCC0057. Next base: position 235,985 of record SPIA01000002.1, read on the forward strand.
CTGGCCAACAACCCGCAGCTGCGCAGTGCAGCGCTGGCGCGCGACGCCGCCCGCAGTGGCGCCAAGGCCGGCCGTGCCGCTCATCTGCCGACAGTATCGATGACATTGAGCTACAACGATGGCGACAGCGATCGCGACTACCAGCAGGTCAATCTGGTCGATGAAGCCCTGCTCAGCGCCATTGACAGCCGTCTCGACAACGAGACCACCACACTGGCGGTCTCGGTCAGCATGCCGCTGTTTACCAGCGGTTTAGTCAGCAGCCAGCGCCGTCAGAGCGTGCAGGAGGCGGTGCGCAGCAGCGAAGAGTACACGCTGGCCAAGCGCAACACGGTCAAGAACGCCCGCAGCAGCTACCAGCTGGTCACCACCAATAGCGCGCGGGTCAGCGCCCGCCGCCAGGCGGTGGTCTCGGCGCAGAGCGCGCTCGACGCCACCCAGGCCGGCTACGAGGTGGGCACCCGCAATATTGTCGATGTGTTGTTGGCCCAGCGCACGCTGTTTCAAGCCCAGCGCAACTACGCCAACGCTCGCTATGACTATATTTTGTCAAATCTGCGACTCAAGCAGGTGGCTGGTCAGCTGTCGCCTGAGGACATCTACCAGTTAAACGACGCGCTGTCGACCGAAAACCTCGTCACCAGCAGCTAATTCAGCGCATCGGCGACCGCCGCCAGCTGTCGCGCCAGTGCGCCGCGGTTATCGGCGGCCACTGCCGCCGCCGCTGCACCTACCGTGCGGCGCTGCTCGGGCGCTGACAGCCACGCAGTGAGCTGTTGGGTCAACTGCGCGGAGTTGTCGACCAGCGCCATTCCACCCGCAGCGCAGAGCAGTCGGCTCACCTCGGCAAAATTGTATTGACTGCCGCCGGCGACTGTCGGGCAACCCCAGACCGCTGGTTCTATGGGGTTGTGACCGCCGCGCGCAATCAAACTGCCACCGACAAAAGCGACGTCGGCGGCACCGTAAAATAGCAGTAGCTCACCGATGGTGTCGCCCAGCAGTACGTCCACCTCGAGCGGCAGCGCCGCCTCAGACTGGCGCCACTCACTCTGCCGTCGACACTGCCAGCCCTGCTCGGCGATCGCTGCCGCCAGCCGCTCTGCGCGCTCGGGGTGGCGCGGCACCAACACTAGCAATAGCCCGGCAAAGCGCTGGCGCAACTCTGCAAAGCTCTCCAGCAACTGCTGCTCTTCGCCGGGGTGGGTGCTTGCCGCCAACCACAACAAACGCTGCTCGCCCTGCCAGCGCTGGCGCAGCTGCGCGGCGCTGTGTTGCTGCGCCGGGGTCAGCGTCAGATCAAACTTCACGTTGCCGCTAATCTGGCACGCCTGCGTCGCCAAACCGAGCGCGGTAAAGCGCGCCGCATCGGCCTCCGTCTGCACCGACACCGCGGTGAGATTGGCCATTAGCTCGCGGCTCAGTGCCGCAAAGCGCTGGTAGCCGCGCGCCGACTTAGCCGACAGCCGCGCGTTGAGCAGCAGTACCGGAATAGCGCGGCGGCGGCAGGCGGCAACGCTATTGGGCCACAGTTCGGTCTCCATAATCAGGTAGAGCACCGGTTGCGTACGGCGCAAAAAACGCGCCACTGCATCCGGAGTATCGTAGGGGGCGTAGCAGTGCGCCACGCGGTCGCCAAAGCGCTCCACCACTTGCGCAGAGCCAGTCGGTGTCATGCTGGTGACCAACAGACGGTGTCCGGGGTAGCGCTGCAACAGCGCCTCAATCAACGGCTGTGCGGCGATGGTCTCGCCCACCGAGACGGCGTGCAGCCAAATTAGCGGCTGCTCGGCAACCAGCGCCGGGCGCACCCAGCCAAACCGCTCGCCGATGCGACGGCGGTAGTCGCGGTCGCGGCGCGAACGCCACAGCAGCCGCGCCACCACCAGCGGCAGCAGCACGTAATAGAGCAGTGTGTAAGCGAGCCGCGCGGCACTCACGGCGAACAGGCCAACTGTTGCAGCAGCCACGCCGCGGCGCGGTCGGCCTCGGCCAACGGCTGCGCTGGCGGTAACCGCGGCGGGCGGTCGCCGTCAAACCACGCGATCCGCCCGCGCTCGCGCAGCCAGTCAATACCGCGGCCCAGACGGTTGTTGGCACGGGTCGGCGACAGCGCCAACAAGCCGGTCTGGCAGCCGGCAGTGAGCGCCTCGTAGGCCATCGAGACACTGTCACAGCTCACCCAGCACTGCTCGCTGTGCGCCAGCTGCTCTACCAGCCAGCCAGCAGGCTGTGCCGCCAATGGGCAGAGTGTGAGGTTGCTTAAATTGAGTTGCGCAATAGCCTCAAGGGTAGCCGGCGGTGTGCGCCGCGAGCCACTCAAGACCCACTGCCGCGGGTCGCTCTGCACTAGCGCGGCAATTTTTGCCAGCAGCGCCGGCTGTTGCCAGTGGTAGTGGCGCGACGGGCCGCCGAGCAAAATGGTACCGCTGCGTGGGGTTTTGACCCCGGGCTGCAGCCGGTTCAACGCCCCTTCAGTCTGCAGCACCGCGGCCCGCCGGGGTGGTTGGTCGTGGCGCGGCAGTAGCGCGTAATCAAACCAGCGCAGTGGCAGCGACGGGCGCATCATCACCACACTGGCGGCGCCGCTGTGCCTGGCCAATAGCAGTGTGGTGAGGTGGGTGGCGTGGCCGGCACAGAGAATAAACTGTGGCGGTGCAGAAGGCAGCGCGCGGCTGCCAGGCCGGCCGAGCCCTAGCCGCAATAGGTCGCGGTAGGCCAGTGGCGGCAGTAGTTCGACAGCCCAGTCGGGTCGGGCGCGGATGAGTGCCTCAGCCAAGCCGAGGCTCTGATTGAGGTGGCCGGGCTTGGCGTCGGAGACAACCCAGATCGCCGCCATGCGAGGGTCAGTCCGCTATCGGCGCCAACCAGTCGCGGTGGGCGTGGTTGCGACCGCGCACCACATCAAAGTAGGCGGTTTGTAACTGAGTGGCGATCGGGCCGCGCTTGCCACAACCGAGTTTGCGGTCGTCGTACATGCAGATCGGTAGCACTTCGGCAGCGGTGCCGGTAAAAAACGCCTCATCGGCAATGTACACCTCGTCGCGGCTAATGCGCTTCTCACGCACTTCGTAGCCCAACTCGTTGGCCAAGGTGATGATAGTGTTGCGGGTAATACCGTCCAGACACGAGGTCAGCTCGGGGGTGTAGATAATACCGTCGCGAACCATGAAGAAGTTTTCTCCACTGCCCTCGGCAACGTAGCCCTCGGGGTCGAGCAGGATCGCCTCTTCACAGCCCGAGGCGAGCGCTTCGCGCAGCGCCAATAGCGAGTTGATGTAGTTGCCGCACGCCTTGGCCTTAACCATAGTAATGTTGACGTGGTGGCGGGTATACGAGGAGGTGCGCACTTTAATGCCGGCCTCCAAAGCCTCGGGGCTCATGTAACTAGGCCACTCCCAAGCGGCGATACCGACGTGCACGGTCAGCCCCTCGGCGCGCAGGCCCATTCCTTCAGAACCCAAAAACACGATCGGGCGCAGGTAGGCCTCTTTGAGATTGTTGGCGGCGACTACTTGGCGCTGCGCATCGTTGATCTGCTGCTGAGTGTAGGGGATCTCCATGTGCAAGATCTTGGCCGAGTTAAACAGCCGGCGGGTGTGCTCTTGCAGGCGGAAAATACTGGTGCCGAGATCGTCGGCATAGTAGGCGCGCACGCCTTCAAAGACGCCGAGGCCGTAGTGCAGGGTGTGGGTGAGCATATGCGTCTTGGCATCGCGCCAATCGATCATTTTGCCATCCATCCAGATGTATCCGTCGCGGTCTGCGAACGACATTGCCATGTTGTTATTCCTACAATTAAATTGAATTTTTGTTATCGACCATCAGCTCACCCCAGAGCTGCTGCACACCGCTGCGCTCGGCTTGCAGCGCACTGGCCGGCAGCTGCGCCGGTTGCCCCTGCAGCTGCAGGCGGTGGCCGGCGCTGCGGTAGGCTTTGTAAGCGTTGGTCAATACCGCGGCGCCATCGGCCGCCAACTCGCCGGCGTCCACCAAGCTCTGCAACAGACGAATATTGTCGCTCCAACGGGCCAGTGCCGGTGCCCGGTGGGCCGCTGCTAAAAGTGCGAATTGAACCATAAATTCAATGTCGACGATACCACCCGGGTCTTGCTTGAGATCAAATTGCTCGGCGCTGGCCGAGGAGCTGAGGTGTTGGCGCATCTTATCGCGCATTGCCACCACCTCGGCCAACAGCGCTTGGCGGTCGCGTGGCCGGCACAACAGCTGCTCTCGCAGCTCGGCAAAGGCCGCCGCGGTATCGCTGTCGCCGGCCACACAGCGCGCCCGCACCAGCGCCTGCTGCTCCCAAGTCCAGGCCTGCTCGCGCTGATATTTGGCAAAGCCTGCCAGCGACACCACCAACTGCCCGGAGTTGCCAGAGGGGCGCAGACGCATATCTACCTCGTAGGCGCTGCCGGCTTGTGTTTGGGTTGCCAAAATGTGAATAACGCGCTGGCCGAGGCGGGTAAAAAAGGTGGCATTGTCGATCTGACGCTGCCCCGCTGCGGCGCGTGTGGCCAGCTGGTTGTCGCCGTTGTGAACAAACACCAGGTCGAGATCGGAGGTGTAGCCCAGCTCAATACCGCCGAGCTTGCCGTAACCGACGGCGATAAATCCCGGCCGCCGGCCGTCGTCGCTGGCCGGCTCGCCATGGCGCTCCACCAACTGCTGCCAGGCCAGTTCAATGGCGTATTCCACCGCCACTTCGGCCAACCAGGTGAGGTAGTCGCTAACCTGCATCACCGGCAACACCCCGGTTAAGTCGCAGGCGGCAACCCGCAACTTGTGAGCGCTGACAAAATAGCGCAACGCGTTCATCTGCTCTTCGAGATCACCGGGGGCAATACGCAGCACACTGCTGTGCAGTGCCTCGCGCAGTGCGCTGCGGTCGCACGGGGTATAGAGGGTGCCGGCGTCGAGCAGTTCATCTAACAGCATGGGGTAGCGCGCCAGCTGTTCAGCAATAAAACGACTGCCGCGGCAGAGCCGCAGCAACTGCTCGAGCGCTGCCGGGTTCTCGTTGAGTAACGCCAGGTAGGCGCTGCGGCGCAATACCGCTTCGATTAACCGCAGCAGCCGCTGCAGCGTAGTGTTGGCGTCACTGCCGGCACAGCCGTCAATAATTTTTGGCATTAGACGGTCGAGCCGCTGACGCGGTTGACGCTCTAAATTGTCGACCGCACGACTCTCGGCAAAATTGAGCAGCAGTGTCGCCGCCTGCTCGGCGCTCTGGTAGCCGCGCGCCGCCAGCGCCTGTTGCAGCGCTGCCATAAGCTCATCGCGGTCGCCGTGCAGTGGCCAACAGTCGCTGTGGTCAGACTCGGCAGCGGGCTGCGGGTCGGCAAACAGCTGGTTGAACAGCGCACTGACAACGCTGCGGTGTTGCTGTAACTGCTGTAAATAGTCCGGCCAACTGGCGCAACCGGCCAGCACCGCCACGCGCAGCTGGTCGCTGGCGTCGCTCGGCAGCTGCTGGGTCTGGCGATCGTTAAGCGCCTGAATGGCGTGCTCGCTGTGGCGCAAAAACTGGTAGCCGTGCCACAGCTGCTCGATCTCATCGGCCGGCCACAAGCCAGCGGCGACAATCTCGGTTAGCGCCACACGCAGCTGCGGTGTCTGCAGTTGCCGCTCGCGACCGCCGCGAATAATTTGCAACGCTTGGGCGATAAACTCAACCTCGCGAATGCCACCGGCGCCGCGCTTAATGTTGTTGTCGAGCTGCTGGCGCGCCACCTCTTTGCGGATGTTGTGCTGCAAATCGCGCAGCGCATCAATAGCACCGTAATCGAGATACTTGCGGTAGACGAACGGCCGCAGCATCGCCATCAGCTCTGCAGCACTTACCTCGGGGCCGGCGATCACCCGCGCCTTAACCATCGCGTAGCGCTCCCACTCGCGGCCCTGAGTGAGGTAGTACTCTTCCATGGCGTCAAAGTTGAGTACCAGCGCGCCGCTCTGGCCATAGGGGCGCAGGCGCATGTCGACTCGGAACACAAAACCGTCCACGGTGGGGGCGTCCAACGACTTGATCAGCTTTTGCCCAAGGCGGATAAAAAAGGTCTGGTTGTCGATGCTGCGCGCCGTACTGCCGGGCAGCGGCTCGGTTTGGCCGCGCTCCGGGTAGGCGAAGATCAGGTCGATGTCTGAAGAGACATTGAGCTCATAACCGCCCAATTTGCCCATACCCAACACCACCAGCTGCTGCGGTTCGCCACTCTCCTGGCCGATCGGCCGGCCCCACTGCGCCTCGGCCAGCGGCGTCAGCAGCGCCAGTGCTTGGCGCACGCAGAGCTCAGCCAAGTGGCTCATGTCGGCGGTGGTTTCGAGCAGCGGCGCCAAACCGGCAAAATCTCGCCAGATGATGCGCATCATGGCGCGCCGCCTAAACTGCCGCAGCCGCTCGCCGAGCTGCTGCTCGGTGGTGCACCCTTGCAGCGCCGCGGTTATTTGCGCCAGCCAATCACTGTGCTGCCAACTGCACCACAGTTCACCCGAGGCCACCTGCGCCATAAATAGCGCCGGCTGCTGGCAGGCCTGTTGAGCACAGTAGTCACTGCAACTCCAAACCCGTTGCAGCTGCTCGGCAAAGGCCGGTTGTTGGCGCTGTTGCTGCAACCACACAGCTTGGTCTGGCCGCTGGCTAAACTGCTCAAACCGGCGCTCGGCCAGCTGCGCGAGCGGCTCGGGCAGTGGCGATTCAAGCGCGGCGCGCACCGAGCTGTGCAGGGGTTGGATGGCGGTCATCGCTGAGCTCTACGGGCAGTTAAAGTGTGGGTATTTTTCACCTATGCAGTATGCGCGGGCGCCGATTTGTTGGCAATTAAATGCCTCCTGCGGATGTGACAAATCGTGTATTCACCACCACTTTACCCCTATAATCGGCGCCATGTCAGACAACGCTTACGTCACATTTTTCCGCGGCAGCTCGCCGTACATTAATGCCCACCGCCACAAAACCTTTGTGGTGAGCTTAGGCGGCGAAGCGCTGTGCAGCGAAAACTTTTACCGCACCATTCACGATCTGGCCATTTTGCACAGCCTCGGCATTCGTTTAGTACTGGTGCACGGCGCCCGCCCGCAAATTGATCAGCGCTGCTCGGTGGCCGGTATAGCGGCTGAGTTTGCCAGCCAACTGCGGGTGACCGACAGCGCCGCTATGGAGTGTGTGCGCGAGGCGGTGGGTGCGGCTCGGTTCAAAATTGAAGCGGCGTTCTCAATGGGGCTGCCCAACTCTCCGATGCATGGCGCACAGCTGAAAGTGGTCGGCGGTAATTTTGTGGTTGCGCGGCCCGTGGGCGTGCGCGATGGCACCGATTTTCTGCACGCTGGCGACGTGCGACGGGTCGATGCCCACGGCATTAACCAGCAACTGCAGCTCGGCGCTATTGTGCTGATCTCGCCGGTCGGTTATTCGCCCAGCGGCGAGTCGTTCAATATGAGCTACGCCGATGTCGCCGCCCGTGTCGCCATAGCCCTCGAGGCAGAAAAGCTCATTATGCTGGCGCCGAGCGACCAACAGCTGCTCGACGAGCAGGGCCAGCTGCGCCGCTCGCTGTCGCTCGAAGAGCTGTCGCTGGCCAAAGCTGCTGCCGACCACAGCGAGCAAGCGCCGCTGTTGGCTGCCGCTTACCACGCGCTGCGCAACGGTGTGGCGCGCATCCACTGGGTCGATAGTGAGGCCGACGGCGCGCTGCTCACCGAGCTGTTCACCCGCGATGGCGCCGGCACGCTGATGGCGCGCGACAACAGCGAGATTTTTCGCGCCGCCACTATCGAAGATGTCGGCGGCATTTTGGAGCTGATCGGCCCACTGGAAGAGCAAGGGGTGTTGGTGCGTCGCTCCCGCGAGGCGCTGGAGCGCGAGATTTCGCAGTTTTCGGTCGTCGTCCACCCCGAGGGCATGCTGATTGGCTGCGCGGCACTCTACCCAGCGGGCGACGGCATCACCGCTGAATTAGCCGCAGTTGCTGTGCACCCAGAGTTTCACCGTCGCGGCATCGCCTCGCGTTTGTTGCAACTGCTCGAGCGCGACGCTCGCCAAGTAGGCCTGCAGCAGCTGTTTGTGCTCACCACACAAACGGCGCACTGGTTCCGCGAGCAGGGCTTTATTGAGGCGGCTATCGATGATCTGCCGGCCGAGAAAAAGTCGCTCTACAACTACCAGCGCAACTCTAAAATTTACCGCAAGCCGCTGTAACAGCGGCGCGGACACCACGCTTTATAGATTAGGAGGGCACTATGCCACGCTACCGTTCACACACCACCACTCAAGGGCGCAACATGGCGGGCGCACGAGCGCTGTGGCGCGCCACCGGCTTGCAAGATGACGACTTCAACAAGCCGATGATCGCCATCGCCAACTCCTACACACAGTTTGTGCCCGGCCACGTCCACCTGAAAGATCTCGGCGACATTGTCGCCGCCAAGGTCAAAGAGGCCGGCGGTATCGCCCGCGAGTTCCACACTATTGCGGTCGATGACGGTATTGCTATGGGCCACGACGGCATGCTCTACAGCTTGCCGAGCCGCGATGTCATTGCCGACTCGGTGGAGTACATGGTCAACGCTCACTGCGCCGATGCGCTGGTCTGCATCTCCAACTGCGACAAAATCACCCCCGGCATGTTTATGGCGGCGATGCGTCTCAACATACCGGTAGTGTTTGTCTCTGGCGGGCCGATGGAAGCGGGCAAGACCAAACTCTCCGAGCACGGCCTCGACTTAGTCGACGCCATGGTGGTCGCGGTAGACGACAACGCCAGCGACGAAGAGGTCGACGAGATCGAGCGCTCCGCCTGCCCCACCTGTGGCAGCTGCTCCGGCATGTTTACCGCCAACTCCATGAACTGCCTCACCGAGGCGTTAGGCTTGTCGCTGCCCGGCAATGGCACCGTGCTGGCCACCCACTCAGACCGCCGTGCCCTGTTCGAAAAAGCCGGCACCACCATTGTTGAGCTGGCTAAACGCTTTTACGAGCAAGACGACTACTCAGTGCTGCCGCGCTCGATCGCAAGCTTTGAGGCGTTTGAGAACGCCATGACCCTCGACATCACCATGGGCGGCTCTACCAACACCATTTTGCACCTGCTCGCCGCCGCGCAAGAGGGCGGCGTCGACTTCAATATGAGCAACATCGACCAGCTTTCGCGCAAAGTGCCGCAGCTGTGCAAGGTCGCCCCCAACACCCCCGAGTACCACATTGAAGATGTGCACCGCGCCGGCGGTATTATGGGCATCATGGCCGAGCTCAATCGCGCCGGACTCATCCACAACCAGCTGCCCACGGTTTACGCCAAAACGCTCGGCGAAGCGCTCGACCACTGGGATCTGGCCAACAACCCCAGCGAAGCGGTGCGCACATTTTACAAAGCGGGCCCGGCCGGCGTGCCCTCGCAAACCGCGTTCAGCCAATCTACCCGCTGGCCCTCGCTGGATACCGACCGCGCCAAAGGCTGCATTCGCAGCCTAGAAAACGCCTACAGCCTCGAAGGTGGCTTGGCGGTACTGTACGGCAACCTCGCTACTGACGGCTGTGTGGTAAAAACCTCCGGCGTCGACGAGTCTATTTTAGTTTTCGAAGGCCCCGCATTTGTAACCGAAAGCCAAGAAGACGCGGTAGAGGCGATCCTCGGCGATAAAGTGCAACCCGGCGATGTCGTCATCGTCCGCTACGAAGGACCGCGCGGCGGCCCAGGCATGCAAGAGATGCTCTACCCCACCAGCTATATTAAATCCAAAGGGCTGGGCAAAGCTTGCGCACTGCTCACCGACGGCCGCTTTAGTGGCGGCACCTCCGGGCTCTCGATTGGCCACGCCTCCCCAGAGGCCGCCGCCGGCGGCACCATCGGGCTGGTGCGCAGTGGCGATACTATTCGCATCGATATCCCCAACCGCACTATCGACGTACTGCTCAGCGACGAAGAGCTAGCCCAGCGCCGCGCCGAGCAGGACCAACTCGGCTGGCAACCGGCCAAGCCCCGACCGCGCAAAGTCTCCGCGGCGCTGCGCGCTTTCGCTAAATTAGCCACCAGTGCCGACAAGGGTGCCGTACGCGACCTATCGCAGCTGTAACAAGTTGGGGTTTATGGCTGACTATTCGTGGCCGGTAAAGCCGAGGCTGGCGAGGTGGGCTGACAGGGGCGTGAGTGTCTCTAGCAGCCCCGCGGCGCTGTGACTGTTGGCCCCTCGCCGGCTTGCGATGGCGGTGTAACCCTCTACTTCGAACTTCCGGTTATTAATGGGGGGATTACAGTAGGCTGTTACCTGAGCTTGTCTTTTTATTGCAAGTTATGTGGCAGCCGGGAATAAATAAACAGCCTCCGGCCTATCCGTGTAACGCTCTAATAGCGTGACTGGGGTCAGCCTCAACAATGCGTAGCAACGCTTTGGCTGGGCCGGTCGGATGCCTCCGACCTTGCTCCCAATTTTCTAAGGTGCGCTTGCTCACGCCAATCAAGGTAGCGAAGCGCACTTGTGATAACCCGGTTTGTTCGCGGATAGCTTTCACTTGCGGCTCGGGGAACTCTGTTACCTGCGCAGCGGTTTTTTTACCTTGGACAATCTCGTCCATCTCTTGCACGCTGGCCAGTAACTCTTCGAACCTTTCATTTTTCATCTGACCACCTCTCAACAATCGTTTTAAGCACTTTTTTCTGCCCCGGCGTTAACTCCTCTTGTTGGCTCTTCGGGTAGACATACAGCATATAAACTTGTTCATCTGCTGTCAGCCAATAGTAAATAGCCCTGACACCACCACTTTTACCTTTGCCTTCAAGCTTCTAACGGACTTTTCTTAGCCCGCCCGTTCCTTGGATGATACTGCCCATATCAGGCCGATTTACCAAGGCTTCCTGAAGTTCTTTGTACTCATGATCGCTCATCAGCTGCTTGATTTTACTGGTGAACGCTCTGGTTTCTATAATTATCATGGCCTTACACTGTACGCCAATGGCGTATAAAGTCTAGCTTGGCTTAATTGGTCTGATGAGGCTTCTAAAGCAGGCAACAGCGCCAATTCGCGGCCTGAGACTGCGCTGCAACGCCTGCCTGCTCTGGCTTGCGGCGCCATCTGGGGTAGTTGATAGCGCGGGTTTGCTTGTGTTTGACGATGGATAAAGGGATATATGTCACTGGTTGCTAGGCTCACATAAGCGAGTATTTGCCGAGTAAGGCGGATACCTGCCCCATTGTTGAGCATTAGCGTGGCCATGGTATGGCGGAGTAGCTGACAACAAGAGTTGCCACCTCGCGATCCATAGCTTCTCCTCAACTTCACTTTTGGGGTTACTGTGAAGTGAAGTTGAGGTTGGCTATTCTGTCAATTTTGTCCGCCAGTGGCGGGGCGTAGCCACCCTTTGGCGGTGTGTTAAGCGGCGCGCAGCGCTCTGCCCAGCGTTTGCTCGCCGAGTGCCGGCGCTGGGGCGCCTTGGTACCACGCCAGCTGGCCGGCGATGAACACCGCCTCGACCACACCGTTGGGGCGGTTGACTAACTGGTCGTGGTTGAACAGGTCGCGGTGTATCCACTGCCGTGCGGCCTCGGCGTCGTGCACAGCGAGCTGCTCGGGGTTAATAATCGTGACATCGGCCTGGTCGCCGATCTCCAGCGAGCCGGTGTTGAGGTTGAAAAATGCCGCTGGATCGCGGGTCAGCCGCTTGACCGCCTCGGCAACGCGCTGCAGCGAGTGGCGCTGGGCAATTTGCAGGGTGATGAGGTTGCCGTCGTAAAAGGCCATGTTAGTGATATGGGCGCCGCAGTCGTTAAAGCCGGGCAGGGTGTGCTGGTTGAACAGCAGCTTCTCTAAGATTTCTGGGCGATCGTTGGCACTGACTGCATACCAGCGCAGATCGCGGTCGAATTGGCGGATCAGTTCAAAGAGGAATTCACCTTGGCTGAGCTGGCCGGCGGGGCAGCTGGCAAAGAACTGCTGCTCAGCAGGCTCCAGGCAGACAGAGTCGCCCTGCTGCTGCCAGAGCTGGAGACGCTCTTTGAGCTCGGCGAAGTTGCGGCCGCGCCAGCCGGCCACCGGTGCGCGGTCGACCACCATGGTGGCGAGGTCGCGCTTGAAGGTGATGGCGGGGTTGCGCTCGTCCCAGTCGGCGACAAATTGCGCCTTAAACGCGGGTTGCGCCATCAGTTCGGCGCGCCCTTGGCGGTCGTCGACCTCTTTGGCGATTAGCTGCATTGCCGCCGGTAGCTCTTCAAACCCTGGAGTTGTGGCGCCATCGCCCCACACTTTGAACGGCGTCGACAGCACTTGAAAATGGAACTTGCCACGGAACAGCCAGGAGTTAAACATCTTTGCCAGCAACAGCGTTAACCGCCACGCTTGGCGGTTGGAGGTGGTGTCGATGGCGGTCAACGCGGAGGTGCGCAGCGCGCGGCGTTTAAACCAGCCACTGGTGCGTGAAAACAGCCTGAAGGTGTGCACTTTATCCTGCGAGTCGGGGGTTGCCTGCCAGACCCGGTCATAGTCGCGGACCACGTCGAGCAGGGTGGTGAGCTCGCGGCTGCTGGCGTTGTGAGTGGGAATTTTTTTATCGGTATTGGGCTGATTGGCGAGGTAGTGAAACGGCAAGCTGTCGGTGGAGAACCCGGCATAGCCCTGCTCCATCGCTTGGCGCAACAGCTCTACCATGCGCGCCATCTCATCTTTAGTGGGGGCGCGGCTAATTGCGGCCTCGAGCCCCATCGCCTCTATGCGCAGCATTGAGTGCGGGATTAGCGGAGCAATGTTGGGGCCTAGTGGCAGCTGCGCAAAGTGATCCATATAGCCGGCGGTGGTGTTCCAGTGCATGGCATCGCCACAGCGACTGAGCAGTGATTTGGGCAGGTTCTCGACGCGCGCAAAGCAGTCGATGATCGGGTCTTGATCGCCCTGGCGCTGGTTGCCAAAGGCGGCACCGAGCGAGCAGTTGCCCACCACCACGGTGGTGGTGCCATGGCGTACCACCTCTGGCAGGGTGGGGTCGAGCTCTACCTCCAGATCGAGATGGGTGTGAATGTCCAGCAGCCCGGGCATTACCCAGCGGCCCTGCGCATCGACGCTGTGCTCGGCGGTGGCAGCGCTGAGGTCGCCGCGCGCCGCCACGACGCCGTTGTCGATGGCGATATCTTCTCGCTGTGGTAACTCGCCGCTGCCGTCGAAAAACAGGCCGTTGCGGATAATGGTTTGGTAGTGGGCGGCCGCGCCGCTCGTTGTTGACTGACCCATGACACAACCCTCTGCAGATTATTGTTTGTTATTACTGACTGATCATACCCAAAATGGCAGGTAGGAGATTGTAACAAAGGCGCATTTGGGCGAAAAAAAACCCGCCGAAGCGGGTTTTAAAAAAGGTGCAATTAAGAGACTTTGCGGCAGCTGGGGACTTCTGCCCCCGCTTTGCGCAACTTGTCGAGGCGATCGCCCTCGGCCTCGGCGTACTGTATCCACTGCTGTGGGTAGCGTTTGGCTTTTTTGTCGTCGCCGGCCGCTTTAATCGACTTTTTGAAGGCAGCGATGGCGTCTTGGTAGCAGTGCATATTGACCGGCGCGTTGCCCATCAACATGTAGTTGGCATCAGGCTTTTTCACCTTGCCCTGCTTGGCGGCTTTGACAGCAGCATCGTAAGAGGCTTGGTCGTTACCCAGGTCGAGGTAGAGACCGGCCAAACGCGCTTGAATATTGCCATCTTCCGCTTTTTTGGAGGCCTCCTCAAGGGCGCTCAGCGCACGCTTGAGCTCTTTGGCTTGGTACCAAGCGGTGCCGAGCACTTCGAGATTTTTTAAGTTGCGCTCAATCTTCTTCTCTTGCATACCTTGGTCGATGATCTTGGCCGCGCGGTAAGGGACACCGGCGCCGAGATACATATAACCCATACTCAGCACTTGGCTCTCGGTATCGAGCTCGCCGTTAAGATAGACCACTTCGGTGGCGACCAGACGGTCGGTTTCGCGCTCTAACTCGCCGTACATACCACCGAGTTGACGCCAGTAGCTCCAGCTCGGGTAGTGGGTGACCAGCTGCTCGAGAATAGAGGCCACTTTTTTGTAGTCGTTCTTCTCGAAGTAAAGCACCCGCTGTAAGCTCCACCACCCCTCTTTGGGCAGTTCGCCGCGCGCTTCGTACTCGCCAATCGCCTCTTCGACTAAGGCCAGCGCCTCAGCTTTGCGGTCGAGCTGAAAGTAGATCTGCGCCAACAGCACCTTGGCATCGCTGCCGACAATCGTCGATTCGCTAATCCACGCCTCGAGCTGCTTGGCGGCGTTTTTGTAGTCTTCCTGCACGGTGTAGAGTTGCGCCAGGGTGTAGCGGGTGTCGAGACGCAGCTCTGGCGGCGTGCCGGCGCCATTGACGACGCGCTTATACTGGTTGATCGCTTGCGCCATGTCGTCGAGCGAGTAGTAAACATAACCCATAAATTTCCATACTTGGGTCTGCTCGTAGTCGGACTCGCAGGTTTTGTCGCTGCTCTCAACCCGCTTGAGGTCGGCTAACGCCTCCGGCCAGCGCTCTTCTTCTAGCAGCACTTGCACGCTCTCTAACGACTTGGCACATTTTTTACCCACCGCTTGGCGCTGGCGGGTCTGTACATCTTTGTACTTGGGCTCTTTTTTCTCTTCGGCGTGCGCCACTGCCGCCAGCGGCGAGCTGTTGTTGACGACACCGATCACCAGTGGCGCAGCAACTAGCAGTGAGGAGAGTGTGAGTAGTGATACGACTTTTTTCATCATGCCCTCCTTATTTGGCCATCTGGAAGCTGAACTTGTAGAGTACCCCGGCAACCTCTTGCGGCACGCCGTCGACGACTCGGGGGTTGTACTTGAGCTTTTCGGCGGCGCGCAGTGCAGCGCGACCAAAGCCCCAGCCCTCGGGCCACTCTTCAATTAACACCGGGTCGCGGACACCACCGGTGGTGGTGATGATCACCTCAATCACGGCGTAGCCTTCGGTACCGCGGGTCTGAGCGCGACGCGGGTAGCTAGGCTGCGGCACGTACACCGGAATGTAGTCGGTGTCGCGGGCAAAGCCGCCGCCGTTGCCAATTTTTAGGCCACCAACACTTGGCGCCGACATGTTAACCGCGTTGTCGGGCAGGTCGAAGTCGAGCTGGTCCTGCGGCACATCGGGCGGCGGCAGCTCGGGATCTTCCGGCTTTTGCACTTCGGTTTTTTTGGCGTTTTCGGTTACTTGGCGATCCACATGGAGGAAGTCGGCAATTTTAATTGATGGTTTTTCGTCCATCTCTTTTTTGCCGGAGTCGATCAGCTTATACATCAGCACAACTAATGCAAAGGTGATCACCACTCCAAGTGCAGCAGATAGCCCCACTCTCGCTGCAGACATACAAATACCTCAGTCGTTCTCTACCGAAATAGCCACTGGGCTGATGCCGATGTCGCGCGCGGCGTCGGCGATCTTAGCGACCGTTTCGATACTGGATTCGTTATCGGCTTGGATGACCATGCCGCCCTTGGGGTTCTCGGAGTAGAGGCGCTTGAGATTAATTTTCAGCGCGGACTCTTCCACCCGTTTTTTATCAATCCAAATTTCATTGGTCTCTGTTACGGCGGCAAGAATGCCCACTTTTTTGTAGGAATCGCCGGTCATAGCATCGACCTTATTGACTTCGACACCCGGCGTTTTAATAAACGACGCGGTGACGATGAAGAAAATCAACATGATAAAAACCACATCGAGCATCGGCGTCAGGTCAATGGCCTGGCCTTGCGGCTGTGATTTTCTGTTTCTAGTTCGCATAGTTGCCTCTCACCAGGCCCGCTGTTGTCAGCGCGCCAAAGTTTGGCCAACGGCCAACGCGACTGGGGCTGCACAGCAGCCCGGCAGTCGGCTGACTCAGTGGTCCATGGTCAGATGGTCTTCGAGCAGGTTTTTTTCTCGCTCGGCCATCCGCTCAACATAGGTCATACCAAACACACCCGAGAGCGCCGCCACCATGCCCGACATAGTCGGCACAGTCGCTTTAGAGACGCCGCCAGCCATCGCCTTGGCGTCACCGCCGCCGGTGAAGGCCATTACATCAAATACCACGATCATCCCGGTTACGGTGCCCAGCAACCCAAACAGTGGAGCGATGGCCACCAGGGTTTTGATCATGTTGATGTTGGCGTCGATCTTAACACTCACCTCCGAGATCAACTTCTCTCGCACTTGGTGGGCGCGCTTGGAGGTGCGCTCAGTGCGCGCCTCCCAGCTGTCGAGTGCTTTTTGTACGTCCTGGCTGACATGGGTTTTTAAGTACCATGTGCGCTCAAACAAAAGGGTCCACATGAAGAATAGCAGGATGACGATGGCCCACAGCACACCGCCCCCTGACTCCATGAATTTACCCACTTCGGCAAGCGTGTCGCCAAACATATCAGCGACCCTCTACGCTACCGGCGACAATGCCAGCACTCTGCTCTTCGAGAATATGCAATACGCTTTGCGCTTTGCCATTGACCAATGTATGCATCAGTACTGTGGGAATAGCCACAACCAGGCCGAGCACGGTGGTGATCAACGCTTGCGAGATACCGCCAGCCATCGCTTTAGGATCGCCTGCACCGAACAGCGTAATCATCTGGAAGGTGATGATCATACCGGTTACGGTACCCAACAGACCCAGCAGCGGGGCGACCATCGAGATGATCTTGAGCAGGTTGAGACCCGACTCAATAGCAGGGCGCTCCTTCAATACCGCTTCGTGCAGCTTGAGCTCCAGTGACTCGGCATCGAGTCCGGGGTTGGCTTCGGCCACTTTGAGGATGCGGCCCAGCGGGTTGTTGTCGTTGGCAGTGCCTGACTTCAGCTGCGCAGAAACCTTGGAGGTGATACCGGTCAACACGACAAAGCGCCAGATTGCCAGAGCAATCGCGACGACAAAGATCGCCGAAATCACGTAACCGACGATACCACCGTAGTGCCAGCGCTCAACCAAGGTAGGAGCGTTAATCAACGCCGCCAACAGGCTGCCGCCGAGCGGGCCAGTGGGGTCGACGCCGACCTTGGTGTAGCCAGAAGTGGCTTTTTGCAGATCAGCGGCGCCACCTTGGTGGGCGCTGGGCTGGCGGGCCAACTCAGAGACCAGACCTTTCTCGGCGTTGTAGTCGAGGTAGTCACCGTTGCTCATCAGGTTGTAGCTACCCACGCGCACCACTTCTTTCTCCACTTGCTGGCCGTCGGCCTGCAGTACGGTTGTGGTGAACTTGGTGACGCGACCGCTTTCAACCATTTCGCGCTGAGTCTCGTACCAGAGGCGCTCAATCTCTTCGATGGAGGGCAGCTTGGTATCGCTACTCATCTTGGCGATCAGATCACCAAGAAACTCAGAGCGGCCGGGGTACTGGGCGCTGACGATGGAGGTGTTAATGCGCTCGCGGACATCGCCGGCGGCACCAGTGAGGTGGCCGAATAGCTCTTTCAGTGAGCCCAGACGCTTGTCGCGCTGCTCGCGCAATGTCGCCAATTTGGCATCGTTGTCACGAATGGTCGCCTCGAGGCGGTCAGAGCGACGCTCTTCGGCAGCTTTTTCAGCCTCGGCGCTTTTCAGCGCTGCCGCTTGCTTGTTTTTGTCGCGGTTAAACGCCGCTTCGCGGGCGTTGTACTCTTTCGACTCGCTGAGCTTTTGCGACTGAATCATCTGCAGCAGCTCGTCGAGGCTCTTGGCATCTGCAGCCAGTGCAGGTGCGCTCAAGGTTGTCGCAGCGACTAAGGCTGCGGCGTAGCGGATAAACTTGTTCATTGTGCTGCCTCCGGTGCTTTAACGGGCAGTTGAATTACGTCCTGCGGCGACAATTTCTTGGCGATGCGGATGCCTTGATCGATCGGGCGGCGGTATTCGGAGCCCAGCTCTACCCAGCTCTCAGAAGCGCTGTCCCAGACACCGACCTGCGACTTGTCTTTGCTTTGATACATCAACGCAATGCGGCCAACGCGCAATACATCGACTTCAACTTCGCTGCCAGAACCGTTGATGTCGAGCAGATCGCGGTAGGTATCGATGGTGCTGCTGTAGCCCGCCTCGATGTCGTAAACCTCGAGAATTTGACGGAACTTTTCAGCATTGGAGAAGCGCGCCGAATCCAAGTTGGTGTAGAGCTGAGCGATCGCCTCTTCGCGCACGTCAGACTCAAACGGCAGGTCGAGGGCGATGAACGCCTCCAAGCCTTCGAGCATATTGGCCATCAGCGGCGGAATGCCGCGCTCGATAACCGTGGCATTCTCGATGGACTCTTCGAGCTCGGCCATCATGCGCTTTTGGTTTTCGATCTGGCGCTCGAGCTGGGAGTTATAAACCCGCAGGCTCTCAATTTGCTTATTCACCTGCTTGAACTCTTGCAGCAGGGTGTCAGTCTGGTCGGCGATGCGATCGACGGTGCCCTGGGCGGCGACAGCGGCTTTAACCTTATCGGCGCCAGCGGCGAGGACGTCGTCGACGTCAGCGGCCTGGGCGCCAAACGCCGCGAGGCCACTGGCAATCGCGGCGGAGAGCGCTACGGCTTTTAGTGGTTGGTATTTCATAGTTCCCTCTTTCTGGGTCTATCGGGTTGGTTAGCGTATCCGTTGGGTTGCGCTGCGTTTAGCAGCGGCCACCGCGGCAATACACCTGCACGTACTGCAGGTATATCCCGAGGAGACTTCCCACAGAGGGCTACTTTTTAACAGCGCGCTGAGGTCGGCGCAATCAAAGCCGGCATAATCGCCTGCTGGAATGGGCGATTAACGGCAATTGCCCGCACCCTGTTACCTTAGGTAACAGGATCGCTGCTGTTGATTTGCGCTAACGGCGCTCGAGGGTGACGAACTGGTAGGCCGGCTGACCCGGCTCAGTGACGGCTGGCTGGCGCTCGAGCTGGCGCCATTGGCTCGGTTCGAGCGCGGGGAACAGCGCATCGCCGGCCGGTGCTGCATCGACCTCAGTAATGTAGAGCCTGTCAGCCAGCGGCAGCGCCAGAGCGTAAATCTGCGCGCCACCGATAACCATCACTTCGGCGGCATCGCCGGCAGCGCGCAAGGCCGCCTCAAGAGAGGTGACGGCGGTGACACCGTCGGCGCGCCAGGCGGGGTCGCGGGTGATGACAAGATTCAAGCGCCCCGGCAGCGCCCGGCCGATCGAATCATAGGTTTTGCGTCCCATAACAATCGGCTTGCCCAGGGTGGTGGCTTTAAAATATTTCAGATCGCCAGAGAGGTGCCAGGGCAGAGCATTGTCTACCCCAATTACGCGGTTTTTTCCCATAGCGACAATTAATGAAAGCGTCATCAGACCGCTACCGGTGCAGCGATGGCGGGATGAGGGTGGTAGTTGAGCAATTCAAAATCCTCGTAGCGAAATGCAAATAGGTCATCGACAGCCGGGTTGAGCCGCATTTGCGGCAGCGGCGGGCAGTCGCGCGCCAACTGGATCGCAACCTGTTGGCGGTGGTTGCTGTAGATATGGGCATCGCCAAAGGTGTGGACAAAATCGCCCAACCCCAAACCGCTGACCTGGGCCAGCATCATGGTCAGCAGCGCATAAGAGGCGATATTGAACGGCACGCCGAGAAAAACATCGGCACTGCGCTGGTAGAGCTGGCAGGAGAGCTTGCCCTCGGCGACATAAAATTGAAACAGCGAGTGGCAAGGTGGCAACCCTGAGACCACCATCACTGGAATATCGGCCGGGTTCCACGCCGAAACAATTAAACGGCGCGAATCGGGGTTGCTGCGCAGATCGGCCACTACCCCGGCGAGCTGGTCGATGCCGCCAAAATTGCGCCACTGGCGGCCGTACACTGGACCGAGATCGCCATACCGCTCGGCGAACTGTGGGTCTGCTTTGATCAGCGCGACAAACTCGGCCATCTTGGCCCGCCAAGCGTCACTGTAGAGGGGGAACTGATCGCTCTGGCCGGTGGCTTTGAGCCAACTTTGGAACGGCCAATCGTTCCAGATGCCGACCCCGTTCTGCACCAAGTAACGGATATTGGTGTCGCCGGCAATAAACCACAACAATTCGTGAATGATCGACTTTAGGTGAACTTTTTTGCTGGTCACCAGCGGAAAGCCTGCGGCCAGGTCAAAGCGCATCTGATAGCCAAATACGCTGGTGGTGCCGGTGCCGGTGCGATCGCTTTTGTCGACGCCGTGCGCCAGAATATGTTCGAGCAGTTGGTGGTACTGTTGCATAAACGTCCTACTTATTCCTAAAACGGCTCACTGCAGCCAGGCTTTACCGCGACGCGTCGACGCCAACAACCACAGGCCGATGACGATCATCGGCAGACACAACCACTGGCCGCGGGTCATCCACTGTAGGCCGGCAATCCACCCGCTGTTGGCGGCGATGTGGGCATCTGGCTCGCGGACAAACTCGACGCTAAACCGAGCGACACCGTAACCGAATAAAAATAGCCCGCCAACCTGCCCGCGCAGCCGCGGCTTGCTGGCAAACCACCACAGCAGAACAAACAGTACCGCCCCTTCTAAAAACGCCTCGTAGAGCTGCGACGGGTGGCGCGGCAGCTGCAGCGGGTCGCGCGGGAATACCATCGCCCAGCTGACATCGGTGGGGCGCCCCCACAACTCTTGGCCGATGAAGTTGCCGAGCCGGCCAAACAACAGTCCGGTCGGCACCAGTGGCGCGGCAAAATCAAACAGCGCCACCGCGCTAATACCGTGTTTGCGGGCGTAACTCAGCAGCGCCACCACCACCCCGATCAGCCCGCCGTGGAACGACATGCCACCCTGCCAAATTTTAACAATCAGCAGCGGGTCGGCAGCCCACGCAGAGGCGTTGTAGAATACGACATAGCCGATCCGCCCGCCCAAAATAACCCCCCAGGCGCCCCACACAATCAGGTCGTCCACCGCTGCCCGCGCCACCACGGCGCCCGGTCGCTGCGCTTGCAGCACCGCCAGCCACCATGCGCAGGCGAACGCCAGCAGATACATCACCCCATACCAGTGGACGGTGAGCGGGCCCAATGCAAAAGCGACCGGGTCAATGGCGGGGTAGGGCAGTGGGCTGGTCACGTTGAACTCCAATGTCGCCGCCGCTGGTGCGGCCAAAAGTTACCGCGCTAAGACTACCACCACTCAATGAAAAAATCCGTACAATGCGGCCATGTGTCTTATTGCCCTACATTACCAGCCCGACAGCGACACGCCATTGACCGTAGTGGCCAACCGCGATGAGTTTTTTCGCCGCCCCGCCGCGCCTCTAGCGGCGTGGCCCGACCTGCCGATTATCGGTGGTCGCGATCTCGAAGCCGGCGGCAGCTGGCTGGCGCTGAGCCGCACTGGCCGTTTTGCGGCAGTGACCAACTGGCGCAGCGCCGAACAGCCGCCGGCAGCGCGCAGCCGCGGCGAGCTGATCAGCGATTTTTTAACCAGCCGCCAATCCAGCCAGAGGTTTTTAGCTGAGCGGCTGGCCGCCGGTAGCGACTACGCCGGGTTTAATCTGCTGCTGTTCGACGGCAACACACTCAGCTACGGCAACAACATCGGCAACCAACAGTGTGCGCTGGCCCCGGGTAGCTATGCACTCTCTAACGCGGCGCTAGACAGCGACTGGCCGAAAGTGACCGCGGCGCGGCAAGCGCTGGCGGCGCTGGTGGCCCAGCGCGCAGTCACTCAGCAGGCACTGCTGGCACTGCTGGCCGACCCGCAGACTTACCCCGACAGCGCACTGCCGGCCACCGGCGTGCCGCTGCAGTGGGAGCGCCAACTGTCGGCGGCGTTTATTCGCCGCGACGACTACGGCACCCGCGCCATGACGGCGCTGCAGTTGCACCGCGACGGCGAGGTGGAGTTTAGCGAGCGCAGCTACGACAACCGCGGCCCCTGTGGCGAAGTACACCTAACCTTTACTACCGCCGCAGCGGCGGCTACAGGTTCAGCAACGGCCGATAGAGTTTGGTCAGTTGCGGCCGATCCAATCGGCGGATAAATAGCTCGCGAACCTGCTCGGCATCGGAGAGCCGCATGGCGCGCTTGACCAGCGCCCTGGCCTCTTCCTGCGAGACCTGAGAGAGCATCGACTTAACCCGCAGCAAGCTGCTGGCGCTCATCGACAGATTGGTGTAACCCAGCCCCAGCAGCAACACGGCGCCGAGCGGGTCGCCGGCCAACTCACCGCAGACGCTCAACTCGCAGCCGACACTGCTGGCTTTTTCACGTATGGTCTGCAGCGCCCGCAGCACCGCCGGGTGCATGGTGTGGTAGAGGCTGGCAACCCGTGGGTTATTGCGGTCTACCGCCAGCAGATACTGCGTTAAGTCGTTGGTACCGACCGACAAAAAGTCGACGCGCCGGCCGATGTCTCGCACCTGATAGACCGCTGCCGGCACTTCGATCATTGCGCCGATTTTAGGCGGCACGAGGCGGTAGCCCTCCTCGGCGGTGAGCTCGTTGTAGGCGCGGTCGATCAGCGCCAGCGCCTGCTCGAGCTCGGGGACGTTGGAGATCATCGGCAGCAGTATGCGCAGGTTGTCGAGACCGACACTGGCGCGCAGCATGGCGCGAATCTGGGTGAGAAAGATATCTGGGTGGTCGAGCGAGATGCGAATACCGCGCCAGCCCAAAAACGGGTTGGCCTCTTCAATCGGGAAATACGGCAGCGCTTTGTCGCCGCCAATATCGAGCGTGCGCATAGTCACCGGTCGCGGCGCAAAGTCGCGCAGTTGCTGCCGGTAGGTGGCCACCTGCTCGTCTTCGGTGGGGAAGCTGTTGCGGGCAAAAAACGGAATCTCGGTGCGGTAGAGCCCCACCGCCTCGGCGCCGACTTTTTGCGACAGGCGGCTCTCTTGGCGCAACCCAGTGTTGACCCACAGCGCCAAGCGCTGTCCATCGAGGGTGACACAGGGGTGACCGCTGAGCTTGGCGAGATCCTGTGCCAGCAACTTCTCCTCGCGCTGGCGGCCGACATAGGTGCGCCGCACTGCCCGCGACGGCTGAGTAATCACGTCGCCGCGGAAACCGTCGACGATCAGCTCGTGCCCGTCCAACTCCGGCCACGGCAGGTCGACCGCGCCCATCACCGTGGGAATACCCAGTGCGCGGCCGATGATCGCCATGTGTGAATTGCTGGAACCGCGCACTGACACCATGCCCGCCAGCCGCGCCACCGGAATATCGGCCAGCGTCGCCGCCGACAGCTCTTCGCCAACCAGCACAATGCGCCGCGGCAGCGGCACCGTCTCGCGGCGGTCGCGCTGCAGATAGCCCAGCACGCGGCGGCCGAGATCGTTGATATCGGCGGCGCGGTCGCGCAGGTAGGGGTCGTCCATTTTGCGGAAGGTGCGCACATGGCGCTGCATAACACTGGCCCAGCCGCTCTGAGCGGTCTGACCGGCTGTGATGGCCTGCTCGACCTCGCCGATCAGCGCGCGATCGTCGAGCAGGCGGATATAGACTTCAAACAGCCCCAGCTCCTCACTGCTGAGCTTGGCCTCGAGGCCGCGACCGAGTTTGCGCATGTCTTTTTTGGCGGCATCCAGTGCGCGCTGCAGTCGCAACAGTTCGGCGCTGCTATCGTCACTGTAGCGCTCCGGCACCGAGCCGAGGTTGCCCTCCTGGGTGGCCAACACCACCCGGCCAATACCGATGCCGGGGGCAGAGGGGATACCGCTGAAGGCGGTCTCGCGGGAGCGGCCGCGGCCGCGCTGAGCCAGCTCGCGCAGCGCCCCGGTCGCCTCGGCGTGGGCGATCGCACCCGACAACTGTGCGCAGACGGTGACCACAAACGCCTCTTCTTCTGCGTGGAAGCGGCGCTGGGTCTCCTGCTGCAACACCAGTACCCCGAGCACCTTGCGGTGGTGAATGATCGGCGCGCCAAGGAATGAGTGAAAACGGCGCTCGCCGGTCTCTTCAAAAAAGGCGAACGACGGGTGCTGGTCGGCGTTCTCCAGGTTGAGCGGCTCTTCGCGCGCGGCGACCAAACCAACCAACCCCTCGCGCGGCGCCAGCCGCACCTTGCCCACCGACTCCGGGCGCAGCCCCTGGGTGGCCATCAACACGTAGCGCTGGTCGCTGTCGTCGAACAGATAGACCGAGCAGACCCCGGCCTGCATCGCCTCGCGCACCTGTTGGACAATAATATCGAGCACCTCGGCAAGACTGCGGGCGCTGTTTACCTCGTGAACAATGGAGCGCAGTGACGCCAGCATGGCTAGTCGCGGCTCAGTTCAAAACGGCTGTTAATTGGCGCGAACTCTTGCAGCGCACGGCGGTAGACATTCTTTTTAAAACTGACGATGGAACGCACCGGATACCAGTAGTTGACCCACTCCCAGCCGTCAAACTCGGGGCTGCCCGCGGCGTCAAAACGGATCTTATCTGTACTGGCGGTCAACTGTAGCAGGTACCATTTTTGCTTTTGGCCGACACAGACCGGCGCCGAGCGCTTGCGCCGCATCGGCTCGGGGATGTGGTAGCGCAGCCAGCGTTTGCTCTGACACAACAGCTTGACATCACCGCTTTCGAGCCCGACCTCTTCATAGAGCTCGCGGTAGAGTGCATCCTCTGGCGACTCGCCGGCGTCGATACCTCCCTGCGGAAACTGCCAGGCATTTTGGCCGATGCGCTTGGCCCAGAACAGCCGGCCGGCACCATCGCTAATAACGATGGCGACATTGGCGCGAAACCCTTCTTTGTCGAGCACAACTCATCCCTCATTTGACCGCCCAGTGAACGACGGCAACCCTCTACAACCGCAACCAGCGTGGCTGCAGCACTCCATAGCACAGCCCTTATAGTACTCAGTGTGGCGAGATTTGCCCAGCAGACAAATGCGCGGGGGGCGACAACGCAGAGTTTTATGTTGAGACCCCGCGCCGCGCTCGCTATTCTGCGCACTGCTTTTAACACAGAGAGTTGCGCACCATGGCCCTGGCACTGTTTGACCTCGACAACACCTTAATTGGCGGCGATAGCGACCACAGCTGGGGAGAGTTTTTGGTGCGCCAAGGGGTGGTCGACGGCGACCACTACCGCGCCAAAAACGACCAGTTTTACCGCGACTACCTGGCCGGCTGCCTGGACATTAACGCCTACCTTGAGCTGGCGCTGGCGCCGCTGGCTGCCCACCCCAAAGCGCAGCTCGACCAGCTGCATCGCCAGTTTATGGACGAGGTTATCGAGCCCCTACTGCTGCCCAAGGCGCAGGCGCTGATCGAGCGCCACCGCGCCGCCGGTGACCGGCTGCTGGTGATTACCGCCACCAACCGATTTGTGGTTGAGCCGATCTGCGCCCGGCTCGGCCTCACTGAACTGCTGGCCACCGAGCCGGAGCTGATCGACGGCCGCTATACTGGCCGCGTCAGTGGCGTGCCGACCTTTCAGGGCGGCAAAGTGACCCGCTTTAATGACTGGCTTGTGCAGCAGGGAATCAGCGCCACTACGGCCAGTTATTTCTACTCGGATTCGATTAACGATTTGCCGCTGCTCGAGCAGGTCAGCTCTCCGGTCGCCGTCGATCCGTGCGACAAGCTGCGCCACTGCGCACAGCAGCGCGGCTGGCCGATTATCTCACTGCGCGACTGAGACGCCGCCGGTCTGCACCCGGACAATAGTGGCGCGGCGCAATGGCAGCCGCACCTCGCCCTCGCGATGGCGCTGCAGTAGCACCAAGCCGCGCTCGTCGACCGCCACCAACTCGCCCTGGTGGGGCTGTCGCCGCTGCGCGACATAGACCTGCGCAGGGCGCCCCAGCTGAGCGGAGAGCTGCTGCCACGGCTGGCGCTGAAACTGTTCGCCCGACGGCACCGGCAGCGGTTGTGGCGACTCGGCGACCGCCGTCTGCGGTGCCGCCAACACCGCCAACTCAGCCACCGCCAACCGCTCGCCAGCCAGCTCTAACTGCAGGTCGCTACCGGCGTCGAGCCGGTGTCCGCCGGCCAACCCCAACCATTCGGCAACACTGTATTCACTGCGGCGCACTGATAGCCGCAACGGCTGTGGCGCCGCCAGCCAGTCGGCCAGCCGCGGCGGCTGTGAGCGCAAGCGCAGCGGCCCCAGCTGCCAATAGTGCTGCTCGGCACGCCACTGCGCCAAGGTTTGTTGCGCCTGCTCGGCACACTGTTGGTAGTGCTTCTGCAGAGCGTCACTGTCGGGTTGTAGGGTCAACTGCAGTGCCTCTAACTGCGGCCACATCGCCAGTGACAGCTCGGTCATATCGGCGCGCTGAGTCTGCAACCGCGCGTTCAGCAGTAACGCGCCGACCGGCTCGAGCCGCAGCGTCGCCAGCAGCGAAAATTCGCCAAAAATAGCATTCTCTAACAGCTCGCCGTGCAGCGCCGCCACCGCGTAGCCGCGGCTGTCAACGCTCAGATCAGCCCAGCTGCCGCTGCTCTGGCAAGCGGCCGGGGCCCGTGCCGCCCATTGTTCGAACAGCGCGCCGCGACGGTAGAGCTCGACTCGCGGCGCGGCAAAACTGAGCGCAGCCGACGGCCGCAAACCCAGCAGCAACTGCAGCGGCGACAATCCGGTAATGGTTAGCGTTGGAATAGAGAGGTAGTCGGCGGTGGGGGCGCTGGAGATGCGCAGATCGCGTAACGCAAGGGTGCCGGCAAACGGATTGACCGCATAGCCGGCGTAGGAAAAATACCACCGCTGCTGGAGTTGCAGCCGCTGCTGGTCGAGCCACTGACCGCTGCGCCAGTGCGCCAGCGCCACCGCCAGCAGCGCCAGGGCCACCAACCACAGCGCCGCGCGAACGGTGTTGGTCGCTACAGCGGCCACCGCTCAGCAGCAGTTAGGCGATCGCGTCAGCGTAACCGTCGCTGTCGAGCAGCTGCTCAAGCTCGCTGAGATCGGCCGGCTTAACGCGGAAGAACCAACCGTCGCCGTAGGGCGAGCGGTTGACGGTCTCGGGCTCATCTTCCAACAGCGGATTAACCTCAAGCACTTCGCCGGTGAGCGGTGCATAGATGTCTGAGGCTGCTTTAACCGACTCAACTACCGCCACCTCGGCACCGGCATCGAGCGCGCTACCCACCTCTGGTAGCTCGACAAAGACCACGTCGCCGAGCTCGTCTTGAGCGTGGTCGGTAATACCCACTACCACGCTGCCGTCGCTCTCAAGGCGCACCCACTCGTGGCTGCTGGCGTATTTTAATTCGGTTGGGATCTCGCTCATAAGGCACTCCAAAGGCACGACCGATCGCTTCGGTACAACAGGGTTGTGAACAGTGTATTGAAGCGACGATTCTACCCGCCCCGCGCGGGCGAGACCAACCCTTTGTCAGAGTTTATTTAACGGTATTTTCAGGTAGCTGTAGCCATCTAATACGGCCGGTGGGCAGAGGCCAGTACGCAGTTTGAGCACAATTAACGGCACCATCAGCCGCGGCAGGGTGGGCGTGGACCTGCAAAATTTATAGCAGGGTGAGTGACCGCTAGCGCTGCCCACCAGCAGGGAGGAGAACCTGCCGTTCTCTGGGTGGTATTGGTCACCCAGCGGCAAGGCCTCTGTTGCTGGTGGTCGAAGCAAGCGCCAGCATTATATTGATAAGTTGTATGTATATACCTGAAGAGTATATTGTTGCTGCTCTCAACAATACCACCACAACCCTATGACCGACCCCACCGTTTTTAACGCCAACATCGCCATCACACTGGCACTTACCGCCACCACTGCGCTGCTGTTTCTTGTCGATCGCTGGCGCGTCGACGTCTGCGCACTGTTGATATTGGCGCTGTTGGGGTTGCTCAATGAACTGCCCAGCCTCAACTTGCTGCCGCGCGACGGTCTTTACAGCGGTCTCGCCAGTGGCGCGGTGATGACCGTGATCGGCATCACCGCGCTCGGCTACGCGGTCGATCGCAGCGGCGTACTCGACGGCCTCAGCCGGCGGTTGGCGCGCAACCGTCCGCATGAGCGGCAACTGCGGCTGACGCTCACCAGCGGCGGGGCGCTGCTATCGGGGGTGATGCAGAACATCGCCGCCATCTCGCTGTTTATTCCCATCGTCAGCCGTCTGGCGCGGCGGCTGCAGATCGACATTGGCCGACTGCTGTTGCCGGTCGCATTTATGATCATTATCGGCGGTAACTTAACACTCATTGGCTCTGGGCCGCTGATCTTAGTCAACGACCTGCTGCCCAGTGGCAGCGACCCTTTTCATCTGCTCGATGTCACCCCGATCGGCCTAGCGCTGGTCGTCTGCTGCGGCTTATTGTGGTTTTTACTGCCCGATCAACTGCTGCCGCAAAGAACTGGCGAGCCGCGCAACAGCCACTCACTGCAGCGCTATCAGGCGCTTTATCAGGTCGCTGGCAAGCTTAGACAGTTTTCTGTAAGTGAGCGATCACTATTAGCTAACATGACGGTCGGCCAACTTGAACAGCGCTTTGCGGTGGAACTGCTGGCGCTGCGCAGCGACGAAGTGATCCTCTCGCCGCACCGCGCACTGAGTCTGTGCGACGCCCGCGCGCTGGCCGTAGTTGGCGACGACGACGCCTGCGCGGCGATGGCCGCAGCACTGGCGCTGAGCGATGCCGGCGACGAGCTGCTCGACGAAGCGCTGAGCCCCGATGTCTCCGGTTTTGCCGAGGTGGTGGTGCGCCCCGGTACCGCGCTGATCGATCGCGCCATCGGCGAGATCCGCATTCGCAAACAGTTTGGTCTCACCCCGGTGGCGATTTTTCGCGGCCAACAACTTATCCACCAGCGCCTTCGCGAGGTGACCCTGCAGGCCGGTGACACCCTGCTCTGCCACGTGCGCTGGCGCGACTTGGCGGCGCTGCGCAACGGCAGCGAGTTCGCGGTGCTCGACAACGATTTTCCCGACAGCCCGAGCGGCACCAGCCGCGGCAAACTGCTAACCATCGCCACCCTCACCCTAGCGGCGGCGCTGTTTAGCCCACTGCCGCTAGCCTTGGTGTTCTTGACCGCTGCGGTCGCGCTGGTAGTGAGCGGCGTTGTCACCATTAACCAAACCTATCAGGCGATCAGTTGGCAGACGGTCTTCTTGCTGGCGGGGTTAATTCCGCTGGGCAATGCCATTGTCTACACCGGCACCGCCGACTGGCTCACCGGCGAACTGCTGGCCATGCTGCCGGCGGCACCGAGTGCGCTGCTGCTACATACCACCTTTGCGCTGGCGACGATGTTGGCGACTCTCTTTTTATCCAATATCGGTGCCACCGTGGTGCTGGTGCCGATCGCGCTACAGATGGCAGCGACGCTGGGCATTGATCCGCGGCCGCTGGCGCTGCTGGTGGCGGTGTGCGCCTCTAACTCGTTCCTGATGCCGACCCACCAGGTCAACAGCCTGATTATGAGCGTCGGCAACTACAGCAACCGCGACTTTTTGCGCGCCGGGGCGGTTATCTCGCCGGCTTATCTCGCGGTGGCGGTAGCGGTGTCGCTACTGCTTTAGGGCTGCAGTGTGATAGCGGGCTCATGGAGCGCCGCCAACTGCTCGCGCAGGGTGAGAATCTGGTCGCCCCAGTAGCGCGGCTGTGCGTACCAAGAGAACGCCCGCGGAAATGCCGGGTCGCTCCAGCGACGGCCTATCCAAGCGCTGTGATGTATTAGCCGCAGTGTTCGCAGCGGCTCTATCAGTGCCAACTGCCGCGCGTCAAAGTGGTAAAACTGCTGGTAGCCGTCGACAATTTCGTCGAGCTGGCGGCGCTGCTCGTCGCGGTTACCACTGAGCAGCATCCAAATATCTTGTATCGCCGGCGCCATGCGCGCGTCGTCAAAGTCGACAAACAGCGGCCGCTCGTCGCGCCACAGTATATTGCCGGCGTGGCAGTCGCAGTGGCTGCGCAAAAAATGTTGCTGCTGGGTGGCCAGCTGCGGTTTGATCTCCGCCAGCAGCTGTTCGGCGACCGTGGCATAGGCTTCGCGCAGATCGGCAGGCACTGCGTTGGCGACCACGAAGTCGACCGCTTCGCGGCCAAATTGCTGCCAACTTAACGCCGGCCGCGCGACAAAATCGCGCACCGCGCCCTGGGCGTGGAAGCGTCCCAGCAATTTGCCCAGCAGGTGCAGATTGTCGAGGTTGTCGAGCTCCGGGGCGCGGCCGCCGCGGCGCTCAAACAGCGCGAAGTAAAAATCGCCGTCGCTGTGCAGGGTGGCGCCGTCAATCGCCAGCGGCGCCACTACCGGCAGCTCGGCAGCAGCCAGCTCGGCGGTAAAGGCGTGCTCTTCAAGGATCGCCTCGCGGCTCCAGCGACCGGGGCGGTAGAACTTGGCGATCAACGGCGTCGACTGCTCGATGCCAACTTGATAGACGCGGTTTTCGTAGCTGTTGAGCGCCAACAACCGGTAGTCGCTGAGGTAGCCGAGTGACTCGACGGCGTCGATGACCCGCTCCGGACTGAGCAAACTGTAGGGGTGGTCGCTGGCAGTGCCCGCCGTGTCACTCATTGTTGCGCGCGCGCCGCGAACACCTGTGGCTGCAGCGGCCGCGGTGTCCAGTGCAGCTCGAGCGCGTCACCGCTGCAGAGCGGGCCGACACCGGCCGGCGTTCCGGTCAGCACCACATCGCCTGGCTGCAGGGTGAAAAACGGTGCGATCGCCTCCAGCAGTGCCGGCACTGGGGTCAGCATCTGGCTGCTGTCGCCGCGCTGGCGGCACTCACCATTGCAGTAGAGGGCAAACTGTTGCGCAGCCAGATCGATATCGTCGCTGTACGGCAACCACGGGGTAATTGGGCAGGCGCGATCAAACGCTTTGGCTTTCTCCCACGGCAGCCGCTGCTGTTTGAGCGTCTCTTGCAGCTCGCGCAAGGTTAAATCCAACGCCAACCCCAGCCCGGCGATAGCGGCCTTACCGGCGCGCGGCGCACCGATCAACAGTGCCAGCTCGGTCTCAAAGTGACAGGCGCCAAACTGCTGCGGCCACTGCAGCGGCTCATCGATGGCGCACAGCGCGGTGGCCGGCTTCATAAACAGCACCGGCTGCTTGGGAATGGGGTTGTTTAACTCAGCGGCGTGGTCAGCGTAATTGCGCCCGACGCAGACCACCTTGCCGACCGGCAGCGGGACCGAGGAGCCGTCCAGCCAGCGATGCTGGTAGGCCGCGCTAGTCAAACAGCTTGCCCGGATTGAGAATACCTTTGGGGTCAAAGCTGCGGCGGATAGCCCGCATCAGCGCAATCTCTTCGCTGCTCTTGCTGTGTTTCAAGTAGGGCTTTTTCAGCAAACCGACACCGTGTTCGGCAGAGATGCTGCCCTGATAGCGCTCCACCAATTCAGAGACCTCGCTGCTCACTGAACTGCACTGCGCGACAAACTGCTCGAGTGCCAGCTCGGCGGGCTTGAGAATATTGAGATGCAAATTGCCATCGCCGATGTGGCCGTACCAGACCACCTCAAAGCTCGGGTAGCGCTCGGCCACCAGCGCATCGACCTCGAGGATAAAGTCGGGCATTTTTGACACTTTCACCGATATATCGTTTTTATACGGCTTGTAGTGCCACAGTGTCTCGGAGATATCTTCGCGCAGCTTCCACAAGTTAGCCGCTTGGCTGAGGCTCTGACTGACCACCCCGTCACTCACCAGCTCGGCCTCCAAGCACTGTTCAAACAGCGCCATTGCGGTATCGAGCTGGTCGCCGCCCTGCTCAAACTCGAGCAGTGCATAAAATGGCGCCTGCGACTCAAACGGTCGCGCCAAGCCGGTGTGCTCGGTGACGCGACACAGCGCCGCCTCGGAAAAAAATTCAAACGCGGTGAGATCCATCGCCGCGGTGTACTTCTCCAGCACGGTCATAATCGAGGGGAAATCGTTGACCCCCAGCACCAGCACCGCCAGATCGACCGGCGGCCGGGCCAGCTTGATGGTCGCTTCACAGATCAGCCCCAGCGTTCCCTCGGAGCCGATAAACAGGTGGCGTAGATCGTAGCCAGTGTTGTTTTTCAGCAGACCGCGGTTGAGCTCAAGCAGCTCGCCGGCACCGGTGACCACTTTCAAACCCAGCACCCAGTCGCGGGTCATACCGTAGCGAATGACTTTAATGCCGCCGGCATTGGTGGCGATGTTGCCACCGATTTGGCTGGAGCCGGCCGAGGCAAAATCGACCGGATAGTAGAGCCCATGCTGCTCGGCAAAGTTTTGCAATGCCTCGGTCACCATGCCGGCGCCAACGGTCACTGAGCGGTCGATGGGGTTGAATTCGATCACCTCGTTGAGTCGGTCCAACGCAATCACCAACTCGCCATTTTTGGCCACGGCGCCGCCGCTGAGCCCGGTGCGCCCCCCCGAGGGGACCACCGCGACGTCGTATTGGTTGGCCAGCAAAACCAGCTGCTGCACCTCTTCAACACTCCCGGGCAGGGCGATTGCCGACGGCGCCGGCTGCCAGATAGTGGTGCGGTCAACGCCGTAGCGCTGCAGATCGGCAGCCTCAGCCAGCAGCCGCTTGGCGCCAATGAGTTGTTGAACGGCGGCGATAAAGGGAGCGGGCAACATGACTGGTGAGCCTCCAAAATAGAGCAAAGTTGCACAGTAAAAAGACGCCGCATGTTAACATAGCTGCCCGTTGTTGAGACCGACTATTTACGCTACAAGCAGGAACCGCGCCGCTATGCTGAACTTCTCTCTGGACAAATCGAAAATTAAATTTTTGCTGCTCGAGGGGCTACACCCGTCCTCGGTAGAGGCGCTGCGAGCGGCCGGTTACACCAATATTGAACAGCACGCCACGGCGCTCTCTGGCGATGAGCTGCTGGCAGCGATTAGCGATGCCCACTTTATTGGTATTCGCTCGCGCACCCAACTCAATGCCGAGGTCTTTGCCGCGGCGAAAAAACTCATCGGCGTCGGCTGCTTCTGTATTGGCACCAACCAGGTCGACCTCACCGCCGCCAGCCGTCACGGCGTGGTGGTGTTCAACGCCCCCTACTCGAATACCCGCAGCGTCGCCGAACTGGTGATCGCCGAGGCGATTATGTTGATGCGCGGCATCCCGGCTAAAAACGCCGCCGCCCACCGCGGCGAATGGCAGAAAAGCGCCGCCAACGCCCACGAGGTGCGCGGCAAGCTGCTGGCGGTGGTCGGCTACGGCAATATCGGCAGCCAGGTCAGTGTGTTGGCCGAATCGCTGGGTATGAAGGTGTGCTTTTACGACACCGTCAGCAAGTTGCCGATGGGCAATGCCGAACAGGTCCGCGACCTGCAGCAGCTGTTGGCCAGCGCCGATATTGTCACGCTGCATGTGCCCGATACCGCCGCCACCCGCAATATGTTCGGCCGCGAACAGCTGGCGGCGATGAAACCCGGCGCCGTGTTGATCAACGCCGCCCGCGGCCAGGTCATCGATATCGATGCGCTCACCGAACAGCTGCGCAGCGGCCACCTGGGCGGCGCTGCTATCGATGTCTTCCCGGTGGAGCCCAAAGGCAACAACGAAGAGTTTGTCTCGCCGTTGCGCGCCTTTGACAATGTCATTTTGACGCCGCACATCGGCGGCTCAACGCAAGAGGCGCAAGCCAATATCGGTGTTGAAGTGGCCGAAAAGCTGGCCACCTACAGCGACAGCGGCACCACCACCAGCGCGGTCAACTTTCCGCAAGTGGCGCTGCCGGCACAAGCCGACCGCCACCGCCTGCTGCATGTCCACCGCAACACCCCCGGGGTGATGACTGCTATCAACCAGATCCTCTCTGCGCACCAGATCAACATTGCTGCACAATACCTACAGACCTCCGGCGAAGTGGGTTATGTCGTGGTCGATATCGACGGCGAATACAGTGATGCCGCGATCGCCGACCTCAAAGCGGTGGCCGGCACAGTGCGCTGTCGAGTGCTGTTTTAAGCTGCGCGCGCACTCTAGCGCGCCCTGACAAAATCTCCTACACTGCAAACGCTGCTGTGCAACCCTGTTGCCCAGTTGCAGGTTGTTTTCACTAACAGGCAGATGTAGAGGTTTGCACTATGGCTGGAGAGCGTATTGCCGGCACCGTAAAGTGGTTTAACGACAGCAAAGGGTATGGTTTTATCGAGCGCGATGGTGGCGGTGATGTTTTTGTCCACCACACCGCCATTCAGGCCGAGGGGTTTAAATCACTCAAAGAGGGCCAGCGCGTCACTCTTGAAGTGGTGGCCGGTCAGAAGGGCGACCAGGCGGAGAACGTCGTCGCCGACTGAGGCTCGACACAGCCGCAGTGTTGCCTGCGACTGCGGTCGCAGAATTAAAGGTATCCTCTTGTGCTCTGCACCTCTACAGGGCACTGGAATTTTTTTTCATAATAAGCTGCTAGGATGGACCCGCTGCAAACACTAGGAGCAAACTGTAGATGTCAGTGTTATTCACTCGCATACGGCCCAAGTGGTTCACTCCGGTTGCCCAGCTGGCAATCCTCTGGTACCTCGCTGCACTGACGCTGCTAGTAGCTCAGCAGCTTGGCGAAACACCGCTCACTGCCGCTTTTTTTGCCGCCGAGCAACAGTTGGTCACTCTGCAACCGGCGTGGCTGACACTGCTCTCCGGCGCCACTCTGCTGCTGGGTGCCTGCGCCACTCTACTGCTGGCCACCAAAAAAGCGCCGGCGGTGGTACTAATGACCCTGACCTTTCTGCTCCATTTAATGCTGCTGCTGGAGCGCTCGCTGGGCGACTACTGGCAGCAGCTCGGCTTCAACGCCGTGGCTCAACCGTTGCTATTGACGGTGGTGGCCGGCTATCTGGTCTTTCTCAGCCACCGCGCCGGCGCCGCCGGCTGGCTGCGCTAAGCGCTGCGCCATAAAAAAACCCAGCCGAAGCTGGGTTTTTTTATGGAAGCGAAACAGTTACTTAATTTTCGCTTCTTTATAGATGACGTGCTGACGGATGGTGGGATCGTATTTTTTGATCTCCATCTTTTCCGGCATATTGCGCTTGTTTTTGTCGGTGGTGTAGAAGTGACCGGTACCGGCACTTGAGACCAGACGAATTTTTTCGCGGATTGCTTTAGCCATGGCGGCGACTCCTTAAACTTTAAGACCGCGTGCGCGCAGATCTGCAAGCACCGTCTCAATACCGTTTTTATCGATGATGCGCATACCTTTGGTCGATACGCGCAGTTTAACAAAACGCTTCTCAGCCTCTACCCAGAAACGGTGGGTGTGAAGATTTGGCTCAAAGCGACGACGCGTGCGATTCTTTGCGTGCGAAACGTTGTTGCCCGACATAGGGCGCTTACCGGTGACCTGACATACTCTAGACATGCTGTGCCTCTTTTTACCTAGTCTGCCCGCACCCAGTGATGACGAACAAGAATTCTTGACAACCCTATAGTAACGCCGCTCCACCCAGCAAAATGCGCTATTTTGGCTTAGGCGGGCAGGGCATTGGACGGGACCCTCCCGTCAAGGGGTGCGTTTTATACCAGAAAGCCGCCAGCGGTGCAAATAAGATAGCGCAAATTCACCCTTTTAGCGCGATAACAGACCGCGGCTGGCGAGCGAGGTCACCACCCCCTTGCCAACGATGAAATGGTCGAGCAGTGCAATCTCCATCAACCCCAACGCCGCCTCGATGCGGGCAGTAATGGCGATATCGGCCGAGCTCGGCTCGGCGACACCAGAGGGGTGGTTGTGGGCCACTATCACCGCGGCGGCATTGTGCTGCAGCGCCAGCTGTACCACCTCGCGGGGGTGCACCGCCGCGCTGTCGACAGTGCCGTGAAACAGTTCTACCGCCTCCAGCAAGCGATGCTGGCTGTCTAGTAGCAACACCATGAATACCTCGCGGCGGCGAGCGCGCAGCTGGCCGGCGAGAAAGTCGCTAACCTGACCGGCGGCGGTGAACACCGGCTGCTGGCGCAGCCCCTCGGCGATATGGCGCTGGCTCAACTCCAGCGCGGCCTGCAGCGTGATGTAACGCACCTCGCCGACCCCCTTGCAGGCGCAAAAGCGCTGCTTGTCGGCAGCGAGTAACTCCGCCAGGCCGCCGAACTGCAGCAGCAGACTGCGTGCCAGATCGACGGCTGAACGCTGAGCGTCGCCACACTGCAGCAAGATCGCCAGGAGCTCAGCATCGCTCAACGCCGCTGCGCCGCGCGCCAACAGTTTTTCGCGCGGCCGTTCAGCGGCCGGCCACTGTTTCATGTTGGCGCCCACCGCGGCACCAGATTGTTGGCGATTCGGCATAGTAAGTACTTATTTAGTGTTTATAGCGCGGTCTCTAAATGTTAATGTAGCTGCATTTACCGAAACCGCTAGGGGCCGTCGTGACCGCTGCTCTCAACAACAAAAATATTCTGCTCGGCGTCAGTGGCGGCATCGCCGCCTACAAGAGCGCCGAA
Source organism: Gammaproteobacteria bacterium LSUCC0057 (assembly GCA_004535795.1). Taxonomy (GTDB): domain Bacteria; phylum Pseudomonadota; class Gammaproteobacteria; order Pseudomonadales; family Porticoccaceae; genus LSUCC0057. Next base: position 272,189 of record SPIA01000002.1, read on the forward strand.
ATTGTTCGCCGCCTGCAAGATCTCGGCGCCACCGTGCGGGTGGTAATGACCGATGGCGCCTGCGAATTTATTACCCCGCTCACCCTGCAAGCGCTCTCCGGCTACCCGGTGCACCGCCAGCTGCTCGACGAACAAGCCGAGGCCGGTATGGGTCACATTGAGCTGGCTCGCTGGGCCGACCTGCTGCTGATCGCGCCAGCCACCGCCGACATTATCGCCGAGCTGGCGCAGGGCAGTGCCGCCAATCTGCTCACCGCCGTGGCGCTGGCGACACCGGCACAGGTGGCAGTGGCACCGGCGATGAACCAACAGATGTGGGCACACGCTGCCAGCCAGGCCAATATTGCCGCGCTGACAGAGCGCGGCGTCGCCGTGCTCGGCCCTGATCAAGGCCTGCAAGCGTGTGGCGATGTCGGCCCGGGGCGGCTGCTGGCACCTGAGCGCATCGCCGCCGCTTGTTGCCAGCTATTTAGCCGCGGCGCACTGCAGGGGGTGCGCGTGGTGATTACCGCCGGCCCGACCCGCGAGGCGATCGATCCGGTGCGCTACATCAGCAACCACAGCTCTGGGAAAATGGGCTACGCGCTGGCCGCGGCGGCCGTCGAGGCGGGCGCCAGCGTTACGCTGATCAGTGGCCCGGTCGACTTGCCGACACCTGCCCGCGCGCAGCGCGTCGATGTCGAGTCGGCTCTGCAGATGCACCGCGCTGCGCTCGAGCACGCCGCTGACTGTGAGCTATTTATTGCCGCGGCGGCGGTTGCCGATTACCGCCCGGCTAACTGCGCCGAGCAAAAAATTAAAAAGCAGGGCGAGCAGATGGCGCTTGCGTTAGTGAAAAACCCCGATATCGTCGCTGCTGTCACCACCGCGTTTCCGCAGCTGTGCGCCATCGGCTTTGCCGCCGAAACCGAACAGCTCGAGCAATACGCGCGCGGCAAACTGGCCGCCAAAGGGTTGACCGCCATTGTCGCCAACAATGTCGGCCGCAGCGATATCGGTTTTAACAGCGATGACAATGAGGTTACCGTCTACACCTCCGAGCGCAGCCTGACCTTCGACAAGCGCGGCAAAGGGCAGTTGGCGCGCGACTTGATCGACCACTTTGCGCAGCTGCTGGCAGCTCGTTGACGCTGTGACCGACGCGACCCGCCATCCCGCTTTCCGCCGCTACGACCTGCGCGGCCGCGCCGGCAGCGGCCCCGAGCAGCTGTCGTCGCCGTTTGCCACTGCGCTCGGCCAGGCACTGGCCATAGAGCTCGGCGAGCGCCGCCGGCAGCGCTTTTACCTCGGCCGCGATCAGCGTCTCACTAGCCCGGCGCTGGCAGCGGCGCTGGCCGAGGGGTTGGTTTCGAGTGGCTGCAATGTGGTCGATCTCGGCGCGGTGCCGACGCCGATGGTCAACTTCGCCATACAAAACGACCCCGACTGCGCCGGCGGTGCGATGGTCACCGCCAGCCACAATCCGCCCAGCGACAACGGCTTCAAGCTCTACTTTGGCCAAGCAGTGGCCACTGCTGAGCAGCTGCAACGGTTGGCGCAGAGCGTACAGTCGGCGTCGTTCAGCCCGGCGCGCGGTGGCCGACTGCAGCGCGGCGAAATCAGTGCACGCTACCTTGACAGGGTAGTTGCCGATCTCACCGACAGCGCCCCGTTGCGGCCGCGCCACATTGTTATCGATACCGCCAACGCCGTCGCCGCCCCCTTTGCCCGCCAACTGTTTGAGCGGCTCGGCATGCGACTCACTGTGCTCAACGGCGAGGTCGATGGCCACTTTCCCGGCCACCCGCCCAACCCCGCCGACCCCGCCAATCTGGCGCAGTTGCGCGCCGCGGTCGTGGCTGAGCGCGCCGAACTCGGCTTGGCGTTTGATGGCGACGCCGATCGCTTAGTGGCAGTCTGTGGCGAGGGCAACATTGTCTGGCCCGACCGGCTGTTGATGCTGTTCGCCCAACAACTGCTGGCGCGACAGCCCGGCGCCAGCGTCGTCTACGATATTAAATGCAGCCAGCAGCTGGCTGCACTAGTGGCAGAGGCTGGTGGTGTCGCCGCGCAGTGCCAGACCGGCCACGCTTTTGTGCGCCGCGCCGTGGCGCAGCACCAGGCCGCACTGGCCGGCGAGTTTTCTGGCCATTTCTTTTTTCCCGACCGCTGGTATCCGTTCGACGACGGCCTCTATGCCGGCGCGCGGCTGTTACAACTGCTCGACCAGCGCGGCTGCTCGCTTCAACAAGCGGTAGCTGAGCTACCGCAAAGCTACAGCAGCGATGAGATACTGGTGCCAGTCGCCGACAGTGAAAAATTTGCAGTGATGGAACAGTTTATTGCACAGGCCCGCTTCGACAGCGCCCAGATCAACCTGCTCGACGGCCTGCGCGCCGACTTTGCCCACGGCTGGGGGCTGGTGCGCGCATCGAATACCGGTCCCGCCCTAACGCTGCGCTTTGAGGCGCAAACTAGCGCCGAGCTCAACACTATTCAGCAGCAATTTGCCCAGCAGTTGCGCCCCCATTTAACCCACATTGATGAGTACTTACCCGTATGTCTTTAAGTCGCACCGAAGCCACCCACACCGCCGAAGTGATCTCGCGAGCGCTCCCCTACATTCAGCGCTTTCAAGGCAAAACTGTGGTCATTAAATACGGCGGCAACGCCATGGTCGACGAAGCGCTTAAACGCAGCTTCGCGCGCGATATCGTGCTGATGAAAACCGTCGGCATCAACCCCGTGGTAGTGCACGGCGGCGGCCCACAAATTGGCCAATTGCTTGATAAACTGGCGATCGAGTCGTCGTTTGTCAACGGTATGCGCGTCACCGACAGCAAAACCATGGACGTGGTGGAGATGGTGCTCGGCGCCACCGTCAATGGCGATATTGTCAACTTAATCAACAGCGCCGGCGGCAACGCCTTTGGCCTCACCGGCAAAGATGGCAGGTTGATCCGCGCCCGCAAGCTCAAGGTGTCGCACAAGACTCCGGAGATGGCGGTACCTGAAATTATCGACATCGGCCAAGTCGGTGAGGTCGCCGCGGTCGACCGTTCTGTAATCGATTTATTGGTGGCTGGCGGTTACATCCCGGTCATTGCGCCGATCGGCGTCGACGAGAGTGGCAACAGCTACAACATTAACGCCGATCTAGTCGCCGGCAAAATTGCCGAAGTGCTCTGCGCTGAGAAACTGATGCTGCTCACCAACGTCGCCGGACTGCAAGACAAACAGGGCGAAGTGCTCACCGGCCTGACCACCGCCCGAGTCGATGAGTTGATCGCCGACGGTACCATTTACGGCGGCATGCTGCCCAAAATCCGCTGCGCCCTCGACGCGGTTAAAACCGGGGTAGCCAGCGCCCATATCATTGACGGCCGCGTCGAGCACGCGGTGATGCTAGAGATATTTACCGACGAGGGGGTCGGCACGCTGATTACCGACCAAGAACCCACCACCACCGACACAGGACTACCGGCATGACCGCGCGCAGCTCACGCAAAGACGATATCCTCCAAGCACTGGCCAGCCGTCTGCAAAATGCCCCTGGCGGGCGCATCACCACCGCCGCACTAGCCGCCGACGTCGGCGTCTCGGAAGCGGCGCTGTACCGCCACTTCCCCAGCAAGACGCGTATGTTTGAGGGGTTAATTGAGTTTGTCGAAGAGGCGCTACTGGGGCGCATCAACACGCTCGCCCGCGAGCCCGGCGATGCTCTCGCGCAGTGCGGCACTATCCTCACTCTGCTGGTGACGTTTGCCGAGCGCAACCCAGGCATTACCCGCATTCTCAACGGCGACGCCCTCACCGGCGAGACCGAGCGCCTCCACGAGCGGGTAGAGCAGCTGTTTGAACGCATAGAGGCGCAGCTGCGGCAGCTGCTGCGCGAGGCGGAAATTCGCGATGGGCTAAAACTGCAACTGCCACCCAGCGCCGCCGCCAATCTGCTGCTGGCCAGCGCCGAGGGGAAAATTAGCCAGTTTGTGCGCAGCCGCTTTAAGGCACTTCCCAGCCAAACGTGGCGCGAGCAGTGGCCGGTACTCGATCGCGGTCTGCGTCACGGCTGAACGCCGTTACCAAAAATTCATTCGCGAGAACCGCGGGCAACACTTTTCGAGCCGCTTTAGCTTGCAAGGAGCGTCCTTATGGCGGGCGATCGCGATAGCACCACCCCGCTGCAACGACTTATCGACGACAGCGCCGACGCCGAGTTAACGCTGCATATTGCAGCGCCAAGTGGTGATTTTGCGCTGCTGGAGCAGTGGCTCGACAGTGCGCTACAGGTTGAACCGCTGCCGGTTGAGATCAGCGCTCAGGGCAGCAACCGCGATACCGCTGGTTTTTTGCGCGCCGCCCTGCAACTAACGGTGGCACTGCAAAATGCCGCCGGTCTGCCGCTGTTCCGCTGTGCCCGAGTAGTCGACACAGCGACCACCGACACGGGCCAGCTAGCACTGCAACTGCGCCTGCCGCAGCTGGCCAATTTCCCGCTCAGCGCGGTCACCGAGCCACTGCTGGCGGCGCTGGAGATCTGCCAACACGCACTTTCGACGCCGCGCAATGAAGCCAACCAAATTGCACTGATGGATTACCTGCAAAACGAAAAGCTGCCGCAGCTGCGGCGCGGGCTATTCAGTGGTACGGCGACGGTACCGCTACTGCGCGCCATCGCCGCGGCCGGAATACCTTACTTGCATTTGGGCGCGGGCATCTATCAGCTCGGCTGCGGCAGCCGCCAACGCAAAATTCGCAACAGCGCCTCGGACCGCGACAGCGTGCTTGGCGCTAAACTGGCCAGTGACAAATGGGCCACTGCACAGCTGTTGCGTCAGATGGCGCTGCCGGCGCCGCGGCACGCCTTAGTCAACAACGCCGAGCAGGCCCAGCAGGCTACGCAACTGCTGGGCTGGCCACTGGTGGTCAAACCGGTAGCAGCCGAGCGCGGCGAAGGAATTAGCGTAAACCTGCGCGATGCCGACGCTCTAAGCGCAGCCTTGACGCGGGCGCAAGCTGCCGCCGCGGCCGATTCGGTGCTGGTAGAACAGCAGCTGCCGGGGGTCTGCCACCGTCTGTTTGTCGCCAATGGCCAACTGCTCTACTGCGTAGCCAGACACCCTATAGCGGTGACCGGCAACGGCTTCGACACCCTCGCAGCGCTAACCACTGCAGCCTACCAGCAACAGCGCTTACTGCCGCCGTGGCTGCGCGAGCAGCGCCCACCGTTCGATACCGCCACCGCCCAACACTTCGCGGCGCTGGGGCTCTCCGGCGACACCGTGCCGGCAGCCGGACAGCGCGTCACGCTGCGGCCAATAGAGTCGAGTGATGCCGGCGGTATCGATGAAGATATGACCCAGCGGGTACACCCAGACAACGTTGCGCTGGCACTTAAAGCCACTGCCGCATTTGGGTTGGAGATTGCCGGCATCGATCTAATCACCACCGATATAAGCCAACCTTGGCACCAGAGCGGCGCGGCGATTAACGAGGTGAACTTTACCCCGCAATTTTGTGGTGCTGCCATTTCGCGCAGCTATCTGAGCACCTTTCTAGACAGCTACCTGCCCGATGGTGGGGTGATCCCGATTGAGTACTTCAGCCCGCAGCAGTTAACCGCAGCCAAACAGCGCTGGCAGCAGTTTCATCAGCAGGGGTTGCAGTGCGCACTGCTGCACAACTCGCAGGTATTACTCAGCGACGGCAGCCGCTGGACTGGGTGGGCGCCGAGCCAGCAACAGCTACTGCGGGCGCTACTGCTCGATGCCAGTATCGATGCGCTGGTGGTGGTGAGCGGCGCTTAAACCCCGTACTCGGCGCGATAGGCTTGCATCGGCGCCACCATCTGCGCCAGCTCGGCGCGGTCGGCTACATAGTCGACAATGTCGTCGACGCTGGCGATGCTGGCCACCTTGAGGGCAAACTGCTGCTCCACCTCTTGGATCGCCGACAGCGCGCCCTGGCCGCGCTCTTTGCGGTCTAGGCCGATCACCACGCCGGCGGCGCTGGCGCCGGCGGCCTCGACAATCGCCATCACTTCGCGGATAGCGGTGCCGGCGGTAATCACATCATCAATGATTAAGACCCGGCCGGTCAGTGGCGCGCCAACCATGACACCGCCCTCACCGTGGGTTTTAGCCTCTTTGCGGTTAAAGCAGTAGGGGACATCGCGGTTGTGCTGCTCGGCCAATGCCACCGCGGTGGCAGCGGCGAGTGTTATGCCCTTGTAGGCGGGGCCAAACAGCACATCAAACTCGATACCCGAGTCAACAATAGCCGCCGCATAGCAGCGCCCCAAGGTGGCCAGCGCGCGACCGGTGTAGAACTGCCCGGCGTTAAAGAAGTAGGGCGACAGCCGGCCAGACTTGAGGGTGAACTCGCCAAATTTTAGCGCGCCACTGGCCAGTGCGGTGTCGATAAATTGTGCTTTGTAGTCGCTCATACTCTCGGTTACCCCTGTGCCAAAGCCATCTGCTGGACGCGGACTAAATCTGCAATGCCTTTTTGCGCCAACGCCATCATCGCCGTCATCTCATCGGCACTAAATGGCGCCGCCTCGGCGGTGCCCTGCACCTCAATAAAACCACCAGCGCTGGTCATCACCACATTCATATCGGTCTCGGCACTGGAGTCTTCGGCGTAGTCTAAATCCAGCACCGGCTCACCGTTATAGATGCCCACCGACACCGCAGCTACCATGCAGTTGAGCGGATCGGCTTTGAGCGACTTTTTGCGCTGCAGGTGGTTGAGGGCATCGACCAGCGCCACACAGGCGCCGGTGATTGCCGCGGTGCGTGTGCCGCCATCGGCCTGAATCACATCGCAATCGACAGTGATGGTCACCTCACCGAGCTTTTTCAAATCGACCGCGGCGCGCAGCGAGCGACCAATCAGCCGCTGGATCTCTTGGGTGCGGCCACCCTGCTTACCACGCGCCGCCTCGCGGCCCATGCGCGAGCCGGTTGAGCGCGGCAACATACCGTACTCAGCGGTAACCCAACCCTGGCCGCTACCGCGCAAAAAGCGCGGCACACCCGGCTCAACCGACGCGGTGCAGATCACCTTGGTATCGCCAAACTCAACCAGTACCGAGCCCTCGGCGTGAACCGTGTAGTGCCGAGTAATCTTCACCGGGCGGAGTTGCTCCGCGCGTCTACCGCTGGGACGAGCCATAACCAATACCTTTTTCAAGCGCTAATGTCATGCCGGCCCAGAGGCCCAGCAGATGAGCGCGCGATTGTAGCAAACTTCCGCCACACAGCACTCAGCCGCGGCGATAACTTTGTTAGAATAACGCTCCTTTTTGCGCTCAACGAGTAAACCGCTATGCCACGCAGTATGACCGCCTTCGCCCGCCACACCATCGACTACCCCTGGGGGGCAATCAGTTGCGAGCTGCGCTCGGTCAACAGCCGCTACCTAGAGACGCACTTTCGTATGCCCGACACCGTTCGCGCCAGCGAGATGGCACTGCGCGAACTGGCTCGGCAAAAGCTCACCCGCGGCAAGCTCGACATCTCGCTGTCGTTGGCCTACAACCAAGGCGAGGGCGGCATCAGTGCCGACCTGCAGGTGGCGCAACAGTACCTCAAGCTGGCCGAGCAGCTCGCCGCCAATATGGCCAACCCCGCGCCCTTGTCGGCACTAGATATCTTGCGCTGGCCGGGAGTCATAAAAGAGCAACAAGTCGAGGCCGAACAGCTGCTAGCGGCAGTTAAAGAGACCTTTGCCGCCACCGTAGAACAGCTTATTGCAGCCCGTCAGCGCGAGGGTGACAAACTGGCCGAACTGATTGAGCAGCGGCTAGTCGCCATTGGCGAACAACTGCAACTGGTGCGCAGTGAGCTACCCAGCATCCTCGACCAGCAGCGCCAGCGGCTGCGCAGCAAACTCGCCGAGTTTGCCGCCGAACTCGACCAGCAGCGGCTAGAGCAGGAGATGGTGATTATCGCCAACCGCGCTGACGTCGACGAAGAGCTCGACCGCCTCGACACCCACATCGCCGAAATACGCCGCGCCCTGGCCGACAAAAAACCGAGCGGTCGGCGACTCGACTTTTTAATGCAAGAGCTAAACCGCGAAGCCAATACACTGGGCTCAAAATCGCTGGCTAGCCTCACCACGCAGGTGTCGGTTGAGCTGAAGGTACTCATTGAGCAAATGCGCGAGCAGATCCAGAATATTGAGTAAACTTTCGCTTGTTGTTTCCCTACTGTATGGATTCCACAGATAGCGCTTGGGTCCGATGCGCCTGACACTGCAGGCTTACCAGTTATTCATTTATAGTTTTTTCGAGGCGACTGTCTTTGTTTGTGACGCAGGTCCAGTTGCGGCGCTTGCACTATCCTTGGCCGCTGCCTTTTGAGTAGAATAAGGCAACTTTTCATAAGCGAATACACTCTATGAGCAGCGGCACTCTGTTTGTTATCTCCGCCCCCTCTGGCGCCGGCAAAACCAGCTTGGTGGCGGCCCTGCTGCAGCAGCTTGGCAACATTACGGTGTCGGTTTCGCACACCACGCGGGTACCGCGCCCCGGTGAAGTGGACGGCGTCGACTACCATTTCACCGACAGCGTCACCTTTAACGACAGCCGCCGCGCCGGCGAATTTCTCGAGTGGGCCGAGGTGCACGGCAACTTTTACGGCACCTCCAAGCGCTGGGTCGACGACACCCTCGCCGGCGGCTGCGATGTCATTTTGGAGATTGACTACCAAGGTGCTGAGCAGATCCGTCAGCTCTACCCAGCCGCGGTCAGTATTTTTATTCTCCCCCCCTCGCTGGCGGCATTGCGCCAGCGTCTGGATCAGCGCGGCCAAGACAGTGTGCAAGTGATTGAGGCGCGAGTGGCGGCGGCGCAGGACGAAATGCGTCACTACGGTGCCGCCGACTATCTGGTCATCAACGATCAATTTGAGCAAGCGCTCGCGGAGCTTGGCGCCATTGTCTGCGCGCAGCGCTTGGCGCTGCCGCTGCAGCAACAGCGCCACAGCGCACTACTGCAAGAGCTGACCGAGCTGTAACAGTTGTGGTAGCAGCCCAAGCCGGCTAAAATAGGCGGTCCTGTGGCTGTTTGCCCAACCTTTGATAGCTCGTTTTTTTGCCGGAGATCCCATGGCTCGCATTACTGTAGAAGATTGTCTCGACCACGTTGAGAACCGATTTGAACTCGTTCTGGTGGGTGCCAAGCGCGCTCGTCAAATCGCTGTCGAGGGTCGCGAGCCGATGGTGCCAGAAGAGAACGACAAGCCCACCGTAATTGCCCTGCGCGAAATTGAAGAGGGCTTTGTCACCCCCGATATTCTCACCGAAGTCGAGCAGGACTTTGAAATTGTCGCCGCCGAGGACGCTCTGGCCCTAGATGACTTGACCGCTGCACTGGCCGCTGAACTGGCCGGCGGTATTGTTGCCGAGGCCGAGTAACCACTGCCGAACCCCCTCGACATGCGGAGCGCCCAGCCTTGACCATTGAGGTCCTCACCGCCAAGCTCTCCGCCTATCTCGAACCTAAACAGGTGCGCGCCATCGAGCGCGCTTACGTTTTCTCTGAACAGTCCCACCGCGGCCAACTGCGCGCCTCGGGCGACGCCTACATCACCCATCCGCTGGCGGTGGCCCACATTCTCGCCGATATGCATCTCGACCACGAGAGCCTAATGGCTGCGCTGCTGCACGACGTTATTGAAGATACCGGTGTCACCAAAGGGCAGATCAGCCGCCGTTTTGGCCGCGATGTCGCTGAACTGGTCGACGGCGTCAGCAAGCTGACCGGCATCGAGTTTCAGACCAAGGCCGAGCGCCAGGCCGAGAGCTTCCAAAAGATGACCCTGGCAATGTCGCGCGACATCCGTGTGGTGCTGGTAAAGCTGGCTGACCGCCTGCACAACATGCGCACCCTAGGGGCGCTGGACGCCGCTAAAAAACGCCGCGTTGCCCGTGAAACTCTTGAGATTTATGCACCTATTGCGCAGCGTTTGGGCATCAACGATATCCGTCTAGAATTTGAAGACCTCGGTTTTGCCGCCATGTACCCGCTGCGCCACCGCCGGCTGCGCGAGGCACTGAAAGCGGCCAAACAGAACCGCACCGAGCTGATCGAAGATATTCGCCTGTCGATTGGCAAACGGCTCGAACAGGAGCAGATTGGCGGCAGCGTGCACGGCCGCGAAAAGCATCTGTGGAGCATTTACCGCAAAATGCGCGAAAAGAAAAAATCGTTTCGCGACATTATGGACGTGTTTGCGCTGCGTATCGTCGTCGACAACGTCGACGACTGCTACCGCGCCTTGGGTGTGGTGCACAACCTCTACAAGCCGGTGCCCGGCGAGTTTAAGGACTACATCGCCATTCCCAAAGCCAACGGTTACCAGAGCTTGCACACGGTGCTGGTGGGCTTGCACGGCGTGGTCATCGAGGTGCAGATCCGCACCGCCGAGATGGATGCCATGGCCAACTACGGCATCGCCGCCCACTGGGAGTACAAGTCGAGCGCACAGAGCAAAGAGGCCAGCGAAAAACGGGCAGCGCGCTGGGTGCAGGGGCTGCTCGACATGCAGCGCCAAGCTGGCGACTCGGTGGAGTTTCTCGAGCACGTCAAAAATGACCTGTTCCCCGACGAGATCTACCTGTTTACCCCCAAGGGCAAAATTATTGAGCTGCCAGCCAAATCGACCGCTGTCGACTTTGCCTACGCCCTGCACACCCGCATTGGCGACAGCTGCATCGCCTGCCGTGTCGACGGCCAGCTGACGCCGCTCTCTGAGCCATTGCAGAGCGGCCAGCGCATCGAAATTGTCCGCGCCGACGGCGCTCAGCCTAACCCCACCTGGCTCAACTTTGTCGTCACCGCCAAGGCGCGCAGCGCCATCCGCCACTGGCTCAAGAGCCAGCAGCACGACGAGTCGGTCGATCTTGGCAAGCGCATGCTCGACCAGGCGCTGGGCCGTTACGGCACCAGTTACAAACAGCTGAAAAAATCGCAAATCAAGCGGCTGCTAACCGAGAGCAACGCCAGCACTTTTGAGTCGGTGTTGCAGCAGATTGGACTCGGCAACCGGGTGCCGCTGGCGGTGGCCAAACTGCTGCTGCCCAAACAACAATTTAGCGACAGCGACCCGCAACCGCTGCCGGTGGTCATCGACGCCGCCGAGGGACTCCTGCTGCAGTACGCGCGCTGCTGTCGGCCGATTCCCGGCGACCCGATTATGGGCCACCTCTCCACCGGCAAAGGGCTAGTGGTACATATCGACAGCTGCCACAACCTCACCGACATCCGCCGCAATGCCGAGCGCTGCATGCCGCTGAGCTGGTCCAACTCGGTCAACGCCGAGTTTTCGGTGCAGCTCAAGGTCGAGGCGACTCCCGAGCGTGGCTTTATTGCCACGCTGGCCTCGCGGATTACTGAACAAGACTCAACCATCGAGCATATCAGCGCCACCGACCGCGACGCCTACACCACCATCATCGACCTGCAGTTGACGGTCCGCGACCGCCGCCATTTGGCCAATATTCTGCGCCGTGTGCGCGCCTTAACCGCGGTGCGGCGAGTCGCCCGCAGCCGCAATTAACTACCTTTAGCGGCGCTTGTCGCACCCATTGGAGCCCTGTTATGACCAACAAAGCGATTATTTCTACCGAGCATGCCCCAGCCGCCATCGGCACCTACTCGCAGGCGGTCAAGGTCGACAACACCGTCTACCTGTCTGGTCAGATCCCGCTCGACCCAATCAGCATGACGCTGGTCGACAGTTCGATTGAGGCGCAGGTGCGGCAAGTGTTCGACAACCTCACCGCCGTCTGCAGCGCCGCCGGTGGCTCGCTGGAGAAGATCGTCAAGCTCAATATTTATCTCACCGATCTCGACAACTTCGCCACCGTCAATACTGTGATGGCCGAGTATTTCCAACCCCCTTATCCGGCCCGTGCGGCGATCGGCATCAACCAGCTGCCCAAGGGCGCCGCCGTCGAAATGGACGGTATCCTTGTCCTCTAGCTCCGCTCTGCCGCGAGTAGCGCGGCGTAGCCGTCGCGGTAACTGGGGTAGCGAAGGGTGTACCCGCTCTGCTGCATCAATGTGGCGCGCAGCCGTTTGCCACCGCGCCCGCTGCTCTGCTGTGGCGCCGCCAGCGGCTGCGCGCAGCCCAGTTGTGTTGCCAACCACTGCCAGACCTCACCCAGCGGCGCCGGCTGCTGGTCGCTGACAATGTAGAGCGGCGCCAACCTCTCGCCGCGCCACTGCGCGGCGATTAGATGAGCGATAAAACCGGCGCCATCATCACTGTGAATGCGGTTGCTCCACTGCTCCGGAGCCCCCGGCAGCGGCCCACCGGCCCGCACCAGCTGCAACAACCGATGGCGACCCGGACCGTAGATGCCAGAGAAGCGCAACACCGTGCAGGGCAGCGCCGCCAGAGCGTGCTCGGCGGCCAGCAATACTTTGGCGGTGGCGCGCTGCGGCTCGGCCGCGGTCTGTTCGTCGACCCACTGATCACCGCGTTGGTCGCCGTAGACACTGCTGCTAGAGACCCACAACAACCGCCGCAACGAAGGGTGCTGTGGCAGCAGCGCCGCCAGATTTTCGGCCACCGCCAGGTAGCTGGCGCGGTAACCCGCTTCGCTCATGGCGCTCGGCGTGAGTGTCGCGACAACATAGTCGAACGGTTCGGTAAGCACCGCCGCCAGCGCATCCGCTTTACTGGCATCGACTGCGCGCAGCTCGAGCGCGGCAACACCGCTGTGGCCGGGCGCAGCGCTGGGAGTGCGACGCAACCCCACAGCCGCTGCGGAGGCCGGCAGTTGCGCCGCCACCCGCGCGGCAATATCGCCAAATCCCACTAAAAGCACTTTCAATGGCTACCCTCTATTTGATATAAATAAACTATTAATTAACCTACCCGCCGGGAACCCCGCATGACCTTAACCGAACTGCGCTACATCGTCACCTTGGCTCACTGCCAACATTTTGGCCAGGCCGCTGAGCGCTGCCATGTCAGCCAGCCCACGCTGAGTATTGCCGTTAAAAAGCTCGAGAGCGAACTTGGCGTAGAGCTGTTCGAGCGCACCAAAAGTAGCGTGCGCGCCACCCCCACCGGCGAGCGCGTTATTGCCCAAGCCAACCGCGTTCTGGATGCCGCTGCGGCAATTAAAGATATCGCCAGCGAGGGCCACGACCAGCTCAACCAGCCGCTGCAGGTGGGCGCTATTTTTACCATAGGGCCCTATCTGTTCCCCCATTTTATCCCCAAGTTGCAGGCCGCCGCACCGCAGATGCCGCTGGTCATCGAAGAGGGTTATACCGCCACGTTGCGCAAGCGTTTGCGCAACGGCGAGGTCGATGTGATTGTCGTGGCACTGCCGTTTCACGAGCCCGATGTAGTGGTGCAGCCACTTTACAGCGAGCCGTTTGTGGTGCTGCTGCCGGCCCAACACCCGCTGGCTAGCTGCGCGGCGTTAACACCTGAGCAGCTGGCCGGTGAAAATCTGCTGCTGCTCGGCCAGGGGCACTGCTTTCGCGACCAGATACTCGAGACGCTGCCGGAGCTGGCGCCCAATCCAGCAGCGCTGGAGACCGGCATCCACACCATGACCGAGGGCAGTTCGCTGGAGACGTTGCGGCATATGGTCGCCTCCGGCTTGGGGGTGACAATTCTGCCGCAGAGCGCCGCGCTCAACGAGAGCTACCGCAGTGGCGAGCTGGTCACCCGGCCCTTTGATGACAGCAGCGGCCGCATTCCCCAGCGCACCACCGCCTTGGCCTGGCGCGCCAGCTTTCCGCGCCACCGCGCCATCGATGCGCTGCGCAACGCCATCCTCGCCACCGATCTCGCCAAACAGCTCGGCGGCCAGCCGTAGATGACGACTAAAGGCACCCTGTCACTGCGCAACACCAGCGGCGCCGCCACCGCAGCGCTGCAACCGGTGAGCGTGCTGCGCGGGGTCGGTCCGCAACTGGCCGCCAAGCTGGAGCAATTTGGTCTGAAGACACTGCAAGACCTGCTCTTTCACTTGCCGCTGCGCTATATCGATCGCACTAAAATCAGCCCAATTGGCGGTCTGCAGCCCAACATGGAGGTTGTCATCGAGGGCGAGGTGCGCGCTGCCGATATCGTCTTCGGCCGCCGCCGCAGCCTGGTCTGCCGCTTACAAGACAGTACCGGTGTGGTGACGCTGCGCTTTTTTCACTTTAATCGTGCCCAACAGCAGCAGTTAACGGCGGGAGTCAAACTGCGCTGCTATGGTGAAGTACGCCGCGGCAGCGCCGGCTTGGAGCTCTACCATCCGGAGTACCAACTGCTCACCAGCACTGCGCCAGCGCCGCTAGAGCAGCGGCTGACGCCGATCTACCCAGCCAGCGAAGGCATCACCCAGCTGCGCTTGCGCGATCTCTGCCAACAGGCATTGCAGCGTCTAACCCAGCAGGACCACCCAGGGCGCGGCCTCGCCGACCTGCTGCCGGCAACGCTGCTCCCCGCCGCCAGCAGCCGCTATTCGCTATTGCAGGCACTCGAGCTGCTGCATCGCCCGCCCGCCACCACCGACCAGGGCCTGCTCAGCAGCGGTGAACACCCCGCCCAGCAGCGGCTGGTGATCGAAGAGCTGGTTGCCCAACAGCTGAGTATGTTGCAGCTGCGCGCGCGGGTGCAGAGCTACGCCGCACCGCCGCTGGCGGCCCAGCCACAGCTCTGCCAGCAGTTTAACGACCAGCTGCCATTTGCGCTGACCGCCGCGCAGCAGCGCGTGGTGGCAGAGATAGCCGCCGATTTAGCAGCGGCCAAACCGATGTTGCGGCTGTTGCAGGGCGATGTCGGCTCTGGCAAGACCGTAGTGGCGGCACTGGCGGCGCTGCAGGCGATTGGCAATGGTTACCAGGTGGCGCTGATGGCGCCAACCGAGATCCTCGCCGAACAGCACCGCGACACCCTCAGCAGCTGGTTGACGCCGCTCGGCATCCGCATCGGCTGGCTGAGTGGCAAACAGAAAGGGAAAGCGCGACAGCTGCAGATGGCCAGCGTCGCCGACGGCACTGCGCAGTTGGTGGTCGGCACACACGCACTGTTCCAAGAGGAGGTGGTGTTTGCCAAGTTGGGGCTGACCATCATCGACGAGCAGCACCGCTTTGGTGTCGAGCAGCGGCTTATCCTGCGGCGCAAAGGCTACGCTGGCAGCGTGCCGCACCAGCTCATCATGACCGCCACGCCGATACCGCGCACGCTGGCGATGAGCGCCTACGCCGACCTCGACTGCTCGGTGATCGACCAGCTGCCGCCAGGGCGCACCGCCGTGGAGACTCTGGCATTGGCCGAGCTGCGCCGCAGCGACGTCATGCAGCGGGTGCGCGCCGCCTGCCACGACGGCCGCCAAGCCTACTGGGTCTGCACACTCATTGAGGAGTCGGAGAGTCTGGCCGCCCAGGCCGCTGAAGCGACGGCCGCCGAGCTGCAGCTGCAGCTGCCGGAGCTGACCATCGGGCTGGTCCACGGGCGGCTCAAACCGAGCGAGAAGAGCGAGATTATGGCGCAGTTTAAGGCCGGCGAGATTGGCCTGCTGGTGGCCACCACAGTGATCGAGGTCGGCGTCGATGTCCCCAACGCGAGCCTGATGATAATTGAAAATGCCGAACGCCTCGGGCTGTCGCAATTGCACCAGCTGCGCGGTCGGGTCGGCCGCGGCAGCGCAGTGAGCCACTGCGTACTGCTCTATGCGCCGCCACTCGGACGCATCGCCGCCGAGCGACTGCGCACCATGCGCGCCACCAATGACGGCTTTGTCATTGCCGAAAAAGATCTGCAACTGCGCGGCCCTGGCGAGCTGCTGGGGACTCGCCAGACCGGCGAGTTACAGCTGCGCATAGCCGACCTACAGCGCGACGGCCACCTGCTGCCCGAAGCCCGACGCGCCGCCGAACAGCTGCGCGAGCAGGCGCCGCAACTGGTCGAGCCGCTGCTGGCGCGCTGGATTGGCGACCGCCACCGCTACGCCGACGCCTAGCGCGGCAATATTTTCTCAGCCGAGCGTTGGCCTGGGTATAGAATACCGCTATCATTTGTCACTACACAAATAGCGGTTAATCCCCACCCCTTCAGCTAGGTAGTTCTATGGTCGCCAGCAACCCCTTTGCCCGTCTGTTTGGCACCTCGCCAATCAAACCATTACAGCTGCACATGGCCGCATCAGTGCTCTGCGCCAGCAAACTCAACGCGTTTTTTGCCGCCGCTTTTGCCGATAACTGGGCGCTGGCTGAGGAGATCTTCGCCGAGATCTCGGCCGCTGAACACGAAGCCGACCGCATCAATAAAGAGTTCCGCATGAACATGCCCAAGAGCCTGTTTATGCCGGTCTCGCGCGGTGATCTGCTCTCTATCATCAGCATTCAAGACGATATTGCCGACCAGGCGAAAGATATCGCCGGCATTATTCTCGGTCGCCAACTGCAAGTGCCGCCGCCGCTGCAGAAGAAATTTACCGCCTTTGTCGAAAACAGCGCACTGGCCTGCGACAAGGCTCTGGTCGCCGTCAACGAGCTCGACGAGCTACTCGAGACCGGCTTTACCGGACAGGAAGTGAAGTTAGTAGAGAAGCTCATTCGTGAGCTGGACAAGCAGGAGCAGCGCGTCGACAAGGGTGAAAAGAGCCTGCGTCACCGTCTTTTCGCACTGGAGAGCGACATGAACCCGATTGATGCCATGTTTTTATACAGCACCATCGACAACATTGGCGCTCTCGCCGATCTCGCCAAGGCGATCGGCAACCGCCTTGAACTCTTAATGGCCAAGTAACACCGGCCAGACAGCGAAGAGGCAGCTATGGAACTATTTACCACCTACGGCACAATTTTAATTGGCTTGGCCGCGCTGTTTGGGCTGTTTATGGCCTGGGGCATCGGTGCCAACGATGTCGCCAACGCCATGGGCACCTCAGTGGGCTCGCGCGCGCTAACGGTTAAACAAGCCATTTTAATTGCCATGGTGTTCGAGTTTGCCGGCGCTTATTTGGCCGGTGGCGAGGTGACGTCAACCATTCGCAAGGGCATTATTGACGCCGAAATTTTTGCCGATCACCCCGACGATCTCGTGTTCGGCATGATGTCGGCACTGCTGGCCGCCGGTATTTGGCTGGCGATTGCCAGCGCCAATGGCTGGCCGGTCTCGACCACCCACTCCATCGTCGGTGCGATCGTTGGCTTTGCCGCAGTCGGCGTCGATGTCGATGCCGTCAACTGGGGCAAGGTCGGCAATATCGTCGCCAGCTGGGTGGTGTCACCGATGCTCGCCGGCACCCTCTCTTACCTGCTTTTTCGCAGTGTCCAGCGGCTGATTCTTGACCACGACAACCCGTTTGAGCGCGCTAAACGCTACGTGCCGTTTTATATGTTTTTGGTCGGTTTTTTAATCGCCATGGTGACCCTGCTCAAGGGGCTCAAGCATGTACTCAAAGATCACCAGTTAGCGCTCTCGTTTGGCGATAGTCTATTAATTGCCTTAGTAGTCGGCATTGTCGTGGCGCTGTTTGGCAGCTACCTGCTAAGTCGCATCAAGCGCGACCAGAGCCTCGAAGGCAGCGACCGCTATGCCAACGTCGAGCGAGTGTTTGCCATTTTAATGGTCTTTACCGCCTGTGCCATGGCATTTGCGCACGGCTCCAACGATGTCGCCAACGCGGTCGGGCCGCTGGCAGCAGTGGTCAATGTGGTGCAGTCGGGCGGCTCGATCTCGGCCAAAGTGGCAATGCCGTCGTGGATTTTGCTGGTCGGCGGCCTCGGCATCGTGGTCGGGCTGGCCACCTACGGGGTCAAGGTGATGGGCACTATTGGCCGCAAGATCACCGAGCTGACCCCCAGCCGCGGCTTTGCTGCCGAGCTCGGCGCCGCTGCTACAGTGGTACTGGCTTCCGGCACTGGACTACCAATCTCCACCACTCACACGTTGGTCGGGGCAGTGCTTGGCGTCGGGCTGGCGCGCGGTATTGCCGCCCTCGACCTGCGGGTGATCGGTTCGATTCTCACCTCGTGGGTGGTGACGCTGCCGGCCGGCGCCGGCTTGGCGATCGTGTTTTTCTACCTACTCAGAGCGATCTTCAGCGTCTAACTGGTCCCAATCGTCACAGTCTCTAGCGACTGGCGCGCTGGCCAATTCGCGTTTGGCGGCGGCGAGGTCGGCACTGAATTCGGCACTGCTGTGCAGCGCTGCCACTACGGCGCTGCCGACCACACGTCCGGCACTGATATCGCTGGCCCAGTGGACATTGCACACCGCACGGCTCTCGCCGTACTGGTAGCCGCGCGCCAGCAGCTGGTCGCGGCGCTGTGGCAGCAGCTCACTGTAGATCAACGCCCACGCCCAGCCGATAGCGGTGTGGCCGGAGGGGTAGGAGCCGTCCTCGGCGAGATGCTGGCGTTCGCCCGGGGTGCAGATCGGTGCGCCATTCTCTTCAAACGGGCGGTCGCGGCGGTAGCGATTTTTGGCACTGTAGGTCGCCAAGCCGGCGTCGGCGAGGGTGCGCCGAGTCAGCTGGTAGAGATAGGGGGTGCGGCTCTCGCTGAGCTCGACGCCGAGCGCACAGCGAAAACTCTCCAGCGCTGCCGGGAACTGCAGCTGAGCATCGACGGCGGCGCGCTGCCAGCGCGGACTGCCCTGCAGTGCCAGCATCGACAGCGCCTGTTCGCGGTCACTGTGCGCTTGCGGCGAGTCGTAACGCGGCGCTGGCGGCAGCAGTGCGCCGGCATCGGGCAGCTGCTGCGGCGCTAGGTAACCGCGCAAAATCCCGGGGCGAATCTCTTCCACCGGCGCCGGTGCCGCTGCCACCGGCAGCGCGGCAACGGTCAGCGCCAGCCCTGTGACGAGCCACTTCATGAGTAGAAGCTGACCATCGCCTCTAGGCTGAGCGGGCGTATTTTGTCGGCGTGGCCGGCAGAGCCAAAGGCGTTGTAGCGCTCGGCGCAGATCGCCTGCATGGCGTCGCTGGCGGCTTTGAAGTAGGCACGCGGGTCAAAGTTGCTGGGGTTTTCGGCGAGGTGGCGACGGATAGCGCCAGTCGAGGCGAGACGCAGATCGGTGTCGACATTGACCTTGCGCACACCGTGCTTAATACCCTGCTGAATCTGTTCAATCGGCACGCCGTAGGTCTCGGGGATCTCGCCACCGTACTGGTTGATAATCGCCAGCCACTCCTGCGGCACCGACGACGAGCCGTGCATCACCAGGTGGGTGTTGGGGATTTTTTTGTGAATGGCGGCGATGCGGTCGATGGCAAGAATGTCGCCGGTGGGTGGCCGGGTGAATTTATAGGCACCGTGCGAGGTACCGCAGGCAATCGCCAGCGCGTCGACGCCGGTCTGCTGAACAAAATCAATCGCCTCGTCGGGGTCGGTGAGCATCTGCTCGTGGCTGAGGGTGCCCTCGGCACCAATGCCGTCTTCTTCGCCAGCTTGACCGGTCTCCAGCGAACCGAGGCAACCGAGCTCGCCCTCGACCGAGACACCACAGGCGTGAGCGTTCTCTACCACGCGGCGGGTGACGGCGACATTGTAGTCGTAACTGGTCGGCGTCTTGCCGTCTTCGCCGAGCGAGCCGTCCATCATCACCGAGGAGAAACCGAGCTGCATCGAGCGCTGGCAGACCGCCGCGCTGGTGCCGTGATCTTGGTGCATACAGACCGGGATGTGCGGCCACTCTTCAATCGCTGAACTGATCAGGCTGCGCAGAAAAGCGGCGCCGGCGTATTTGCGGGCACCGGCCGAGGCCTGCACGATCACCGGACTATTGGTCTGCTCGGCGGCTAACATAATGGCGCGCATCTGCTCGAGGTTGTTGACGTTGTAGGCGGGCACGCCGTAACCGTGCTCGGCGGCGTGGTCGAGAAGTTGTCGCAATGAGATAAGAGCCATCAGTCGGTTCCTTATGTAAGAGGGTTATTGGCTAGGCGGGTTGGCGCGCTGCTCAAGCACCGCCACGGCTGGCAGCGTTTTGCCTTCGACATACTCTAAAAATGCGCCGCCACCAGTCGATATGTAGGAGATCTGTTGGGCGATGTCATATTTGTCGACCGCTGCCAGCGTGTCGCCACCGCCGGCAATCGAGAAGGCGGCACTGGCGCCAATCGCTTTCGCCAACACTTCGGTGCCGCGGCCAAATTGGTCAAACTCAAAGACGCCGACCGGGCCGTTCCAGATAATGGTGCCGGCATTGGCGAGCAGCTCGGCCAGCTCGGCCGCCGACTGAGGGCCGATATCGAAGATCATGTCGTCCGCGGCGACCGCGTCGCTGCTGATGGTGCGCGCCTGCGCCTGCTCGGAAAACTCACTGCCGACCACCACATCAACCGGCAGCGGAATGGCGGTCTTGGCCATCAGTGCCCGGGCGGTGTCGAGCAGCTCGTGCTCGCAGAGCGACTTGCCGACCGGTTTGCCGGCGGCCGCCAGAAAGGTGTTGGCGATGCCGCCACCAACAATCAGCTGGTCGCATTTTTCCGCCAATACCTCCAGCACCTGCAGCTTGGTCGACACCTTGGAGCCGCCGACGATCGCCACCAGCGGCCGCGCCGGGTTGGCCAACGCCTTCTCAAGCGCCGCCAACTCGCCGGCCAACAGCGGCCCGGCACACGCCGCCGGGGCGTATTTTGCCACGCCGTGGGTGGAGGCCTGAGCGCGGTGGGCGGTGCCAAAGGCGTCCATCACAAACAGATCGCAAAGGCTGGCGTAGGCTCTGGCCAGCTGCTCGTCGTCAGCTTTTTCGCCGGCGTTAAAACGTACGTTCTCGAGCAGAGCCACCTCACCGTCGGCCAGCTCAACACCGCCGCGCCAGTCGTCGATCAACCGCACCGGTTGGCCGAGCAGCTGCGCCAGGTGCGCTGCCACCGGCGCCAGCGAGTAAACCGCTTCCGGCTGACCCTCGGTCGGTCGGCCGAGATGGGACATTAACAACACCTTGGCGCCGGCGCTAACCGCCAACTTAATCGTTGGCAGCGCGGCGCGAATGCGCGCATCGCTGGTCACTGCGCCCTCTTTAATCGGCACATTGAGGTCCTCGCGGATCAGTAGGCGCTGTCCGCTCAGCTCAAAATCACTCATTAACTTAACAGCCATGGTCACTCCGTTAGGTAAAAATTAGCTGGCCACCGGCAGCTGGTACCAGCTGCGGGCGGTGTCGAGCATACGGTTGGCGTAGCCCCATTCATTGTCGAACCAGATCAGTACCTTGGCGAGGCGCTGGCCACTGAGCCGGGTCTGGCCAGCGTCGACAATGCCGCTGCGCGGGTCGTGATTAAAATCGCAAGAGGCCAGCAGCTCTTCAGTGTAGCCGAGCACACCGCTATATTCGCCGCTAGCGGCGGCCGCCAACGCCGCATTAATCGAGGCCACGGTCGTGGTTTCGCCAAGTAGTACCGACAGGTCGATCGCCGATACGTTCATGGTCGGCACGCGCATCGCCTGCGCTTCAAAGCGACCGGCCAACGCCGGCATCAAACGGTCGATGCCGCGCCCCAGCGAGGTGTCGACCGGGATGATCGAATGGATGGCGGCGCGGGTCTTGCGCAGATCGGTGGCGTGGTAGGCGTCGATTACCGGTTGGTCGTTCATCGCCGAGTGTATGGTGGTGATGACACCGCCCTCAACGCCGAACTGGCGCTGCAGCACATCGATCACAGGCACCACACAGTTGGTCGAACAGGATGCCGCCGACACCACCCGCTGGCTTTCGCTGAGCGCGGCGAGCTGGTGGTGGTTGTAGCCGTAGACGATGGTGGCATCGACATCGGCCTCGGCCGGCTGCGAAAACAGCACCCGTTTAGCGCCGCTGGCCAGGTGCTGCTCGGCGGTGGCGCGGTCGGTGAAGCGGCCACTGCACTCGAGCACCATATCGACGCCGGCCGCCGACCAGTCGATTTCGCCGATCGCCTCGCAGTGGCTGACGACAATGCGATCACCATTGATCACCAAGGTGTCGTCGGTATAACTGACCTCGCCGGGAAAGCGGCCGTGAGTGGAGTCGTAGCGGGTCAGGTGCGCGATGGTGCGGCAGTCGGCCGGCTCGTTAATGGCGACCACCTGCAGCTGACTGCGCGCACCGGACTCGTAGAGCGCGCGCAGCAGCGAGCGACCGATGCGCCCGTATCCGTTGATCGCCAGGCGGATCATTTAGGCGCCAGCCACCTGCGCAGCGCTCTCTTTAACCGCGGCCACCACGTTGTCGACGGTAAAGCCGAAGTGTTTCATCAACACATCACCCGGCGCCGACTCACCAAAGCTGGTCATACCGACCACGCGGCCGTCGAGGCCGACATACTTGTACCAGTAGTCGGCGTGCAGCGCCTCAACCGCGACGCGGGTGCGCACTGCCGGCGGCAGTACGCTGTCGCGGTAGCTGGCCGGTTGCGCGGCGAACAGCTCGGCGCACGGCATCGACACCACTTGTGCCTCGACGCCCTCGGCGGCCAGCTGCTCGGCGGCCTGCATCGCCAGCTCAACTTCTGAACCGGTGGCGATCAACAGCGCCTGCGGATTCGCTGCGCCGCGCAGCACATAGCCGCCGCGTTCAATATTGGCCAGCTGCTGCGCATCGCGCGCCATCGGCGCCAACCCTTGGCGGCTGAACACCAGCGCGCTGGGGCCGTCGCTGCGGACAATAGCGCTCTTCCAGCAGACCGCCGACTCGACCGCGTCGCAGGGGCGCCAGGTGTGCAAGTTGGGGGTGCTGCGCAGCGCGCTGAGCTGTTCGACCGGCTGGTGGGTGGGGCCGTCTTCGCCGAGCCCAATCGAGTCGTGGGTGTAGACAAAAATGGCGCGCTGCTTCATCAGCGCGGCCATACGCACGGCGTTGCGGGCGTACTCCATAAACATTAAGAAGGTGGCGCCGTAGTTGACAAAGCCCCCGTGCAGCGCGATGCCGTTCATGATTGCGCTCATACCAAACTCGCGCACGCCGTAGTAGAGGTAATTACCGCTGGCGTCGTCGGCACTGATACCCTTGGCGCCAGACCACAGGGTGAGGTTGGAGCCGGCCAGGTCGGCCGAGCCGCCGAGCAACTCGGGCAGCAGCGGGCCATAGGCGTTGAGGCTGTTTTGCGAGGCTTTGCGCGAGGCGATCTTCTCCATCTTCGCTTGGCAGTCGGCGATATAGGCGTCGGCACCGGCGATAAAGTCGGCCGGCAGTTCGCCTTTGACGCGGCGGCTGTACTCAGCGGCGAGCTCGGGGTGGGCGGCAGCGTAAGCGGCAAAGCGCTCACTCCAGGCGGCGTGGGCGGCGGCACCGCGCTGACGGGCATCCCAGCCGCTGGCGATATCGGCGGGAATCTCAAACGGGCCGTGCTGCCAGCCGAGCTGGGCGCGGGTCAGGGCAATTTCGTCGGCACCCAGTGGTGCGCCGTGGCAATCCTCTTTGCCGCCCTTGTTGGGCGAGCCAAAACCGATCACCGTCTTGCAGATGATCAGCGTCGGCTTGTTGCTCTGCGCGCGGGCCTGCTCAATCGCCGCTTTGATGGCGTCGCCGTCGTGGCCGTCGACGCCGGCAATCACCTGCCAGCCGTACGATTCAAAGCGGCCCTGGGTGTCGTCGGTAAACCAGCCGGGCTGGCCTTCGCCGCCAGCGACATCGCCGTCAATCGAGATGCCGTTGTCGTCGTAGAAGGCGATCAACTTGCCCAGACCCAGAGTGCCGGCCAGCGAGCAGGTCTCGTGCGAGATGCCTTCCATTAGACAGCCGTCGCCGAGGAAGGTGTAGGTGTAGTGGTCGACAATGGCGTGGCCGTCGCGGTTGAACTGGGCGGCGAGAATCTTCTCCGCCAGCGCCATGCCGACGGCGTTGGAGATGCCCTGGCCGAGCGGGCCGGTGGTGGTCTCAACGCCCGGCGCGTAGCCGTACTCGGGGTGACCGGGGGTTTTGCTGTGCAGCTGGCGGAAGTTTTTCAACTCCTCGATCGGCAGATCGTAACCGGCCAGGTGCAGCAGCGAGTAGAGCAGCATTGAGCCGTGGCCGTTGGAGAGCACAAAGCGGTCGCGGTTGCACCACGCCGGGTCGCTGGGGTCGTGGCTGAGATAGTCGTTCCACAGCACCTCGGCGATATCGGCCATGCCCATCGGCGCGCCGGGGTGGCCACTGTTGGCCTGTTGAACCGCGTCCATACTGAGGGCGCGGATGGCGTTGGCCAACTCTCTACGTGAAGCCATGTCTGTTCTCCTGTCGCTGCTTGCGGGTGGTGTAATGATCTATGCGAAAAACCGCGAAAAATGGCCGACTATTGTCGCTCAGCGCGGCTGGGCAGACAATAAAAGTGCCATTATATCGGTTCAAATAGCGATGTATTCACTATTTGAGTGGCGAATAGTCTAAACGTGCAGCGAGTCGACTGACGGTATATAGAAATATTTCTATATAAAAATATTTCGATATAATGCCCGTTATGCTACAGTCGCACTCATGGTTACCTCTCCCGACAGCCCGGTTGCGCCAGCGGCGCCTGCCGACGACGCCCTGACCCAGCTCTGCAAAGCGGCCGGCGACCCGCTGCGCATGCAGATACTGCGCGTGCTGCGCCACAACGCCTACGGCGTGCTGGAGTTGTGCCAGATTTTTGCCACCCGCCAATCGACCATGAGCCACCACCTCAAGTTGCTCGCCAACGCCGGCTTGGTGGCAACCCGGCGCGAAGCCACCAGTATTTTTTACCGCCGCAAAATCGCCCACGCCGACGCCACTGTCGAGCAGTTTTTGCGCGCGTTCTACCGCGCTGTCGATCAGCTCGCGGTAGCGCCGCAGCAGTTAGAGCGCATCGACGCTGTTCACGCCGAGCGCAGCGCCAGCTCGCGGCAGTTTTTCCAAGACAACGCCGAGCGCTTTGAAGCCAACCAAGACCTGATCGCCAGCTGGCGTGACTACGGCGATAGCGTCGAGCGCTTTGTCAGCGAACAGGTGGCTGGCGAGCGTCGCTGCGCGGTGGAGATCGGCCCCGGTTACGGCGATTTTCTGCCCTATCTAAGCCGCCACTTCCAGCGTGTCGTCGCTGTGGAAAATGCCGCGCCAATGCTCGCCGCCTGCCAGCAGCGCACCGCCGAGTTTGGCCTCACCAATATCGACTACCTGCACGCCGACAGCAGCGCCGCGGTACTGCCAAGCGCTGCGGCCGACCTGGTGTCGCTGAACATGGTGCTGCACCACAACGCCGCGCCGGCACA
The DNA here is from genome assembly GCA_004535795.1 of Gammaproteobacteria bacterium LSUCC0057. Lineage (GTDB taxonomy): Bacteria > Pseudomonadota > Gammaproteobacteria > Pseudomonadales > Porticoccaceae > LSUCC0057. The sequence goes on from SPIA01000002.1 coordinate 297,333, forward strand.
AATTATTGCCGACGCCGCGGCACTGCTCAGCGCCGGCGGCTCACTGCTCATTACCGAGCTCTGCGAGCACGACCAGCAGTGGGCGCAGAGCGCCTGCGGTGATTTGTGGTTGGGGCTTGCCGCCGAGGCGCTCGACGAGTGGTGCGCAGCAGCCGGCTTGCAGCCAGCGGCCAGCCTCTACCTGGCGCAACGCAACGGTTTTAGAGTGCAAATACGACAATTTACCCGCGCCACAGCCGCGCACCACTAGCCCTTAACCGGCTATTTTTAGAGGACAGAACATGTCGCAATACTCCACTTTCACCTCCGAGTCGGTCTCCGAGGGCCACCCGGATAAAATGGCCGACCAGATCTCCGACGCCGTGCTCGACGCCATCATCAAAGACGACCCGCACGCCCGCGTCGCCGTCGAGACGCTGGTCAAAACCGGCATGGCGATCATCGCCGGCGAGGTGCGCACCAACACCTATGTCGATCTTGAAGAGATTGTTCGCGACGTCATCTGCGAGATCGGCTACAACAGCTCGGCGGTCGGCTTCGACGGCCGCAGTTGTGCGGTGCTCAACGCCATCGGCAAGCAGTCGGGCGATATCGCCCGTGGCGTCGACGAAGGTGAACAGAAAGAGATTGGCGCCGGCGATCAGGGGCTGATGTTTGGCTATGCCAGCAACGAGACGCCGGTGTTGATGCCGGCGCCGATCTATTACGCCCACCGCTTAGTTGAAAAGCAGGCCGAGCTGCGCAAGAGCGGCGCGCTGGAATGGTTGCGCCCCGACGCCAAGAGCCAGGTGACACTGCGCTATGCGGGCGGCGTGCCGGTGGCGGTCGATGCGGTGGTGCTGTCGACCCAGCACGACGAGAGCATCGCCCAGGCCGACCTACAGGCGGCGGTGCGCGAGCTGATCATTGAGCCGGTGCTGCCGGCGCAGTGGCTGCACGGCGACACCCAGTACCACATCAACCCGACCGGTAAGTTTGTTATCGGCGGCCCGATGGGCGACTGCGGGCTGACCGGGCGCAAAATTATCGTCGACACCTACGGCGGTATGGCCCACCACGGCGGCGGCGCGTTCTCCGGCAAAGACCCCACCAAAGTCGACCGCTCGGCGGCCTACGCCGGCCGCTATGTGGCCAAAAATATTGTCGCCGCAGGGCTCGCCGACCGCTGTGAGATTCAGGTCTCCTATGCGATCGGCGTCGCCGAGCCGACTTCGATTAGCCTCAACACCTTTGGCACCGGCAAGCTCAGTGACGACGAGATTGTCGCGCTGGTCCGCGAGCACTTTGACCTGCGCCCGGCCGGGCTGATTGAGATGCTCGACCTGCGCCGGCCGATCTACCGCGAGACCGCTGCCTACGGCCACTTTGGCCGCGAGCTGGCCAACTTTACTTGGGAACAAACCGACCGTGCGGCGCTGCTACAACGCGCCCTTTGAACCACCAATCAACCCCTTTAGGAGCAGACCATGAATGCCCAACTAGACCTTAATATTGACTACAAAGTGGCCGACATCGGCCTCGCCGAGTACGGCCGCCAAGAGATCGCTATCGCCGAGACCGAGATGCCAGCACTGATGGCGCTGCGCGACAAGTACGCCGCCGCACAACCGCTGGCTGGCGCCAAGATTCTAGGCTGTATTCATATGACCATTCAAACCGCGGTACTGATCCAGACGCTGGAGGCGCTCGGCGCGCAGGTGCGCTGGACCTCGTGCAATATCTTCTCCACCCAAGACCACGCCGCCGCCGCGATTGCCGCCGCCGGCACTCCGGTGTTTGCCTGGAAAGGCGAGACCGAGGAGGAGTACGAGTGGTGCCTCGAGCAACAGGTACTCAAAGATGGCCAGCCGTGGGATGCCAATATGATCCTCGACGACGGCGGCGACCTGACCGCGCTGCTGCACCAGAAGTACCCCGCCGTGCTGGAGCGTGTCCACGGGATTACTGAAGAGACCACCACCGGTGTCCACCGCCTCTACGAAATGCTCGCCAACGGCGAACTCAAAGTACCGGCGATCAACGTCAACGACTCGGTGACCAAGTCGAAAAACGACAACAAATACGGCTGCCGCCACAGTCTCAGCGACGCCATCAAGCGCGCCACCGACCACCTGCTGATGGGCAAGAAGGCGCTGGTGATCGGCTATGGCGACGTCGGCAAAGGCTCGGCGCAGTCGCTCGCCCAAGAGGGGATGATTGTCCGCGTCAGCGAGATCGACCCGATCTGCGCCATGCAGGCCTGTATGGACGGCTTTGAGGTGGTTTCCCCCTACCTGGGCGGCGACCCCGACGCCGGCGTCGACCGCGCCATCCTGGCCGCCTTTGATCTGGTGGTCACCACCACCGGCAACGTCGATGTCTGCAGTGCCGAGATTCTCAAAGCGCTGCGCGGCGGCTGTGTGGTCTGCAACATCGGCCACTTCGACAACGAGATCGACACCGCCTACATGCGCAAACATTGGCAGTGGCAAGAGATCAAGCCGCAAGTACACAAGGTCTATCGCGACCGCGCCAGCAACGACTACCTACTGCTGCTCTCCGAGGGCCGTCTGGTCAACCTCGGCAACGCCACCGGCCACCCCAGCCGCATCATGGACGGCTCGTTTGCCAACCAGGTACTGGCGCAGATCCACCTCTATCAGCAGCGCTTTGCCGATGCTAGCGCCGAGCAGAAGGCGCAGCTGTTGCGCGTTGAGGTGCTGCCCAAGCAGCTCGACGAAGAGGTCGCCGCCCATATGGTGCGAGGCTTTGGCGGCGTCATCACTAAGTTGAGTCAGCGCCAAGCCGACTACATCGGCGTGGCTGTTAACGGGCCGTTCAAAGACGACCAGTACCGCTACTAATAGGGCCGCAGACCATGACGCAAAAAGACGCTGTGCCGTTGAGTTTTGAGTTCTTCCCGCCCAAAACCGACCAAGGCCACGCCAACCTAGCGGAGACCCGCAGCCAGCTGGCCGCCTTCAATCCCGAGTATTTTTCGGTCACCTACGGCGCCGGCGGCTCGACCCGCGACACCACCCGCAACGTGGTTAACAACCTCATCGCAGCCGGTAGCCGCGCCGCCCCGCATCTGTCGTTTGGCGGCGACGGCGAGGCGACTATCGCCGCACTGTTGGCCGATTACGCCGCCGCCGGGGTCGAGCACATCGTCGCTCTGCGCGGCGATCTGCCCTCTGGCATGGGCGGCGCCAGCCAGCTGGTGCACGCCAACCAGCTGGTCGAATTTATCCGCCGCGAGTGCGGCGATCAGTTCAATATCTTGGTCGCCGCCTACCCGGAGATTCACCCCGAGGCCGAGAGCTACAGCCGCGACATCTACTGGTTGGGCGAGAAGTTCAAGGCCGGCGCCGATGCCGCGATTACCCAGTACTTCTACAACGCCGACGCCTACTTCGCCTTTGTCGACGCCTGCGCCAAAGCGGGCATCGACCAGCCGATCGTGCCCGGCATTATGCCGCTGACCAACTACCAGAACCTGCTGCGCTTCTCCGAAAGCTGCGGCGCCGACATTCCGCGCTGGCTGCGCTGGCAGCTCAAAGAGCGCGCCGACAACAGCGACGACCTGCTCGAGTACGGATTGGAGGTAGTGACCAAACTGTGCGAACAGCTGATCGCGGGCGGCGCCCCCGGCCTGCATTTTTACACCATGAACCAGTGGCGCCCGACCAGCCGGCTGTGCCGCAATTTGCTCGGCGCCAGCGACTGACGCCGTGCGCTGCCCGCGTATTTTCAGCCCGCTGCCGCTGGCCACCGGCAGCCAGGTGACTCTCACCGAGGGCGCCGCACGGCACTGCGTGGCGGCGCTGCGCATGGGCACCGGTGCGCCCCTGACACTGTTTGACGGCCGCGGCGGCGAATACGCCGCCACGCTCGTTGAGGCGGGTAAAAAGCAGGCCACCGCGCTGGTTGGCGAGCACACCGATAACGACCGAGAGTCAGCGCTCACTATTCACCTAGCCATTGCGGTATCAAAAGGCGAAAGAATGGAGTGGGTGGTGCAAAAGGCCACCGAGCTAGGTGTTAGCAGCGTCACGCCTCTGCTCAGCGAGCGCGGCGAAGTGAAGCTGCGCGGCGAGCGCGCCGATAAAAAACAGGCGCAGTGGCAGCAGATCGCCTACAGCGCCTGCGAGCAGTGCCAGCGCAACCGGCCTCCGCCGATCAACCCGATCACGCCGCTGCACCAGCTGCTGGCCGGCGAATCGAGCGCGCTCAAACTGGTGCTTCACCACCGCTCCACGGCGGCGCTGCAGAGCTACTCCGCGCCCACCTCGGTCTGTCTGCTGATCGGCCCCGAGGGCGGCTTCAGCGACGCCGAAATCGATGCCGCGCAAACCGCCGGTTTTCAGCCGTTGACGCTCGGCCCGCGGGTGCTGCGCACCGAGACCGCACCGCTCGCCGCTATCGCCGCACTGCAGACGGTGTGGGGGGATTTCGCTTAACTGGCGGCCGCTAGTTGCGCTGCGTTACACTGCGACAACTTGCCAGGAGTCGCCTATGCCAACCAACCGCTACCTGCACTCGGCCCAACAGTGGGGCCGCGACGGCGAACAACTGATCCTCGCCGGCGAACGCATCTTTGTCCGCCACCGCCGTCAACCGGACAAGCCGGTGCTGCTGCTGTTGCACGGCTTCCCGTCGTCGAGTTGGGATTGGCAGCCACTCTGGGAGCCGCTTGGCGAACACTTTGAACTGCTCGCCCTCGACCTGCTCGGCTTTGGCTTTTCGGCCAAGCCCAACCGCCGCGACTACTCGATTCACCGCCAAGCCGATATCGTCGAAGCGCTGGTGGCGGCCAAACAGATCGACCACTGCCAACTGCTGGTCCACGACTACAGTGTCAGCGTTGCCCAAGAGCTGCTGGCGCGCCAGCAGCAGCGCGGCGACAACCGTTACCGCAGCTGCTGTTTTCTCAACGGCGGGCTGTTCCCCGAAACGCACCGCGCACTGCTCACCCAGCGGCTGTTGTTGAGCCCGCTCGGTAGTCTGCTCAACAGCCTCGCCGGTTACCGCCAATTTGCCCGCAACTTCAGCCGCGTGTTTGGCCCCGCCAGCCAACCCAGCGAGGAGGAGCTGCGCGCCCACTGGTGGCTGATAACCCGCGATGGTGGCAAACACCTGTTCCACAACCTGATCACCTACATTAACGACCGCCGCCAACACCGCCAGCGCTGGTTAACGCCGCTGCAACAGAGCGCGATACCGCTGGCGCTGATCAACGGCAGCTGCGACCCAGTCTCGGGGCAACACATGGTGGTGCGCTACCAGCAGCTCGGCTGCCGCTTGGACTACTTGGCACAGCTGCCGGTGATCGGCCACTACCCGCAACTGGAAAACAGCGAGGCGGTGCTGGAGCACTACCTAGCGTTTGCGCTAGGCGACCACTGAACGCGGCGCCACTCCCATCGGCAGGTGGTTGGGCTGGGCGGCAACGGCTGCCAGCCAACGGCCAATGTGCGGATACCCGGCCAGCTCAAACCCGCCCTCGGCGGCGACATGGGTGTAGGCGTAGAGGGTGATATCGGCGAGGCTGAACTGCTCGCCGAGCAAAAAGCTGCTGCGCTGCAACTGCTGCTCCATCACCGCCAGCGCTTTGTGGCCACCCTGCTGCTTGGCGGCGTACTCGGCGCGGCGCGCCTCGGGCAGGCCCAGATAGCGGTTGATGAACCGCGCGGTGGCGATGTAGGGCTCGTGGCTATACTGTTCGAAAAACTGCCACTGCAGCAGTTTGGCAAACTGATAGGGGTCGCTCGGCAGCAGTGCGCTGTCGCGACTGAGGTAGTTGATGATGGCGTTGGACTCGCTGAGGGTACGACCATCATCGAGCAGTAACAGCGGCACTTTGCCGACCGGGTTGCTGGCCAAAAACTCCGCGGCATGGGTGTCGCAAGCGACAATGTCGGTCGCTATCCAGCGGTGCTCAATAGCCAACCAATGCAACACCCACGCTACTTTGTAGCAGTTCCCAGAGTGGTAATCACCGTAAATTTGCATAGTGCCGCTCACCTACAGGGGGTCTATTTTTTCTCCGGCTTGGTGCGCGTCAGGGTCGTCTCTACCTCGCCGCTACCGAGCTGCTGCTCAAGCTCTTCCAGCGACAGGTAGTCGAGATCCCAGTGGTTGCAGATATCGTTGCGGTAACGGGTGTGGTTTTTATCGGTCGACCGCGATTTTTTGCGGTTAAAGTAGTCGAGCAACTTGCGACTGATTGCCACTCATCCCCCCCTCAGCGGCTCATCCGCTCGGCGTAGTCGGCGCTGGCTTGGCGGTACTCCGCCTCGAGGCGGTCGACCAGCTCGGCGGCTTTGGGGCTGTCGGTGATCGAACCGACCCCTTGGCCGGCCGACCAGACCGTTTTCCAGGCACCCTGCGCTTTATCGCCTTGATCTTTATCGGCGTCAACCGTCAACTCTTCGCCAAAGTCGATCGTTTGTTTTGGCTCTAACTGCTCCGGGTCGAGTCCGGCAGCGACAATACTGGGGCGCAGGAAGTTGGCGTAGACGCCGGAGATGTTGGGGGTGTAAAAAATATCGGCGGAACTGGTCTGCTCGATCATCTGGCGATACTCGTCGACCACCAAGCTCTCTTGAGTATTGATAAAGCGGGTGCCCAAATAAGCCAAGTCGGCGCCCATCATCTGCGCCGCGGCAATATCGCGACCGGTAGACAGCGCGCCGGCCAGCAGCACGGTCTTATCGAAGAACTGACGGATCTCGTTGACCAGCGCAAACGGGCTGGTGGTACCGGCGTGGCCGCCGGCGCCGGCCGCCACTGCGATCAGACCATCGGCTCCGGCTTGCGCCGCTTTGGCGGCGTGGCGGGCGTTGACTACGTCGTGAAATACCACTCCGCCGTAGCCGTGCACGGTGTCGATCAGCTCAGCCACCGCACCCAGCGAAGTGATGATCAGCGGCACTTGGTGTTTAACGCAGAGCGCCAGGTCGGCCTGCAACCGCGGGTTGGACTTGTGCACAATCAGGTTGACACCAAACGGCGCCGGTTCACTGCCAGTCGCCTCGGCGTGCTCGGCGAGGGCGGTTTTTATCTCGATCAACCACCCTTCAAAACCTTCACTGCTGCGTTGATTGAGCGCGGGAAAGGTGCCGACAATACCGGCCTTACAGCACTCGATAACCAGCTCCGGACCAGAGGTTAAAAACATTGGCGCGGCAACTACTGGCAGGCGCAGACGATCTTTGAACAGGGCGGGCAGCGACATGGTAATACCTTAACAGTTGACGTTGTATTGAGTGTCACCGAGTCTAGCGACTAGCGGCCGCACTGCCAAGCAGTTAGCGGAGGCGCTGAACGATACCCATCATCTTATAGAGCAGTTGTGCGGCGGCGAACTGGTAGGCGTGAAAGCCTTCGATCGGGGCGAACTCCATCAGGTCGAAACCGATCACAGTGCGCTGCGAAGCCACGGATTCAAACAGCCCAAGAGTCTGGTACCAGCCCAGCCCGCCGGGTACCGGGGTGCCGGTGGAGGGGAAAATTGAGGGGTCCATACCGTCGATGTCGAGGGTGAAAAAGACCTGTTGGGGGAAGTCGGCGGGTAGCTCGAAAGCGGAGATATTATTCGGGACCAGCTGGTCAGCGTCGAGGCTGTGCACGCCGTATTGGCGGCGGATGGCAGCCTCCTCTTCGCAGTAGGCGCGAATGCCGAGCTGGAACAGCGGGATACCCAAATCGACCACCCGCTTCATCACACTGGCATGGCTCAGCGGATTGCCTTGGTAGGCGTCGCGCAGGTCGGCGTGGGCATCGATCTGCACTACGCCAAAGTCGCGTAGCCCAGCGTCGAGCAGCCCCTGCACCACTCCGCCGGTCACGGTGTGCTCGCCGCCGATGGCGACCGGCATGCCGCCGCTGTTAACAATCGCCGCGGTGGCGGCAGCGATCCGCGCGACCGCCTCGGCCTCACCGCCACTGCAGTCGACCGCCGGGTGGGTGTGAATGCCCAAGTCGGCGGGGCGGCTGCGGCCGTCCCACACTTCCAGCTGCGATGAGGCCTCAATAATCGCCGCCGGGCCAAGTGCCGTGCCTCCGCCGTAGCTGACGGTGCGCTCATAGGGGACCGGCAGAATCTGGAACAGCGCGGCGCTGCCGCCCTGGGGAATCTCTGAGCCGAGAAAGTGGTCGCCGTAGTCGCTGCTCAACTGAGTCGCTCCTTAAAGTCTGCATAGCCAAACTGCTTGACCAGCTGCAGCTGGTCGCTGCGCGAATCCCACAGCGCGATGGCGGGCAGGTTGATGCCGTTAAAGGTGGTGGTCTTGACCATGGTGTAGTGGGCCATGTCGTCAAACATCAGCCGCTGGCCCACCTGCAGCGGCACAGCAAAGGCGTAGTCGCCAATGACATCGCCGGCCAAGCAGGTCATGCCGCCGAGCCGGTAACTGTGCGGATAGTCTCCGCTCGGCTCGCCGCTATCGCTGTCAGCGCCGTATATGTCGGGCCGGTAGGGCATCTCTAGGGTGTCGGGCATGTGGCAGGTGGCGGAGCTGTCAAGAATCGCCAGATCGCGGCCGTTGTGGGTGAGATCGAGCACTTCAGCGACCAGCACGCCGCTGTTAATGGCCACCGCTTCACCGGGCTCCAGGTAGACCTGGACGCCATACTGCCGACTGAAACGCTGGATCTCGGCAATCAGGCCGGCGCGGTCGTAGTCGGGTTGGGTGATGTGGTGGCCGCCGCCAAAATTGACCCAACTGAGCTGCCCGAGCAGCTCGCCAAACTGCGCCTCGACCGCCGCCAAAGTGCGCTGCAGCGGTGCAAAACCCTGTTCGCACAAGGTATGAAAATGTAGCCCGCTAATGCCCTGCAGCGACTGCCCGGCAAACTGCTCGAAGGGGATGCCCAGTCGCGAGCAGGGCGCACAAGGATCGTAGATAGCTGCCGCACCCTCGGAGTGCTGAGGGTTGATGCGCAGCCCAAACTGCAGCTGCGGGCGCTGCTGCTGAGCCGCCAGCAGCGTCTCACGGAAACGCTGCCACTGGCTGAACGAGTTGAGCACGATGTGGTCGGCAAAAGCGGCCAACTGCTCGATGTCGACGGCGCTGTAGGCGGCCGAGAAGACGTGGCACTCGCCGCCGTACTGCTCGCGCCCCAAACGCGCCTCGTGCACGCCGCTGGCACAGGTGCCAGAGAGGTAGCGCGCCGTCAGCGGCCCCAACTGCCACAGCGAGAACGCCTTGAGCGCCGCCAGCACTTTGGCGCCGCTGGCCTCGGCGACCGCCGCCAGCTGCTGGAGGTTGTGCTCAACCGCGGCGACGTCGACGACAAAACAGGGCGACGGCACCCGCTGCGGATCGAAATTGACAAAGCTGGCGGCGCGCACGGTGCGGTTATACCAAGGTAAAGTCGGGGTTTTCGACCACCGTCCACGGCAACCCGTAGGCGTTGAGGTCGGCCATGAACGGATCGGGGTCGAGCTGCTCGACGTTCCACACCCCGGGCTTGAGCCAGTGACCCTGCAACACCATTTTGGCGCCGATCATCGCCGGTACCCCGGTGGTGTAGGAGATCGCCTGCGACTGCACTTCGGCGTAGCACTCTTGGTGGTCTTTAATGTTGTAGAGGTAGACGGTTTTTTGCTGGCCATCTTTAACACCGCTGACCACGCAGCCAATACAGGTCTTGCCGACTGTGCGCGGGCCGAGGCTGGCCGGGTCGGGCAGCAGTGCGCGCAAAAATTGAATCGGCACAATCTGCTGGCCGTTAAACTCGACCGGGGCGATGCCGGTCATACCGACGTTGCCGAGCACCTCGAGATGCTTGAGATAGCTGTCGCCAAAACTCATCCAGAACTGGGCGCGACGCAGCGTCGGGAAGTTGGCGGTCAGCGACTCCAGCTCTTCGTGGTACATGCGGTAGATGTTGTAACTGCCAACGCCCTCCGGGCAGGTAAAGCTCTGCTTGAGCGACATCGCCGGGGTGGTGACAAAGGCACCATCCTCCCAGTGGCGGCACTCGGCGGTGACCTCGCGGATATTGATCTCGGGGTTAAAGTTGGTGGCAAACGGGTAGCCGTGGTCGCCGCCGTTGACGTCGATAATATCCAGGGTGTGGATCTCATCGAAGTAGTGTTTGGCTAGGTAAGCGGTAAAAATATTGGTGGCACCGGGATCAAAACCACAGCCGAGCAGCGCCATCAAGCCGGCCTGCTCGAACTTTTCGCGATAGGCCCACTGCCAGTGGTACTCGAACTTAGCGGTGTCGAGCGGCTCGTAGTTGGCGGTGTCCATGTAGTGCACGCCGGCCTCGAGACAGGCGTCCATAATGGTCAGGTCTTGGTAGGGCAGCGCAACATTAATCACCAGTAGCGGCTGCTCGGCGCGCAGCAGCGCCACCAGCTCGGGGACATTGTCGGCGTCGACACAGGCCGTTTTGATCGACCGCGGCAGCTGCGCGGCGATCGCCTCGCACTTGGCCAGCGTGCGGCTGGCCAGCACGATCTCGCCAAACACCTCGGGCAGCTGGGCGCACTTGTGGGCCACCACCGCGCCAACGCCGCCGGCACCAATAATCATCACTTTATTCATCGCTTTCTCCTGTGCAATGCGAGCGGCTAATCGCGCTCAAAGTAGGTGTAGCCGTTGAGGCTGGAGTTAAACGCCTGCAACATCTCGCGGCGCATGGCCAAATCGATTTCGCCACTTTTTACCGCCGCTTCAGCGGCCACGCGGAACTGCTCGTAGAGCTCTTTGGGATTGTACTCGACATAGCTGAGCACATCGCCAATGCTATCCCCGACGATCTCTTCCACAAACTCGAAGCCGCCGCGCTCGTCGATACGCACACTGGCGACATGGGTGTCGCCAAACAAGTTGTGCAGATCGCCGAGCGTCTCCTGGTAGGCGCCGACCAAGAACACCCCTAAATAGTACTCCTGACCGGGGTCGAAACGGTGCAAGGCGATGGTGCGGCTCTCCCCGGTGGCGCTGGCAAAGTGGTCGATCTTGCCATCTGAGTCACAGGTGATGTCGGCAATAATCGCGGTGCGATCGGGCTGTTCGCCGAGCCGGTGAATCGGCATCACCGGAAACAGCTGGTCGATCGCCCAGCTGTCTGGCAGCGACTGGAACAAGCTGAAATTACCGTAGTAGATATCGGCCAGCGCCTGATCGAGATCCTGCAGCTCAGGGGGTATCCGCGGCAAGCTCGGCAGCAGTTCGCGGGTGCGCTGCAACACCTCCAGGTAGAAAATATCGGCCAACGCCAGTTCGCGCAGCTGTACTAACCCCTGGCGGAACATACGGCGCACCTCCTCGCGGTAGTGCACCGCGTCGTTGCAGCTCTCCTGAACGTTGTTAGCGGTGAGCTGCTCGAGGGTTTGAAACAGATTGCGCAAGTAGTCACTGCACTCATCGGGAAGCTGCTGCGGGATAGTGGCGGCGCGAAAACGGCTGACATCCAACACATTGAACAGCAGCACCGACGAGTAGGCGACAGTGGCGCGACCGGACTCGGTAATTATGGTTGGGTGAGCGACACCATAGCTGTCGAGCGACTCGCCAATACCCTCGACAATATCAATACAGTATTCGTCGAGGCTGTAGTTTTTGCTGTGCGTCTCGTTGGTGGCAGCACCGGTGTAGTCGACCGCCAAACCGCCGCCGAGGTCGAGATAGGTGAGCGGTGCGCCCTCGCCAACCAGGTCGACAAAGTAGCGGCACGCCTCTTGGACACCGGCGCGAATATTGCGGATGTTGGGGATCTGCGAGCCGATGTGGTAGTGCATCAGCTGCAGGCAGTGCAGCATGTCCACTTCGCGCAGACGATCTACCGCGCTGATCAACTGGCTCACCGAGAGACCAAACAGCGAGCGGTCGCCGCTGTCCTCGTTCCAGTGGCCCTCGACCCGCGCCGCCAGTTTGACGCGCACACCGAGCAGCGGCTCAATGCCCAACCGACGGCTGGTTTTAATAATAATTTCCAGCTCGGCCAAGGTCTCAATCACAAAAAAGCAGCGCAGGCCAAGGCGTCGGGCGTGCAGCCCGAGCTCGACAAACTCGGCATCTTTATAGCCGTTGCAGACAATACAGGCCTCGCGGTCGCGCAGGTGGGCGAGCGCCACCATCAGCTCCGCCTTGCTGCCGGCCTCTAAACCGTGGTGGTACTGCCCGCCAAATTTGGTGATCTCTTCCACCACATGGCACTGCTGGTTGACCTTGATCGGGAACACCCCGCGGTAGTGGCCGCGGTAGTTGAGCTGGGCGATGGCACGCCGAAACGCTTCGTTGAGGCGGGTGATGCGGTCGTCGAGAATATTCTCGATGCGCAGCAGCACCGGCATGGCGTGGCCGCGCTGCTCGAGCCCGGCGACGATATCCATCAGCGATACCGACTGCTGTACAGCGCCAAAGCTGGCGTTGGCGACCACCTCACCGCTGTCGGCGAGCGAGAAATAGCCCGCCCCCCAGTGGTCGATGCCGTACAGTGCCGCGCTATCGGCAGCGCGCCACGGCGCTTGGCCGCTCAATGCAGGGGCCCGCAGGGAGCTCGGTGCAGACCGAGAAAGGCAGGAGTGGCCAGCGCTGTGGCCGGTGTGGCGATTGTCATCATCAGTACCCCCGTGGCCGACCGCTCGATCGCACCGCAAAAAGATAGTACCAACAACCGGAGGAGCTCTGCCTCCGAACCTAGCCGTCGCCGCCAGGGGCGGCGCGGTCGCGCACTATACAAAATTGTCTCTTCCAGCACAGAGTTTTTTTAAAACTGACCGGCGAGAGTACATGACTCATATGCCCTCTGCGGTCGCGCTCTGCACGCCTTAGCACGGCCGATCTGCACACTTATTGCCCGCAGCAGCTAGGTTTAAACAGTAAAGGCCGATCAATTTACTCGATGAGGTGCCCAACCATGCCATTTTTACCCAGCCAAAGGTTGCCGATTATCGCCGTGTTGGCGTTGCTGTCAGTGGCGCTCAACCTGCTGTTTGGTTACCAACTCTACCGCATCGGCTCTGCGGCGCCGGCGGTCGACAGCGCCCCGGCGCTGCACACTGTCACCGCCGCCCAGCTCGACCCGGCGCACCCGCTATTGGGCCAGACCCTACAGCCGACCAGCGAGCGCGCGATTATTGCCCAGCAGTTAAAGCTGCAGTTGTGGAGTGGTTACCCGCGCAGTAGCGACTACTACTGGCGCGCCGACTACAGCCCACTGCCCAGCACCTGGCTCCAACACCGCCGCAACTGGCTGGCGCAGTCGCGCCAGCAACTGCTGCAACTGTTCGGCGCCACTGCCGTCTACGAGCCGCTGTTTAGCGAGTTCTTCTTCCCGCTGCGCGAGCTGTTGCCGTTTCTCTCCAGCGATGCCCACGCCCGTCTCTTCAGCGACGCCGGCCAGACAGTGCCGCGCCCACTCAGTGTCGAACAGGCTTTTTTACACAGCGCCCACTATGTCGATTCGCAGCGGTTGGCCGAACTGCTCAACCCCCCCGAGCTATTTGAATATGGATTGCGTTACTCGGCCACTGCACAGCGGCTGCGCGGCAGTGGTGTGGCGCTCGACGAACAGACCTTTAGAGAGATTTTTGACCGCGCCAGACGCTACCACCAGCGGCCCAACGCGGCGCGGTTGGCGGCGTTACAACAGATACTCGAAGCACTGCTGGAACCGGCTGTTGCTCAACAGCTGCTCGAGCAGCTGCGCGCCCAGCCCTAATCTGCGCCGGTCATATCCTGCCACGGATTGGAGGTGTCAAACTGCACTGACAGAGCATAGCCCGGCAGGCTCAGCTCGCTGGTATTGAGGCGCAGCTGCCCAACATCGACCTGATCTTCGCCAAAGCGGTAGATGACATCGAGCTGGCCGCGCTCGGCGCGCTGCTGGTAATCCGTCGCCGCGCTGCGGGTCTGCTCGCGGCGCTGGCAGTAACCGGCAAAGGCCTGGCCGTAACGGTTGGCCAGCATAGTCTCAACCAGCGCCGGCGCCAGTACCACACCGGTGGCGTTGTTGCCGCCAAAGCCCTTGGAGTTAATAAAGGCTAGCTGGCGAGGCTGCTGCCGGCAGTCGAGATCCGCAATCGGGAAGGTGAGGTGCTGCTGGAAGACGTCATCGGCGACTTTGTCGATGGTTTTAATACCCGGTACAAACTGGTGGTGAAACACTCCCAATGCCGAGATCAGTTGATCGCCGCTGGCGGCGGTCAACGAGTGGCCGAGGTAGGATTTGGGTGCGGTCACCGGCCAGTTCTCTATACCAAACTCTGCCGCGACCAGGTCGAACATATGCGACTCGGTGATGCGGTTGGCCGGGGTGCTGGAGCCGTGGGCGTAGACTACGCTGTTGTTGCGCACCGTCTCCAGCCCAACAACCGCCGCGGCCTTGGCCACCGCTTTGGCAAAGCAGATGTAGTTGCCGGCGCCGGGGGCCGAGATCGATTTCTTCACCCCGTCGGCATTGATGTAGACCGCAGGTACCGCGCCGTGGATATCGGCGCCCAGCTCCAGCGCCAAGGCGTCGTCCATCAGCACCACAAACTGCGCCCCCTCGCCAATGGTAAAGCCACAGTTGTCGCCAAACGGCCGGCTGGCGCGGCGCCAGTCCGGAGTCTGGGTGCCATCTAATTTGCACAGGTTGTCGTCGCTAGCCAGCGCACCCATTGCGGCAAAGCCTTCAATGACCTCGGCAGTCGCCACCGCTTCGGCATTGCCGACTATCGCCAGCCGCCGCGCGCCGCTACTAATATCGCGCACCGCGGCCTGCAGCACAAACAAGAAGCTAGCACAGGCGCCGGTGATCGCCTCGGTGTGGCCGACACTGCCGAGCACATAGGCGTTAATAAAATCTGCCGGCATCGAGTTGAGCCCGAGCGGCAGCTGCTTAGCGGTGACACGACCACCCAACAGGCGCGACTGCAACATGCCGGCCAACCCCTCGCTGGTCAGCTGGCTAATGCTTGAACAGTAAGTACCCACTTGGTCTGGACGAACCGAGTTGAGGAGCTTTTCTAGCGGTATGCCGGTGCTGTGCAGGGCGTCGCTGGCACCCAGTATGGCGGCCTGCAGACCGCGCGGATGGAAGCGCGCATTGTAGTGAGCGGCCATATCAAAGCCGCTCGGCAGCTGGCCCGCAGCCTTGACCGGCAGCGCATAGTACTGGCGCAACAGCAGCTCATCGGCGCCACTGCTGGTCACTAACACCGTGCCGTCGCCCTGATCTTGGCACTGCCAGCCCGCGGGCAACTGCGCCGGCAGATCGCGCTTGGCGATGGTGAAGGTGGTGGCCGCCGCCGGGGCTATGTTCTTCTGCTCGATGACTCGGTCGGGGTCGAAATTTTCAATTTTGCGGATTAATGTGCCGGACAACACTTGCTCGCCAAAGCGCTCGGCTACCGCCGCCGCTGACAACAGCTCGCCCCCAGCGGTTTTATAACCATCCTGCTGCCAGCTGACCAGCTGCATCAGGCAAGCCAAGCCGACCAGCGTCTGCTCGCGATCGGCGGCGCTCAGCGACTCAATAATCATGCGCCGATAGCCCTGGTGGCCAGAGCTGCGCCCGGCCGGGTTATAACCGCCAAAGCCAACTATGACCGGCAGTGCCGATGGGGGAGTGGTTGCGTTGCTCATCGCCTTATCCTCAGGTTAACTGCCGCTATTGTAGCGAAACTGCCGACCACAGATTTTCACTTTTCCGCCATTTATTAGCATAGAATAGACAAATGACTTTTAACGTTGTCCTGTTACTCTGCGAAGGTATGCTGATCTCCAGCTCAACGCTGGCGGCAGAGATCCTGTTGTTCGCACAGTCGATGGCGCGCGCGCAACGCCACCCGATTCGCGAGATAAAGCTGCACTGGGTAGTCGACCACGGCCACCAGGTGCGCTGCTCGGCCGGCTTTGCGGTGCCGGCCACAACCACCTTGGCAGCGCTTGCCGACACCTCGATCGACCTGGTCCATCTGCCGGCGCTGTGGCGCAACCCGCGCCCTGCGCTGGCGCGGCACCGCGACTATTTGCCGTGGCTGGTCGAGCAGCAGCAGCGCAACACTCCGATCACTGCGGTGGGCACCGGCGTCTGCTTTCTGGCCGCCGCCGGCCTGCTCGATGGCCGCGCCGCCACCACCCACTGGCACTACTTTGATCAGATGCAGCGCGACTACCCGGCGCTGCAGCTGCAGCGCCAACTGTTCGCCACGCGCGCCGGCAACCTCTACTGCGCGGCCAGCGTCAACGCCATGGCCGAAGTAATGATGGGGCTGGTAGAGCGCGTCTTTGGCCGTATTATCGCCCGCCAGGCGCAGCGCAATTTCTTCCACGAGATACGCCATCTCGCCGCCGCCGAGGAGAGTCCGCCCCGGCTTGCCGACGAGACGGTACTGCAGGTGCAGATATGGCTGCAAGACAACTTACAGAAAGCGGTAGTGTTCAGTGAGTTGGCTGCACAGTTTGGCCTCACCACGCGCACCCTCAACCGCCGCTTTAAACAGGCCAGCGGCCAGACGCTGGGCGACTACCTTCTGGAGCGGCGCATGCAATTTTGTTGTGAGTTACTGCGCGACAGCGACCTCAATATTGGTGAGGTCGCCGCGCGGGCTGGCTTTGACAGCGCCAGCTGGTTTGCTCGGCGCTTCAAACATTGGAGCGGATCAACCGCATCGGAGTACCGCAAGACAGTGCGGGCTAAATTGTTTACCTAAACGGTTGGCGGCGGCACACGGGCGCAGCGTTGATTGGTGTCAAATCACCCGCACGTGGGTGACGCCGTCTACCGCGGCAATGGCACTGCGCACTGCGTTGCTGACCTCCCCTTCGACATCGACAATATTGTAGGCGACATCGCCGCGGCTTTTGTTGACCATATCGAGCACGTTGAGGTTGCTCTCGGCGAGCACCGCCAGCACGCTGCCGAGCACCTTAGGCACGTTGTTGTTACTAAAGGTGATGCGGGTGCCGCCGTTGCGTTCCATCACTGTTTTGGGGTAGTTGACGGAGTTGCGAATATTGCCGTTGCTCAAAAAGTCCATCAGCTGATCGGCGGCCATTACCGCGCAGTTTTCTTCCGCCTCGGCGGTACTGGCACCGATGTGCGGCATAGTGATGACATCTTTACGTCCGAGCAACTCCGGGCGGGGGAAATCGGTGATATAACCACCCAGTTGACCTGCGTCGAGCGCCGTTAACAGCGCTGCGGTATCGACGATTTCCTCGCGGGCAAAGTTGAGGATCTTGGCGCTCGGCTTCATACCAGCCAGCGTCTCGGCATTGATCAAATGCCGTGTCGCCTCAATAGCGGGCACATGCAGGGTGATAAAGTCTGACCGCCCCAGCAGAGTCTGCAGGTTCTCCATGCGCTCGACGCGGCTCGACAGCTGCCAGGCGGCCTCGACGGATATGGCTGGATCGTAACCGATCACCCGCATGCCCAATTCGACAGCCATGTTGGCGACCAGTGAACCGATCGCGCCCAAGCCGACGATGCCGAGTGTTTTGCCGACGATTTCGCCACCGGCAAAGTGTTTTTTTTGCGCCTCGAGCAGCTTGCCCATCTCTGTGGCGTCGTCCATATCGGTGAGCCCCTGGACGTAGTTCATGCCGCCATAAATATCGCGCGAACCGAGCAGCAGACCAGCCAAAATCAGCTCTTTAACCGCATTGGCGTTGGCGCCTGGGGTGTTAAATACCACGATGCCTTTAGCGGTGTAGTCATCGACGGGGATATTATTGGTGCCGGCGCCGGCCCGCGCGACCGCAACAACACTCTCGGGGACCGGCTCGCCGTGCAATTTGTGGCTGCGCAGAATATAGGCGTCGGGGGCGCTGAATTCACTGGCGATCTCGTATTGGTCGCGCGGGAAGCGGTCTAACCCTTTGCTGGAGATGGCGTTGTAGGTGCGAATTTTAAACATGGCGAATTCCTTGTGGCGCGGCCAATGGCCGCGGCAGACTTAATTGAACAACAGGCTAGATCAGCCGGCGAGCTGCTGGTAGGCCCACTCGATCCAAGGCAGCAGCGCCTCGATATCGGCGGTTTCGACCGTGGCACCGCACCAGATTCGCAGCCCGGCGGGGGCGTCGCGGTAGGCGCCAATATCGTAGGCGACCGCCTCGGCATCGAGCAGCTTAACCAGCTGCTTAACTGCTGCCTCGTCGAGGTCGAGCGTCAAACAGACACTGGTGTTGGAGCGCAGCGCCGGGTCGGCGGCGAGAAAGTGGATCCAGTCGCGCGACTCAACAAACGACTCGATCGCCGCCAGATTGGCCTGCGAGCGCTCAATCGCCGCCGCGACTCCACCGATACTGGCGACCCAATCGAGCGCGTCGAGGTAGTCGGCCACACAGAGCATTGAGGGGGTGTTAATGGTCTCACCGCGGAAGATCCCCTCGATCAACTTACCGCCCTTGGTCATGCGGAAAATCTTCGGCAGCGGCCAGCTCGGCGTGTAGCTCTCCAAACGCGCCACCGCGCGCGGGCTGAGGATCAACATACCGTGGGCGCCCTCACCGCCGAGCACTTTTTGCCAGCTGTAGGTGACCACGTCGAGCTTGTGCCACGGCAGCTCCATGGCAAATACCGCCGAGGTGGCGTCGCAAATGGTCAGCCCTTGACGGTCATCGCGAATCCAATCGGCATTGGGCACACAAACACCTGAGGTGGTGCCATTCCAGGTGAAGACAATATCGTGATCGCTGTTGGTGCTGTTGAGGTCGGGCAGCTGGCCATAGTCGGCAGTCATACTACGCACGTTATCCAGCTTCAGCTGCTTGACAATATCGGTCGCCCAGCCGGCG
This sequence comes from Gammaproteobacteria bacterium LSUCC0057, assembly GCA_004535795.1. Lineage (GTDB taxonomy): Bacteria > Pseudomonadota > Gammaproteobacteria > Pseudomonadales > Porticoccaceae > LSUCC0057. The sequence continues at coordinate 316,064 of SPIA01000002.1, forward strand.
CCAAACGACTCCCAAGAGAGCACATCGACCGGCCGCTCTCCAAGCAGAGACCACATTGCCATCTCGACGGCGCCAGTATCGGAGGCGGGCACTACGCCAACCCGGTAACCCGGTGGCAGACCGAGCAATGTCGCGGTATCGTCGCAGGCACGCGCCAGCGCCTGTTTGCCGATAGCGGAGCGGTGCGAACGGCCAAGGGTAGCAATATCGAGCTGTTCTACGCGATAACCTGGGCGCTTCGAACAGGGGCCAGAGGAAAAGTTGGGGTTAGCCGGCTTAACAGTGGGTTTCATAGCAGTGAGCATCGCGTTGTGCAGGCAGCGCCCGCGGATTGGTAAGGTCGGCAATTCTACTGCTTGGCGCCGGGCAAATAAAGCGCGAGCGCCTGTGGCGCCCGCTATAGAGGGGATCAGCTGGCGTTATGGCGTTACTGCTTGGCAGCCAGCTCCTGCTCAACCAAGTAGCGAGCCACCGCCAACATGCCATCAAAGCTTTTGGTTTTCTGCAGGGTGATGCGGTATTTGCCATTGACCACCATTTCCGGGGTGCCCTGCGTGCGATAGGCGCGGATACGCGACTTAGCTTGATTGACCAGGCTAGTGACGCCAAACGAGTTAAACACTGAGGCCAATTTTTCGCTGCTGACGCCAGCGTCGGCAAAGATCGCGGCAAAGTCTTCAGCCTGCAGGCCGCGCCCGCCCAACACTAACGTTTTGTTGATATGGTAGGCCTCAAAAATGGCGATGTGGGTCTGCTCCAGCACACCGAGGGCGACTGCGCTGTAATAGGCTCGCGCCAAGGGCTCTAGGGCGGGCTGCCAGGGCGCCGGGGTGCGCTGCAGATCGACTCCGTCGGGGAGCGTCTGGCTCCATTTGTGCATCGGCTGTTCAAAATCGAAACAGTGGCCACAGTGGTAGGAGAAGATTTCGTTCACCTCCACTTGATCGGGATTGGCGGTGCGCACCGGCTGGGGCAATACTTCGTAGTCGACCCCAGCTTGGTAGAGAGGACTGGCCTGCACAGAGAGCGGCAACAGCAGCAACAGCGCTGCACGGCGCAACAACAGAGTGACACGTTTCATATGAGCTCCTGAAAGTTTCAAGTGACAGCTGTGACTACCATACAACAGCGAAGTTGCGCCTGGCAGTAAAATTTTGCGACAAAAAAGGGCGACCGCGGCCGCCCTTGAGTGATGCCCAACCCGCTCAGTGCAGACCGGCGATATAGTTGGCCAGCGCGTCGATTTCGCGATTGCTCATACGCTCGGCGACTCCGCGCATCACCTTGGCTTCGCCGTCATTGTGGCGCAAGCTGTCGCGGAACATGCGCAGCTGCTTGGCGATGTAATCGGCGTGCTGACCACCCAGTGCCGGGTAGCCGGCCGGATCGTTACCGGCACCATTGGGGGCGTGACAGCCGGTGCACGAAGGAATACCAATGTCGGGGTTGCCGCCGCGGTAGAGCGACTCACCCAGCGCGATCGCCTCATCACCGCTCATGCTACTGCCGACCAACTGGATCTGCTTAGCCCCTGAAATTTGACGGTTCTTACCGTTGTAAAAAGCCGCCATGTCAGCCAGCTGCTGGTCGCTCATGCCATCCAGTATGCCGGTCATCTCGACAATCTGGCGCTTGCCGTCGCGCACATCCATCAACTGTTTGGTGAGGTATTTTTCACCCAGGCCGGCCAATTTGGGGAAAGCGCCCATGGCGCTGTTACCATCCATACCGTGGCAACCGGCGCAGCTGGCTACCAGTGGCTCTCCGGCCGCCGCATCACCTTTGGGGTAGACCGCCGCAGTGACAGAGCCAGCAGCTAACGCCAACAGTGTGCCGGCGACGATACCGACCCAGTTGAAAAATTTTGTATTCATGGTTATTCCCACTCACTCATTCCGCTAGAATATAAGCACTGTCAGTGCCCTGCCAAAAAGCCGGCGCATTATATACCAAATCTGCGCCATTCCTAAAGTCGCTGGCAAAGATAATAGCGCCGAGTCAAAACCGCCTCGCCCGCGCCCTAACGAGACCCCGCCAATGGCTGTAGCGATCAATTTTCAGGCAACGCAATTTCTCACCAGCGCCCCCAGCCTTGAGCAGTGCCCGCCCGACAGCGGCTGCGAGGTCGCCTTTGCTGGGCGTTCAAATGCTGGCAAATCGAGCGCCATCAATACTCTGACGCGCAATAAAGGCATGGCGCGGATCAGTAAGACCCCCGGCCGTACCCAGTTAATCAACCATTTCACTGTCGGCGAAAATCTACGGCTGGTCGACCTGCCCGGCTATGGTTTTGCCAAAGTGCCGATCGCCATGAAAAAACGCTGGGATCGCCACCTGGCCGAGTATCTGCAGCAGCGCCAGTCACTGGCCGGATTGATCCTGTTGATGGATATTCGCCACCCGCTGCAGAGTTACGACGAACAGATGTTGCGCTGGGCGCAGCAGGCCGAGCTGCCGGTACACGTGTTGCTCACCAAAGCCGACAAACTCAAACGCGGCCCGGCGCAGGCTGCAATGCTGCAGGTCGCCAAGTTCCTCACCAGTTTAGAGAGCGGCAGCGAGCTGTTTTCGGTGCAGACTTTCTCGTCGCTCAAGAAACAGGGCATACAAGAGCTGGAGGCGGTGCTGAGCCGCTGGCTAAACAGCCATGCTGAGCCGACGGAGAATGATGTTGCCACGGACCCCCAGAGCCTGTCTTCAGAGTGGCTGACTGCAGAGCAGATCGCCCGCCTGCAGATCGACCCGTAAGGCAGCAGCACAGTACGCCCTCGTGCTCTCAGCGGGAGAATACCCAACTATTCTCTGGCTGACTGCAGACAAAAAAAAGCCCCAGACCAAAACGGTTGGGGCTAGCTCTGCTTCGGCTTGCTCTGTGTGCGCTGCCGTCACCTAATCGCTGGGTGAGAGTGGGAGAATACCCAACTATTCTCTGGCTGACTGGTCGGCGAAGTAGATATAGCGGCTGATCTGCAGACAAAAAAAAGCCCCAGACCAAAACGGTTGGGGCTAGCTCTGCTTCGGCTTGCTCTGTCTGCACTGCCGTCGCCTAATCGCTGGGCGAGAGTGGGAGAATACCCAACTATTCTCTGGCTGACTGCAGACAAAAAAAAGCCCCAGACCAAAACGGTTGGGGCTAGCTGTACTTCGGCTTGCTCTGCAAGCACTGCAGTCGCCTAGTTGGGGGAGAATACCAGCAATCAATCACAATCACTGTATCCTTTGAGGGCGGCTGCGCGGTTTAGTTCAAAAATAGTTTCACTTTTTGTTCTTTATTTTATAAGTCTTTATAAATCAATATTTTAGTGCGCCTCATCCCAACTGGCACCAACGCCAATATCGACGATTAACGGCACGCTGAGCGCCGCCGCCCCCTCCATTAATTGGCGCACACCGTTGCGCACCGTCTCGAGTTCGTCGGCCGGCACTTCGAGCACCAGCTCGTCGTGCACCTGCATAATAATCTTGCTGTGCAGCTGCTGCTCTGTCAGCCAGCTGTCCACTTTTAGCATGGCGATCTTAATCAGGTCGGCGGCGCTGCCCTGCAGCGGGGCGTTGATGGCGGTGCGCTCAGCGGCCTGGCGGCGCATGGCGTTGCGATCGTTAATCTCCGGCAAATAGAGGCGCCGTCCAAACAGGGTTTCGACATAGCCCCTGTCGGCGGCGCTGGTGCGGGTGCTCTGCATGAAGTCTTGCACGCCGGGATAGCGCTGAAAATAGCGGTCGATATACTCTTGCGCCTGTTTGCGGCCTATTTGCAACTGGCGGGCGAGGCCAAAGGCCGACATACCGTAAATCAAGCCGAAGTTAATCGCCTTGGCACTGCGACGCATCTCGCCGGTGACCGCTTCGAGCTCGACGCCAAACACTTCGGCGGCGGTGGCGCTGTGAATATCCAAACCGTCGGCAAACGCCTGGCGCAGGCCGGCGTCGGCGGAGAGCTCGGCCATAATACGCAGCTCAATTTGCGAGTAATCGGCTGCCAGCAGCAGCGAGCCAGGCGCGGCGACAAACGCCTGACGCACCCGTCGCCCCTCTTCGGTGCGAATGGGAATATTTTGTAAGTTGGGGTCCGATGACGACAGTCGGCCTGTCGCAGTACCGGCCTGGTGGTATGAGGTGTGTAGTCGGCCGGTGCGGGCATTGACCATTGTTGGCAACTTATCGGTATAGGTCGACTTCAATTTGGCCAAGCCGCGGTGCTGCAAAATCACTTTCGGCAGCGGGTACTCCAGCGCCAGCTCTGCCAATACCTCTTCTTTAGTTGATGCGGCCCCTTTGGCGGTCTTTTTCAGCACCGGAATATTGAGCTTGTCGAACAGTATTTCACCCAGCTGTTTTGGCGAGGACAAATTAAACTCCTGCCCGGCTAACTGCCACGCTTGGTCCTGAAGCTCGGCCAGCCGCTCGCTGAGCTCGGCGCTCTGACGCTGCAGCTGCTGGCGGTCGATCAGCGCGCCGTTGCGCTCAATCTTGGAGAGGACCGCCACCAGCGGCAGCTCTATGGTTTCAAACAGCTGCTGCAGACTCGGCTGTGCGGTGATCGCCGGCCACAGCTGGCGGTGCAGTCGCAACGTGATGTCGGCGTCCTCGGCGGCATAAGGGGCCGCCTGCTCCAGGGCAATCTGGTTGAAGGTGAGCTGGCTCGCCCCTTTGCCGGCAATGTCACTAAACGCCGTAGTCGCGGTGTTCAGATAGTGGCGCGCCAAACTGTCCATGTCGTGGCGACTGGCGACCGAGTCGAGTACATAGGACTCGAGCATGGTGTCAAAGGCGACCCCGGCGAGCTCGATACCGTGTTCGGCAAAGACGCTCATATCGTATTTAATATTCTGCCCCACTTTGGCCAGCGCCGGGTCTTCGAGCAGCGGCTGCAAGGCGGCTAATACCCGCTCGCGACTGAGCTGTGGCGGCGCACCCAGGTAGTCGTGGCCAAACGGAATATAACAGGCGCAACCCGGCTCCACTGCCAGTGAGATGCCGACCAGCTGGGCCTCCATGTAGTTGAGGCTGGTGGTCTCGGTATCCACCGCAAACAGCTCGGCCTGCGCCAATCTGTCCAGCCACTGTTGTAACTGCGGCTCGGTCAGCACCGTTTCAACCTGCAGTGGCGCCACCGCTGCCGGCGGGGCGAGCAGCGCACCCTGCTCTGACAGGGGCGCCGTCGGCGAGCTGTCACCGGCCTCCAGTTCGCGCAGCCAGCTCTTGAACTCTAACTCGCTGAACAGCGCCTTGAGTGCCGCCTGGTCTGGGCTGGCATTGGCCAGTTGGTTGGCTGACTGCGGCAGTTCAACGTCGACTTTAATGGTCGCCAACAGGTAGGAGAGATAGGCCAGCTCGCGGTGCTCGGCCAGTTTCTCAGGCATTTTTTTCGCGCCGCGAAAATCGAGCTCGGCCACCCGCGGCAGATCGGCGTAGATGGCGTCGAGACCACCCAGCTGCTGCAGCAGCGCCAGCGCAGTCTTCTCACCCACCCCGGGCACGCCAGGGATGTTGTCCGATTTGTCGCCCAGCAGCGCCAAGTAATCGATGATCAGCTCGGGGCCAATACCAAATTTGTCGCGCACCCCGTCGCTATCCAACACCGTGTTGCTCATGGTGTTAACCAAAGTAATACCCGGGCCGACCAGCTGCGCCATATCTTTGTCGCCGGTCGAGATCACCACCGGCAGCTGTGACTGCTGCGCCTGCAGCGCCAGCGTGCCAATCACATCGTCGGCCTCAACACCGTCGATGATCAACATCGGCAGACCCATAGCGACTACGATCTGATGAATCGGTTCGATCTGGGCGCGCAAATCGTCGGGCATTGGCGGGCGGTGTGACTTGTAATCGCCGTAGAGATCGTCGCGGAAGGTTTTGCCCTTGGCATCAAAGACGACCGCAATAGTGCTGGCCGGGTAGTCGCGCTGCAGTGCGCGCAGCATCGAGGTGACACCGCGCACCGCGCCGCTCGGCTGGCCGGTTGAGGTGACCAGCGGCGGCAGCGCGTGAAAGGCGCGGTAGAGGTAAGAGGAGCCGTCGACTAACACCAGCGGAGCAGTGCCGGGCGTTGCGCTGTTACTGTTCATAGCATTTCCACCGCCGCGGCTATCGGTGCACCAGCGGCTTATTATCGTGTTTTAGTTGCCTGCGAGCATACACCAAATAGCTGCGCGTTTGGCCGTTAACGGCCGCTGCGGGGCGCTAAGGGGCGCTCAGGCAGTGCTGCAACACCGCCACCAGTGCCGCGATAAATTCGCTGTAGGGGCGGCCTTGCAGCGACTGGGCCGCGCCCAAGGTGTCGGCACTCAATAGTGGCCGCTGCAGTTGCGCGGCAAACCGCGCCAAGCGCCGGTCGGGCTCGCTCTGCTCGGCGAGTAGACAGCGGTAGTTGCCCTGTTGCAGCAGCGACAGCTGGTGGCGCAGCCCACCCTCGGCACCGGCGACGCTATCGAGCGCACTGGCCTTGGCCAGGGCAAAGAAATCGCTGAAATAGTCCAACGAGCGGTGTGACATCAACCAACCGCGGTTTTGCAAGCGTCCGAGTTGGCGGTGCCAGTCACCGAGCTCCTCGCGGCTCAACAGTGGCATCGCCGGCAGAGCAAAATGACGGCGCAGTTGCGCTGCCAACCGCTCGGCATAAGCCGGCTGCAACCACAGATGGGGGTCTGTATTATGGCCGTGGTGATCGCTGCCGCGACCGTGGTCGTGTTGGCTAGCGGGCGCCGCAGCATCGACGGCCACGACATCGGCAAAGGTGATCAGCGCTTGCGGTGCTCGCGCCGCTAAGTAATCGGCCAGCGCCCCCTCCAACATCGGCCCAACCCAGACCACCAGATCGGCAGCGGCGAGCTGGCGCATCATCGAGGGGCGCAGCGGCTGGTCGTGGGGCGACTGCTGGGGGGCATAGAGCCACGCCACCTCGACATGGTCGCCGAGCGCCTGTGCGGCGATCAGCGCCAGCGGTTTCACCGTCGTCACCACCAGCGGCTTGGCATCGGCGCCGCTGCGCTCTAGCGGGTTGGCAGCGGTGGTGGCGCAGAGCAGCAGCGCAATAACAAAACCGCAGAGCGCGCAGCTAGGCGAAACCCGGGCAGAAAAATATAGACTCAGAATCATGGCGGTGTGATGCAGGTTGTTTTGCAACAGTATATCATTACGACTTTGCAGCCACATAGCCCAGAGAGCCGGCCATGCTGACCAATGCCAAAGCGGTGCACCACCCGCACGACCACCTGCGCTGTGTCAACAGTGCACTGGCGCGCGCCCGCGCGCTGTGCAGTGCCCGCCGCGCACGGCTGACACCGCTGCGCGAGGCGGTGCTGCGGCTGTTGTGGCAGAGCCACCGGCCGCTGGGCGCCTACCAAATTCAGCAGCAGCTGTCGCAGATCAACCGCAAAGCGGTGGCCGCCCCGACCGTTTACCGGGCGTTGGAGTTTTTCCTTGAGCTGGGGCTGATCCACCGCATCTCGTCGTTGAACGCCTATATCGGCTGCCCGTTCCCGGAGAGTGACCACTCCGATATGTTTTTGATCTGCAACGACTGTGGCAACGCCGCCGAGGTCAGCCACAGCCATGTCAACCAGTTACTGATGCAGACCGCCAAACGCGCCGACTTTCAGCTCGCCTCACAGTCGCTTGAACTCTACGGGCAGTGCGCACAGTGTCGCGACTTGGCCGACAGCGGTGCGCAGTGGGTGCGATGAGCTCGACAGCGCCCTTGGTCGAGTTGCGCGCGGCGGGCAAATCGTTTGCCGGCAAACAGGTGCTGCACGGGATATCGCTACAACTGCAGCGCGGCGCAATCACCACTCTGATCGGCCCCAACGGCGCCGGCAAATCGACGCTGGTGCGAATGATACTGGGGCTGATCGACGCCGATCAGGGCGAGTGCCGCAACCGCGCCCGCAGCGTGGGTTACATGCCGCAAAAACTGCATATCGACCAGACGCTACCGCTGTCACTGTTGCGCTTTATGACGCTCGCCGACCCCGACCGCAGCCACTGCATGGCGACCCTGGCGCGGGTCGGCTTACAGGGTCTGGAGCAGCAGCCGCTGCAACAGCTCTCCGGTGGCCAGCTGCAGCGCGCCATGCTAGCCCGCGCTATCGTCCACCAGCCGGAGCTGCTGGTGCTCGACGAACCGGTACAGGGTCTCGACATCGCCGGCCAAGCGGCGCTCTACCGGCTGATCGATGAGCTGGTGGCAGAACTTGGCTGCGCGGTGTTGATGGTCTCCCACGATCTGCACGTCGTGATGTCGGCCAGCCACCAAGTGATCTGCCTAAACGGCCATATCTGCTGCCAGGGCATGCCGGAGCAGATTCGCAACGACCCCTCTTACCTGGGCATGTTTGGCGCCGCTACCGCACTCTACACCCATCACCACGACCATGTGCATGACCACGCAGCCGAACCCAGTGCTGAGCACCGAGGCTGCAGCCATGATTGAGGTGTCCAGACATAAAGTAAGTGCCCACTTACTAAAAAGAAAAGGCGGGGCTGACTATGTTTGAGCTACTGGCGACGGCTGTTGCCGGCGGACTCGCCGTCGCGCTGGTCGCCGGCCCGCTGGGCTGCTTTGTGGTCTGGCGGCGGATGGCCTATTTTGGCGACACGCTGGCCCACTCAGCGCTGCTGGGGGTCGCCTTGAGCGTGTTCTTTTCGCTCAACTTAAGCCTCACCACCGCACTGGTACCGCTGACCATCGCGTTGTTGCTGGTCTGGTTGGAGCAGCGCGGCGGGCTGCCGCTGGACACTTTACTGGGAATTTTGTCGCACTCGGCACTGGCCGCCGGGTTGGTATTAGTGGCGCAGCTAGAGGGGGTGCGCATCGATCTGATGGCGCTGCTGTTCGGTGACCTGCTCGCCATCACCAGCGGTGAGCTGGGGGTGATTGTCGGCGTCGCCGCGGTGATTCTGGGGTTGCTGTTGTGGCTGTGGCGGCCGCTGATCAATATTACCCTCAACCCAGAGCTGGCAGCTGTGGAGGGCACGCCGGTGATGGCGGTGCGCACCGCGCTGATGGTCGCCACCGCGCTGTTGATTGCCATCGCCATGAAGATTGTCGGCGTGATGCTGATTACTGCGCTGCTGATCATCCCCGCCGCTGCCGCGCGCCGACTGAGCCACACCCCGGAACAGATGGCGGTGTGGGCGAGCGCCCTGGCTTGCTGTAGCGTACTCGGCGGCACGGCGCTGGCGTGGCACGCCGACACCCCGGTGGGGCCATCAGTGGTGGTGGTCGCCAGCGCGCTGTTTGTATTGGCGACCGCGCTGCGCCGCCCGCAGTAGCTGGGCTATTGTGGCCAGGCGTCAAACGTGGCGTCGATAGAGCGCCAGGTTTTGCGCAGCATCATTTCGTTGTGTGGCGCTTTAAAGAACCCGTGGTAGTCGCCGCGCGGATTAATCAACACCAGCTGAGTGCTGTGGTCGATGGTGTAGTCATCGCCCTCTAGCGGCACTTGGCCATAGGCGATGTTGAGCTCGGCCGACCACCTCTTAATGCGCGGCTCAGAGCCGGTGACACCTAGAAAATCGGCATTGAAGTAGGGCACATAATCGCGCAGTAGAGCGATGCTGTCGCGCTCTGGGTCAAGCGTCACCATCACCACCTGCACCCGCTCGCGTTCACGATCGCGCAACTTGCTGTACATCTCGCCGAGCACACTCATGGTCGCCGGGCAGATGTCGGGGCAGTTGGTAAAGCCAAAAAATACCAGCGTCCAGTGGCCTTGCAGGTTGGCCTTGGTAAACGGCTCACCACGGTGGTCGGTGAGTTGTAATTCGCTGAAGATGCGCGGTGTCTCAAACATCACTGCGCCGTTGGCGCGCAGTTCGCGGTCGTGCATCACAATCGGCTGGTTAATGCGCCAGATGAAGCCCAACACCATCACCACGATGGCAATTAATACCAAAATGACTGTGCGGGTTATGCCACGACTTTGCGCGGTGCTCATATCAACCTCCGATAATTAACAACTGCGGTTTGGCGATCAGATAGTGGTCCAGCAACATCACCACAAATAGCACCATCAAATAGACGATGGAGTATTTAAAGGTTTTCATACCGCTGTTTTCGCCGCGTCCGAGCAGCATGGTCAGCGCCCAAAACAGGAACCCAGCGCCCAAGCTCAGTGCGCCGAGCAGGTAGAGCCAGCCAAACATGCCGGTCAGGTAGGGCATGACGGTGACCACTATCAACATCAGCGTATAGAGCACAATATTGATGTTGGTGTAGTGCTCGCCGTGGGTCACCGGCAGCATCGGGATCTCCGCTTGGGCGTACTCCTCTTTACGGTGCACCGCCAACGCCCAGAAGTGCGGCGGCGTCCAGACAAAGATAATCAGCGCCAGCAACAGCGCGTCATGGTGGATTTCGCCGGTCACTGCGGTCCAACCCAGCAGTGGCGGAGCGGCCCCGGCCAGCCCACCTATCACAATATTCTGCGGTGTCGCGCGCTTTAAAAACATGGTGTAAACCAATGCATAGCCGAGCAGCGAAGCCAGCGTCAGCCACGCCGTGAGAGCATTGGTGAAGACCATCAAGATCGCCATGCCCAGCGCACCAATCAGCGCCGCAAACAGCACCGCTTGGCCGGGGCTGACGCGGCCGGTCGCCACTGGGCGGTTGAGGGTGCGCGCCATCTTGTTGTCTATACTGCGATCGACCACGTGGTTGACTGCAGCGGCGGCACCGGCACACAAGGCAATACCCAGGTTACCCCAGAACAAAACGGCCAGCGGCACCGTGGCGGTGGTGGAGAGCAGCATGCCTATCACTGAGGTGAGCAGCATCAGCAGCACCACATTGGGCTTGCAGAGCTCGTAAAAGTCGCGCCATTTCAGCGCTTCGGCGCTGTTCACTGTTGTACTCATAGCGTCTTTTCCTAACGGCTCGGCGAGTATTTGAGCAGATGTTTGAGATCTTCTAAGAGATCGCTACCGGTGTGACTCTGGTCATAGTAGAGCACCGCATCGCCAACCGGGTTGATCAGGTAAAAGCGGTTAGCGCCGGTAAGCGCGGCGCTGGTCGGCGCCAACAGCGCAGCCAAGGCGGCCCCATCGAGTGGTGCGATGACTAAATCGGGATTATCTACTGCCAGTTGATCAAGCTCTGCTGCCGCCAACCCGGTTTGCAGCAGCACCCGGTCAACCCGGCGTGCATCGCGACCCAGTCGCACCTCGACAGCACGGGTGGTGGCGATCATTTCGGCGCAGCCGCTGTCGCAGCTGCCATCGGCCACCAATACCACGCGGTAGTGGCCATTAATATCATCGCTTATATCTTCGCCGGGCGGCAGCAGTGGCACCCAGTTCACCGTTGGGGTAATCAGCGTACCCATATTGGTGGTGCCCAATAGGGCCATTAGCTCGGCGCGCTCCTGCTCGTTTTTTGGCAACATCACTGTGCCCAATACCGTTGCACCGATCACCATCGCCAACATGATAATAATCTGTATTTTAGCGCCAGAGCCCCCGGCTGGTTTTACTTCACTCATAACTTCTCTCAATCGTTGTCTATGGGTCCGCGCTGGCGCCGCGCCCGCAGCCACGCCAGCAGATTGCTGTTGGCCAACAAGGTCAGCAGCAGCAACACCGCCGCCATGATAAACCACTGCACAGCGTAACCGGTATGTTTGTGCGGATAGATCGCCACCACCGGCCAGCCGGTCTGCAACGCGCCCGGCGCGGCGCGGTCTAAACGCAGCTGATAACGGTACAGTGGCTGCTGCAACCACTGCTCGACACGGCCCACATCGAGCCAGCCGACCCGCTGCTGCGCCGCCAACGGCGGTGCGACGCGGTCATCCAGCTGCAGGCCACCGGCGAGGCGCTGGTAGAGTTCACCCTCGAGCCGCACCAGCCCAGTTGGTGTGTCCAGTTGCGGCAGCGTGCCCCGATCTGCCGCCGCCGCCACCCAACCGCGATTGACCAACAGTGCTGCACCGCCGTTGCTGGGCACAAATATTTGCAAAATCTCGTAGCCGGGGCGGCCGTTGCGCACCTTGTTGTCGACCACAAAGGTGGGGACCAACTGGTAACTGCCCTCAACCCAGACCCGGCGGTACTGTAGGTTTACCGAGTCGGTCAGTTGCCCAAGCTCAACGCGCGGCGCCGCTTGGTTGGTCTGGTATTGGCTCAAAATACGCTGTTTGAGCTCGGCGCGATCCAGCTGCCAATAGCCCAGCCACAGCAGCAGCGGCAGAAATAAGCACGACAGCAGCAGCCCAACCCGGTTGGGTTGCCAACGAAATGGCTGACGGTCATTGGTGCTGCCACGCATCTGTGGTTAAATTCCTCGTCGGCTTACGGCCTTAATTTACGGAGCTTTTCGGTGCTTAAAATTATCATTGTGTTACTGTTTATCGGTGTGGTGGTGAGTCTATTCAGTGGCCTCAACTTTTTGGTGAAAGACCTCGGCAATCCGCGCAAGCGGCTACTCTACGCGCTCGGCGTGCGGGTCAGTTTAGTGGCGCTGCTGCTCGCCACTATCACCTACGGTTTTGTCAGCGGCCAATTAAATAGTACCGCACCCTGGGATAGAACCCTGCACCCGACACAGAGCGGCAGTGTCAAATAGGCGTCCGCCGCCGCAATGTGAGTGTACAGCCAAAAAAAAGCCGAGCATCCAGTGCTCGGCTTTTTTGTTGCGGGCTGCTAGCCGAGCACGTAGACAAACAGGAACAGGCCGACCCAGACTACATCGACAAAGTGCCAGTACCAAGAGGCTGCCTCAAAACCAAACTGGTCATCTTTGTTGAAGTGACCTTTGAGTCCGCGCAGCAACGCAATTAACAACATGACAGTTCCCATGGTGACGTGGGCACCGTGGAAACCGGTCAACATGTAGAAGGTCGTGCCGTAAATACCTGATTCCAGGGTGAGCCCCAGTTCGGTATAGGCGTGGATATACTCCTCGACCTGCAAGAACAAGAAGAACACACCCAGCAGCACGGTAACTGCCAACCAGCGGATGAAGCCCTGGCGGTTGTCGTTTTTCAGTGCGGTGTGGGCGAAGTGAACGGTGACACTAGAGGTGATCAGCACAATGGTGTTCCACAGCGGCAACCAAGTCAGCAGGTTGGCAAAGCCGGGCCAGCTCATGTTCTGCTCAGGGCCTATGAATTGTGCGGCGTCGCCATTGGCCGCTTGATCGGGGGTAATCATTACCGGCCACTCATCTTTAAAGCCGGGGTAGAGCAGCTCGTTATTGGCGACTGCAGGTCCGGTGGGGGTGTCATCAAACCAACCGATCGCCGCTTCTCCACCCAGCCACGACAGCGCGAAGACACGAATATAGAACAGCGCACCGAAGAAAGCGGCAAAGAACATTACCTCAGAGAAGATGAACCAGAGCATAGAAATGACGTAAGAGTGCTTGAGCTGGTGGTTGACCAACCCCTGCATATTCTCTTTTACGACAATACTCCACCAGGTGTACATGACCGCCACCAGCATAGCGAGACCGACAAAGAAGATGGCTGGGCCACCCAGGCCGCCGGCCCAGCGCGCCGCGCCGATCGACAATACGCCCATCGCTGTCGCGGTGAACAACGGCAGTTTGCTCTGCTCGGGAACGTAGTAACTTGATTCTGCTGACATGTTTTTTCTCCGTTCTAGATAGCGGCGCTTAACCAGCTATCACTGCAATTGCGCGACCGTGTCAGCGGCCACTGGCGTAACGTCAAATAAAGTGTATGACATTACTAAACTTTTAATACTGCTCGGCAGCTCCGGGTCGACGACAAACACCAGCGCCATTTCGACCTCTTCGCCAGCGGCGAGCGGCTGGTTGTTAAAACAGAAACATTCCGTTTTGTGGAAGTAGTCGCCGGCACTAAATGGCACCAAGCTTGGAATCGCCTGGCCGACCATATCGTTTTCGGTGAGGTTCTTGGCGTAGAATTTAACCTCATAACGCTCACCGGGGTGGACGACCACCTTGCTGTCCATGGGCCTAAATGCCCACGGCATCTGCTCGTTGTTGGTAGCGGCAAACGTCACGCTAACCTCGCGCGAGTAGTCCACTGCCACCGGCGCCGCTTCGTAGCGCTCGGCTGGCCTGATACCGATGCCGGTGATCTCACAAAACAGATCGTACAGCGGCGGCATCACGAACAGTGCAAAACCAAACATGCCTACAGCCCAAAGAGATAACTTAGTAACTACCTTTCTGTGTGACTTTACAGTAGACATGCTTGTCTCCTAAATGGAATAAACCTCTTCAGTTAATTACTTAATTTGCGGTGGTGTTGCAAAGGTATGGTACGGCGCCGGAGTTGGCACTTCCCACTCCAGACCTTCTGCCCCTTCCCACACTTTGTTGTCGCTGACCGGCTTGCCGTTGCGAATAGTGGCAATGACGTTGTACAAGAACAGCAACTGGGCTGCGCCGTACATAAAGGCACCAATACTCGACACCATGTTCCAATCGGCAAACTGCAGGCCGTAGTCGGCGTAGCGTCGCGGCATACCGGCCAAACCGAGGAAGTGCTGCGGCATGAAGGTGATGTTAAAGCCGATAAAGGCGATCCAGAACTGCACCTGGCCCATCGTCTCGTTGTACATCTTGCCACACCACTTGGGCAGCCAGTAGTAGACCGCCGCGGTGCCTGAGAAGACCGCACCGGCCACCATCACGTAGTGGAAGTGTGCGACTACAAAGTAGCTGTCGTGGTACTGAATATCTGCCGCAGCGACCGACAACATCAGACCGGTAAAGCCGCCGAAGGTGAACAGAATGACAAAGGCGATACAGAACAGCATCGGCGTCTCAAATGTCAGCGCACCTTTGTACATGGTGGTGACCCAGTTGAAGACCTTCACCCCAGTTGGCACCGCAATCAGCATGGTGGCGTACATAAAGTACAACTCACCGGCGATCGGCATGCCGACGGTAAACATGTGGTGCGCCCAGACAATGAACGACAGGAAGGCGATCGCCGCGGTGGCGTAAACCATCGAGGCGTAACCAAACAGCGGCTTGCGGCTGAAGGCGGGGATAATCGCCGACACCACACCGAACGCCGGCAGGATGATGATGTAGACCTCTGGGTGACCAAAGAACCAGAAGATGTGCTGGAACAGCACCGGGTCACCGCCGCCGGCAGCGTCGAAGAACGAGGTGCCAAAGTTGATGTCCATCAACATCATGGTCACTGCGCCAGCCAGTACTGGCATAACCGCGACCAGCAGGAAGGCGGTGATCAACCAGGTCCAGACGAACAGCGGCATCTTCATGTAAGTCATGCCGGGGGCGCGCATATTCATAATGGTGGCGATAATGTTGATCGAGCCCATGATCGACGAAGCACCCATAATATGCATTGAGAAGATGAAATAGTTCACCGACTCAGGGGCGTATTTGGTCGACAGTGGCGCGTAGAATGTCCAACCAAAGTTGGGTGCACCACCCTCCATGAACAGGGTTGAGGCCAGCGTCAAAAACGCAAATGGCAAAATCCAGAAACTGAGGTTGTTCATGCGCGGCAGCGCCATATCTGGCGCGCCAATCATCAGCGGGATCATCCAGTTGGCGAGGCCGACAAACGCCGGCATGATCGCCCCAAACACCATAATGACACCGTGCATGGTGGTCATCTGGTTGAAGAACTCTGGACGGATTAACTGCATGCCGGGCTGGAACAGCTCGGCGCGAATCACCATTGCAAAGAAGCCGCCCAACAAGAACATGGCAAAGCTGAACCAGAGGTAGAGCGTGCCGATGTCTTTGTGGTTGGTGGTAAATAACCAGCGACCTATGCCTTTAGCGGGACCGTGTGCCATTGCTTAATCTCCCTTATTGGCCGTTTTTATGGTTCAGCACGTCAATCGGCTGAGCCATGTCACCGACGTCGTTACCCCACGCGTTGCGCTCGTAAGTAACCACTGCGGCAATATCTACTTCAGACAGCTGTGCGGCAAACGCCTGCATCGCTGTACCCTGTACACCATTGACCAGTACATCGATATGCTTTTCGATCGGACCCATAGTCACTTCAGAACCGACCATCGGAGGGAACACACCGGGAATACCGAGTCCGTCGACGCCGTGACAGCCCGCGCAGTTGGTCAGATAGACCTGCTCGCCGCGCTCCATCAACTCATCCATGCTCCACGCTTTACCGATGGTGCTGGCGTACTCGGCGGCAGCCGCTTTCTGCTCGGCCAACCAGGCGTTGAACTCTTCTTTGGGCTTCACTTCGACCACAATCGGCATGAAGGCGTGATCTTTACCACACAGCTCGGCACATTCACCGACGTAGACACCAACTTCGCTGGTTTTAGCCCATGCCTCGGTGAAGATACCCGGTAGCGCGTCTTTCTTGACACCTAGATCGGGCACCCACCAGGAGTGAATGACGTCGTTGCCGGTCAACAAGAACCGCACCTTGGTGTCGGCGGGGATCACCAGCGGGTTGTCGACTTCGCGCAGATAGTGCTCGCCTTTCTCTTCGCGGCCGTAGATCTCGTCTTGCGAGGTGCGCAGGCTACTCATGAAGCGCACATCTTCGCCGAGATATTCGTACTGCCACTTCCACTGGTAGCCGGTAATTTTGATGTCCATCTCGGCCTCGGAGGCGTCGTAGACTTTCAATAGAGCATTGGTCGCGGGAAACGCGATGACAATCAAAATCAGCGCTGGGACGATAGTCCAAGCCAACTCGACACCGACGTGCTCATGAAAGTTGGCCGGCTTAACGCCGCGAGATTTACGGTGGGCGAACATGACATAGATCATGAACCCAAACACCGCAGCGCCGATCACTACGCAGACCCACATCATCAGCATGTGGATATCGTATGCGGCTTGACTGACCTCAGTAACACCCTGAGGCATATTGAGTTGTCGCGTTGACACTTCGGCTGCCTGACCAACGCTTGACGCGCCCACCAGAGCGGTTAGTGCTACCGCGAAAAGCGCTTTCGCTCTTTTCAACATCGCCCATGTACTCCATTGTTGTTAACGGTTGTAGCGCCTTTGCGTCAAAAAAACCGCAGATTTTCCGCGGAATTTGTGGCTCGCCAGCGAGAAGCGGCGGGAGTATAGCAAACACTTTCGCCGATCACTACAGACAAACACTATGGTTTTTACCCCGCCAATAGCCCTTTAATTATTTGGGTCTATCAGCCGCACCGGCGAGGTTTCGGCGGCGATCTGCTCAGCCGGGGTGTTGACGCGCGTCTGCAGTTCGCGCGGCTCAGCCTGCAGCCGAATCTGGTCGACAAAACCACAGGCGACACATTCGCGATAGCTCTTTTCGCCGTCGCTATAAGCCACCACTTTATCCAGCAGCGCGCACTTGGGGCAGCTAACCCCAGCAATGAACCGTTTTTTAGTTGAAAATGACATAGCGAGCTCCGCACAATAGGGGGCTAATGAATTCCCGCAGACATTATAAAGAGGTTGCCCACCATGCGTAACAACATCCGCCCATTTAGCGGCCATCAGCCCAGTTTGGGGGCGCGCGTCTATGTCGACCCAGCCGCCACGGTGATCGGCCAAGTGACGCTGGGCGACGACTGCTCGGTGTGGCCGGGCGCGGTGATTCGCGGTGACATGCATTCGATCGCCATCGGCGATCGCTCCAACGTGCAAGACAACGCGGTACTGCACATCACCCACGCCAGCGACTTCAACCCCGGCGGCTGGCCGCTGCAAATTGGCAGCGACGTCATCATCGGCCACCGCGCCATTCTCCACGGCTGTACCCTGGGCAACCGCATACTGGTCGGCAACGGTGCCATTATTAACGATGGCGCCATCGTTGAGGATGAGGTGATTGTGGGTGCCGGCTGCATGGTGCCGCCGGGCAAGCGGCTGCACAGCGGCTTTGTCTATGTCGGCAATCCCTGCCGTCAAGCGCGGCCAGTCAGCGACAAAGAGCGCGGCTTCTTTCGCTACTCACCGGCCAACTATGTGAAATTAAAAGACCAGTACCTGGCCGAGGCCGAGTAACTGACCGCGGCCGCTCAGCTGAGAAAACTGCGCAGCGCGGCTATCACGCCAGCCGTTTGCGGGCGCACCCCGCGCCACAGATAAAAACTCTCGGCTGCCTGCTCCACCAGCATCCCCAAGCCATCGGCACAAGCGGCGGCGCGCGGTTGCGCCCACTGCAAAAATGGCGTCGGTTCGCTGCCGTAGCTCAAGTCGTAAGCGCGGCCACCCGGCGCCAACAGCTGGTCGGGCAGCGCCGGCATTTCGCCAGTCAGGCCGGCACCGCTGGCGTTGATGACAAGATCGAACTGCTGCCCCTCTAGCATGGTGTAATCACAGCCGATCAGGTAGCCCTGTTCGGCGAACAATTTGGCCAGCTGCAGCGCTTTGGCAACGGTGCGATTCGCGATCACCACATGCTGTGGCAGCTCGGCCAGCAGCGGCTGCAAAATGCCGCGCACCGCGCCACCGGCACCAAGAATCAGTATCCGCTGGCCGCGCAGCGGCCACGCTAAATTGCTGCGCAAATCGGTCAGCAGACCGACGCCGTCAGTGGTATCGCCGACAATTTCGCCACTCTCCTTTAGCGACAGCGTATTGACCGCGCCAGCTAGCTCGGCCCGCTCGGTGAGGCGGTCGGCAAAAGCACAGGCGTCGCTTTTGAACGGCATGGTGACATTGAGGCCACAACCTCCGCTGGCAAAAAACGCGGCTGCCGCCGCCGCGAAGCCGTCGACCGGGGGCGCCTGGCGGTCGTAGCTGATCGACTGGCCGGTGGCGGCGGCGAACGCGGCGTGAATATCCGGCGAGCGGCTCTGCGCGATCGGATTGCCAAACACCGCGTAGCGGCAAGGGGGTTTGGCGCCGCTCATGCCAACCAATCCCGGTCGGTGAGATAGTAGTCGAGCAGCTCGGCCTCGGCGCTGCCGGGCTGCGGCTGCCAGTCGTATTTCCAACTCACCAGCGGCGGCAGCGACATTAAGATCGACTCGGTGCGACCACCACTTTGCAAACCAAACAAGGTGCCGCGGTCAAACACCAAGTTAAATTCGACATAGCGACCGCGCCGGTAGAGTTGGAAATCGCGCTCGCGCTCGCCCCACGGCTCGGCGCGGCGGCGCTCGATGATCGGCAGGTAAGCGGCGGTGTAGCTGTCGCCGACGCTGCGCGTCAGGGCAAAGCTCTGCTCAAAGCCGAGCTCGTTGAAATCGTCGTAAAACAGGCCGCCAATACCGCGCGGTTCGCCGCGGTGCTTAAGGTGGAAATAGTCATCGCACTGGCGCTTAAAGCGCGGGTAGATATCGGCGCCAAACGGCTCACAGGCCTCCTTGGCGGTTTGATGCCAGCTGCGGCAATCCTCTTCGTTGCCGTAGTACGGGGTTAAATCGTAGCCGCCACCAAACCACCAGACCGGTTCTTCGCCGGGCTTTTCGGCGATAAAAAACCGCACATTGGCGTGAGAAGTGGGCACCATCGGATTGCGCGGATGAATCACCAGCGACACGCCCATCGCCTCAAAACTGCGCCCTGCCAGCTCCGGTCGCTGCGCGGTGGCTGAAGGCGGCAAGCCGTCACCAAACACGTGAGAAAAGTTGACGCCCCCCTTTTCGATAACGTTGCCGTCAGCCAACACCCGACTGCGGCCGCCACCGCCCTCCGGCCGCTGCCAACTGTCCTCGACAAATACCTCGCCGTCGACCTGCTGTAGCGCCGCACAGATGTTGTCTTGCAACTGCAATAAGTAGTTTTTAACTGCCTGTTTGTCCATATGCCTGTCTCGTTGACTGGGGGGGGTAATAGCTGCGCTGCGCTGCGTGGTCTCAACCGGCGCGCAGTATCGCACCGCTGGCAAAATCTCTAATCTCACTGGGGCGAGCGGCGCGGCCGATCTGCCCGGGGGCGATGGCATCGAGCTGGCCGGCAAAGTAGCAGAGCACCTTGCAGCGGTTGCGCGCCGGCGGCAGCGCCGCTGGATTAGCCGAGGTGGATACCAATGGGGTGCCAGCGCGTGCGCACAGCAGCGCTGCCACCGGGTGGCGAGTCACCCGCACCGCCAGCGTGTCGCGGCCACCGGTGACCCACGCTGAGTAGTAGCCGTTGTTGGGTACCAACCAGGTGGTCGGGCGCATTACTGCAGCAGCAGCAGCCTGCAACGCTTTAATGTCGATTCCCTGCAGCGCCGGCGCCAACGCCTGCCAGTTGTGGCTGATGACAATCATGCCTTTTTCAGGCACCCGCTGTTTGAGCGCGATCACCCGCTCTACCGCCGCATCGTTGCGGGGGTCACAGCCCAGACCCCACACCGCCTCGGTGGGATAAGCGATAACGCCACCGCTGGCGGCCACCTGTGCTGCCTGCGTCAAATAGGGGTTGCCCAGATAACCGCGCGGGGTCTCGCCGAGCCAATCAGACGGTGTTGAGGAGAGTGTGCTGGTCAAAAAATTCGCCCATTAATTATTACCCTGCAGGCTACCGCGCGACGCCCACAGAGGCAACGCAGGCGCCGTCAAAAGCGGCGAATTTTTGGATTTTTTTGATCTACTCCAACAAAAACCGACCGCCATTTAGACTCGCAGCCAAGCGCCGCAGTGGCGCACCACCGCACCGGCCAGCTCCAGTTCAGCCAACTGCCGCGCGGTGTCGGCACTACCCCAGCCGAGCCGAGCGGCGATCTCATCGGTGGTAGCTGGGTCGTATCCGAGTGCCGCCAACAGCGGTGACGAGGCGCTGGCGCGCGGCGCTGTGGCCGGCTGGCTGGGCTGCAGCAGAAAATTGGCCCCCAACTGAGCGACAATTTCGGCCGCGCTCTCCACCAGTGTCGCCCCCTCGCGCAGCAGCAGATGACAGCCGCGCGACAGCGGGTTGTTGACCGACCCAGGCAGTACCAGCAGTTCGCGGTTCTGCTCCAGCGCGGCGCGCGCGGTTATCAGCGTGCCGCTTTTGATCGCCGCCTCCACCACCCACACCGCCAGACTCAAACCACTAATAATGCGATTGCGGCGCGGAAAATTGGCCGGCAACGGCGCCTCACCGGGCGGATACTCGGTGATTAGCGCGCCACCGCCCTCGAGAATCTGCCCGGCCAGTCGCTGGTGGCGCGCCGGATAGAGTCTATCGATACCGGTGGCCATCACTGCTACGGTCGGCCGACCGGCCGCCACCGCACCGCGATGGGCGGCACCGTCAATACCGAACGCCAAACCACTGGTGATAGTGACCCCTGCCAATGCCATCGCCTGGCACCACTGTTGCGTCAGCTGCAGCGCCGGCTGGGCGCTGTTGCGGCTGCCAACTACGGCCAGCTGTGGCGCAGCTAACTGGGCGCGAGCGCCGCGCACGTAAAGCAGCGGCGGCGGGTCGATAATTTCCGCTAACAGCGGCGGGTAGTCGGGACAGAACAGCGTTACCAGCGCCACATCGAGCGCGGCTAACTGCTCGGCGATCCGCGCGGCCTGCTCTAATAAGCTCCGCCACTGCGCAGCGCTATAGCTGCAGTGTGGCGGCAGCAACTGCAGCGCCTCAAGATAGTGCGGCAGCGGCCCAGCCGGCCGGCCCAGTGCCGCGACGCGGGCAAACAGCGTATGGGTCAGCCGCAATCGACGCCGCGCCGCCAGCGACAGCGCAATCGCCACTAACTGCTCGGCAGAGGTCACAGCGGGTTCGGTTGCGGGCAAATTCGACACCAGTGACTCCTTGGGGCAACGGGGGGTTCTCCTAACAGTTATAGACAACCATGGCGGTTTGCGCGCGCCGCGGTGTGGCCGCGCCCGCTTTGGGTGTATAATTTTTGTCACAGATCGCTGCCGCTAGCGCAGTGGATCTTTTTCGCAATAGCAAACAGAGCAGGTTATGGCTGTACTCCCGATCTTAGAATTTCCCGACGCTCGCCTGCGCACTGTCGCTGCACCGGTCACCGCGGTGAGCGACCAGACCCGGCAGTTGATCGACGACATGTTTGAAACGATGCGCGCGGCCAACGGTATCGGCCTCGCCGCGACGCAGGTCGATGTCCACCAGCGCATCATTGTCATGGACTTGGGTGAAGAGACGCCGACACCGCGGGTATTTATCAACCCAGAGATCGAGGTGGTGGCCGAGCAGACCCAACCCTATGACGAGGGCTGCCTCTCTGTACCCGGCTTTTACGCCCCGGTGGAACGCCCCAGCGAGGTCATTATTCGCGCACTGGACCGCGACGGCCGCCCCTTTGAGGAGCGCGCCCAAGGCCTACTGGCGGTCTGTATTCAACATGAGATCGACCATCTCGACGGCAAACTGTTTGTCGACTATCTGTCGCCGCTCAAGCGCCAGCGCATCCGCAAAAAACTCGAAAAACAGCAGCGCCTGTAACCGTGCGCATTGTCTTTGCCGGCACCCCGGAATTTGCCGCCCACCACTTACAGGTGTTGCTGCAAGACAACCGTCACCGCGTTGTCGGCGTTTACACGCAACCCGACCGGCCGGCCGGGCGCGGCAAGCAACCGACCGCCAGTGCCGTCAAACAGCTCGCCACCGCACATGGGCTTGCGCTCTATCAACCCGACTCGCTGAAGTCGCCAGAGCAGCAGCAACAGTTGGCGGCGCTCGATGCTGACCTGATGGTGGTGGTCGCCTACGGCCTGCTGTTGCCGCAGGCGGTACTGGATCTGCCGCGGCTCGGCTGTATCAATGTGCACGCCTCGCTGCTGCCAGCGTGGCGTGGTGCAGCACCGATCCAGCGCGCCATTGAGGCGGGCGACAGCGAGACTGGCGTCACCATCATGCAGATGGAGGCGGGGCTGGATACCGGCCCGGCACTGCTGACGCTGGCCACCCCGATCGCCGCTGATGATACTGCCGGCGCGCTGTTCGAGCGGTTGCAGCAACTCGGCGGTGCCGCACTGCTGCAAGCGCTCGAGGCACTCGAGACGGGAGCGCTCAGCGCCCAACCGCAAAACCACGCCGACGCCAGTTATGCCCACAAGCTCAGCAAAGCAGAGGCAGAGATCGACTGGCAGTTGCCGGCGATGACCCTGGTGCGCAAAATTCACGCCTTCAACCCCAACCCCGGCGCCTACACTACGCTCAATGGTACCCGCCTAAAACTGTGGCGGGCGGCAGTGGTCAAAGAGGCCGTGGCGCAGCCGCCGGGCAGCGTCATCAGCGCCGCCGACGGTGAGCTGTGGGTCGCCTGTGGCGACGGTGCTATTGCCATCAACGAAGCGCAGCTGGCCGGCAAAAACCGACAAACGGGCCGTGACCTGCTACGCGGATACGCCGCCCAATTCGCCGCCGGCACGCGCTTGGGCAGCGCTGCGGTAGCTCCGTGAACAGCCGCAGCCAGGCCGCGGTAGCGATCGCCGGGGTGCTCGCCGGGCGTTCACTGTCGACCACCCTACCGGCGGCGCTGGCCGAACTAGACGGCCGCGACCGCGGCTTCTGTCAGGCGCTCTGTTACGGCACGCTGCGCTACTACCCGGCCCTGGCATTGATTATTGGCCAGCTGTTGGCGCGCCCGATCAAAGCCAAGGAGCTTGAGGTGCAGGCGCTGCTGGCGACTGCCATCTACCAGCTCTGGCAGCTGCAAACCCCCGCCCACGCAGCGATTAACGAGAGTGTCGACGCCTGTCGCGCGCTCGACAAACCGTGGGCGGTGAAGTTGGTCAATGGCGTGTTGCGCGCCTTCACCCGCCAGCGTGTCGAACTGCTCGAAGGGCTCGCCGAACAGACCGAGTTTAGCACTGCCCACCCGGCGTGGCTGGCTGGCAAGATTCGCAAAAGTTGGCCGCAACAGTGGCTACAAATTATCGATGCCAACAACCAGCAGGCGCCGTTGACGCTGCGCGTCAACCGTCGCCAACTGAGCCGCGACAGCTACTTGGCGGAGCTCGCCAGCCATGCTGTGGAGGCACAGCCCTGTCGCTACAGTGGCGACGGTATCACCCTCGCCACGGCCTGCGATGTCACGGCTCTGCCCGGCTTTGCCGAGGGCTGGTTCAGTGTGCAGGACGAGGCGGCTCAGCTCAGCGCCGAGCTGTTGGCACTGGCGCCCGGCCAGCGGGTACTGGACAGCTGCAGTGCACCCGGGGGCAAAAGTTGCCATCTGCTCGAGCGGCAGCCGGCGCTCGCCGAGCTGGTCGCCCTAGACAGCGATGGCCAGCGTCTGCAGCGGGTCCGTGACAACCTCGCCCGGCTCGGCTTGAGCGCGACGGCACAGACCGCCGATGCCGCCGACACCGGCACTTGGTGGGACGGCGCAGCGTTTGACCGGATCCTGCTCGACGCGCCGTGCTCGGCCAGTGGTGTCATTCGCCGCCATCCCGATATCAAGCTGCTGCGCCGCCCCGCCGACATCGACCAGCTCGCCAAACTCCAGCAGCGGCTGTTGACGGCGCTGTGGCCGACGCTCGCCGATGGTGGTATTTTGCTCTATGCCACCTGTTCAGTGCTGCGCGCCGAGAACGACCAGCAATTGGCCGCCTTTTTAGCCGCCGAACCGAGTGCGGTAGTGGAGCCGATCGTCGCCGACTGGGGCGAGCCTTGCCAATACGGGCGGCAACTGCTGCCGCAGCCCGGCAGCCACGACGGGTTTTACTACGCCAAACTGCGCAAACTATCGCCTTAAAGAGAGGCCATTATGAGAATCGTCATTGTTGGAGCCGGTCAGGTCGGGGGCACCTTGGCGGAAAATTTAGTCCGCGAGAAAAATGACATTACCCTGGTCGATATCGATGCCGCGCGACTGGCCGACCTGCAGGACCGGTTCGATATCCGCACGGTTGTCGGGGTGGGCAGCTACCCAGATGTGCTGTTTGATGCCGGTATCAAAGATGCCGATATGCTGGTGGCGGTAACCAACAGCGACGAGGTCAACATGACCGCCTGCCAGGTGGCCTATTCGCTGTTTAATACCCCGCACCGCATCGCCCGCATCCGCGCCAGCAACTACAACGACCCGCGTTTTGCCACCCAGCTGTTCAACGACAAAAATATGCCGGTCGGGGTAATGATCGCCCCCGAGCAGGTGGTCACCGACTACATTATTAAGCTGGTCGCGCAACCGGGTGCGCTACAGGTCTTGGATTTTGCCGATGACGCCATACGTCTGGTGGGTTTGCGTGCGGTCAAAAATAGTCCGCTGGTCGGCCAGGAGTTGCGCACCTTGCGCGAACACATGCCCAACGTCGACGCCCGAGTGGCGGCTATTTTCCGCGACGGCAAGCCGATGTTCCCCAAAGGCGAGACCGTCATTGTCGATGGCGATGAAGTGTTTTTGATCGCCGCGCGCAAGAATATTCGCCAGGTGATGGGCGAACTGCGCAAACTAGAGAATCCCTACCAGCGGCTGATTATTGCCGGCGGCGGCAACATCGGTTTCCGGCTGGCCAAAACTCTGGAGCACGACTACCAGATCAAACTGATCGAGTTTGACCACCCCCGCACCGACTTTCTGGCTGAACACCTCAACAAAACGGTGGTACTGCGCGGCTCGGCCACCGACCAAGAGCTGCTGCTCAACGAAAATATCGACAAGACCGATCTCTTTTTGGCGCTCACCAACGATGACGAAGTGAACATTATGGCCTCGCTACTGGCGAAAAAGCTCGGCGCGGGAAAAGTGATGACGCTGATCTCTAACCCGGTCTACGCCGACCTGATGGAGGGCGGCGTCATCGATGTTGCCATCTCCCCGCAGCAGGCGACCACCAGTTCGCTGCTCACCCACGTCCGCAAGGGCGGCGCTGTCAGCGCCCACTCACTGCGCCGCGGCGCCGCCGAGGCGATAGAAATCTTAGTCACCGGCGACGCTAAGACCTCCAATGTGGTGGGCCGCGCCATAGAGGATATTAAGTCGCCCAGCGGCGTCACTCTTGCGGCGCTGGTGCGCGACGGCGAGGTGATGATTGCCCACCACGACACCGTGATTGAAGCGGGCGACCATGTCATCGTATTCTTGGTCGACAAAGACCACACCCGCGCGGTGGAAAAACTGTTCGAGCCGACGGTAGGCTTCTTCTAAGGAGAGCGTGTGCACCCTTCTGTTATCGGCCGAGTCCTCGGCCAACTGCTGTTACTGTTCAGTGTCACGATGCTGACACCGATAGTGGTAGCGCTGATCTATGGCGAGTCGACGGTGCCGATGTTCCTGCTGGCGTTTGCCATTACCGCCGGCATTGGCGCCGGCAGCTGGTGGTTGTCGCGCCACACTCGCCCCGACCTGCGCACCCGCGACGGCTTCGTCATCACCGTGCTGTTCTGGCTGGTGCTCGGCACCTTTGGCGCGCTGCCGCTGATGCTGGCGGAAGCGCCCCACCTGGCCTTCACCGATGCCGTCTTTGAGTCGATCTCCGGGCTCACCACCACCGGCGCCACAGTGATTACCCATCTGGACAGCCTGCCGCGCTCAATTCTCTACTACCGCCAGCAGCTGCAGTGGCTGGGCGGCATCGGTATCGTAGTGATTGCGGTGGCGATCTTGCCGATGCTCGGGGTCGGCGGCATGCAGCTCTACCGCGCCGAAACCCCGGGGCCGATGAAAGACTCCAAGCTCAAGCCGCGCATCACCGAAACCGCCAATCTGCTTTTTCGCGTCTATGTGGTGCTCACCTTGGGCTGCGCTATCGCCTATTATCTGGCCGGTATGGAGCCGTTTGACGCCATCTGTCACAGCTTCTCCACCGTGGCGATCGGCGGCTTTTCTACCCACGACGCCAGCCTCGGCTTCTACGACAGCTCGGTGGTGATGCTGGTCGCCATGGTGTTTATGGTACTAGCCGGGCTCAACTTTGCCCTGCACTACTTGGCCTGGAGCAAAAAAAGTCTGCTCAGCTATTGGAAAGACCCCGAGGCGCGGCTCTACCTGCTGCTTTTGATGGGCGGCGGCGCGGTGACGGTAGCCTATCTCTACTTCACTCAAGTCTACAATTTTGAGCAGAGCTTACTGCACGGCGCCTTCCAATTTATCTCGATTATGACCACCACCGGCTTTGCCACCGCCGACTTTGGCAGCTGGCCGACCTTCTTGCCATTCTTTCTGTTGTTTGCCTCATTTTTTGGCGCTTGCGCAGGCTCGACCGGTGGCGGTATTAAAATTAGCCGCATGTTGATTCTGGGCAAGCAGTGTCTGCGCGAAATATACCGGCTGGTCCACCCCAGTGCGGTGCTGCCGATTAAAATTCGCGGCCGGGTGTTCCCCGAGCGGGTGGCCGACGGCATCTGGGCGTTCTTTGGCGCTTACTTGGCCATCTACTATTTTATTGTGCTGCTGTTGCTAGCATCCGGGCTCGACTATGTCACCGCTTGGTCGGCCACCGCCGCCGCGCTCAACAATTTGGGGCCGGGGCTGGGCGATGTCGCGCTCAACTACAGCGGCATCAATGACTTTGCCAAATGGGTGCTGTGTGCGGGGATGCTGCTCGGGCGGTTGGAGATTTTCACCCTGCTGGTGCTGTTTTCACCGACCTTCTGGCGCAGCTAACTGGCCGATATCGGCCAGTAACAGCCTCAAACTGTCCGCTTTACCTGCTTTTCTATCGCCGCAATCATCATCCCGGCAATATCTTTTTCGGTGGCCCGCTCAATCCCCTCGAGCCCCGGTGAGGAGTTGACTTCAAGCAGCAGCGGGCCACTTTTTGAGCGGATAATATCGACTCCAGCCACCGCCAGACCCATCGCTTTGGCGGCTTTAACCGCCAGACGACGCTCTTCAGGAGTTGGTTTAATCACGGTGGCGGTGCCGCCTTGGTGGACATTGGCGCGGAACTCGCCGGGGGCGGCGGCGCGCTGAATAGAGGCGACCACTTTGCCGTCGATGACAAACAGGCGAAGATCCTTACCGCCTGCCTCTTTAATAAACTCCTGCACCAATAGGTTAGCCTTAACCGCCTTAAAGGCATTGATAACGCTCTCGGCCGCTTTTTTGGTTTCGGCCAACACCACACCGCGCCCTTGCGCACCCTCGAGCAGTTTGACGATCAGCGGCGCCCCGCCGACCATCTCGATCAGCTCTTTGGTGTCCATCGGCGAGTTGGCAAAACCGGTTACCGGAATATCAAGGCCGCTCTTGATCAGCAGCTGCAGCGAGAACAGTTTATCGCGCGACTGGCTTATCGCCGCCGCGGTGTTTTGCACATAAACGCCCATACTTTCAAACTGCCGGGTCAGCGCACAACCATAAAAAGTGACGCTGGGGCGGATGCGCGGAATAATCGCATCGAGCTCACGCAGTATATGGCCACCGCGGTAGTGCACCTCGGGGTTCTCGTCGTCGAGTTTAATGTAGCAATCTTTGATCGACAGAAAACTCATCTCGTGACCGCGCTCTTCGCCGGCTTCGATCAACCGCTGGTTGCTGTAGAGCTCTGGGTTGCTGGCCAGCAGGGCAATTTTGAGCCCGGTGGGGCTACTTTTAACCACCCCGTACATGTCGTGTAGCTCGGTGTCGCGGATGCGCCCCAACAGCATATGCTCGGCCGGATCGACCAGCACTCGGCCGGTCATCGCTTCGCGGCCGAGCAACATGCGATAGCCCATGCTGTCGCGGTTGGTCAGCGTCAGTTCGATCTCCCAGACCTGGTCGCCCAGGCGCATCGGCGAGCGAATCACATAGCGCTGCTCGCTGGAGCCGCTGGAGCTGCGCACCACGCGGCGGTCGATCACCTGGGCTTCGCAACGTACTGCGACGGTGCGATTGCCCTGCAGCGGGTGCACTTCAAAAGAGACCCAAGGCTGCTCGGCGCGGCGAAATGGCTGGATGTTAAAGGCGTGTAAGGCGGAGGTTTTGGCGCCGGAGTCGACCCGCGCTTTGACCGCCGGCATGCCTAAGTGGGGCAGTTGCACCCACTCTTCGCTGCCGACAATAATTTTATCTCGATACTGCTCACTGGGCATCTGCCACTCTCCACCAGGTGGGCTGACACCGCGCCGCCCGCAATTGGCGATTTAAAGCCAAATGGGGGCGGCTGTATAGCGTTATCTAGCGACGACTACTGCAATTTGCGCGCGCGGTAGTAGGCCTCTTCACTGATCTGGTGGTACTGCATGGATTGCTGTTTGAAGGCGTTGATGGAGTCGGCCACCCGGCGCACGAAGGGATCCTGTGCCGCCAACTCTTCAACCACCTCTGCCGAGAGCCGCGACAATTCCCGCAACACATCGTCGGGCAGCGGGCGCAACTCAACACCGTGCTTCTCCACCAGTTCGGTGAGCGCGCTGTTGTTACGCGCGGTGTACTCGTCGAGCATATCTTGATTGACGGCGCGCGCCGCTACCTCAATGATCGCCTGCAGATCAGCCGGCAGCGCATCAAAAGCCTGCTTATTGACGATAAACTCGAGCGTCGGGCCCGGCTCGTGCCAGCCGGGGTAGTAATAGTACTTGGCCACCTGATGGAGGCCGAAAGCCAGGTCGTTGTAGGGGCCGACCCACTCGGTGGCGTCGATTACCCCGGTCTGCATAGAGGTGTAGATGTCGCCACCGGCGAGACTCACTGCGGTGCCGCCGGCGCGGCTAAACACCTCGCCACCGAGGCCGGGAATACGCATCTTTAACCCTTTGAGGTCGTCGATTGAGTTAATCTCACGGTTAAACCAACCGGCCATCTGCACGCCGGTATTGCCGCCGGCGAATGGCACTAGGTTGTAGGGCGCGTAGAGCTCGCGCCACAACGCCATACCGCCGCCGTAGTGCAACCAGCCGTTCATCTCCTGGGCATTGAGGCCGAACGGCAGCGTAGTAAAAAACGGTGCCGCGGGGTTTTTACCCTTCCAATAATAGGCGCCGTCGTGGCCCATCTCCGCCACCCCTTGCGAGACGGCGTCAAAGCCCTCCAGAGCCGGTACCAGTTGGCCGGCGCCAAATACTTTAATCGTCATACGACCGTTGCTGAGGCGCTCAACCAATTTGGCAAAATTCTCGGGGGCGGTGCCCAGCCCAGGGAAATTTTTCGGCCAACTGGTCACCAGCTTCCACTGATAGCGCTGCTCCGGCGCAACCGTTGTCGCCGCCGACTCGCTCGTCGCCGCGCCGCCACCACAACCGGCCAACAACGCCGCCGCCAGCAGTAAACCCACCATACTTTTTGTCATGACACCCTCCCTCTCACTTGCAACTGGTCAGCTCGCTCAGGCCGGCACTAGGTTGGCCGACGCCAAAATGAGAATTTTAGTCCCCGCCGCTTCAAACGCTACCTGCACCCGAGCACGCGCGCCCTGGCCTTCAAAATTGAGAATAGTGCCCTCGCCGTAAACACTGTGCAATACCTGCTGGCCGAGCGAGAAACCCTCGGTGCCGGCATCGCTGAGCGTTGGCTGGGCGGCGTAGCTGGTCGGCCGCGCCACGCTGTTGTTGAGCCGCACCTCTTGCAGCAGCGAGCTGGGGATGTCGCGGACAAAGCGCGACACACTGTTAAAGTTCTCGGTGCCAAACATAGTGCGACTCTCGGCAAAACTGAGCTGCAGCGTCTCGCGCGCGCGGGTGATGCCAACATAGGCTAAACGGCGCTCCTCTTCGAGCCGGCCGGGCTCGTCGATCGACATCTTGTGCGGGAACAGGTTTTCCTCCATGCCGACCAGAAATACCACCGGGAACTCCAGACCTTTGGCGCTGTGCAGGGTCATCAGCTGTACCGCATCTTGGTCCTGCTGCGCTTGGTGGTCGCCGGCATCCAGCGCCACCTGATCGAGAAATTGTCCCAATACCGACAGCTGCTGATCTTCGGCCTGAAAGTTGCGACAGGCTGTGACGAGCTCCTGCAAGTTCTCGACCCGTGCCTGACCGCGCTCACCGCGCTCGCGAGCGTGGAAGTCGCTGAGCCCGCTGCGCGCCAGCATATGCTCGGCCAACTCGCCCAGCGTCAACTCGGCCGCCTCGCTGTCGAGCTGCTCGATCAGCGCGATAAAACTCTGCAGTGCCACCGCCGCGCGCGCCGGCAAACCGTTGTCGCACAGCTGCACCGCCGCCTGCCACAAGCTGACCCGCTGACCGCGGGCGGTACTGCGCACCGCCTCCAGGGTGCGCTCGCCGATGCCGCGCGTCGGGGTGTTAATCACCCGCTCAAAGGCGGGGTCATCATCGCGGTTTTGCACCAGTCGCAGGTAGGCGAGCGCGTTGCGAATCTCAAGGCGCTCATAGAAGCGCTGGCCGCCATATATGCGGTAGGCGATGTCGCTCTGCAGCAGCGCCTCTTCTAGCACCCGCGACTGGGCGTTGGAGCGGTAGAGGATCGCCATCTCATCGAGGCGCCGGCCGTTGGCGACGCCAGCGCCAATTTGGTCGGCGACAAAGCGCGCTTCGTCGCGCTCATTAAAGGCGGCATAGAGTGAGATCAACTCGCCCTCAGCGGCCTCGGTCCAGAGCTGTTTACCGAGCCGATCGCTGTTTTTTTCAATCACTGCGTTGGCGGCGTTGAGTATGTTGGCGGTGGAGCGGTAGTTCTGCTCGAGACGGATGGTTTCGACCGCGGCAAAATCTTTTTCATAGCTGAGAATATTTTCAATGCGGGCACCGCGCCAGCCGTAAATAGATTGGTCGTCGTCGCCGACCGCGGTGAGTTGGCACTGCTGGCCGGCCAGCAGCCGCAGCCAGCCGTACTGCACGGCATTGGTGTCTTGAAACTCGTCGACGAGGATATGT
Organism: Gammaproteobacteria bacterium LSUCC0057; assembly: GCA_004535795.1. Taxonomy (GTDB): domain Bacteria; phylum Pseudomonadota; class Gammaproteobacteria; order Pseudomonadales; family Porticoccaceae; genus LSUCC0057. The sequence continues at coordinate 347,595 of SPIA01000002.1, forward strand.
TGAAAGCGGCTCTGGTAGTGTTGCAGTAGCTCGGGGTTATCGCGCCACAGCTCCAGTGAGCGCAGCAGCAGCTCGGCAAAATCGATCACCCCCAGCCGCTGGCAGAGCTCTTCGTAATCGCGGTAGACGCGCAGCATGGTCGCCAGTGTCGGATCGCCGCTCTCTTGAATATGCGCGGCGCGCAGCCCTTCATCTTTTTGGCCATTGATCCACCACTGGATCTGTTTTGGCGCCCAGCGCTGCTCGTCGAGATCGAGTGCCCGCATCACCCGCTTGATCATGCGCAGCTGGTCGTCGCTATCGAGGATTTGGAAGTTCTCCGGCAGCCCCGCCTGTTGCCAATGGGCCTTGAGCAGGCGGTGGGCGATACCGTGAAAAGTGCCGACCCACATCGCTTGCGGCGCCATACCAATCAGCTGGTCGATGCGCTCGCGCATTTCGCGGGCCGCCTTGTTGGTAAAGGTCACCGCCAGAATCGCGTAGGGGGAGGCGCCCTCAACTTGTACTTTCCAGGCGATGCGATGGACCAACACGCGGGTTTTGCCGCTGCCGGCACCGGCCAGCACCAACAGGTGGCGGCTGTCGCTGGTCACAGCTTGTTGTTGTGCGGGGTTGAGGCCGCTGAGTAGAGTAGTGACATCCATAGCGGCACATTCTACCCGACCACCCAAAGCAGCGGGGATTTTTGCCGCGACAATTCGCCACCAGCCGCCTGCGGCGGTTAAGGGAGCCTGATGAAACGGTTACTGTCTGTCATTGCCCTGTGCTGTTTCGCTTGGCCGTTGCAAGCGCAACCGCTAGCGAGCGACCAGCTCGATACCATTGTGGTCGGAGCCGGCTGTTTTTGGGGGGTAGAGAAACGCTTCGCCGCCATTCCCGGCGTCGTCGATGTAGTCAGCGGCTACGCCGACGGCCGCGGCCTTGCGCCCAGCTACCGCGAGATCACCCAAGCGCGCCACCGCCACAATCCGGACAACTACGCCGAGGTGGTGGAGATCAGCTACAACCGCCAACAGGTGTCGCTGCAGACGCTGTTGCAGTTCTATTTTGAGCAGCACGACCCGACCCAAATTAACCGCCAAGGCAACGATATCGGCACCCAGTACCGCTCCACTATTCTCTATAACAGCGACGATCAGCGGGCCGTTGCCGAGACGGTCCGAGACCACTACCAGCCCCTGCTGCACGCCGCCGGCTTTGGCGACATCGCCACGCTGATCAAACCGCTCGAACAGTTCCACCCGGCCGAGCCCTACCACCAAGATTATCTGGCCAAAAACCCCAACGGCTACTGCCCCGACCACAGCACCGGGGTCACCTTTGCCGCACAGCCAGCGGCAGCGGCTGTAGACAATCAGCCACTGCTGAGCGGTAAGGCAATTGTGGTCCTCGAGGCCGAAGACTACTGCCCCTACTGTGAAAAGTTCCGCGCCGATGTAAGTGATCACTATGCCGGGACAATTCCACTCTATTACCGAACCGCCAAGCAGCTGAATGGGCTGCAACTGCGCACGCCAACTTGGGCGACGCCGACACTATTTTTTATTGAAGAGGGCGTCGAGCGCTTTGCGGTGCAGGGCTACCGCTCGGCGGCGGAGTTCTACCAGCTGCTCGGCGCCTTTAAGTTGGGTGACAGCGAGGCCTACCGGGTCGCTTTTGACAACGGCACCGACGCCCGCTTCTGCCGCCAGTACGAAATTTTTAAGCAGACCCCTGACGGCGTGTTTGTCGATGCGCTGAGCGGCGCCGCGCTGTTTGATACCCGTGACCGGTTTAATTCGGGCAGCGGTTGGCTGTCGTTCACTAAACCAGTGGCCGGTGCCGTCTACGAGCGGCCCGACCACAGCTACGGCATGCAGCGCACCGAAATCCGCTCGGTGAGCAGCGATATTCACCTCGGCCACGTCTTTGATGACGGCCCGGGTGGACAGCCGCGCTACTGCATCAACGCCACGGTGCTGGAGTTTAAAGCGCGTTAAGCGCGCTCTTTGAACGCCTCCAGCTGGCTTATCTTGCGCTCAACAATGGCCAGCTCCACGGCGATGGCGTCGTCGTCACTCCACTCGGCAGGGCGATCATCGACACCCAGCTTGGCCCACTCGGCGAGGGCGTGACGGTGGCTGCGCAGCGCGCGCAAGTTGGCCGCCGACTCCGCTTTGTCAAAAACAATCTCCTCGGCGGTCACCGCCACCTCATCGCTGGCCGCGGTCGGCCTGGCCGCCGGCGGCAGCGCTTTGTCCCACTGCGCGAACTGGCGCTGGTTGACAAATCCCGGCGAGACAATTTCGACCCCGGCGCCGTGCAGGGTGTCGAGAATACTTTTGCGCAGGTTGGATTTGGTGGTCAGCAACTTGCCGACATCGGCTAGAAAGCCGCTTACTTTGTAGGTGATGGCATGGTCGCCGAGATCGTCGATATGCACGTAGGGCTCCTCAAGCTCCACCTCACTGGCGGCACTGAGCAGTAACTGTTCGATCTCTTGGCGCTGCAGGTCGTAACCAAGTGACAGCGAGCTGCTGACCACGGTACCAGACTTGTGGATCACTTTAATCGGATGGGTGGCGAGGTAGAGATGTGGCACGGTGAGCAGATCGCGCTGCTCGGTCTGGATCTCGGTGTGAAACACCCCTTTGTCGCTGACCCGCCCCCAGCGCTCATTGATCTCAATAAAATCACCAATATCGAAAGTGCGCACCGCGCGCAGCATAACCCCGGCCATGGCATTGGCGACAAAGGTGGTCGAGGAGAAGGCGATAACACCGGTCAACAATACCCCGAGCAGGCTGAGTATCTGCCCGCGGGTCACTTCGGAGAGCGGCAGCTGAATAATAACCAGTACCAGCGCCAGCAGCAGTGTCGCCCAGCTCGCCAACTGCCAGCGCAGCGCCACGGCACGGCGACTCTCTTGATTGGCGCGCTGGCGCTGGCGTTTGCACAGCGCTACCAGCACAGCCGCCACCAGCAGCGTGACCCCGATACCGAGCAGCGCCGGCCAGTGCATCTGCCACCTCTCCATCTCTATCCCCCTGTGCAGCAGCTGCCCCGATTAGCGGATCGGCTGCCAGTGGCTGGCGCAGCGCTCAATCTCTTCGGCCAGCTGAAAATCTAACTCGGTAACGCCACCGGCGTCATGGGTAGTTAAACTCAACCAGACAGTATTGTATATATTGCGCCATTCGGGGTGGTGGCCGAGCTGCTCGGCGGCGGTCGCCACTTGGTTGATAAACGCCATCGCCTCGACGAAGTCGGCAAACTGCAGGCGGCTGTGCAGCGCAGCGAGGCGTTGCTCGTAGCGCCAGTGCGGCTGCGCGGCGAGAAACCTGGCGCGCTGTGCCGCACTCGCCAATGCTAAAGACATCGGCCGCTCCCCACTACTGCTCAGGGGTGTACCAGATCGGCGAGCTGTAGGCGCGCTCTTGGATAGAGGTCGGCTGGCTGTCGGGGTGCGGCTGCTGCAGCGCGACAAAGTCATAGAGCGAGTGGCGCGGTGTCGGGATCTCTAATACCCGCGCATAATAAAAGGCGCGCTGCTTTGCATCGAACTGCGGATCGATCCAGTAGGCCGACAGCTGCGCGGCGCCAATGTCGTTGCGGTAACTGGCGCTGTCGACATCGACGCTGTTGCCGACCGTCGCCCAACTGCCGTCGGGGCGCTGCTGGCGGCCGGCTGACAGCGCGATATCAAAAACCTGCTCCTGCGGTTCGCCGGCGCCGTTGAGCCACCCTTTGACAATCTGTATGCGGTCCAAATTGGCGCCGTTGGGATCGCGCGCAGCGATCACCCGAAAACGCGGTGCCGCGCCGTCGCCAGCGGTTAAATCGCCCCCCATCGCCACCCCTTTGCGGCGCGCGTCGGCGGGTTGATCGGCCGCGGTTAAATCCCAACCGGCGAAGAACTGCAGCGCGATGCGGCTGCCGGTGGTGGCGTAGACCTCTTTGCGCTCAAAGGCGTCGAGAATAGCCGAGCGGCTGTTCTCGCTGGCCCACACCGCGGTCAGGCCAGAGGCCGAGTAGTCCCACCCCAGCGGGCCGTCGTCGCCGATGCGGCGGGTAAACTTGCTCTCAGGGGTGCCGTCGTAAGCCATCTTGCCGTGAAAGTTATTCTCCTCGGCAGAGGCTATAGAGGTGTGGGCATCGGTCGAGCCGATCATGCCAAACTTATACGGGTTGACGCCCAGTTTCTGCTCCAACTCTAGGCCGCGCAGCAGCGCCGTGCGGGCGTAGGCGCCCTCCTCGATGGGAGCGACATGGTTGGTCTCCGGGCGAGTATCAATTAAAAAACGGTAGCGCTCAAAATCGGCAAATTCGTCGTTGGGCGACAGCAGCGGGTGGGTCTCGGAGTCGCCCTTAATTTGCGTCACTTCAGCAATCGGCTCCCAGCGCGCCCGCAGCGAGGCGTACTCAGCCGTGATGGCGGCGCCGTCGCTATCGACGTCATCAAACATCTGCCCTTTGGAGATGTTCATGTTGTGCGGTATCGACACAAAGCGGGTGTCGTGTTGCGCCGAGGTCTGCGCCAGCCACGCCCAGAGGTCTTCCGGCCGCTGCGAGTCGAGCGAGCTGAACGGCAGGTATTGCGAGGCGTTGGCGCGATCGCCGTCGGTAACAATAATGCGGTGCAGATTGGCGCCATCTGGGGTCGACGACCACTCCCAGCCAATAAAAGCTGTGAACACCCCGGGCTGGTTGTGGCGGTCGGCGGCGTTGAGCATATCTTGCCACGGCGACTGGCGGATGCTCGGCTGGTTGAGCTCGGCAATAAAATCACCGCCACCGCTGTTGGCCTCTGCCACTAAGCGCTTAAACACGGCGCCGGGGTTGCCCTCGGCAATTTTGGCGCGGGCAAACTTGCCAAACTCGGTATCGGCAACCTGCTCATCTCCGGTATAGAGGCGCAGGGGGATACCGGTGATCTCGGCGTGGTCGGAGACCACTAAAAAGTCTAACGGGGTCTCAATTTGTATGCGGCCGCGGTGCATCGGATGCAGCACCGGCAGCCCTTTGGCATAGCGGTAGGCGGTGTCTGGCGTGGTGTCGCGGTTGTTAAACAGGAAGGCGTCAAACGAGTAGCTGGTGTGTAGATGAGTGTCGCCCCACAGCAGTGTTGGCGCCGGCTCAGCCTGCAGCGAACCGCTCGCCACTAGCGCCAGTGCCAGCGCTTTACGGCGCAAATTTTTAGTTGGCTTACTACCCATAACTCTAGCCCTATCACTGTTTTTTGTGAAATGAGTGTAGCTCGCCGCTCGCCGCCGCCATAGCCCCCAGCAGCGCTTTTTTTGAACGCCCGGTTTTAATCCCGCCTGCGAACCGCGCCGCTCACCTCAACCCGACGCCCGTTTAAGCAGCCCACTGCAGTGGCGAAACCATCGACTATGGTTTCACCGTGCAGCTGCAGGCTCTATTTCGCCTTGAAAGTTCTGCCATACCTAATCAACGAGCTCGTCTCTAGAGCCTTAGTCGACCAGAATAAGCTCAGTACCTGTCTGCCGGCGCAGCGTTGCTAAATTTACCGGCAGGGTTTGACGCAGCTGCCAGAGCCGATTGCGACAGGTCGAGCAAAAACTCACGGCAGGCATAAGTTAACCGGTCATTGGCAGAACAGCTCATAGGTGGTTCCAACGCATAGACTGCGTTGACACCACCGCCAAACGCTCAGGCCAAGCTTTAGTTATACAACGGTTGTAAGGCGCATGAGCTAAGCCAAGTTACGCGTTCTCTGTTGGCTCAGTATTATCTGCGGGCTGTTCTGCACTAGTCGCTGACTGGCGAGCGTGCTCTGAAATCACTTGGGCACCGATTTGCGCGGCCTGCTCAAAGTGTTCAATAACACGCCTTTTCAGCTGTTCGATCTGATCGAGGGCATAGCTCAGATTGGGAAACACTGCCGGCATTTGCAGCAGCTGCTCTTGCTCGGAGAGAAACGCGGTGCGCACCGAAACTCCAGCGGCAACGGTCTCTATCAGGAATACCGAGCGGCCGGTAACTGGCTGGTCGGCGGCGGTCTCTGCCGCCGCGGTCTGTTCTGGTTCAGATGTTTGCTGTTTTTTCATAATTCACTGTGTCTGTATTGCGTTGAGTTAAGGGCAGCAGTAGCAGCGTCAAACCACTACTGCTCGTCCATGTTGATACCGCCGTCGACCAGCAGTACTTTGGTCTGCTCGCTGTGGCGCACTGAGGTGACAAGCTGTGCGACCGCCATATCCAGCGCCTGCTCGGTGGTCGCAACCGCATCCATGTCGAGTGCGCTGGGGCTGATATTGATCAGCTGCAGGGCATCCACAGAGCGGCGCTCAGCGCGGAACTGGCCGCCAATAAACGAATCTGACAGCGGTGTGTTAGTTCCACCATTGGCGTTGGGCTGGTTGCTGCTGGGCGCGGGCCCAGTGGCTTGGGTGCGCTCAATGGCGTAATCCAGGGGCGCGCCCGCGGCGGTGATTGTCAGGGTACCGGGCAGGTAGGTCACTCGGTAGTTCTGACTTTCAAAACCATAGGGCTGAATAGCATAGTCGCCAACCGCTAGGCCAGGGCCGCGCGCAGTGTCAAAATTGACCGTGATCGCATCGCCCTCAGCCAAACCTATTTGTGTAAAGGTAAACACAGGATCAGCTGTACCGTAGAGCCGCGACTGGTCGTCGGCGCTAATCGTCAACTCGCGCGGAGTGATGTCGGCATAGTCACTGGCACTACTGGAGAGCAGCGTGTAGTTGCCGCGGTCGGCGCCGCCAACCATGGCAATCCCCTCTGCCAGCACAAACTTGTTCAACCCCACACTGGCATCGACAAAATTCGCTGAGCTGTAGGTGATTTCCACATCGTCACCGACCACCGGCAGCTCGAGGCTGGCCGCTACCGTGGCGGTGGTTGAGCCGTCGTAAACGCGATCTTCCGCGGTGACCGCGGGAATAATTCCCAGCGGGGTAATTTTGGCCGAAAGACCGGTTACCGGCACCATGTTGTAGTTGGCAGCATCGGCCCCTTCAAGATAAATGGTGTCAGCGGTAACCAACTTAGCGACGATAGCGCCGTTGATGTCATCGTCCGCGTAACTGACGTTTTTATCTGCAAAGGTACCGGTGGCTCGCGACGGCGTCACTTCATCGCCATCGAACAGGCCGGTCAAGGCCGCAGAAGCCGCGGTCAAGTCGGCGCGGTTGGTACCGTCGTAGACCTTATCCTGCGCCACCAGCCCCACCACGGTAACCAGCGCGGGGTTAATGGTGCTGGTGGTATTGTCGCTATAGCTGACCGTGTAGTTGTTACCACTGTTACCATCGCTGACGGTGACACCGTTGACCGTTACAGTTTTGTTCGAGAGCACTGCTAGATCGGCGCCGCGGCTGACGTGCTTGGTGTCGAAGGCGAAACTGCCGCCACTGAGTGAGTCGTCGGCGAACAACTGCGTACCACTGCTGGCATCGACCAGAGCGCTACCCGCGGCGCTGGTCGTGGCGTCGTAGGTCTTAACCACGTCGCTGCTGGTAATCACCAGCGACGCCGGGGTTACCGACAGCGTATGGCTGCCACCAGCAAGCGTGTAGTTAGAGGCCAAACCGCCGTTGTCGCCGTCGGCAAGCATCAAACCGCTGGCATCTACCGCTTTGTCATCGCCGACATGTTTGTCGGCGAGGCTGCCGGCACCGGTCAAGCCCAGCGTCTGCGCACCCACCAGCGACCCCAGAGTCAGATCTGCGGCAGCCGCTTGCGCGGTGCCGTTGTAGAAACGCGATCCCGTTGCGCTGACGACATAGGGGTTAATGGTGACCGCCGCGTTGCTGGCGTTGAGCGTTGGCAGCTGGTAGTTGCGTGCGTCTCCGCTGCCATCGGCCAGAGTGATGGCGGTGATGTATTTGTCCGCTGTCGCTACGTTGGCATCGGAGGCTTCGGCGCCACTGTAATTGAGCGTTTCGCCTGCAATACCGGTAGTAACAACAACCGCACCGGTCAGATCGATAGTGCCGTCGTAAACTTTGCTAGCAGCGAGCCCGACCGTTTTAGCGGTAATCGTATAACTGCCGTCTGTGGCCAGCTGCGCCATAGAGGGTAGACTGTAGTTGCTAAGTTCGGTACCGCTGGCGGTATCAGCCACAAAGTTAGCTGCCGTCACCTCCAAACTGGCGGTATTTGCCTCCCAGACGTTGGCGGCATTAAACAACGCAGTGGCGCCGCTGAGGCTGGCGCCTTCACTGAGCACAAAACCACTCAGCGCATAATCCTCTGCCGCCAGTGCATAACTGGCATTACCGTCATAGACTTTGCTCAAACCGTTCAGAGTCAGCGTCAGCGATTTCGGGGTAATGGTTGAGGCGCTGTTGATGACCTGGGTCGGCAACAGATAGTTGCGCAGATCGGTGCCGTCTAAAGCGTCAAAATCTCCCGCACCTAAAGCTACGGTAACGGTGTTGGCGGCGGTGACATCTTTTGAATTAAAGAGTCCTTCAGTCTCGGTGATAGTTGCACCCTCACCGCTGACAAAACCGCTCAAGCCATAATCAGCGGTATTGATCAACGCCAGCGAGTTGCCGTCGTAGACTTTGCTCTGTGCCGCCAAGCTGGCTGTGAGCGCTTTAGCGCTAATCACCACGGGTGCCGTAGTGGCGTTCAGTACCGTCGGCAGTGCGTAGTTACTGGCCAAACCACCGGAGCTGGCAGTGGCGCCGTCGCCATCGGCCAAGGTGATCTCTGCGATGTAGTTATCCGCTACCGCTACGTTGGCATTGGAGGCTATGGCGCCGCTGTAGTTGAGCGTTTCGCCATCAACCAGGTTGCCAAAGGTGACATCGGCACCGCTGAGAACGACTGTACCGTCGTACTCTCTGACCGCCGAGAGAGTCACCTCACGCCGAGTGATATCGGCGCTGAGGGTATCGGTAGACCCGGTCAAGTTGTAGTTGTCGGCATCGTCACCCATCAGCGACAGCACGGAAACGGTTACGCTGATACCGCTGCCGACATTTTTGTCGGCAAAGGTACCGGCACCCGAGACCGCGACATCATCACCTTCAATGAGGCCGGCGAAACCAGCGCCGCCGGTAACCAACGTCGCGCTGGTATTGCCATCGTAGCCTTTGCTCTGCGCGGTGATACCGCTGGCCGAAATCTCGCGCTGGGTCACGGTCAACGTGTGGCTGCCGCCCTCCAGCGTATAGTTGCTCGCCAGGCCCGCACCGCTGGCAGCATCGCCCAGCACTAAGCTACCGAGCGTCACCGTCTTATCGGCGGCGACATTTTTATCGGTCAGCGTACCGGTGCCGGTCAGGGTCAACGTTTGGCCCTCGACTAGATTGCCCAATGTCGTCAATACCGTTGCATTGGCGGTTATTCCACCGTCATAGACACGGCTGCCATCGAGCGAGATCACCCGCTTGGCCACGGTGTACTCAGTGGTTGAGCTGGTGGCGTCGGCAAAGCCGTAGCCGATTGCACTCAACAGACCGTCAACGTAAGCGATATTGTAGTTGCCGGCATCGCTGGTTGCGGTGGCATCGGTCGAGAAGGTTGCGGTGCCGGAAATAGCAGCGTGAACCTGCGTATCTCCATTTACATAACCGCTGTAGCTTCCGGTAACCGCAGCCACATCCGGGCTATCGCCGTATTGACTGGTGGCAGTGCCGGGAGTGACGGCAAGTATCGGCTGTTCGCGGTAAATGGCATAACTGCCGATATCGGCGAGTGCCGCGGCACCGCTGTAAACAGTAGTCTCGTCGCCGTTGTAGCGGAAATTACCCGAGCCGGCGCCGATCAATGCCGCCACGTTAGTGCTGCCTGCAATACTACCGGTATAAAGCAACGCGCTTGTGGCGGTAATTGACTTACCCTCGGCAACCGTAATATTGCCACCTGTTGCCGTGCCTGCAGCCGTTGCATCACCCGCGTTGAGCACGACGGTGCTGGCGATAATATCTTCGTTGACAGACAAATCACCGGACAAAGTAGATATATCCACCGCACAAGTTGAACCTGCTGTGCAACTGATACCGGTCGGATTCACTGAGCCTATCACTAGTGTGTTGGCATCAACGAAAGTCAGGTCGCCGGTTAGATTATCCGCTGCCAGCGTTGTGACATCATTCAACGTATTTGAAAGTGTCACCTCAGAAGCGTTGACAATACCCAAGCCGGCAGCGCTGATAGCCGCCGACTGCGTAACCGCACCGGTCGTATCGAGTATTAAGTCATTGCTGCCTGTGCTGAGCTCACCGCTTATGTTGATTCCACCGGCTCCGCTGACCAGCTCTAGCTTGTCTGCAAATGTCGCAGCTGCTACCGCAATCGTGCCAGCTTCTGAATTACCGATAGTAATGGAACTAAAACCATCGGTAAGCTGTGCAAGCTCACTGGCCTCTAAATCAAAGTCGTCTGCAGCCTCTGTTGCTATACCCACATTGATAGCGGTAGCGGCGCTGCGGGTTTGCAAGGTCAACGCTTGACCGGCTGCGGTTATCGCCTGATCCAGCGTTATATCGTCGGCCGTCAGGGTGACGGCGGCGCTACTGGTAATGCCATCACTGCCATCGATTGAACCGACCACCAGCGTCTGCGCATTGGTGAAGTTCAGACCGGCAACGCTACCTGCAGCCAAGCTACCAACTCTATTATCGCCGGTGAGGGTCACCGCGCCAGCGCTGTTGAGCAGCAGGTCGGTGGCGCTGACAATACCACTCTGGGTGATGGCGTTAGTGGCGGCGTCCAGTACTACTTTGGCACCGGTGATATTGCCCAGCGCCAGATCACTGCTGCTGGTGAGAACGATATCCATATCGCGCGCCCTGGCGCCCACGGTACCAGTAAAGCTATTGGCGCTGTCGGAGAGGTTGATCACCCCGACGCCTGTTGCCAAGTTGGGCGTGGTATTGAGCGAACTGCTCTGCACTTCGAAATAAGCGTCGGCCAGACTCAGCTGGTTTGTTTGACGGATTCCGGTCTGAAGAGAAGAACCGCTATCGGCAAAACTGCCGGCGGTAGTGATCTTCAGTTTACCTTTTACTGCGTTAGCGGCTGTGCCCAGCGTAATGACATCGCCGCCTGTGCCGCCAAAGGTGATCGATTTGCCGCCAGAGAGACTCAGCACTCTGACATCGTCGAGGTCTGCACCAGTAACTTCTTGAGTTTGTGAGCCATTGGTACCAATCAGCTTACCGTCGGCCATCGACAAGGTAATCACCCCATTGAGGCGGATCTCGTTGTCCTGACGAGTGCCGCCAGTGGCGCCGCCGCCGAGCAAGTTGCTCAGCGAATCGCCTTCTTGCAGAGTACCACCATTGATGGTGAGTTCACCGCCAACTTGCAGATAAGCATCGTTATCATCTCCCGCCACCACTGTCTGGCTCACGTCACCATTGGAGGAGAGCGTAAAGTCGCCGGCGATCAGGGAGCTGTCGAGCTCAGTGCCGCCCACCGCAGTGTTGTTAAAATTGACATCACCCAGCTGTGTGGCGCGGCTGGCGTCGATAGTGAGGTTGCCGTCTAGCTCTATCAGCGCGTCATTCTGCTGGCTCAACAATCCGCCAACATTGAGGGTAAAGTTTGATCCCGCCGCTTCGCCCTCTTCGACATCACTCAATCCGGCCACGCTACCAATACGGGCAATTTCAACCCCGTCGGCATCGCTATAGGTGAGGGAATATTGGTTATCGGTGGTACTGGTAATCTGCGCTGCCAACTGGTCGACATCGTTGCCCAGCTCGGTCAATGCGACGTCGCCGGTGGCGTCGATCGCAAGCGCCGCTACCTGAATCACCCCGGCAGCACTCTGGCTAAGGCCTGCTGCATTGATGGTGAGGGTGCCGAGTTTATGCTTGTCGTTAACCGGCGCCGAACCAACCGCGGCAGAGAAGTTAACTGCTGTGGCGGCGTTAATGGTCAAGCTGCGCTCGGCACCGGTGGCGACACTGCTGACATCGACGGTATCGCCGTCGACGCCGCCGTTAAGCAAAATAGTGTCGGCAGTGGATGACAGCATCACGTCACCGCCAAGCACAACCGCATCTTGGTAGGTTTGTGCATTAGCGGTGGTCACGGTTATTGCCGCCATTTGCACGGTGCCTGCGGCGTCGGTAGTGAGGTAGTCCAGCGCGGTAGTGGCGCCGACATCGGCGTCAAAACGGGTCTCTGCCCCAGAATAGATTGTCAGCCCATACGGTCCAGCCTCGCTGGTGCTATCGACACTGTTTTTGAACAGCACGTCGCCTGCCGAGCTGCCGGCATCGAAGCTGCTGTTCTGTTTAACCAGCACCGCGCCGTCAAGCGTAATGTCGGCACCTACGCCACCGGCTGAGTTTGTTTTGACCGCCGTGACGGTGCTCAGGCCAACACTGCTCGAGGTGATCGATACCTCACCGGCATTGGTGACAATGCCGGCGATGCCATCGACCTCTGTAAGATCGAAGCCGTCATCTTCAACCAGCGTGACGGTAGCGTTGGCAGCGCTGGTAACCGCGGCTAACGCACCAAAGTCGTTATCGCTATCTAGCAGCGAAATATTGCCGGTCGCCGAGAGCTTGATATTGCCTGCGGTTATATCGGCACTGCCGTTCGCTTGTGTAATACCACCCGCTGTCGCGGTTAAAGACAGCAAGCCCGCGCCAGTATTGATAGCGTTGCTGATTGTAACTGCCGTTGAAGTGAGACTGAAGTTGGCCCCTCCGGTGGTAATGCCGGTAGGGTTAACTTCGCCAATGGTAGTGGCAACGCTGGAGCTGAGGCTGACTGCACCAGTCGCTTCAGACGCGATCAGCGGCAGCTTGTTGGCACTGTCATCAAGGGTAAAGCTACCCGCCCCCTTGAGCGCTAACGCGCCGACATCGATAGCACTGGTCTGTGTTACCGCCCCCGCCGTGGCGGTGAGCACCGCTGAAGCGGTGGTGGCAACACCGTCGATGACCAGACCGTCTTGTTTGTCGGTAAAGCGGATTACCCCAGAACCGGTGGCATCGTCAGCGGCATTGCGGCTGCTGGCGGCAAACGTGGCGACATTATTGTTGGCGTTGTCGAGGGTAATATCTGCATTGTTGGTAGCCTGTACATCGAGGCTGGCGGCACTCAGCGAAGAGCTGGAAACGCTCTGGGTAACGGCACCCGAGGAGCGTACAACCAGCGCGCCATTGGTGACGATATTGGCAAGATCGCTGGCGCCGGCGGAGTTAATGGTAACCGTGCCGGTGTCGGACTGGTACTTATAATTGGTCGACATGAACAGGCCATCACTGCCGGTGGCTGTGACATCGATGGTGCCGGCGCCGCCGGTGGCCAATGCCAACAACCCGGAGTTGTGGGTAATTTGATCGCCGGTTACTGAAAGATTACCCGATTGGGAGTCAACACCGTTATTCAAAGCCATGGTGCCGGAGGCAAACAGTGTGACATTACCACTGTCGGTGGTAATTGAACCAGGTGTAGCTAAGTCGCCGTCGAGCGACCGCAAATCGACCGAACCGGCGTCGGTGACCAATGCCCCCGTGCTAAGCGAGAGCGCCTTTCCGGCAATTGCCGTGATCGACGTGTCGTTTGGCGATGCATCTGAGATGCTCGCCAAGCTCGTCAAACCTAGGTCATTGGCATCGCGGATGAATACTTGCACGCCTGAGGCTGTTGGCGTTACTTGCCCAGTAAAGTCGTTTGCTGCGCTGCCGAGCAGGATACTACCAGTACCGCCACGCAACGTTGTTGCACCGGACTTTATAAAGCTTGCCGAGGCGCTCGCCGTCTCATCGTCAACAGATGGCTGATACGTTTGCGAGATACCGACACCTTCGAGCGTCAGCGCTTCACCAGTAAACACATCGTCTACTGTTTCGCCAACCGTAACGGTGGAAGTACCCAGTCTAATTGATCCATCCGTTGATTCAATCTGCGACGCGCCGCCGGCTACGAAGTTGCCAACAAGCTGTAACCCGCTGATGTCTGGGCCATCAATACTGGGCGAGCCTGCTAGACCATCATCAACAATAGTGACTGTATCTGTTGCAGTAATATCGCCGAGCTGATTTATCTTGTTGTCTCGATTGAGCGTTAAAACACCAACATTGGCTGCAAGTGTTTGCGCTTCAACTACCGATGACGAGGTTTGAGTAACGGACTCAGTTATCTCTAAGCCATCCTCTGCCCCGCCGAGCACCAGTGTGCCCTCTGTGACATTAATTGTATTTAAAGTCACAGTGGAGGCATTTTGCATAACTAAAGCATCTGCTTGGGCATTGGTAGTTTCAACGCTACCAAGCAAGCTTAGAATTGAGCCGCCACCATCTAGGGTTATTTGTCCACTCTGGGCGTTAATATCTCCATTTTCTGTTTGCGTGATACCACGACCCTGCAAGTAAACTTCGCCATCAGCGAGAATATCGTTATCTGCTAATACGATGCTAGAGGAATTATCGGGGTCTACAAACGTTTTTATGCGCACACCGCCAGCTGAAACGACGTTATTTTCGAGGCGTAATCCCCCCTCTTTGTCGTAGAGGTCTAAATCAAAATCAATAGCTTCGTTGTTGCCCGCTAAACCACTCACTAACGCTTCGATACTATTACCCGAGTTAGCCAACACTACCGACCCGCCAGCGGCAACCTTTAAGTCGGCTAGCTGCAAAGAAGTACCGACACCTTGGGTGATATTGCCTGAAATAATTTCATCTAACTCACTGCCGGTGCCAAGGCTCAACTGCCCTTTGATAACACCGTCGTGAACTATCTCAATATTTGGCAGCACAACATCTTTGGCACCGCGAATAATAATCGCAGAGGAACTGTCATTCTTGGTGGCAAGGGTGCCATAAAACTGGATATCTCCGGCACCTTCAGCGGCTAAAACGTCAGAATCGACGGTTTCCGTCGTGCCGTCGTGGCCCACTAGTTCAATGGTGCCTCCACGATTTACTGTGGTGCCATTGACATTGAGCGAACCTGGGCTGGCTGAATCTTGCGTTATACCGCGGCCGGTCAATTTAATATCTTTGCCGTATAGATCAAGGTTGCCCGCAGTGATTGACTGCGTGCCGAGCGCTAAAACGTCACCCGCCGTAGTGATCTCAATATTTTGATATTCGTTGGTAATGGATCCTGTCAGGGTTAAACCACCGACGACATCTTTGAGTTTGAAATCGCCGCCAGGACTGTTATCCCCTGCAATACTTGACAGATAAAAAGAGCCCAATTCGGCGATTTCATTTTCACCTACTAGCAAAATTTCTTTTCTGGCAGCAAAGTTGGTCGCATTTTGTATAGCTTCGCCAGCAGCATTCATACCGTAAAGGGCGCCGGTAGTAGCAAGTATTCCAGCCCCTTGCCCATCGGCTAAATCTTTGTTTTGATTGATACTGTAGCCTGCGTTTAAACCGATACCATCATCACCGGCAGTAAGCAAACCGTTCAGAGTAATTTTTCCTGTTTCAGCAAACGTCGTAACATCTGCTAGGTTGTAGAGGCGATCTGCACGAAGAGTAATTCCGCCAGTAGATGTGCTATCGCCGTTCAGTCGAATGTCTTGGTACGAGACTAAATCTATGCCACCAAGGCCAGAGGTCATACTCGAACCAATAGAGCTAGACAAACGAGTGTCTACCGGAGCAGCAGCTGAGCCTGAACTGTAGCGACTCAAAGTTACACCACTGGCTATTGTACTGATCGCAATACCGGCATCGGTATTGTCTGCCACTAAAGCGCCCGCCACCACCAACCCGGTGCGGTTATTGGTGATCGAAATACCATTTTCAGCGGTTATATCCCCTAACTGTCGAATGTAATCGTTGGTCATAGTCAAACTTGCTGACTCGCCCACGATATAGCCACTGAGCTCAAAGAGATCGATCTCACCGGTAGTGGTCACTGTGCCAGTAATAGCTTGCGCAGATTGGCCGAGCACCAATTTGCCATCCGAACGGTTAGCGTAAACGTTGGCAAGAGTAACATCATTGGCGTTAACAACAAGAATCTCCCCCCCGGCGACCATATTTGTCGCATAAACTCCAGGGAAAGATTCGTAACTAGAATGTTGATAGTGGTCTGATTGGTCTAACTGACCCGATAAGACAATATTGGAACCGTTAGCATTCAGTGTCAGGTTACCAACCCCGCCACCCGCTGAGAGGTACGAGCCACTACTCGAGGTGATCGCTGCAACATCAGCGGCCAAACTCGAACCGGCCTCCAGGCTCACTGCGGCGCCGCGTATATCGTAAGCGCCCAAAGCCATCAGGCCTACGGTACTGATAGTGACATTGCTGTCCGATGTAGAATTCCCGAAGTGGTACCAAGAAGAACCTGCAAAGGTCAAATTGTCTTTACTGTCGACAATGGTTAAATCACCGCCGCGCTGGAAGCTACCCAACCTATCAATTTCGTTTAAGGCGTTATCTAGTGTAATAGCGTCGTTGGTATAACCCGACACCTGGCTGACCAGTAGCGCCCTGTCTGTAGCGGCCGATTGAGTGATAGCGCCATTAATGTAGTTCCAGTTATCTACGCCGATACGCAAACCGCCTCGCGCACCTGAGCTACCGATTTCCATTTGTGGCAGTACAAGGGAATTAATATTGGCAAAGGTTACTGAATTATCGTCTGTTGATGCTGCTAAAATTTGACCCTGAAGATCCACTGATCGGTAACTGTTAATCCAGGTTGAGTAGTTATAGGCATTAGGCGACGCTGTGCGATAATCATTGCCATAAACCGTGACTGTGCCTTGCGAGTCGATCACAGAGTCACTCGCTTGGTTAATGCCGCTACCCTGCAGCCAGATATTTCCAGCCGTTGAAGTTATATCGAAACTGCCCAGCTCCAGCGAACCGTTACCTGTCCTAATCGATACATCCGTAGCAGTAATGTCGCCAATCAAAGCCATGCCTGCTGCACGGCCAATCGCATGAACAGCTAGTGAACCACCCAGAGAGAAGTCTCCCAGGGTATCAATTATATTGGCCGAACTCGTAATACTAATGTTACCGCCAGCAAAAGCCTCTAGCGTTTTGATGTCAATTATATCCGTTATATAGGATATATCTGATTGAACGATATCGCCCACCACATCAGCTACATCGCCTATCATTTCACCAAAACGTAAAGTGCCACTTGCAGCTGTGATGCGACTAACCTGAACTGATGCAGCGTCTTGTATCACCACGGCATCGGTACCAGCAGAATCGGCATCTGTGGTAACCATAGTACCTAGCAGATTAATTGCACCGTCATTACCGTCGACGCGGATTTTTCCCGAGCCTGCGTCTATCTCGCTTGCACCATATCTGTCACCATATTGATATACGCCGCTACCAGTCAGGCTAACATCGCCGCCTCCCGTGCTCAGATCAGCATGGTTAAAATTAAGCTGCCCGTCGGCAAAAAATGTCGCATCACCATTATTAAGGTTTAATGTTCTCTGATTAGATGCGCCAGTGCTGCTTACCGTCAAAGTACCGTTGGTAGCCGAAATACTCATGGGCGCAGTATCGGCGCTTAAATTAATACTAGAATAGATTCTAATATCTTCATCGCCTGCAGAGTCTGTGCCCGTGGTGGCTAATTGGTAACCGCCAACTCGGTTAAAATCTTGGCTTGCGCCGGTAGTACTGGCGAGCTTTATAAGCCCGGTATTATTTAAAGCGATGAAGCTACCGCCGTAGATGTTATCGGGAATGATGATATCTGTACCTGTTGAAAACAGGATATCGCCCAACCGACCCGAACTGGAGCCCAGAGAATCTCCAATACTAACTGAACCGCCGTTGACACCATTAAAGGTGAGATTATTCTGCTCTGCGGCTTCGCTATAGACGTCACTACTAAAATCTATACCACCACTACCACGAACAAACACCGCACTTTCGCGCAAAATTGTCGAGTCAGCATTAATATCGACTGTACTATTGCCGCCCGAGGTATCAATGGTAACGGTCCCCGTATCGGACGGATCACCGAGATAAACACTGTCTGCAGAAAGCGTTAAACCCTCTTTTGAGTTGCCTGATTTTGAGTCGCTTAGTGTTACACTTTCATCGAGGTGGATATAAGAATTAGCCGTGATATTCAAGAAATCCAGCGCCTCAACACCCCCTATTTCTCCATGCATAGCAACATTGCCTGTTCCTGTACTGATAGTCAGACCATGCCCTGCCAAATCACCGTTAGAATCCAGCGACGAATCAAACTCAACATCCCCCACCGTCGATCCTGTTGAGATCGTACGATCGCCGCTGAGAACTACCGCAGTTTTTATATTGATGTAACCGCCCAGGCCCGTATCAGAGGTGCCCACTGCGCTGCCGCCGGCGGTGGTTAGATTACCGTTAAATATAATGTCGTCACCGTCTGCACCATCACCAACTGCCTCGATGACAATTACCCCAGCATTACCGCCATTTCGGTTCGCAGGGATATCGGCTGATGAGTTAACCACCGCCGAGCCGCCAGAGGCTATGATATTCCCCACGCTCAAAGCACCATCCAGTGCCGTCAAAAAAACGTCCGCAGCATTGGCACCAACACCGTTTAAATTGTCGGATCCCGCGGTTGTTATGTTATTAACCAGCATACCGTTGCCGGCTGTCAGCCGCACCCGGCCGGAGGTGGTGCCGGTACTGGCTAGCGATGAAGTGACAATATCTGCATCGGCTGCTGAAGTGATAGCGCCAGTCGTTGTGGTGAAGTCGATATTTCCGCCTTCTGTGCGAATGTCGTCGTTTATAACAATATTGCTGCCGGTCAGCGCTACAGTACCGCTGCCGTAAATTTCAAAACGCGCCTTGCCGTTGATCACTGCGATCTCATCTGTGGAATCGCCATTGCCGGCCAGGGTCAAAGTGCCGGTGTCGCTGTTACCTAATGTGATATTACCCTGCGCTGTGAGTGATTCGACGGTTAAATCACCATCGACATCGGCCAACGCAATAGAGCCGCCGCCGTCGGTAGCGGCGATCAAAGTCACCGCCGCCAAACTCCCAGAGCTGAGAATAGAGGCGTTACTGTCTTCGGCGGTGGATAAAGTCACCAGGCCTTTACCCACGCCGGCAGCGCTAATGTTGCCTAATTTCAGTTCACGGTTGTTGGCCAAGGCGATGTCGCCATCACCGGTGGTGGCACTGATAGTGCCAATAAAGCCGTTGAGCGCCGAGTCTAGGGTAATATCACCGCTGACTGTGGAGACCGCAACCGCACCACCTAAACGCAACGCGGAACCCGCCCCTTGCGAAACCCCCGTGCCGGCGTCGAGGGTTAAGCCGCCATCAAAGGAACTGATGGATTTATTTTCATCCAGGGTGATACTACCTGCTGCTTGCAGCGTCAGGGTTGAGGCGCTGCCCCACGAGATCGAGTCGGCGACCGTTATATCGCCAGCCTGAGAACCTGACGAGCCGGTTGAAACGGTGACATCCGCGCCTGTCAGCGCGTTTTGTAAAGTGGTCACATTCAACACCGAGTCATTGCCGGCGGCGTCAAACCCACCGGCGATGTTGGCATCGGTACTAGCACTGATGGTCAAATTGAATGGGTCTAGCAGCAGTGAACCAATGGCGCCTTGCGCCGCGGTCAGGTCGACGCTGCCGACAAAAGCGAGACGGCCCTTGCCGGAGACCTCGGCAAAACCGCCGTCGCCGCCGAGTGCGCCACCGGTAGCCACGATATGGCCGGCGAATACGGTATCGCCATCGGCCCAGACAATCACCTCACCACCGTCACCGCGCTCAGTGGCGCTGGCGCTGATAGCGGTCTCGGCACTGAGGGTGGTGCGCTGTGCGTTAGCTATGGTGTTATCTTGACCTTTATAGCCACCGCCAATTTTTATATTACCACCAGCGCTAGGGCCGTCGGCAGTGAGCGAATTGTGCTCAGAAAACTCTAAATCGTCAGCGGTGATGGCAATCTCACCGCCGTCGCCATTAGTTGCATCGGCGCGCAGCGCCGACTGGCTGACCACGATAGTGGTAGGCGCCGGCAGTGGCGCCGGAGTAGGCGAAGGCGGCTGTTGCGGTTGTTCGGGGGCACGGCTTGGTGCCGTGAGCGAAATGCGGCCGGCCGCCAGCGCACCACTGCTATCGAGCAGGCTGTCGGCAATGGTCTGCTCGGCAGCTATAATTTCGATGCTGCCGCCGCTGACGACACCACTGGCATCGATATGTGCCTGGGTAATACGCACATTTTCAGCCTGCACGACGAATTTGCCGGCGCTCTCGTCGCGCTGCGCGGGCTGTTGGGTATCGGCCTCTGGGGCAGAGGCAGTCTGACTAATATCAACGCGCGCCTGACTCTCTATGTTGACCTGAGGGGCTTGCAGCCTCACTTCGCCACCCGCACTACCGCCAGAGGCGTCAATCAGGCTGCCGGCTGCCAGTGTAATTTGCGCCGCGGTCAACTCTACGCTACCGCCGACCCCGTCGGCCGCCGAGGCATCAATAATATGGCTGTTGGCGATAGCTCCATGGCCGCCTGACAAGCGGATAGTACCGCCGTCGCCGGTGCCTATGCCGCGCGCCTGGATGATGCCGGTATTGTTAATCGCCAGGCTCGCCAGCTGGTCGGCAGCCTCGACGGTCATAACAATATTACCGCCGTCGGCCTGAATAATGCCGCCGTTATTGATATAGGCGTCTACCACCGGGCCCTCGACCTCAATCGCCACCGGGCCACCCAAGTCGAGACGAACGCGCTGGCCGGCGCCCAACAGGATGTCGCCACCCTCAGCATTGAGGCGGCCGACATTTTCCATCTTGGCGGCAATCATCACCACAAAACCGCCGGGGCGAGCGACTACGTTACCCTGGTTGACAATGACTCCCGCGGAATTACCGGTGAAGGTGTAGTTGCCGGCCATGAAGTCTTCGTTAGAGATGTTCAGGGTCGAGGCCACCAGCCCGGCAACATCGACTACCGAGCGCTCTCCAAACACGATGCCGTTGGGGTTGACCAAAAATACTCGGCCATTGGCGACCAGCGAACCACGAATTTGCGAGGGATCACCGCCGAGTACGCGGTTCAGCGCCACCGAGCTGCTGGACGGCTGCAGGTACTCGACACGGTTGCCCTCACCGATGTTGTAACCCTGCCAGTCGATCGCCACCCGATCGCTGCTCTGGCGAACAATCATGCTATTGCTGTCGCTCTCGATAGTGGCGCTACCGGCCGCCACCTGCCCACCCTGGGGCAGGTCGGCAAAAGCGATACCGCCCACCAGCAGCCAGCCGGCGCCGGCAAACAGCTGCCCCAGCGTGGTCAGCTTGGCGCTGCCGCGGCTGTTTGTTTTTGTTTTGCCCTTGGTGATCTCAGAAACCGCCTGCCACACCTGCAAGGCCACATTCCAGACAACGCGATAAACATGATTGAGAGAGCTACGTTTCATTTTTTATTAACCGTTCTGTAAATCAATAGGGGATTAAAAACTGGAGCTGAGCGAGAACCACAGCCGCGGCGAGGACATGTCGGGCTCGGCCAGCGAGTCTCCGCCCTTACCTATCCACGCCGCCACCAGGTCCATATTGGCACCGAGCCGGGCGAAGCGGAGACCCAAGCCGTAGCCGGAGAGGTCGCGACTTTCGCTCAGATCGGCGGTGGTGACGCGGTCGGCGCGCGCGGCGTCAAAGAACAGATAGGGTGTGGCGTCGTACTGAGGCAGGTGATAACTCAGCTCACCCTGAAACACCTCGCCGCGGTACCCGCTAAACTCGCCCGGCGGGTAGGCGCGAACAGCGTAAATGCCGCCGAGTGAGATGAAGTGTGAGCTGTCGATATCGTCATCGGCCTGCTGCAGCGACAACCTAGCCACGGCGCTGAGCTGACTGTTAAAGCGCTGCTCGCGAGCGATGCGCACATTGAACACGGCATAGTCGTCGTCGGAGCGGCTGGCGCGGTTATCGTCGACCACCTCGTTGTACTGCGCAGAGAACGCTCCATAGGTGACGGCACTGCCGCCAAAACCGTCGCGCCAATCAAAATTCACGCTCAGCGGCAGCGATTCAATGGTGTACTCTTCTGTCGAAGCGGCCAGCGTGTTGACATAGTTACTCCACTCCAACCCGCCCGAAAGGGTAATGTTGCGCAGCTGCGAGCGCACCAGCGGGTAGTTTAACGAGGCGCTGAAGCGCTCAGTTTCCCCATCGGCAAGGCCGGCAAACTCGCCACTGCCCAATTCATAACGGCTAAACAAGTAGTTGGTTTGCAACCGCAGCCCCTTCGGATTGAGAGGCAAACTGTAGCCGAGCGAAGCCAACCAGGTATTTTCGTCGGTGACTAAGCCGGTAAAGCTGAACAGGTCGCCAAAGAGAAAATTGCGCGACTTAAAAAAATCTAAACGGGCGCGGTTGCGGCCCGAGGCCTCGCTACCAAAATTGTCGACAGCAGCGAAGACCTTGGTGGCATCGTCTTCGATCATGCGTACTTCAAGATCGCCAGCTCCGCGCAGAGCACCCGGCCGCACCACTGGCACCGCGGTATACCCGGGGATGTCGTCGAGAATCAGCGCGATGCGCTCAATTTTCTTCGCCTCAATCACCTCGCCGCTGCTGAGCTCACCAAGAAACGCCTGCGCCTCGGGGTTGGCGGTGCGCTGCTGGTCGGTCTGCGCATAGTCTGTCTCAAGCTGCTGCATGCGGCCATCAAAGAGGTTGTCGATCGACCTCACCACCTCCTGGAGCTCCTCCTCCTTAAAGTGGCGTGACAGCGTGCCCAAGCTCTCTTGCAACACCTGGTTGCGCAGCGCCTGCAGCGCCATCGCCGGCGAGGCGGCCGGAGCATCGACAGCGCTGATCTCACCGTAGCGCCCCTCGAGAATCTCGAACTCCACCTTGCCGTTCTGAACATCTTGTGCCGGCAGGTAAGCGCGTGCAAACGGGTAACCGGCATCGCGATAGAACTGGCTGAGGGTATTGGCAATCTCTTCTAAAATAGAAAAATCGACCATGGTGCCGGTGCGATCGGCCACCAGCGCGCCGAGCTGTTCTGCACTGAACAAAGTGTTGCCGCTAATCTCAATAGCGCGCAGCTCAAAGGTGGCGCCACCCGGCGCCGCGCGCAACAGCGGCCCGCCATTGACACGGAAATTGGGGCTCACCGCCGGCGCGGAGAGTGTCGGCGCGGTCTGTGGTAGGCGCACCGAGGGGTCCAAGGTCTGCGCTGACAGCGCTGTGCTCAACAGTGTAGCCGCCATGCCTAACGGCAGAATCCTTGTAGAAAGTGCGGTGCTTAATCTTGAGAAAGAGAGGAACTTCATTATAATTTTACCGTGTGTGCACATAAATATTACGGGTAAGTACTTAATTATTAGTAAGATACTTAAAGTCGGAACAAAATAAAACCGTTCATCACAATCTTTTTCCGCATATTACCCCTATAGCCCGGCCTAACATCCGAGTGTTGTGCCCAGCCGATTCTCAGTGCGGCGTAGACACACCCGCTCAAGGATAACGGCTGGTTACTCGACCACCGGCCTGGCGGCGACGCCCTGCGCTGCGCGTCAGACTTGACTACTCGTCACCATAGTTAAGGGCATAGCGCATGACGTGATAGAGGTAGTTCTGCTCCTGTACGCCGTGCAATAGATGCGCCCATGGGCCACGCGCATAGATCACCACATCCTCGCCACCATGCGTTTCTGAGCCCATGGGCACCAGTGCCTCTTGGTGGTAATCTTTGCTGGTGGTGGTCTCGCCAGCCTCCAAGTGGCGACCCGCTGTTGCTGGCGATCGATAGCGCTCTGCGGGGTTGTCGGCATAGCCATAACCGCGTCCGTTGCTGTAACTGAGAGTCGTGTAGGGCTTGCCATCACCGGCTAGTTGCGGGCTATCTGAGGCGTGGCCGCGGCTGTCATTGGGCACTACTTGGCCGAGGATTGGGTTTCCGCGAGTGGGATAACCGGCCATGGTGATGACATGGCTGTGGTCTGCCGTAACGATGATTAGCGTATTCTCAGCGTTGGTTTTATCTAAAGCGACCTGAACTGCGCGCGACAGCTCTTGGCCGTCGGTGAGGGCGCGATAGGCATTGCCGGCATGGTGGCCGTGGTCAATACGGCCCGCCTCAACCATTAAAAAAAAGCCGTTGCGATTTTTGGCCAGCCGCTCTATGGCGGCGGCGGTCATAGCGGAGAGCGATGGCTCATTGCCGTTGAGCGCCTCTCGATCTACTTCGTAGTGCAGGTGTGAGGGTTCAAAAAGCCCTAAAATATTACCTGTGAAATCCTCTGGCAGCGCGGCAAACTGCTCTGCATTCCAGAGGTATCGGCCAGCGCTATTGTGTTGCTGCCACTCGGCGATAAGGTTGCGGCCGTCCTGCCGCTTACCGCTCTGCTCTGGGTACTCTGGATCTGCCATGGTTGCCGGTAAAAAGTTGGCGCGGCCACCGCCCAGCACCACATCCATTGGGTTAGTGGCAGCAACTAACTGGCTGGCTATATCTTCGCCACACGGTTGCATCGAGGCGGGAATATCGCCATCACTCTCCCAATTGCGGTGCGCAGCGTGGGCATAGATGGCCGCGGGAGTGGCGTGCGTCACCCGAGCGGTGGTGACAATCCCTGTGGCTTTATTGCGCGCTCTAGCATCGTCCAGCAGTGATCGCAGTGGCAGCGTGGGTGGCGTATGACAGTTGCCAAGCTCAACCTCTGGGCCGAGCCCAACAACCCCGGCAGCAGTTTTTACCCCTGTCATTATCGCCGTCATAGTGCCGGCAGAATCAGGCGTTTGCTGGTTGGTATTGTAGGTCTTGGCCAACGCGACGTGGGGCAACAGCTCAAAGCTAAGCAGATGCTCCTCGCCAGCCAGCCCCCGCGACTGGCCGTCGAATATACGGGTAGCAGTGACCGAGGTTACCCCGTTACCGTCGCCGATGAAAAGAATGATATTTTGCGCTTTGCGCTGAATAGGCTGGACAGTCAGCGCATGCTGCAAAGCGCGCTCGCCGTGCTGCCGCCAGTAGGCCGAGGTGAACTGTTGCGGGTCGATATTAACGCGGCGCAACTGCCGGTCGAGTTCGGCTCCGCTATCATCGGCGGTGGCACTGACAGCGATCGCTGCCGCGAGAAGTACGCTCTTGCTAATACGGTACACAGCTTTCAAACCACCCCGATTAGTTACCGATAATAGTGTGGCAAGAGTTTACGACCGTGCGATGACAGCGACTCTTTGCCAGATATGCCGCCAATTAATTATAAAGCTCGGCTGCCCGCAATCGTCGCCTGCCGGAGCGCCTGGCCGCTGTTACTGGTTGAGTCATTCATTATAAATAACTCCCTCTGACACTGAGGGGTTAGCGCTATTGAGACGGCGTATTCGCAAATAGTGAATTACTCTTTTTTATAATCCTCTTCGAGAATGCCTTTTTCTTTTAGCGTCTTGATCAGTTTTTCCATGCGAACGAGTGCAACCACTCCCAATATCCCGAAAACAACTCCCATCGTACCGAAAGAAAACTCAATGACTGCTAATCCTTCCATAGATGTTTCTCTTTAAAATACCGTTTTTTACTACTCTACCGTGACTGATTTTGCCAAGTTGCGCGGCTGATCGACATCGGTACCTTTGAGCACGGCGACATGGTACGAGAGCAGTTGCAACGGCAGAGTGTAGAGAATCGCCTCCAAGCTCTTGGGCACGTGCGGCATGGCGATCACGGTGACTCCCGGCTCGCTGGTAAAGCCGGCGTCGCGGTCGGCAAAAACGTAGAGTTGACCACCGCGGGCGCGCACTTCGTGAAGGTTGGATTTGAGCTTTTCCAGCAGCTCGTTGTTAGGCGCCACCGCCACCACCGGCATCTGCTCATCGACTAACGCCAGCGGGCCGTGTTTGAGCTCGCCGGCTGGATAAGCTTCGGCGTGGATGTAGGAGATCTCTTTGAGTTTTAGCGCCCCCTCTTGGGCGATCGGGTACTGCTCGCCGCGGCCGAGGAAAAGCGCGTGGTGTTTGTCGGCAAACTGCTCGGCGATCTGCTCAATTTGACTATCTAGTGCCAATATCTCGGTGACCCGTTGCGGCAGCTGGTGCAGCGCCGCTACCCACTGCGCCTCAACCGTGGCGCAGAGTCCGCGCTCACGGGCGATGGAGAGTGCCACCAGCTGCAACGCCACCAGCTGGGTGGTGAACGCTTTAGTAGAGGCAACGCCGATTTCAGGGCCGGCTTGGGTCATCAGCGCGATGTCCGACTCGCGTACCAGTGAGCTGTTGGCCACATTACAGATCGCCAGAAAACCTAGGTAACCGGACTCGCGCGCTTTGCGCAGCGCCGCCAAAGTATCGGCGGTCTCGCCCGATTGTGAGATGGTGACAAACAGCGTGTTGGCCGGCACGGCCACCTGACGGTAGCGGTACTCTGAGGCAACCTCCACCTGGCAGGGCAGACCGGCCAACTGCTCTAGCCAGTATTTGGCGACCATGCCCGAGTGGTAGCTGGTACCACAGGCGACGATATGCAGTTGCGCTACGCCCTGAAACAGTATTTGCGCGCGATGGCCAAAGGCAGCGGTAATCACGCGGTCGCCACTAATGCGTCCCTGCAGGGTGTCGGCGAGCACTGCCGCCTGTTGAAAGATCTCCTTGCACATGAAATGGCGGTAGCCGCCTTTATCGGCAATGCTGTCTTGCTCAGTCAGCTGCACCCGCGGGCGCTCCACCACTTTGCCCTGCGCGTCGTAAACGGTGTAGTCGGCGGCGCTAACAACGACCACATCGCCCTCATCGAGATAGACTACACGGTCGGTCACTTGCCGCAGCGCCAAAGCATCGGAGCCGACAAACATCTCACCAATACCAACGCCGAGCACCAGCGGACTGCCGCTGCGCGCCGCTAGCAACTGCCCCGGCGACTGCGCGTCGATCACCGCCAATGCGTAGGCTCCTTGCAACAGCGGCAGCACTGCTTGCAGTGCGGCGAGGAGCGTGGCGCTGTGCTGGCGCTGCCGGTGCAGCAAGTGCGCCACCACCTCGGTGTCGGTTTGTGAGTGGAACTGGTAGCCCTGCGCCTGTAGCTCGCTGCGCAGCGCTTCATGGTTTTCTATGATGCCGTTGTGCACCACTGACAGCGTGCCGGAGTTGTGCGGGTGAGAGTTGATGTCGGTCGGTTCACCATGGGTCGCCCAGCGGGTGTGGGCGATGCCGACATGGCCGTCGGCCGGATCGGCCGCGGCGGCGCGCGCCAGTTCTTCGACCTTGCCGGCCGCTTTGCGAGTCTGCAGCCCCTGCTCGCTCAATACCGAATAGCCGGCCGAATCATAACCGCGGTATTCGAGCCGGCGCAGCCCCTCGAGCAAGATCGGGTAGACATTGCGCTGGGCGACAGCGCCAACAATTCCGCACATAGCTATATCCTTTACTGTGGCTCTGTTTTAGTCGGTTTTTTCCAACCCGGCACGGTCAACTGTTTAGCCCGTGTCAGCGCCAACTGCTCAGCCGCGACATCCTTGGCGATGGTTGAGCCGGCACCAACCGTAGCGCCGGCACCGATCGTCACTGGAGCGACTAGCGCGCTGTTGGAGCCGATAAAAGCACCGTCGCCGATCACCGTCTGGTGCTTGTTGACGCCATCGTAGTTGCAGGTAATGGTTCCGGCGCCGACATTGACCGCGCGACCCAAAGTGGCGTCGCCAACATAACTGAGATGGTTAATCTTGCTGCCGTGGCCTAGTTGCGCTTTTTTGGTCTCGACAAAATTGCCAATCTTACATTCGCCAGCCAGTACCGTACCCGGGCGCAGACGGGCAAAGGGCCCGACCACAGAGCCTGGGCCGACCTCGCTCTGCTCAATAATGGTGTGGCTTTTTATGATCGCATTGTCACCGACAGTGGCGTTAATCAGGTGGCAGTTGGCACCAATGGTAACGTTGTTACCGAGTCGGTTGTCGCCTTCAAACAGCACATTGGCATCGATGAAAACATCTTCGCCAACGGCGAGGGTACCGCGCAAGTCAAAGCGGGCTGGATCGGCAAGGGTCGCCCCCGCCGCCAGCAGCGCATCCGCTTGGCGGCGCTGATAGTGGCGCTCGAGCGCAGCCAACTGAGCGCGATCGTTGACTCCGGCCACTTCGCTGGGGTCAGCCGCGGCGACAGTAGCCACTGCGATGCCGTTGGCAACTGCGAGTTCGATGAGGTCGGTGAGATAGTATTCACCCTGCGCGTTATCGCAGCCAATTTGTGGCAATAGCTGCTGCAGCTGCTCGGTACGCAGCGCCAGCACGCCAGTATTGACTTCGTTGATAGCGCGTTGCTCAGCGCTGGCATCGCGCTCTTCAACAATGGCGGCGACCGCGCCACTGGTAGCGCGAACGATACGGCCGTAGCCGCTCGGCTCGGCGAGCTGTACGGTGAGCAGCGCCATCTGAGTGGTAGTGACCGCGGCTAACAACTGCTGCAGAGTCGCGCGCTCAATTAACGGTACATCGCCATAGAGCACCAGTACCACGCCGCTCGGGTGCAGCGCCGGCAGTGCAGCGGCCACCGCGTCGGCCGTGCCGCGCTGCTGAGATTGACGGACAAAACGCAGCGGACGGGCGGCCAACGCCTGCTCTAACTGTTCGGCGCCGTGGCCAGTGACCACGACGCAGTGGCCACTGCAGAGCGGTAGCGCGCTGGCTAACACGTGCTCTATCAGCGGCCGGCCAGCCAGCGAGTGCAGCACCTTGGCTTTGCTCGAACGCATCCGCGTACCGCGCCCTGCCGCCAAAATAACAATATCCGTGGTGCTCATGGCGTTGCTCAATCCTTTCTGTTGCGATGCTAGGTGTCCGTTAGTTTAGCGGAAACTCCAGTCGCACCCTAACCTTGTCGTAGCTAACCCACAGCAACGAGCCCAGTGGTAACAGATAGTTGACTACCTTTGGGCGATTGCTCCTGGCAAAAAAAAGGCAGCCCAAAGGCTGCCCGCGATCTTTTAGCGTCGGAATTAACCGCCCATTTTTTTGCGCAGCTGCTGCACGGTGCGCAGTTGCGCCGCAGCTTCTGCAAGCATTGAAGCGGCTTTTGAATATTCAATTTCGCCACTCTGGTTGTGCAACGCGTGCTCGGCAGATTTGACCGCTTCGGCCGCTGCGGCCTCGTCGATATCACCGGCGCGCACGGCGCTGTCGGCCAAAATAGAGACTTTGTTGGGCTGCACTTCAAGGTAACCACCGGAGAGGTAGTAGATCTCCTCTTCGCCACCTTGTTTGAGCAGACGCACCGGGCCCGGCTTGAGGTAGCTGAGCAGCGGGGCATGGCCGGGGGTAATCCCCAGCTCACCCATGGACCCGGTGGCGACGACCATCTCTACCAGGCCGACAAACAGCGACTCATCGGCGCTTACAATGTCACAATGAACGGTGATTGCCATAGTGTTTCGCCTTTAGTGTTACTTAAGCCTTCATTTTGGCGGCTTTTTCTACCGCCTCGTCGATGGTGCCTACCATGTAGAACGCCTGCTCGGGCAGGTGGTCGTAATCGCCGTTGAGAATACCGCTAAAGCCGGCAATGGTATCTTTCAGCGACACGTACTTGCCGGGTGAGCCGGTGAAGACTTCAGCGACATGGAACGGCTGCGACAAGAAACGCTCAATTTTACGGGCGCGGGCTACCGCCAGTTTGTCTTCCTCAGAGAGCTCGTCCATGCCGAGAATGGCAATAATATCTTTCAGCTCTTTGTAGCGCTGCAAGTTAGACTGCACGCCGCGGGCGACTGCGTAGTGCTCGCTGCCAATGATCAGCGGGTCGAGCTGACGCGAGGTCGAGTCGAGCGGATCAACGGCGGGATAGATACCTTTAGAGGCGATATCGCGGCTCAGTACCACGGTCGAATCCAAGTGGGCGAAGGTGGTCGCTGGCGACGGGTCGGTCAAGTCATCGGCCGGAACGTAAACCGCTTGTACCGAGGTGATCGAACCGGTTTTAGTCGAGGTGATGCGCTCTTGCAGTACACCCATCTCTTCGGCCAGTGTCGGCTGGTAACCTACCGCCGAAGGCATGCGGCCGAGCAGTGCCGATACTTCGGTACCGGCTAGGGTGTAGCGATAGATGTTATCGACAAACAGCAGTACATCTTTACCTTCGTCGCGGAATTTTTCTGCCATGGTCAGGCCGGTCAAGGCGACGCGCAGGCGGTTGCCCGGCGGCTCGTTCATCTGGCCGTAAACCATCGCTACTTTAGATTCGCTGGGGGTCTCGACGTTGACAACGCCCGACTCCTGCATTTCGTAGTAGAAGTCGTTACCTTCACGGGTGCGCTCACCCACACCGGCAAATACCGACAGCCCCGAGTGCTCGGTAGCAATGTTGTTGATCAGCTCCATCATGTTAACGGTTTTACCAACCCCGGCACCGCCGAACAGTCCGACTTTACCGCCTTTGGCAAATGGGCAGACCAAGTCGATCACCTTGATGCCGGTTTCGAGCAGATCCGACGAGGCGGAGAGCTCGTCATACGCCGGTGGTTTGCGGTGAATCGGTGCGCGTTGCTGCTCGCCGATGGGCCCTTTTTCGTCGATCGGGTTGCCCAACACGTCCATGATGCGACCGAGTGTTTCGGTGCCGACCGGCACAGAGATCGGGGCGTTGGTGTTGGCGACTGCCAGTCCGCGGCTGATACCCTCAGAGGAGCCCATGGCGATGGTGCGCACCACGCCGTCGCCAAGTTGTTGCTGAACCTCAAGGGTCAAACCCTTGTTGTCGACAGTCAGCGCGTCATAGACGTTGGGCACTTGATCGCGTGGAAACTCCACATCGATAACCGCGCCGATAATTTGTACGATACGTCCACTACTCATTTGCTTATCCTCTTTACTAAACCTGGTCACTCAATGGTTGGGTTAGGTTTTATCGGTAAAATTTATACGGCTGCTGCACCGCTAACAATCTCTGACAACTCTTGGGTAATCGCCGCTTGGCGCGCCTTGTTGTAGAGCAACTTCAACTCGTCAATGATGTCACCGGCGTTTTCGGTGGCATTCTTCATCGCCAACATCCGCGCCGCCTGCTCACACGCCTTGTTCTCTACCACACCTTGGAAGACTTGCGACTCGATGTAGCGCACCAACAGGCCGTCGAGCAGCTCTTGAGCGTCGGGCTCGTAGAGGTAATCCCAGCTAGAGGTTCGCTCTGACTCTTCAATTGGCTGCAGTGGCAGCAGCTGCGCCACGGTCGGCTTCTGCGTCATGGTATTGACGAACTCATTGCTGACCACGTAAAGGCGATCAATGTTACCCGCCTCGAAGGCGTCCAACATCACCTTGACAGCACCAATGAAGTCGGCGGCCACCGGCTCGTCGCCAAGCTCGCGGACAGCTGCCACCACGTTGCCACCCACTGAAGCGAAGAAACTCGCCGCTTTGCTGCCGACAATACCGATGTCGACGGCCACGCCTTGGTCTGACCACTCTTTCATCGACTTCAGCGCTGCTTTGAACAAATTAATATTCAATCCACCGCACAAGCCGCGATCGGTCGACACCACAATATAGCCAACGCGCTTGACTTCACGCTCTTCCATGTAAGCGTGGGTATACTCAGGGGTGGCTAGCGCGATATTCCCGACCACTGCGCGAATGCGTTGCGCATAGGGTTTACCCAGCTGCATACGCTCTTGCGCGCGGCGCATTTTGCTCGCCGCCACCATCTCCATCGCACTGGTGATTTTTTGCGTGCTTTGGATGCTGACAATTTTAGTTCTAACTTCTTTTCCGACTGCCATCTAAATGCCCGTCTGAAGGTTGTGTGGCGGGCTTGCGCCCGCTACCAAGTTAACCAGGCACCAGGCCTGGAACATGATTACCAAGTTTGGGTGCTAACAAATCGCTCTAATGCCGCTTTGTAACTGGCCTCGATGTCGCTGTTCCAGTCACCGCTAGCATTAACCTGATCGAGCAGGTCGCTGTGCTCAGCTTTAACGTATGAGAGCAGGGCCGCTTCGAAGTCACCGATCTTGGCCACTTCGACCTCTTTCAGGAAGCCGTTGTCGGCGGCATAGATCGACAGCGCCATCTCGGCAACACTTTGCGGAGAGTACTGCTTCTGCTTCATCAGTTCAGTGACGCGCTCACCGTGGTCGAGCTGCGCTTTGGTCGCTTCATCGAGATCCGAGGCAAACTGTGAGAATGCCGCCAGCTCACGGTATTGCGCCAGAGCGGTACGGATACCACCAGAGAGCTTCTTGATGATCTTGGTCTGTGCGGCACCACCCACTCGCGATACCGACACACCAGCGTTCATCGCTGGTCGAACACCGGCGTTAAACATGTCGGCCTCGAGGAAGATTTGACCGTCGGTGATCGAGATTACGTTAGTCGGTACGAACGCCGAAACGTCCCCAGCTTGCGTCTCAATCACCGGCAGCGCGGTCAGCGAGCCAGTTTTGCCTTTAACGGCACCGTTGGTGAATTTCTCAACATAATCGGCGTTGACACGCGCGGCGCGCTCGAGCAGACGCGAGTGCAGGTAGAACACATCGCCAGGGTAGGCTTCGCGACCCGGTGGACGGCGCAGCAGTAGGGAGATTTGGCGATAAGCCCAAGCTTGCTTGGTAAGGTCATCGTAAATAATCAGCGCGTCTTCACCGCGATCGCGGTAGTACTCACCAATAGTACAGCCAGCAAACGGTGCCAAAAACTGCATCGAGGCGGGATCGGAAGCGGTCGCCGCAACGACTACGGTGTGCTCCATAGCGCCGTGCTCTTCAAGTTTGCGCACTACCGCCGCGACGGACGAAGCCTTTTGGCCAACCGCGACATAAACACACTTAATGCCCGAGCCTTTCTGGTTGATGATGGCGTCAACGGCAATAGCGGTCTTACCAATTTGACGGTCACCAATGATCAATTCGCGCTGACCGCGGCCGATCGGCACCATCGCATCGATTGCCTTGAGGCCGATCTGGACCGGCTGATCGACCGACTGACGGGCGATAACACCGGGCGCCACTTTCTCAACCGCGTCGGTTTCGGTGGCGTTGATCGGGCCTTTGCCATCGATCGGGTTACCGAGCGCATCGACCACGCGACCTTCCAGCGCTGGACCCACCGGTACCTCGAGGATGCGGCCGGTACATTTGGCTTTTTGGCCTTCGGCGAGAGTCTGGTAGTCGCCCAACACCACGGCACCGACAGAGTCGCGCTCGAGGTTGAGGGCCATACCGTAGACGCCGCCTTCGAACTCGATCATCTCACCGTACATCACCTCGGCGAGGCCGTGGATCAAGATGATACCGTCCGATACCGAGACAATGGTGCCCTCGTTGCGGGCCTGGGTGGAGACTTCAAGCGCATCGATACGCGACTTGATAATTTCACTGATTTCAGAGGGATTCAGTTGCTGCATGGTTGTGCCTCAAATCCTAGCTATTTAATGATTCGGCGAGTTTTGCTAACCGGCCGCGAATAGATCCGTCGATGACGGTATCTCCAGCGCGAATTAACGCACCACCCAACAAGCTCGCATCTACCGAGACTTGCATATTTATTTTGCGCTCAAGCTTGTCGCTCAACGCTTGACTCAACTTCTGCTGCTGCTGATCGTCTAACTCTATCGCGGCAATCACCTCAACATCGATGGCGCGCTCGCGATGGGTCTTTAACACATCAAACTGGCTGGAGATGTGACCCAACAAAGGCAGGCGGTTGTTTTCCGCCAACACTTTAATAAAGTTCTGCTGCGGCGCCGACAGCTGGTCGCCGCACAGTGCAATCACTGCTTGCGCCTGCTCGCCACTGGTTTCGCTCGGCGAACTCAGCAGTTGTGCCACGCGCGGCTCTGCCACCACAGCGGCGGCCAGGGCCAGACTGGTCGACCACCCCTGCAGGTGATCGGCGCCAGCGGCATATTCAAATGCCGCTTTTGCATAGGGTCGAGCGAGTGTGCTCAATTCCGCCATGATCGACTCCCGTTACAGTTGTGCGGCAAGGTTGTCGACGAGATCGCGGTTGGCCGCCTCATCAATGGAGGCACCGAGCACCTTCTCGGCGCCGAGCAGAGCTAAACGCGAGACTTGGCTGCGCAGCTCTTCTTTGGCACGCGCCAGCTCCTGCTCAATTTCTGCATGAGCCGCGGCTTTTATGCGCTCGCTCTCGGCGATTGCCGACTGTTTGGCCTCTTCGACAATCTGCGCTGCGCGCTTGTTGGCTTGCTCAACAATGGCTGCAGACTGTTGCTTGGCATCTTTCAGTTGATCAGTCGCCTTATCTTGCGCTAACTCTAAGTCGCGCATAGCGCGGTCTGCGGCATCGAGACCGTCAGAGATCTTCTGCTGGCGCTCTTCCATCGCAGTAGTGATCGCCGGCCAGACAAACTTCATGCAAAACCAGACAAAAAACGCGAGGGTCAGCATCTGACCAAAAAGCGTTAAGTTAATATTCACGCCGTTACCTCTATATGGATAGGTGAGTGCAGTGGGTGGAGTTGTAACTTAAGGCGGGCGCTGGGCGCCCACCGCGAGCTACTTCTTAGCCAACGCTCGGCGCAACAACGAAGATCAGGTACATAGCGATACCCACGCCGATGATCGGCACAGCATCAATCAGACCGGCGAGCAGGAACATTTTGCCCTGCAGCACGGGGCCGAGCTCCGGCTGACGCGCAGTTCCTTCGATCAATTTACCGCCCAACATACCCATGCCGATAGCGGCTCCGAATGCGCCAAGGCCGAGCATGATGCTTGCTGCGATGTAGATAAGTTCCATTGTAGACTCCTGATTGAGTTAGTTAAGTGTGTTAAAAGTAAAACTTAGTGGTCTTCGTGCGCCAAGCTCAGATAGACGATTGAAAGCACCATAAAAATAAACGCTTGCAGGGTTATTACCAGAATATGGAATACCGCCCAACCCCACTGCATGATACCGCCCGCAAGGTTGAATACTCCGCCGATAATTAGCATGGTCAGAGCCACCAGCCAGACCATACGCTTGGTCGCCAATTTGCCCTTGAGGTTGAGCCAGCACAAAGTGCAGACCACCACAAAACCAACCGCCCACAGCGCAATACTTTGCATCGGCAGCGCAGTTTGGCTGACATCGCCGGACAGCACCACCTGCAGGCCACCACCGAACACGCCGGCAGCACCCATGGCACCAAACATCACCGCGATCAAAATAAAGATAATCTCTCCCGCATACATATTGCCGAACAGTCGCAGACCGAGCGAGAACGGCTTGGCGAGCAGCCCAATCACTTCCATAAACAGATTGAGCGGGATAAATGCCCAGTGATTAAATGGTGTAAAAGCCAGTTCGCGAGCGAAACCAAAGCCTTTAATTTTAATCGAGTAGTAGAGCACCAGCACAAATACACCCAACGCTAGCCCGAGCGTTACATTGGGGTCGGTGGAGGGGACAATTTTTTGGTAGTTGACGCCGGCGTACATCAGCAGGGTCGGAACCAGATCGACCGGGATCAACTTCATAAGATTCATCAAGAAGATCCAGACAAAGATGGTCAGCGCCAGCGGGGGGATCAACTTGTTGCGGCCGTGAAAGGTATCCTTGACTGTGCCGTCAACGAAATCGACCACCATCTCTGCAAAGTTTAACCAACCGCTGGGAACTGCCGTGCTGGCTTTGCGGGCGGCACGGAAAAATAGAAAGGCGAATATCGCCCCCAAGCCAATCGACCAGAGCATCGAGTCGACATGGACCGCCCAAAAACCCATCGCCATCACCTCATCGGCGCTTTGCGCCAGTGTCCAGGTCGGCTGCTCTATCAATTCGATATTGCCGTTATAGCTGCGCTCATAGCCGGCCGGCAATTTGCCGTAAACCAGATTGGTCAAGTGGTGGGAAATGTACTCGGTGGTTGTCGCGGGGTTGCTACCAGCCATCAGTCTCTCTCAAAAAGGTATTAAACTATTTTATCTCACCGCACTGGGCGCTCTCATCAATTGCGCAGCCAACACACTATGAGCCAAAATCATCGCGCAAAATGCGCCAAACAGTGCCAGCGGCTCCACCGGCTTAACTGTGACCAACACCGCAACAAACAGCGCGGCGGTTAACATAATTTTCCCACTCTGCCCCCAGTACATCGCGCGCAGAATATTGTGCAGCTGCGAGGCACCGGTAAAACGGTAAGCCTGATAGTTAAACCAAGCTTGCGGCAGGCTTTGAATCAAGCCTCCGCAGAGTATTGACAGCGACCAATCAGCGTTGACCAGAAACGCCAGAACGGCCAACACAATAACCGCTAAGTGGTTAAATAAAAACAACTTAAACAGCGGGGGCTTTCGAATGGTGGTCATATAAGCGCCTGTTGCCGCACTGATATCCAGGCCACTGATCAGCGCGCGCAATTATAGGGAGAGTGTCAGTTAAACTCAACACGACATAGACCTTTGTCGGAGTAAACCTGCGACCATTGTCACTATTCACCCCTACAATAATGGCTCTCTAGTGAATGTGGGCCAGAATACCGTCGAGCTCGTCGAGGCTGGCGTAACTCAACACTAACTTACCGCCACCATTGGCGCGGTGCTGCAGCGCTACCGGAGCGCCTATCTTCTCCGAGAGCTCACGCTCCAGCTGGGCGATATCGCCGGTCTTGGCTGGCTCAGCAGCGCTGCCATTACCGTTGATTAGCTGCGCCACCAAGCGTTCAGTTTGCCGTACAGTCAATCCTTTGGCGACTACTGTGCGAGCGGCGCCCACTTGCTGTGTGGACGGTAACGCCAACAAGCATTTGGCGTGGCCGAGATCGAGATCACCGCGCTCGAGCATGGTCTGCACTTCGCGCTCAAGTGCCGCTAAACGCATTAAATTGGCCACCGCCGAGCGGGATTTACCCACCGCTTCGGCAACCTGCTGTTGGGTCAATGCAAACTCTTCTTGCAATCTGATCAAGGCGCGCGACTCCTCGATGGCATTGAGGTTTTCGCGCTGGATATTCTCAATTAACGCCATGGCGATCGCCGCTTCATCGGACACTTCGCGGACGATCGCCGGAACAGTGTCCAGCCCCGCCAACTGGGTTGCCCGCCAGCGCCGCTCGCCGGCAATAATTTCATAGCGATCGCTGGCGATGGCGCGAACCACTATCGGCTGCATGACCCCTTGTGTTTTGATTGATTGCGCCAACTCTGCCAGCGCCTCTTGGTCGAGATCGCGGCGCGGTTGATACTTGCCGCGCTGCAACTGCTCGATCGGCAACTGGCGC
This sequence comes from Gammaproteobacteria bacterium LSUCC0057, assembly GCA_004535795.1. Classification (GTDB taxonomy): domain Bacteria; phylum Pseudomonadota; class Gammaproteobacteria; order Pseudomonadales; family Porticoccaceae; genus LSUCC0057. Next base: position 384,653 of record SPIA01000002.1, read on the forward strand.
AGCTGGCCATCACTAGGGGTTGATGGCGATAAAGACTCGCCAGCGCTCTGCGCGGCCCCCTCAGCAGACGCTGAGCTGCTGTAACCGAGTAGGGCGTCTAACCCTTTTCCTAGACTTTTTCTTTTTCCTGACATGGTCATCAATCCCTTACTGTGCAGCGCCAGTTGCGCTGTGTCGGCGCAGCAACTCTTGGGCCAACGCCAAATAGGCCAACGCCCCTTTGGAATTTTTATCATAAGCCAGGCAGGGCAAGCCGTGGCTGGGTGCTTCGGCGAGACGCACGTTGCGCGGAATAGCGGTGCGGTAGACCTTGTCACCAAAGTACTTGTAGAGCTGCTCGGAGACCGCGCCAGTCAATCCTGCGCGCTGATCGTACATGGTGCGCAAAATACCCTCAATGGTTAAGGTTGGGTTGAGCTCGCGGCCTATCTGGCTGATGGTGCGCGACAGATCGGTCAACCCCTCCAGGGCAAAATATTCGCACTGCATAGTGATCAGTACACTATCGGCGGCTACCAAAGCGTTGACGGTGAGTAGGTTGAGCGAGGGGGGGCAGTCGATCAGCATATAATGGTAGTCGCCAGCCACTTCGGCGAGTCCTCTCTTGAGCTGCTGCTCGCGGTCGATGCGCTGGATCAGCTGGACATCGGCGGCGACTAGATCGCCATTGGCTGGCAGCAAGTCGTAGCCGCCTGAATCACTACTGACCCTCACCTCGGCGAGCGTCGCTTCAGCTAATAGCAGGTCGGCCACGGTTTGTGCGCAGCGATTTTTATCGACCCCCGAACCCATGGTGGCATTGCCCTGTGGATCCATATCGATCAACAGCACCCGTTTACCCAGAGCCACCAGCGAAGCGGCAGTATTGACCGCGGTAGTGGTTTTACCCACTCCACCCTTTTGGTTGGCGATGGCGATAATTTTTGCCTTGTGAGTACTCACATACAATCCTTGAAAGTCATAATGCGGCCCCGGACTCATCAGTCGGTGAGGTCAGCACTACCGCATGGCGCTCTTCATCCTGCAGACCCGGCACCGCTAACGGCACGATCTCACTGACCTGCCAGGGTCTTGTGGTCTTTAGCCCCGCCAACCCCTGAAGCTCATGCTCAGTAATTCTGCCCTTCATGGCGATAATGGTACCGCCAGGTTGCAGCAACCGCTCGCAGCCCAGCAGCATAGCATCGAGTGACGAAAAAGCGCGACTGATCACTTGCGCATAAAGGTTGCACGGCTGGTGCTGCTCAACTCGGCAGTGGTGCTGCTGAACATTTTGCAGTGCCAACTCAGTGGCGACATGGAAGAGAAAACGGATTTTTTTTCCATTGCTGTCGAGCAGATGGTGTTGGCGTTGCGGCGCCATAATGGCCAGCACCATACCCGGCAGACCAGCGCCACTGCCAACATCTAACAGGCTCTCGCCATCGATCAGTGGGTAGACCGCCAGCGAGTCGAGCAGATGGCGCACCACCATCTGCGCCGGATCGGTCACCGCAGTGAGATTATAGGCGCGATTCCAGCGCAGTAATTCGGCGATATAATCGAGGAGTTGTTGGCACTGCAGCTCGCTGAGCTGAATCGCCAGCTGCTCGGCGCCAGCTTGCAGTTGTGCGGCCAATCGCTGCCGATCAAACCCGCTCATCACTATGCGGCGCTGCGTTTTTTCAACTGTATCAACAACAGTGAAATCGCCGCCGGGGTAACCCCGGGAATACGCGCTGCGCGCGCCAGCGTCTGCGGTTGAGCCTCGGTCAGTTTCTGTTTGAGCTCGTTGGAGAGGCCGGAGATAGTCTGATAGTTGAAATCGGGCGGAATCGCTGTCTGCTCGTGACGCTGCAATCGCTCAATGTCTTGCTGCTGACGATCGATATAACCGGCATATTTTGCCGCTATCTCGATCTGCTCGCAGACGCCGGCATCCAACTGCGGCGCATCGGGCAGTTGCGCCAGCACCGCATAGTTTAGCTCTGGGCGCTTAAGCAACTCAAACAACGAATACTCTCGCGACAGTGGTTTATCGCAGTGGCGGTTGATAATCTCTGCCGCGGCGCTATTGGGTTGCGCATAGGTGCTGCGCAAGCGCTGCCGCTCCAACTCTATCGCTTCGCGCTTGCGGTTAAAGGCGCTCCAGCGTCGATCATCCACCAAGCCGAGCTGACGACCCTTCTCAGTCAGTCGCAAGTCGGCATTATCTTCGCGCAGCAGCAGGCGATATTCCGCGCGACTGGTGAACATTCGGTAGGGCTCGAGAGTGCCCATGGTGATGAGATCATCGACCAGCACCCCGATGTAGGCCTCGTCGCGACGCGGGCACCAACTCTCTTTGCCCTGTACCTTGAGCGCCGCGTTACAACCGGCCAATAACCCCTGCGCAGCCGCCTCTTCATAGCCGGTGGTGCCGTTAATTTGCCCAGCAAAGAACAAATTGCTGACAAAACGGCTCTCGAGCGAGTAGTGCAGATCTTGCGGATTAAAGTAATCGTACTCAATGGCATAGCCAGGCCTGGTGATATGCGCCTGTTCAAAACCGACGATAGAGCGCACCAGTGCTATTTGAACATCAAAGGGCAGACTGGTAGAGATACCGTTAGGGTAGAGCTCATGAGTGGTCAGACCCTCAGGCTCAACAAAGACTTGATGGCTGCTCTTCTCAGCAAAGCGCACCACTTTGTCCTCGATAGAGGGGCAGTAGCGCGGCCCGACGCCATCGATCACTCCGGTGTAGAGCGGCGAGCGGTCCATACCACCTTGAATAATATCGTGTGTCTGCTGGTTGGTGTGGGTGATGTAACAGCAAATTTGACGAGGGTGTTGGGCGACATCTCCTAAATAGGACATCACCGGCAGCGGTTTGTCTCCCCACTGTTCGGTCATTTTGCTGAAATCCACGGAGCGGGCATCAATCCGTGGCGGGGTGCCGGTTTTTAGTCGATCCACCCGCAACGGTAGCTCACGCAGCCGCGCCGCCAGTGAGGTGGCCGGCGGATCGCCAGCCCGTCCAGCGGCATAGTTTTGCAAACCAACATGGACCTTGCCAGCCAGAAAGGTCCCGGCAGTAACCACCACGGTGGTGGCGTGAAAGGTCAGCCCCATCTGAGTAACCACCCCTTCAACGCGGTCACCTTTAACAATGAGATCGTCCACCGCCTGCTGGAACAGCTGCAGGTTCTCTTGGCTCTCTAAAATTTCGCGCACAGCGGCGCGGTACAAAACCCGGTCAGCCTGGGCGCGGGTGGCCCGAACCGCTGGACCCTTGCGCGAGTTGAGCACGCGAAACTGTATGCCAGCCAGATCGGTGGCGGTTGCCATCGCACCGCCTAAAGCGTCAATCTCTTTGACCAGGTGGCTTTTGCCGATACCGCCAATGGCGGGGTTGCAGGACATCTGCCCAAGCGTTTCAATATTGTGAGTGAGCAGCAAGGTCTGACAACCCATGCGTGCAGCCGCCAACGCCGCTTCGGTACCGGCGTGGCCACCGCCGACCACGATGACATCAAAGACAGTAGGGTAACGCATGAAAACCTCAGAATGGCGACACTTAAAAATGGCATGCAGTAATTATTGATCGGGCATTATACGCCAAGCTGCTTATTCTTTAACCACTATTTGATTGGTGCCAACCTTAATTGTTGCCGTGAACGAACTCAAACAGTGAATAGATAAGTTAATATTATTTAAAGTGTATTGAAGTGGGTGAGTTATAGTCTTACTGTTATTGGTCCCGATTGAAATCTTGGATAAAAACAAAAAAAATCAACTGTAACAATGACTTGTAGTGGATTTAGGCTGTAATCACCGCTGCGTTGTCTGCATATAAGGCGGGCATAGGTTGTGTGTTAGCAGTATAACTTTGCCGGGTATTTGGGTGGATGTCGCACAACTCGGCAATACTGTGGAAAAACTCAGCGATTACCCAAAGGTTGTGAACAGTTTGTTATTTCTAGGCCATAACCACTTCCTATCACCTGTTTTTTGAAGCTTTTTGCCTTAATTTGTGGATAAAGCTGTGTATAGGTGTGGGTAACTGGCTGTGAGTGAGTTTGTGGTGACTGCTGCACGGTAATAATTTCTCTTTTTGCTTGCGCGGCGCAGTCGCTTTCATTAAAATCGCCGCCCCGCAGCGCAATGTGCCGCTGTTGTAGATCACACACATCGGTATGAGTGGAAAGCGACCATGAAAAGAACATTTCAACCCAGCGTTATTAAGCGCAAGCGTACTCACGGTTTCCGTGCCCGTATGGCGACTAAGAACGGCCGCGCCGTGCTGTCGCGCCGCCGCGCCAAAGGGCGCAAGCGTCTGGCCGCGTAATTAGCCCCCGTTTGGATAGCTGTGTAGCCTTGTCTTCACAGCCGCTTGACTTGCTAAATAATCGCTTCAGCTGCCAACAGCGGCTACTGAAGCCGGCACAATTCAAAGCAGTGTTTGACCGCAATATTACTAGGGCGGGCAACGCTGCTTTTTTGTTGTTGGCGCTCCCCAACAATGGCCACTATTCGCGGTTGGGGTTGGTAGTAGGTAAAAAAGCCCTGAAGAGTGCCGTGGCGCGCAACGCGGTAAAGCGCATAGTTCGCGAGCAATTTCGCCACCACCGTTTTAGTTGCCCGATTGATCTAATTTTTTTGGCTAAATCCGGTATCAATGCGGTTGAAGCAGCGCTGCTCGCCGGTGAGCTCGGGCGACAATTTGCTCGCTTAGATAAACGTTTGGTCGAGTTGATGAAATGAGTCTTGCGCAGCTGCCGCGGCGGCTAGCCGCCAAGTTGGTGCGCGGCTATCAAGTAGCGATTAGTCCATGGCTTGGTAGCAACTGTCGCTTTCAGCCTACCTGCTCACAATACGCTCTGGAGGCAATAGAGTTACACGGTCTACTAAAGGGGGGTTACCTTAGTTGCCGTAGGATTATAAAATGCCATCCGTTTCACCCCGGCGGTGTCGACTGTGTACCGCCGAAAACTCTGTGCAATCATCCACAGCGAGATGACGTGCATCAAACCCTAGCGCCACGGCGTCAGCACAACCCCAAAAAAGAGTCTCGATGATGGATTGGCAAAGAAACGGTTTATTGGCAGGTATTTTGTTAGTAGCGGTGCTGTTGTTCAGCCAGTGGCTAGGCTTCAGTGAGGCGCGCAAACCCGAACCTACTGCCGAACAGTTGCTGATACCTGATCAGCAGCAGCTGCCAACGGCACTGGTCGATGAGTTAGTTGACGAGGCCGCTGCACAGTCAGATCTGCCACAACTTAGCGGCTCAGCCGCACAGCTGCCGGCGGTTACTGGCACCACCAATAGTCGCCTAGTCACTGTTGAGAGCGAGCAGTTTACTGTGGTCATCGACAGTTACGGTGGTGACATTGTCCAAGTGAAGCTAAAACAGCATCTGACCGAGCCGCAAGCAAAGGGGGGGCGGCCCTTCACACTGCTGACTCGCACCCAAAACAATACCTATATCGCTAAAAGCGGTTTGGTTGGGGTCAATGCCACTGATACCCGTGACGGCCGACCACAGTTTACGGTGGCGCGCGACAATGTCGAGGTGGATACCGGTATCGAGCAGCTAGATCTGGTCACCCGCCAAGCGGGGGTGCTGTTGACCAAACGCTTTACCTTTACCCCGGGCAGCTACCAGATAGGTATTGAGTATCTTATCGACAACATTTCGGCTGAGCGCTGGAGTGCGGTGTTCTATGGGCAGATCAACCGCGACTCCCACCAGCCACTGGTGAATGCCACCGGGGTACAACCCTATCTCGGTGCGGCGCTGCGCACGGCGGAGAAAAATTATCGCAAAGTGACCTTTGGTGATATGCAAGAGGGCAAGCTGCAGGAGAGTATTCGCGGCGGTTGGGTGGCGATGTTGCAGCACTACTTTATTGGCGCCTGGATCCCCCCGCAGGACGCCACCAACCACTTCTCCCTGCGCCAGATCGGCGGTCAAGATCTCTATGTCATGGGTTACACCAGTGAGCCTATCGTCGTCGAGCCCGGTCAGAGTGGCAGCTATAAAACCTCTTTTTACGCCGGCCCGAAAGATCAGGATACTCTTGCCGAGTTAGCGGAGTATCTCGATCTCACCATTGATTACGGCTTTCTATGGCTACTAGCCAAACCGATTTTTACCCTGATGCAGTGGATTCACAATGTCGTCGGTAACTGGGGCTGGTCGATAATTCTGTTGACCGTAGTGATCAAGCTGGTGCTCTACCCGCTCTCCGCCGCCAGCCTTAAGTCAATGGCTAAAATGCGCAAGTTGCAACCAGAAATGGCCCGCTTGAAAGATCTCTACGGTGACGATCGCCAAAAAATGTCCGCCGAGCTGATGGGCTTGTATAAAAAACACAAGGTCAACCCTGCTGGGGGTTGTCTGCCGGTGCTGTTGCAGATGCCGGTATTTATTGCCCTCTACTGGGTGTTGTTAGAGAGTGTCGAGATTCGCCATTCATCCTTTATTTTCTGGCTGACTGATCTAAGCGCTAAAGACCCCTATTTTGTGCTGCCGCTGATTATGGGTGCCAGCATGTTCTTTATGCAGCGCTTGCAGCCGATGCCGCCAGACCCGATGCAGGCAAAGATCATGCAGATCATGCCGATCGCTTTTACCTTTTTCTTTATGCTGTTCCCGGCGGGGTTGGTGCTCTACTGGACGACCAACAACTTACTGTCGATGGCGCAGCAAGTGATCGTTAACCGGCAGATTGAAAACGGCAAAGGCTGACATGTTATGCCGGCCAGCGATCGCGATACCATCGTCGCCGTTGCCACTGCGCCTGGCCGCGGTGGCATTGGTATCGTGCGGCTCTCCGGGCCCGATGCCAAGCCGTTAGCGGAGCGAGTTTGCGGCCGTCCGCTGACGCCGCGCCAAGCGCACTTTAGCGACTTTAGGGGCAGCAATGGAGAGTTGATCGACCAGGGCATTGCGCTCTACTTTGCCGCTCCTCACTCCTTTACTGGCGAAGAGGTGGTCGAGCTCCAGGGCCACGGCGGCCCGGTTATACTCGATAGCTTGTTGGCGGTGTTGTTGGCGCTAGGTGCCCGCCAAGCGCGACCGGGCGAGTTTAGTGAGCGCGCATTTCTCAACGATAAGCTCGACCTCACTCAGGCGGAGGCGATAGCCGACCTGATCGATGCCGGCAGTCAGGCCGCGGCGCGCTCGGCGTTGCGCTCTCTGCAAGGCGATTTTTCGCGCGCTATCGACGCTTTGTTAGAGCAGTTGATTGCGCTGCGGGTATTTGTCGAAGCGGCAATAGACTTTCCTGAGGAGGAGATCGATTTTCTTGCCGACACCGCACTGCAAAACAACCTTCAGCGACTGCTGGAAGCACTGCAGAAGACGCTGGCCAGAGCCCGCGAAGGCGCGCTGCTGCGCGACGGCATCAAGGTAGTTCTGGCGGGGCGGCCCAATGCCGGTAAATCGAGTCTGCTCAACCGGCTCTGCGGCCGCGATAGTGCCATTGTGACCGAGTTGGCCGGCACCACCCGCGATCTGTTGCGCGAGCAGCTGGTGTTGGCGGGGTTGCCTATTGAAGTGGTCGATACCGCCGGCTTGCGCGACAGCGACGATCCGGTCGAGCGCGAGGGGATCCGCCGCGCGCGCGCGGAAATCGCCGCCGCCGATCTCTGTGTGGTGCTAATTGACGACCGCCATTGGCCGCGCGCCACACCACCGCCGTTGGCGCCGATTTTACAAGAGCTGATCGGCGACAGCGCGTTGCTCGATCGCACTATCGTGGTGCTCAATAAAGCCGATCTCTACACTCTACCGACCGGTCAGATTGACGCTGACTATCCGCTGTTTTCGCTGTCAGCGGCGAGCGGTGATGGTGTTGAGCTTCTGGTGGCGGCAATCAAGCAGATGGCCGGCTTCAGCGGCAGCGAGGCGGGCGGCTTCTCGGCGCGGCGCCGGCACATTGATGCGCTAGAGCGAGCCCAAGCGTTGGTAGAGCAGGGTAACCGACAGCTGCGAGCGACCGCCGCCGGCGAGCTGCTGGCTGAAGATCTGCGCCAAGCGCAACAAGCACTGGGCGAGATTACCGGTCAGGTCAGCAGTGATGACCTGCTCGGAGAGATATTCTCCTCGTTCTGCATCGGTAAGTAGCCTACGCCAGAGTATCTCGACTATTTTTTTTGATTGAGTCACGTTAATCACGCTATCGGTTGTCAGCGACCGTCGCTTGAGTGAAATTTTTAAGAAAAGTAGCCAACTCACACGATAACACCTCAACTTTTAACAGACTTATCCACATTGTTGTTCATATATTAGCCATTTTAAAACAACCACTCTGTGGGTAACTTTCTCTGGGTGATATATTAAGTTATTAATAAATATAGTTTTTATTTTAAAGCTGTGGTTTTGTTATTAATCAGCCGGTGTGGATAACCGTGCCTTGACAGAGTAGAATCCTAAAAAAATCAGCCCACAGCAGCAGCGTCGCATTTGGGTTGTAAAAAACAGCATGGAAGAGGGATTTGTGATCGCATCAATTTGGCAGCAGTGCCAACAACGGCTGCAACTGGAGTTGCCTGCCCAGCAGTACACTACCTGGATAAAACCGCTAGCCGCTGAGAACGCCGCTGGGGTGCTTTCGCTGCGCGCCCCCAACCGTTTTATTGAGGAGTGGGTGAACAATAAATATCGCGCCCGCATAGAGGAGTTAGTGGTCGCACTGGGTTACCCCGATACCTCAGTGGAGGTGGGCAGCCAAGCGGTTGGCACCGACTGGCGCGCCGCCAGCGAATCGCCGCCGGCTCAGCCGGCTCAGTCAGAGCCGCTGTCTGCTGCAGCTGGTGGCGCTATTGAGCGCGTTGAGGGCGAAACTGCCCAGCGCCCACAACAGCGAGAGTCGCAAGCCGAAAACGGCGATTTTGCCGGTGGTTTAATCGTCGGTGCGCCGGCGGTCCATACCTCAGCGGCCGAGCGCAGCCTGCGCAGCAATCTTATGGAGAACTACACATTCGACAGTTTTGTCGAGGGTAAGTCTAACCAGTTGGCCCTGGCCGCGGCGGCACAGGTAGCGGAGAATCCGGGTGGCTCCTACAACCCACTGTTTATTTACGGCGGGGTTGGTTTAGGCAAAACCCACCTTATGCATGCCGTCGGCAATGCGCTGCGCTTGCGCAAACCCAACGCCAAGATTGTCTATCTGCATTCGGAGCGGTTTGTCGCCGATATGGTCAAGGCGTTGCAGCTTAAAGCGATCGATGAGTTCAAGCGGTTCTACCGCTCGGTCGATGCGCTGTTGATTGATGATATTCAATTTTTTGCCGGCAAAGACCGCTCGCAAGAGGAGTTCTTTCACACCTACAACGCACTGCTCGAGGGCGGACAGCAGATGATTCTTACTAGCGACCGCTACCCAAAAGAGATTGAGGGGGTCGAGGAGCGTTTGAAGTCGCGTTTTGGCTGGGGGTTAACGGTCGCGGTGGAACCGCCCGAGCTGGAGACGCGGGTGGCGATTCTCATGAACAAGGCGGAGCAGGGCGGTATGTTATTGTCGCGCGACGCAGCGTTTTTCATCGCTCAGCGGATCCGCTCTAATGTGCGCGAGCTGGAGGGTGCGCTCAAGCGAGTTATGGCTCACGCGCAGTTCACCCGCCGCACTATCGATATTGATCTTATCCGCGAGTCGTTAAAAGACTTGTTGGCACTCCAGGATAAGCTGGTTACCATAGATAACATTCAAAAAGTGGTGGCCGACTACTATCAGATGAAATTGTCGGACTTGCTCTCTAAGCGGCGCACCCGCTCGGTTGCTCGCCCGCGCCAAATTGCGATGGCGTTAGCCAAGGAGCTGACCTCACACAGCCTGCCAGAGATTGGCGAGGCCTTTGGTGGTAGAGACCACACCACGGTGTTGCACGCCTGCAGAAAAGTTAAAGAGCTGCAGGGTGCCGACCGAGAACTAGAGCGGGATCTTAAGAATCTTTACCGGACCCTCTCAACATAATTGTTAACTTATTGATTAATAAGGCAAAAAAAATGAAGTTTTCGCTAGAAAGGGAAGCCCTACTGAAACCGCTGCAGATGGTCGTCGGTGTTGTTGAGCGCCGCCAGACACTGCCGATTTTATCCAACGTACTGCTGACTCTGCGAGATGGGCGGCTGTCGGTCACCGCCACCGATTTGGAGGTGGAAATTGTCGGTTACGCGGCGGTTAGCGGTGAGCTAGAAGAGGGTGAGGTGACCATTCCGGCGCGAAAGTTTGTCGATATCTGTCGCTCACTGCCAGATCGGGCGATGGTGTCATTTGCCAGTGCAGATGGCCGCGCCCAGGTCAAGAGTGGTCGCAGCCGCTTTACTTTGTCGACGCTGCCTGCCAATGAATTTCCCTCGGTAGATAGTGGCGACAGCTCTGCCACCGTGGCAATTGCTTCGGCGGCATTAAAAAAACTGATCGAGGCGACCGCCTTCGCTATGGCGCAGCAAGATGTCCGCTACTACCTCAACGGCATGCTCTGGGAGTTGACGGCTGACAACCTGCGCGTCGTCGCTACCGATGGCCACCGCATGGCGCTGGCCGACCACCCCTGCGAGAGCAGTGTCGCCGAGACTAGTAAGTCGATTCTGCCGCGCAAAGGTGTGGTGGAGCTTTCGCGTTTGCTAGGCGACGACGAGCAGATTGAAATACAGTTGGGTGGCAACCACCTGCGTATTGCTACCCCCGGTTTTCAGTTTATCTCCAAACTGGTCGACGGCGCCTATCCCGATTACCAGCGGGTACTGCCCAAAGGTGGCGATAAAATTATTGAGGGCGATCGCGCTGAACTCAAGCAGGCCTTCAGCCGCACGGCAATTCTCTCCAACGAAAAATATCGCGGTATTAAATTGAACTTGGTGGCCGGTCAGCTGCTATTGACCGCCAACAACCCGGAACAAGAGCAGGCAGAAGAAGAAGTGGCGGTCGATTACAGCGGCGAAGAGCTGGAGCTGGGCTTTAATGTCAGCTACCTTATCGATGTCGTCAACGCCTTAAAAGGTGAGAAAATCCGCCTGACGTTGGTCGACGCCAACAGCAGTGCTTTAATCGAAGACCCACAGCAGGGTTCCGCCCTGTATGTGGTTATGCCCATGAGGCTTTGATTGCCCGTATAGCCCAGTCAAGTAGCCTCAGCGCCAGGTTCTATTGTGTACCTCACTAGGCTAGACCTCTACGGCTTGCGCAATTTGCAGCGCGCCCGGCTTGACTGTAATCCCCAGACCAACATCATTTACGGCCAAAACGGCAGCGGCAAAACCTCTCTGCTAGAGGGTTTGTCGCTGCTCAGTCGCGCCCGCTCATTTCGACAGCGAGACACCAAGGCGATTATCAACCATGAGAGTGAGCAGCTAGTGGTTTCGGCTCGCTGCAAGCGACACCACGGCAATGTCTCCCAACCGACCGCCTCGCTGGGCATTCAGCGCAGCCGCACAGCGACCCTACAGGCGCGCCACAACGGCGAGAGCGTCTCCAGCGCGATGGAGCTCTCGGCACTGCTGCCGCTCCAAATTATTGAGCCGCAGAGCTTCCAGCTGTTGGAGGGAGGACCTTTGCAGCGGCGTCAGTTTATCGATTGGGGTGTGTTCCACGTGGAACAGGCCTATCGCAGTCACTGGCTTGCTTATCAGCGTGGCTTAAAACAGCGCAATGAACTGCTCCGTCGTGGTAGAATAACTAGTGATCTGCTCGCCCCGTGGAGCAGCAGTATTGCTGCGCATGGTGAGGCCATCAGCGGTTTTCGTCAGGCCTATCTGCAGGCGTTGACACCTTATGTGCGTCGCCAGCTCGCCAGCTTTGGTGCTCTCGATGGTGTTGAACTGCAGTATCAGTCGGGCTGGTCGGTTGAGCATGGTACGCTTTTGCAGGCACTCGAGGCGAGCGAGCAGAGAGATATCAAGCGCGGGTTGACCCACTGCGGCCCACACCGCGCCGAATTGAAGGTCACGGTCTCAGGCCACAGTGCTGCAGAGGTGATGTCGCGAGGCGAGGTTAAGCTGTTGGTCTATGCACTGAAGCTTGCCCAGGCGCAGTACTATGCTGCCCACCACGGTGAGCCTTGTGTGTTGGCTATCGATGATCTGCCGGCGGAGCTAGACTACCGGCACCGCGGCCAGGTGTTGGCTGCAGTCGTGGCGTTGCAGGGACAGAGCTTTATCACCGGTGTCGATAGAGGTGACTTTTCACCGTTTGGTGTAGAGATTGGAGAGGCTTCATTGTTCCATGTGGAACAGGGTGAAGTGAGTGCGGCAGATGGTTTTGGCGGCTCGGCAACAATTTGAGGGAGTGAAGGCGATGAGTGATCAAGAGACAGGGCAGAAGGGCTACGACTCTTCGAGTATTAAGGTGCTCAAAGGGCTGGATGCTGTGCGCAAACGTCCGGGGATGTACATTGGTGACACTGACGACGGCACCGGACTCCACCACATGGTCTTCGAAATCGTTGATAACTCGATCGATGAGGCGCTGGCCGGCCACTGCAGCGAGATTCGCGTGGTTATACACCCCGATGAGTCGGTCTCAGTCTCTGATAACGGCCGCGGCATTCCCACCGAGATGCACGAGGAGGGTGTCTCTGCAGCCGAGGTGATCATGACGGTGCTGCACGCTGGTGGTAAATTTGACGACAATACTTACAAGGTTTCTGGCGGTTTGCACGGTGTCGGGGTCTCAGTGGTCAACGCGTTGTCAAGAAAGCTGCGCTTAACCATTAAGCGCGGCGGCGAGGTCTATGAACAGGAGTACGCGCATGGCGTACCGCTGGCCCCACTCAAAACCGTTGGCAAGACTCAAGACAGCGGTACTATGGTGCATTTTGTTCCCTCTGAGGAGACCTTTACCAATATTGAGTTCCACTTTGAGGTGCTGGCTAAGCGGCTGCGTGAGCTCTCTTTCCTCAACTCCGGTGTGCGTATTGTGTTGCACGATGAGCGCAGCGGCAAAGAGGAGATCTACCAATACGAAGGCGGCCTAAGCGCGTTCGTAGAGTACCTCAATGTCAATAAGAGCGCGGTCAACTCGGTGATTCATTTCTCCTCTCAGCGCGAAGACGGTATCGGTGTTGAGGTAGCGCTGCAGTGGAACGACACCTTTCAAGAAAACCTGCACTGTTATACCAACAACATCCCCCAACGCGATGGCGGCACCCATCTGGCCGGGTTTAGAGCGGCGCTGACACGCTGCTTGAACAGCTATATTGAAAAAGAGGGGATTGGCGCCAAGGCCAAAGTGGCAACAACCGGCGACGACGCTCGCGAAGGGCTGACGGCGATCATCTCAGTGAAGGTGCCCGATCCCAAATTCTCCTCGCAGACCAAAGATAAGTTGGTGAGTTCCGAGGTTAAAACGGCCGTCGAACAGGAGATGGCCGACAAGTTCTCCGATTACTTGTTGGAGTTTCCGCAAGAGGCAAAACTGGTGGTCGGCAAGATGATCGATGCCGCACGCGCCCGTGAGGCAGCCCGCAAAGCGCGCGAGATGACCCGCCGCAAGGGGGCACTGGATATTGCCGGGCTGCCCGGCAAGCTGGCCGACTGCCAAGAGAAAGACCCCGCGCTCTCCGAGCTCTACCTGGTGGAGGGTGATTCGGCGGGTGGTTCAGCCAAGCAGGGTCGCGATCGCCGCACCCAAGCGATCTTGCCGCTAAAGGGAAAAATCCTCAATGTCGAAAAAGCTCGCTTTGACAAGATGCTCTCCAGCGCTGAAGTGGGCACGCTGATCACGGCACTCGGTTGCGGCATTGGCAAAGACGAATTTAATCTTGGGAAGCTGCGCTACCACACGGTGGTTATCATGACCGATGCCGATGTCGATGGCTCGCATATTCGCACCCTGCTGTTGACATTCTTCTTCCGGCAGATGCGCGAACTGATCGAAAATGGCCATATTTTCATCGCCCAACCACCTCTCTACAAGGTGAGTCGTGGCAAGAGCGAGCAGTACATTAAAGACGATACCGCCATGACCGCCTACCTGACCAACAAAGCACTGGACGAGGCGGCACTCTACGTCAACGCCACCGCGCCCGCGATACAGGGCACCGCTTTGGAGAGCTTGGTCGGCCAGTATCGCAAGGTAATGGCTCTGATTGAGCGGATGTCGCAAGCCTATCCGAGCGCTGTATTGAACGCTCTGGTGCACGGCCAGCCGTTAACGGCAGAGCAGCTGGTCGATGCTGGCGCAGTCGAGCAGTGGGCGGCGCAGTTAAATACAGCCTTGGCGGGGCTGGATAACGGTTCACACCGCTACTCTGTGGCGGTGCGCGAGAATGTCGAGCGCGGTCTTTACGAGCCGGTAGTGACCATTACCGCCCACGGCGTCCCTAAAGACTACGCGCTGCAGCGACAGTTTTTTGAGTCGAGCGAGTATCGCGCCATGACCGATCTCGGCGCCACCCTTTACGGATTGATCGAGGAGGGGGCGTATGTCCGTCGCGGTGACCGCCAGCAAGCGGTTGGCAGCTTTGGCGAGGCATTGGATTGGCTGATGGCAGAGTCGCGCCGCGGTATTAACACCCAGCGCTACAAGGGGTTGGGTGAGATGAACCCCGGTCAATTGTGGGAGACGACCATGGATCCCGATGGGCGACGCATGCTGCGCGTGACTATTGAGGATGCGATCGCCGCTGACCAGATGTTTACCACTTTGATGGGTGATCACGTTGAGCCGCGCCGCGCCTTCATTGAGACCAATGCACTGTCGGTCGTCAACCTCGATATTTAATTGTAAGCTACTGAAATATCTAGAAATTTATCCAAGGGTGACAGCGGTCTGCTGCGCCCAACGCTGAGCGCTCGCGGTCAGTGTGCGAGCATCGCTGTCGCTGGTGTGTAGCGGTTCCCCGATCACCACAGTGATCACTCCCGGCCGTTTCAGCCAGCTCTCAACCGGCCAACAGTGGCCGGCGTTGTGGTAGACCGGCAACAGCGGTACACCCGCAGCTTTGGCTAGCGCGGCACCACTGGTTTTGTAGGGCTGCAGTTGTCCGTTAGTGCGGCGTGTCCCCTCGGGGTAGATGATGACACTCTGGCCGCCGGCTAGGCGCGCGCGACCAGCCCGCAGTACGTGGCGGATGGCGCCTCCGGGGTTGCTGCGACTGATGGCGATTGGCCGCGTGGTGGCCAGCGCCCAGCCAAACAGCGGGATCTGCAGCAGCTCGCGTTTTAAAATAAACGCCATTGGGCGAAATAGCTGCCAGAAATAAAACGTTTCAAAGGTGCTCTGGTGGTTGCTCACTACCACCACTGGGCCGCTGGGTATGTTGTCTCGGCCGACCAGCTCGATACGCACACCGCAACAGAGTCGCAGCCACCCCATAATCAGCCGCGAACTGAGCGCGGCGCTGCGTTGCGGCAGCTGGCCCGGCAACCAATACAGCAGGCAGGTGAACAGGCTGCCGGTGATGATAATTGCCAAGAAGCCCAGCCGGAACAGCAGCGCTCGGGCAGTGGCCAGCAATGACACCTCAGCTACCTGCCAGTTGCGAAATATCGGCGATAGACAAAAACTGCCGGCGCAATTTTGCCAGCAGCGCGAGGCGATTGTTGCGCACCGCAAGCTCGTCGCAATTGACCATTACTTGGTCAAAAAATTGGTCGACAGGCCTCTGCAGCGCCGCCAGAGCGACCAGCGCCTGTTGATAGTTGCGCTCTGCCAACAGCTCACTCAGTTGTGGCTGCAGCGTCTGCAGCTGTTGCGCCAGTTGTTGCTCGGCGACCTCGCTCAACAGCGCCGTATCGACCTCGACAGCATCGCTAGCCGGTTGTTTGGCGAGGATGTTGGCGACCCGTTTGTTGGCGGCGGCTAGCGCCGCCGACTCAGGTAGCTGTGCAAAGTTGGCCACCGCCTTAACTCGGCGGTCGATATCAAGCGGGTTACTGTGGCCGCCTTGGAGAACGGCGGTGAGGCAGTGTAAGTTTACGCCCGCTTCTCGATAATAACCTTCTAAGCGGTCTGTTATATAAGTGAGCGCTAACTTCTGAAAATCTGTGGCCGGCTGTTCGAGCGGCTGTGCCGCAGCTGCTAAAGCGACCAGCTCGGCCAGATCGAGATCCATCTCACCCTCAATCAGCGTGCGCAACACCCCTAAACTGGCGCGTCGCAGCGCGAAAGGGTCTTTGGATCCGGTCGGTGCCTGGCCGATGGCGAAGATCCCGCACACGGTGTCTAATCGGTCGGCGATGGCGACCGCGCGCCCGACTGTACTCTGTGCGACCGCGTCGCCGGCAAAGCGGGGTAGATATTGCTCGAACAGCGCCTCTGCTACCGCGCTGGGCTCGCCATTGGCGGCGGCGTAGTAGCGGCCCATCACCCCTTGCAGGTCGTCAAACTCTCCGACCATGTCAGTGACTAGATCAGACTTTGACAGCGCACCGGCGCGGCTCGCCTCGGCGATTGTCGTGGCATCGCAGTCGCTGAGCTGGGCGGCGATCGTGCCGGCTAGCGACGCGACCCGCTCACTCTT
Source organism: Gammaproteobacteria bacterium LSUCC0057 (assembly GCA_004535795.1). Classification (GTDB taxonomy): domain Bacteria; phylum Pseudomonadota; class Gammaproteobacteria; order Pseudomonadales; family Porticoccaceae; genus LSUCC0057. The sequence continues at coordinate 401,084 of SPIA01000002.1, forward strand.
GGCAAACAGTGTGCCGAGTTGGGTTTGGAAGACGACACTGCGCAGCTGTTCGCGGCGGTCAGCGAGGGTGAGCTTAAGGTCGTTGCGGTAGAAAAAGGCGGCATCGGCGAGGCGTGGTCGTATCACCCGTTCGTTGCCGGCGATGACCTGCTCGGGATCGCGGCTGTCAATGTTGGCGACGGTGACAAAATAGGGCATCAGTGCGCCGCTAGCGTCGACTATATGGAAGTATTTTTGATGGCTGGCCATGGATGAGATCAGCGCTTCGGCGGGGACGCTGAGGAACTGCTCGTCAAAGCGGCCGCGCAGTGGCACTGGCCACTCGTTGAGCGAGGCGACCTCATCGAGCAGTGCGGCATCGATAACGGCGCGACCGCCGACCTGGTCGGCCAATTCGGCGACGCGCTGGCGGATCAGCTGGCGTCGCTCGACACCGTCAACCAGCACAAAGCGGTCGCGTAGCTGTTCTTTATAACTGGCGGCAGAGGTGACGACAAAATCCTCTGGGGCGTGGAAGCGATGGCCGCGGCTGCGGTTGCCGGCGCGCACCCCCAGCAGCTGCATATTGACCACCTCGCTGTCGAGCAGTGCCACCAGCCACTTGATCGGTCGGACAAATTCGGCGCGGCTGTTGCCCCAGCGCATCCGCTTGGGTATCGGCAGCGCCGCCAACGCTTGGCTGACTACCGTCTCCAGCACCTCTACGGTGACTGCCCCGGGCTCGTTGAGAGTGATGCAGAGCTTATCTTGTTGGCCGTCGTTGGCGATGTACTGGTCGAGCTCTGCCAGCGCGATCCCCTGCTTGGCAGCAAAGGCGAGGGCGGCTTTGGTCGGCGCACCCTCGGCGTCAAAAGCGACCTTGGCGGGTGGCCCCCACTGGGTGATTTGACGCGCTGGTGCGCTCGCGGCGAGCTGCTCAATGAGTACAGCCAAGCGGCGCGGCGCAGCGTAGTAGCTGGCGCCACTGTGGTCGATATCGAGCTGCTGGAGCTGCTCGCCAACACTGTGGGCCAGCGCCTCGCCAAGCTGTTCGAGGGCGCTTGGGGGTAGCTCTTCTGTGCCAATTTCGAGCAGTAGCGAGGTGGCGGAGGTATGGCTCATGCGGATTGCTCCTCGCTGGCTTGATTGGCGCGGTAGCGGGCTAACACCTCGGCACCGATAGTGGCGTCGGCCAACGGAAAACCGCGCTCGGCACGCGAGACAAAGTACGCCTCGGCGACGGCGCGCGCCAGTGTGCGCACACGCAAAATGAAGCGTTGGCGCTCGGTAACCGAGATAGCGTGGCGGGCATCGAGCAGATTGAACAGATGCGAGGCCTTCATCACCATCTCATAGGCGGGCAGCGGCAGATTGTTGGCCACCAGCGCCAGCGCGTCTTGTTCATACTGGTCAAAGCTACTAAACAGAAATGGCACATTGGCGTGTTCAAAGTTGTAAGCCGATTGCTCTACTTCGTTTTGATGGAAGACATCGCCATAGGTGACCGGCCCGTCCGGCCCGTGCGCCCAGACTAGGTCGTAGGCGCTATCCACCCCCTGAATGTACATGGCGATACGCTCTAAGCCGTAGGTGATCTCGCCAGTGACCGGGTAGCACTCGATGCCGCCGGCTTGTTGGAAATAGGTGAATTGGGTCACCTCCATACCGTTCAGCCAGACCTCCCAGCCCAGCCCCCACGCCCCCAGTGTCGGCGACTCCCAGTTGTCCTCAACAAAGCGCACATCGTGCGTCAGGGTGTCGATACCCAGTGCCTCTAGCGACTGCAGGTAGAGCTCCTGAAAATCGTCGGGGGAGGGTTTCATCACCACCTGGAACTGGTAATAGTGCTGTAAACGGTTGGGGTTTTCGCCGTAGCGGCCGTCAGTTGGGCGCCGCGAGGGCTGCACGTAGGCGCTGTTCCAGCGCTCAGGACCGATTGCGCGCAGAAAAGTGGCGGGGTGAAAGGTGCCGGCGCCCACTTCCATATCCAGCGGTTGCAAAATAACACAGCCATGCTGGGCCCAAAATTGTTGCAGACGCAGTATGAGATCTTGAAAGGTGGCGGGCAGCTCGGCGGCTGCCGAGGAGGGCGAATCTGTTGCAGTTGCTGGTGTTGACACAGGGGATACTCTCTCGAGAAAAACAACAGCAATTATACGGTGGTGGGGCGATAAAGAAAGCGGCGCAGGGCAAATCGACAGGCAACTGCCGGCACCATCGCAGAGCATAAGTCGGTATAATAGGTCGTTCTGTAGCTGGCGCTGTCAGCCAGCAACGCTACAATTGCAAAGGGGTGCCAGTGACTCGGGCAGATTGGATAATTTGGCCATTGCGACTGCTCGGCTGGCTGCCGTTGCCACTTCTGCGCGGGCTTGGGGCGGTATTGGGCTGGCTGCTCTATTGCAGCAATGTTGCCACCGTGCGGGTGGTCCGGCGCAATATCGCACTGTGTTTTGCCGAGCTGCCGGCGGCGGCGCAAGAGGCCCGCGTCAAAGCTCGCTGTATTGACGTTGGCCAGCTGTTTTTTGAGACATTGGCGGTCTGGAACCGTTCGCCGCAGTGGTTAGAGCAGCGCGTGGTTGTCGACGCCAGTCTAGACCCGCTGTTGGAGGCGATTGCGCAGACGCGCGGTGCGATCATCATCGCCCCCCACCACGGCAACTGGGAAGTAGTGGGATTGTGGGCGGCGCAGCGCGCTAAAATGACCTCGCTCTATGATCCGCCGCAATCGCGGGCGTTCGAGCAGTGGATAAAATCGGCTCGCCAGCGCTCTGGTGCGCAGTTGTTGCCCACCGACGTGCGCGGTGTCGCCGGGGTGGTTAAGGCGCTCAAGCGCGGCGAGATCACCGGCATCCTCCCCGACCAACAGCCACCGGCCAGCAGCGGTGAGTTCGCACCATTTTTTGGCCACCCGGCGCGCACTATGACCTTGGTTGGCAACCTTTTGCAGCGCACCGATGCCGCCGCATTTTTTGTCGCCGCCATCCGCGTTAAAGGGGGCTGGAGATTGCGCGCCCAGCTGCCAGAGCGGGCCTTGTGGAGCAGCGACAGCCAGCAGTCGCTGGCGGCGCTCAACCGCGGCGTAGAGGCTATAATTGCTCTGGCCCCTGAGCAGTATCAGTGGGAGTACAAACGCTTTCGCGCCCAACCCAGCGGCAGCGAGCGACTCTATCCGGCACGCTGGTAACGCCGCGCGCCGGCCAGCAGGGACAATCACCGCCGCGGCGGTCAGTGGAGGGCACTATGAAAGTCGACAATATATTACAGACCATCGGCAACACCCCCCATGTGCGGATAAATCGCCTATTTGGCGACCATCTGCAGGTGTGGATGAAGGTCGAGCGCTTCAACCCCGGCTCGAGCATCAAAGACCGTATCGCGCTGGCTATGATCGAGACCGCCGAGCGCGACGGGCTGCTAAAAGCTGACACCACCATCATTGAGCCGACCTCCGGCAACACCGGGATCGGCCTGGCAATGGTCTGTGCGGTTAAGGGTTACCGGTTAATCCTCACCATGCCAGAGTCGATGTCGATTGAGCGGCGCAAAATTCTCAAAGCCTACGGCGCCGAACTGGTGTTGACCGCCAAAGAGCAGGGTATGGCCGGCGCCATAGCTGAGGCTGAGCGTCTGGCCGCAGCGACGGCCAACAGTTGGGTGCCGGCGCAGTTTGCCAACCCCGCCAACGCCGAAGTCCACCGCCTCACCACAGCCCGTGAAATTCTTGCCGACTTCCCCGACGGGCTCGACTACATCATCACTGGGGTCGGCACCGGCGGCCATATTACCGGCGTCGCCCAGGCGCTGAAACCGCACTGGCCGCAGCTGCAGGTGCTGGCGGTCGAGCCGGCAGCTTCGCCTGTGCTGAGCGGCGGCGCCAAAGGTTTACACCGCTTGCAAGGCATTGGCGCCGGTTTTGTGCCGGCGGTCTACCAGGCTGAACAGGTCGACGCGGTGGTCTGCGTCGAAGAGCGCGACGCCTTTGCGATGACGGTGCGCGCGGCCAGAGAAGAGGGCTTACTGGTCGGCATCTCCTCGGGCGCCTCACTGGCGGCCGTAGCACAGCAGGCCGAGCAACTGCCGCCGGGCAGCCGGGTGCTGGTATTTAGCTACGACAGCGGCGAGCGCTACCTGTCGATCGACGACCTGTTCGCTGGATGAGCCACCGCGAGCTGGGCCGATAGTTGAACTCACTGAGCCACCAGCCGTGTGCCATCGCCAGCGCCGCAGCGCTGGTGTCGGCGCGCGCGCGCGACTATGCGCAACTGCAGTGGACAAGTTGCGCGGTAGACTGCCGTGTGCCGCTGTGTTGGCGATCCTGGTTGCTCGATCGGCGTTCGCTGACGGCGCAGCTGCGACGTTTGAGCGGCGGTGATTTTGCCGTGCAGTTGCGCAGCCAAACCATTGCTGTACCCAACCGCAGTGAACAGCGACAGTTGCGGCTGGCGCCGCGCCAGCGCGCCATGATTCGTGAGGTGGTGTTGACCGGCGGCGGCAGCGCTTGGGTGTTTGCCCGCACTGTGGTGCCGCTGTCGACACTGGTTGGGCCATTGCGCCAGCTGCGCCGACTGGGTGGCCAGCCGCTCGGTGAAGCGCTGTTTGCCCAGCCGTCGCTGCGCCGCTCTGGCTTTGAGATAGCCGACTGCCGCCACTGGTCGGGGGAGGCGCCGGCGCACTGGGGTCGCCGCTCCCGCTTTACTGTCGCCGGGCGGCCGCTGTTAGTCGCTGAGATCTTTCTTGATCCGTTCGCTGAGCGGGCATTTACCAGCGCGCGCCAGAGCCAGCCGCGGTGAGTCGCTGGCGCCACAACCGCTGGCTGCGTTTGATGCGGCTAGACCGGCCAATCGGCAGCTATCTGCTGCTGTGGCCAGCCGGCTGGGCGCTGCTATTGGCCAGTGATGGCCGCCCCTCATTAACGCTCTGCGCGGTGGTGGTCGCCGGCGTGGTGGTGATGCGCGCCGCCGGCTGTGTAATTAACGATTTTGCCGATCGCCACTGGGATGGCGCCGTGGCGCGCACCGCTGAGCGGCCGCTGGCCACCGGCGAGATCCGACCGCGTCAGGCGCTGCTGCTGTTTGTCGCGCTGCTTAGTGCGGCGCTGCTGTTGGTGTTGGCCGTCGGCAACCAGCAGACGCTGTGGCTGGCAGTGGCCGGCGCAGGGTTGACCGCGCTCTACCCGTTTTCGAAGCGCGTTACCCACCTGCCGCAGCTGCTATTGGGGTTGTGCTGGGCGTGGTCGGTGCCGATCATCTTTTCGCTGCAGTGGCAGACGGCGCTGCACTGGCAGCCACTGCTGCCGCTGTTTGTGGCGGTGCTGCTGTGGACAGTGGCATTTGATACCTTTTACGCCATGGTCGACCGCGACGACGATCGCCTGGTGGGGATTAAGTCGACTGCTGTGTGGGCCGGCGAACGCGAACTGCTGTTGATTGCACTCTGTCAGGCGGGCGCGCTGTTGGGGTTGGCGGTTGCTGCGTCACAGTATCAGCGCGGTACCAGCTTTGCGGTGGGGTTGGCGGTTGCCGCGCTGCTGTTTGCTCGCCAACTGTGGTGGGCCCGCGGTCGCCAGCGCGACGCTTGCTTCAGAGCCTTTCTCAACAACCACTGGGTGGGTTTATGGCTGTTTGTTGCGCTGCTGGTGGACTACTGGCTGCCGCAGTGAGGGCGCTGTCATCACTCCAGCTCGCGACAAAAAGCCGGTTTCTGGGGGCTGCTCAACGCCGCATTATAACGGTAGCCGTCGGCGTCGAAGGCGTGTAGCTCGGCGCTATCGCGGCAGCGGTTTTGAATAATAAAGGCAGCCATGGCGCCGCGGGCGCGTTTGGCGTAAAAGCTGATGATCTTGTACTGGCCATTTTTGCGGTCGTAGAATTGCGGGGTCACCACTTCGGCCTGTAGCTGTGCCGGTTTAACGGCGCGAAAGTACTCGTTAGAAGCCAAATTAACCACCAGCGGCTGCGCTTGCTCAGCCAAGCTGTCGTTGAGCTGCGCGGTGATGCTGTCGCCCCAAAACTGATAGAGATCGGTGCCGCGCGCGGTGGTGAACTTGGTGCCCATCTCCAGGCGGTAGGGGAGCATCAAGTCTAGTGGCCGCAGTACGCCGTAGAGACCCGAGAGAATACGCAGATGTTGTTGCGCCCAGTGCAGATCGGCGACGCTCAGCTGCTGTGCATCCAACCCCTGATAGACATCGCCCTGAAAAGCGAACAGTGCCGGTTGCGCGCTGCTCGGCGTCAACGGCTCGGCCCACTGTTGGAAGCGGCTGTAATTGAGAGCTGCCAGTTTATCGCTCAACTTCATCAGGCCGCCCACCTCTACCGGCGACAGCTGCTGCAGCTCGGCGATCAGCTGGCGCGTCTCGGCTAACTGTTGCGGTTGGCTCAGCGGTGGGTAGTGCGGCGGCCAGTCGCGGTTGCCGCTGTCGAGTTTTTTTGCTGGAGAGATTACTATCAACATGGTGCGGTCCTTTTCTACAGCGCCGCTGCGGCGGTTGTCTGGGGTCCATTATAGGGCGCTTGCGATGGAGTTAAAGGGCTAGCCAGAGGCAGATAGTTTGAATCTTAACAGCGATAGAGCGGGAGGGTGCTATGGGTAAACAGCAGCGATTATCTGTGTCGAGCAGCTGGTTGGCTGGTTTGGCCGCCGCCGTCATAGTTATAGGCGGCTGCACCGTCAATCCCGTCACCGGAGAGCGCGAGTTGTCGCTGCTCAGTGAGTCCCAAGAGCTGGCCATTGGTCGCGATAATTACCACCCTTACCGCCAACAACAGGGCGGCGACTACTACTTAGAACCGCAGCTGAGTGAGTATGTCGCCGAGATCGGACGCCGGTTGGCCGCTCACAGCGAGCGCCCCGAGCTGCCCTACGAATTTGTGGTGGTCAACAATGCCAGCGCCAACGCCTGGGCGCTGCCTGGGGGTAAAATTGCCATCAACAGTGGTCTGCTGCGCCATCTCGATGATGAGGCGCAACTGGCGGCGGTGATTGGCCATGAAATCATTCACGCCGCCGCTCGTCACGGCGCCGCGCAGATGAGCCGCGGCATGTTGCTCAACATTGGTTTGGCGGCGCTGGCAGCCGGCAGCCAGGGCACCGCCGCTGAATGGCTCGGCACCGCCTCGCAGTACGGTGCGGCAGCGTGGATGGCGCGCTATGGTCGCGACGATGAGCTGGAGTCGGACTACTACGGCATTAAGCTGATGGTGGCCGCCGGTTACGACCCGCAGGCGGCGGTGGAGTTGCAGCAGACCTTCGTCAAGCTCAGCGAGGGACGCGACAGCGATTTCATCGCCGCGCTGTTTGCCAGCCATCCGCCATCGCAGGCACGGGTCGACGCCAACCGCGCACTGGTCGCAGAGCTCGGTGCAGGCGGCGAGCGCTATCGCGATCGCTACCGTGCCGCGACGGCGCCACTGCGCGCGGCAGAGCCCGCCTATCGCGCCGCCGAGCAGGCCGCCGAGCTGCTGCAGCAACAGCGCTACGCAGAGGCGTTGGCGCAGAGTGACACAGCGGTGGCGCTACTGCCGCAACAGCAGCAGTTCTGGCTGCTGCGCGCCGCCATCTGGCAGGCGCTCGAGCAGCCCGACAACGCCGAGCGCGCCACTAGCACCGCCATTGCCAAAAACCCCGATTACTTTCTGCCGCATTTACAGCGCGCACTGTTGCGCTGGCAGCGCCAACAGCGCACAGCGGCTGCGGCCGATTTCAGCGCCAGTCTGCAGCGCCTGCCAACTGCAGTGGCGGCCTACCACCTCGGTTTGGCCGCACTGGAGCGCGATGACGCCGCGGCGGCAGACCGCTACTTCAGCCAAGCGATTGCGCTCGGTGGCGAGTACGGCGAGCGCGCCGCCGCGCAGCGGCAAAAGCTGCGCACCCCATGAATCGCTTATAATGTCGGCCCAATCGATAGCAATAAGGACAGCCGATGTTTGAGACGCCCCAATTGGCCGCTGCCAGCGCTTGGCTGCGCGGTATCTTCGCTGTGGCGCGAACCCTGCGCGCGCTACTCGAACGGCTCGGCGCACTGGTCTCCTGGTTGGTGTTGGCGATGGCGCTGCTGACCGCGGTGGTGGTGGTATTGCGCTATTTTTTTCAGTTCGGCTCCATTGCCCTGCAAGAGAGTGTCACCTACCTGCACGCCGCGGTATTTATGCTCGGTGCCGCTTACGCCGCCCAGCGCGATCAACATGTGCGGGTTGATATTTTTTACCGGCACTTTGCTCGCCGCACCCAGTTGCTTGTCAATGTGTTGGGAACGCTGCTTTTGCTGTTGCCGGTGACAGCGCTACTGTTTTTTTATAGTTTTGATTATGTCGCCGCCAGCTGGGCATTGGCTGAACGCTCCAGCGATAGCGGCGGTCTGGCGTTCCGCTATCTACTGAAAAGCCTGCTATTGTTGCTGCCGCTGCTGATGTGGTTGCACGCCGTAGTGTTGCTAGTGGAGTCGGGGCTGGAGTGGTTCGGCTATCTGCAAGCCCCTGAGCAGATTGGCACCGAGGGGGCGCTGTGATGGTGGAATGGCTACCACTGTTGATGTTTGTTTGCGTCTGCCTGATGTTGCTGTTGGGCTACCCGGTGGCGCTGACCTTGAGCGGCACGGCGCTGTTGTTCGCCGGCTTGGGTGTGGCCGGCGGTCACTTTGACAACGCTTACTTGCACGCGCTGCCCAACCGGGTGTTTGGGGTGATGGAGAACACCACTCTCATCGCGGTGCCGCTATTTGTGCTGATGGGGGTGATGCTAGAGAAATCGCGACTCGCCGAAGAGCTGCTCGGGGCGATGGCGGCATTGCTCGGCGGTCTGCGCAGCGGTTTGGCCCTGTCGGTGTTGTTGGTCGGTGCACTGCTGGCCGCCAGCACCGGTATAGTCGGCGCCACGGTGGTGACGATGGGGTTGATGTCGCTGCCGAGTTTGCGCGCGCGCGGCTACAGCGACAGCGCTGCCACCGGCATGATCTGTGCCACCGGCACGCTCGGGCAGATTATCCCGCCGTCTATCGCGCTGGTGTTGCTGGGCGATATTCTCTCAACCTCTTATCAGCAGGCGCAGTTGAGCATGGGTATTTTTAACCCCAAGACGGTCTCGGTGGGCGATCTGTTTGTCGGCGCCCTGTTGCCAGGCTTGCTGCTGGTGCTGTTGTACGCGCTCTATCTATTGGTCTGGGTGCGTCCGGTGATGCCGCGCGACGCGGCCACTGCAACCATCACCGTCAGCCGCTGGCAGCTGCTGCAGACTTTGGTTCCGCCGGTGCTGCTGATTGTCGCGGTGCTCGGCTCTATTTTGGCCGGTGCAGCGACTCCCACCGAAGCCGCCGGGGTCGGTGCGGTCGGCGCAATGTTGTTGGCGCTGTGCAAGCGACAGCTCAACTTAACGCGTCTGCGCGAAGTGCTGCGCAGTACCGTTGAGGTCACCTCCATGGTGTTTTTAATTTTAATTGGGGCCGCGCTGTTCTCGCTGGTGTTTCGCGGCTTTGGCGGTGAAGAGCTGGTCAGCGACTATTTCCACAGCATGCCCGGTGGTACCACCAGCGCGCTGCTGGTGGTGATGGTGGTCATTTTTCTATTGGGGTTTATTCTCGACTTTATCGAGATCACCTACGTGGTCATTCCGATCGTCGGGCCGATCTTATTGGCGATGGGTGTCGACCCGGTATGGCTGGGGGTGATGGTGGCGATAAATCTGCAAACCTCGTTTTTAACACCGCCGTTTGGTTTTGCGCTGTTCTACCTGCGCGGCGTGGCGCCGGCGGCGATCCCGACCGCGGCGATCTACCGCGGGGTGCTGCCGTTTATCGCCATTCAGCTGCTGCTGTTGGCGCTGCTGGCCGTGTGGCCACAGTTGGCCACCTGGCTGCCAGACAAAGTGTACGGCTAATTGACTGATAACAGTGACAGGAGTGACGATGAACGAGCCACAACGGCCAGATGGCGAGCTGCTGTTGCAGACCGTAGCGATGCCCAAGGAGACCAATACCAACGGTGATATCTTTGGCGGCTGGCTGCTCAGCCAGATGGACATTGCCGGCGGTGTCATGGCCGAGCGGGTGGCGCGCGGGCGCACCGCTACGGTGGCGATTTCGAGCATGTCGTTTCTGCGCCCAGTGCCGGTCGGCGGCATTATCAGCTGTTACGGCCGGCTGCTGTCGATTGGGCGCAGCTCCATAAAGCTGTCGCTGGCGGTCTGGTGTCAGCCGCGCGGCAGCCAGCAGCAACACAAAGTCACTGAAGGTGAGTTCATATTTGTCGCCATCGATGAGGCCGGCAACTCGCGGGCCATAGTCCGCGATTAGAGTTGCAGCTGGGCAAAAACCTCTGCGCGCAGAGCGGCCGTCTCGTTGACTAGATGGTGTCCGGCACCCTCAATAATGGTGATAGTGGCGGCACTAAACTGGCGGCGAAAGTGCGCCATGTTGCGCCGCCAGGCGACGGTGTGGTCGCGGTCACCCTGGATAATATTGACCGCAGCGCTGCACGATAACGGCCGAAAACCGGCAATCCAGCGATCCATAGCGCGCAGCCAGGCGAGAGGCATCACACGGCTCTGCAGCGGGTCTTGGTGAGCCAAAAAGATGCCAAATGCGCTGTCGCCACTATTGCGCTGAAAACGTCTGGGCAGCGTGCGCAAAAACGGCGATAACAGTGGCAGCAACAGCCGGCTGCTGCGCCAGCCGACCGGCTCAAATAAGGGTGCCAATAAGTTTACCGCCGACCACGGCGACGGCTGTGCGCCGAGTGCGGCGAGGTGTTGCAATAAGATCGCGCCGCCGGTGCTCTGTCCGCAGCCGATCAGCGGCAGCTGAGGCCATGAAGCGATGAGATCCAGCACCGCGCAGAGCGCCTGTTGGTAGTGATCAAAGTCGTCGATGCTGGCGCGTTCGCCGCTGCTGAAGCCGTGGCCCGGCAGGTCGAAGCAGACCACCTCGCAGCCGCGTTCGAGCAGCGCATTGATCAGGTGACGGTAGAGTCCGGTGTGGTCGAAATAGCCGTGCACGACCACTGCTCGGCGCTGCGCCTGGGCCGGCTGCCAGCGGTACCAGACCAGCCGCTCGGTGGTGCCGGCGGTGAGCGCGCCACTGCTAAATTGCAGCTCTGTGCTGGGCAGCGGCAGTTGGTAGTAGCGCAGTGCGGCGCCGAGCTCGTCGCTCAACTGAGACGGGCTGCGGGTGGCGCTGCAGCTCGGCCACGGCCGTCGCTGCAGGCTGGCGGCGATGGCCGTGAAGTGGTTGAAGTTGGGCGTCGGTGGTTGGCTCATGGCGATAATTGCTCAGTGGCAGCGAACACTGTAGCAGAGAAAAAAAACCCCGCAGTGGTGGCTGCGGGGTCGGTGTCGGCAGCGCCGGCCAATTACTTCTTGTTGTCGGTGGCCAGCGAAATATCGTAGACGCCCGCTTCGCGCGCTTGGTCGGCAATCAGCACATAGAGCTCAGTCTTCGATTTTGGATGGGCGTCAATGATTACCTTGGCTTCGGGGTTCTCAGCCTGCATGCGCTCTACGTTGGCGCGGACCGAGCGGATATCGATGCGGCGGCCATCGAGCAGCAGCTCGTTGCTCTCGGAGATGCGAAAGACAATATTGCGCTTGCTGCTATCTTCCGGCGGCGGCGGTTGGTCGGTGGTCGGCGGTCGGTTAACATCGAGGCCAGACTCATTGACGAACGAGGCAGTGACGATGAAGAAGATGAGCATGATGAAGACCACATCGAGCATCGGCGTCAAGTCGATTTCCGATTCTTCTTCACTGTTGCGACGTTTTCCTAAAGCCATAGGTTGACTACCTTTAATCTTTTGCTATGTAACCCCGAGGCGGGCATTCTACGCAGTCGGAGCTGTTTTGCCAATGGCAGCGTATGGAGTCCAAGTATGCCAGAAATTGGCCCTAAGGCTAACAGTGTTTTATGGATAAAAAGGTATTTATGCCAGAATTACCGGAAGTAGAGACCACCCGCCGCGGTATCGCGCCCCACATTGTCGGCCGCCAAGTGCTGGCGTTAAACATCTATAACAGCGCGCTGCGCTGGCCAGTGCCCGCAGAGCTGCCTGCGCGGGTCAGCGGCCAGCGGCTGTTGGCAGTAGAGCGCCGCGCCAAGTACCTGATGTTTAAATTTGCCACCGGCAGTGCCTTGATCCACCTTGGCATGAGTGGCAGCTTGCGCCTTGCCGAGCCGAGCGCGCCGCGCCGCACCCACGACCATCTGGAGTGGCAGTTTAGCGCAGACCTGCTGCTGCGCTACCACGATCCACGGCGTTTTGGCTGCTGTTTGTGGAGTAGCGGCGATCATCCGCAGCTGGCGGCGCTGGGGCCTGAGCCGTTGTCGCCGGCCTTTGATGGCGAGCGGCTGTGGCAGCGCTCGCGCCGCCGCACGCTAGCGGTGAAGGCATTTATTATGGACAACGCGACGGTGGTGGGGGTCGGCAATATCTACGCCACTGAGGCGCTCTACCGCGCCGGTATAAGACCGGATCGCGCCGCTGGCAGCATTAGCCGCCAGCGCTACCAGCGCTTGGCGACCGAGATTAAAGCGGTGTTGGCAGCGGCTATCGAGCAGGGCGGCACCACCTTGCGCGACTTTGTCAACGGCAACGGCGAACCGGGCTATTTTGCCCAACAGTTGTGCGCCTACGGCCGCGCCGGTGAAGCTTGTCTAGGTTGCCGGGGGCCTCTGCGGGAGCTACGTATCGGCCAGCGCAGCAGCGTTTTTTGCCCGCGCTGTCAGCGTTGAGCGCGGAACGCCGCAGCGAGTGCCGCGGCCACCGGGGCGGGAACAAATTTACTGACATCGCCGCCCAGTGAGGAAATCTCGCGGACCAGCGACGACGAGATATAGGAAAAGCGCTCCGCCGGGGTGAGAAAAATACTCTCGACGTTGGGCGATAGCGCGCGGTTCATATTGGCGAGCTGAAATTCGTATTCGAAATCGGACACTGCGCGCAGGCCACGCATAACCGCACAAGCGCCGCAATCATTGACAAAGTTGACCAGCAGGTAATCAAAGCCGCGCACTTCAACATTGTCCAGATCGCCCAGCACCTGGCGCGCCAGAGCGATGCGCTGGTCTATGGCAAACAGCGGCTTTTTCTTCTCGCTGGAGGCGATCCCGACAATGACCTTGTCGAACAACCTGGCGGCGCGCTGCACTAAGTCGATATGGCCATTGGTGATCGGGTCGAAAGTGCCGGGGTAGACAATGGTGCGCATAATCGCAGTTCTCCTTGGGCAACGTGTGGCGCGCAGCCACACCGAGGCGGGGCATACTACGCAATAGTAGCGCGATCGGCAACACGCCGGTAGAGACGGTAGCTGACACCGCCGCTGTTGCGCTGGCGGTGCAGCGACCAGCTTGGCGGTGCGGCAAAGGGCTGCTCAGCGGCGAGCTCGACGTAGAGCCAGCACTGCGCAGCCAGTAGCGTTGAGCGCTCTAGCTGTTCGGCGATAGTTGGCAGCAGCTGTTCTGCAAATGGCGGGTCGAGAAACACTAACTGGTAGCCGCCAGCGGCTGTTGGCGCTGGCGGGTCGGCGAGAAACTGTTCGGCGCTGCAGCAGAAAATACTGGCCTCTGCCGCGAGTTGCTGTTGATTGGCGCGCAGTTGCGCGGCCGCGGCGGGCTGCAGTTCTACCAGATCGCAGTGGCTGGCACCGCGCGACAGCGCCTCAAAACCGAGCGCACCGCTGCCGGCAAATAGATCGAGACAGCGGCTCTGCTCGCACTCGCCCAGCAGCCAGTTGAACAGTGTTTCGCGGATCCGATCGGCGGTCGGGCGCAAGCCTGGCGCGGTGACAATTGGCAGTCGGGTGCCGCGCCAGCGCCCGGCAATAATGCGCACACTGCTCGCGGCGGTGCGGGGTGGGCTGCGGCGTGAGCGCGGTGAGGGTTGAGAGCGGCGGATAACAACAATCCTTTCATGTGGCGGCAACAGCAAAGACCGGGCAATTAGCCTTGCGGGATAAAATAGCCAGTCAAAACAGTGCTAGAATACACCACTTTTAACCTCGGTCGGCAAGCTGAGCGCGCTGTTTAGCGCCGCCGTCGACTCCTGTTAATTTGCCACGGGTTAACCCTGTTATGAGTGAAGAGAATACCGCCAAGCGCTCGCTGCTCGAGCGCTGGCGAGGGCGCAGCAGCGACGCCGCCAGCAGTCAGCCCAGCGCCGCCGACGGTGAACGCCCCGCCGCCTCATTGATGACGCGGCTGCGCGGCGCGCTGAGTCGCACCGGCAGCGGATTGAGTGGCCTGTTTGTCGGCAAGCGCGCGCTCGACGACGAGCTCTTTGAAGAGCTCGAAACGCACCTGCTGATGGCTGATGTCGGCATAGAGCTGACCGGCGAGTTGCTGACCACTATTACCCAGCGGGTGGCGCGCCGCGAGCTCGGCGATAGCGACCAAGTCCAGCGCGCACTGATGGCGCTAATGGTTGAGCGTCTGCGCAGCGCCGAGCAGCCTCTGCAGGTGGCGGCGAAGCCTTTTGTGATGTTGGTGGTCGGCGTCAATGGGGTCGGCAAAACCACCACCATTGGCAAATTGGCCCACCGCCTGCAAATGCAGGGGCAGACGGTGATGCTCGCCGCGGGCGACACCTTTCGCGCCGCGGCGGTCGAGCAGCTGCAGAGTTGGGGTGAGCGCAATCAAGTACCGGTGATTGCCCAGCACACCGGCGCCGATAGCGCTTCAGTGGTTTTTGATGCAGTGCAGGCGGCGCACGCACGCGGCAGCGATGTGCTCATCGCTGACACCGCTGGCCGCCTGCACAACAAAGGCCATCTGATGGAAGAGCTGGCTAAAATCAAGCGGGTGTTGGCCAAGTTCGACGCCGCGGCGCCACACGAGGTGTTGCTGGTGTTGGATGCTGGCACCGGGCAAAACGCCTTGGCGCAGATGCGTGAGTTCCAGAAATCGGCGGGGGTTACCGGACTGGTGTTGACCAAGCTAGACGGTACCGCCAAAGGCGGTGTGGTGTTGGCGCTGGCCGCGCAGTTTGGCGTGCCGGTGCGCTTTATCGGCGTCGGCGAGGGGGTCGATGATCTGCAGCCGTTCAATGCCGAACAGTTTGTCGCGGCGCTGTGGGGTGTCGACCCGGCGGTGCTGAGCGATACGGCGCTGAGTTGATGCGATGATTCGATTTGATGCGGTGAGCAAACGCTACAGTGGCGGCAGCGAGGCGCTCAGCGCAGTTAACTTTGAGTTGGGCGGCGGTGAGATGGCGCTGCTGACCGGTCACTCTGGGGCCGGCAAGAGCACCCTGCTGAAATTGCTGATGGTGATGGAGCGCCCCTCACACGGCGCACTGCTGGTCAACGGCCACAACATCGGCCGCCTGCCCAGCCGCCAGATACCTTACTACCGGCGCCAGCTCGGGGTGGTGTTCCAAGATCACCGCTTGCTCACCGATCGCACCGTTTTCGACAATGTTGCGCTGCCGCTGCTGGTCAGTGGTGTGCGCAGCAGCGAAGTGACCAAGCGGGTGCGCGCCGCACTGGCCGCGGTCGGCTTGGCTGGTTGCGAGGGCAAGCGCCCGCTGACGCTCTCCGGCGGCGAACAGCAGCGCGTTGGTATCGCTCGCGCAGTGGTGCACAAGCCGAGAATCTTGCTCGCCGACGAACCGACCGGCAACCTCGATCCCGAGTTGTCGGCAGAGATCATGCAGTTGTTTCGCCGCTTTCAGCAATCAGGGGTTGCGGTGCTAGTTGCTACACACGATGTTGAGTTGACCGCTCAGCTCGACTGCCGCATTTTGCACCTAGATCACGGCCGCCTCAGCGAGGTGAATCGCCATGAGTAGGCCCACCGCCGCGCCGCGCCGCCACCAGGCTCGCAGCAACCGGTTGCGCGGTTATTTCGGCCACCATTTGGCCAGCTTGCGCCAGAGTCTGCGGCGGCTGTGGTCGGATCGCCTGCAAAGTGCGCTCACGGCGACGGTGGTAGCGATCGCCATAGCGGTGCCGGCGGCACTGTATTTAACGGTAGAAAATGTTGCGCTGTTGGCGCCGCCGCTACAGCAGCCGGCGCGACTATCGGTTTATGCAAAGACCGCTGCCAGCGAGACGCAGTTGCAGCAGTTGCAACAGCAGCTGCAGGCGCACCCACAGGTGCAGACCGTCTCCTATACGTCGGCGGCACAGGGTCTGGCGCAACTTGCACAGTCGGCGAGCTTTGCTGCGGCGCTGGACGGATTGCCGAGCAATCCGCTGCCGGCGCTGTTTGAGTTGAGTCTGGCGCTAGAGTCGGTCGACGGCGATAGCACCGCGCTGGCCGAGCGGCTCGAGCATTTGCGCGCCGAACTGCAGGCGCTGCCGGTGGTGGCCGAGGTGGAGCTCGACACGCTGTGGTTACAGCGCTTGCACGCCATGCTGCGACTGGCGAGACAGCTGTTGGCGGCGGCCGCCGCACTGCTGTTGTTAGGGGTCGTGGTGGTGATCGGCAACTCGGTAAAAATGGCCATCGAACAGCGCCGCGAAGAGATTGTGGTGATTAAGTGGGTCGGCGGTACCGACGCCTATGTGCGCCGCCCGTTTCTCTACGCCGGAGCGCTCTACGGTGTCTGCGGCGCGCTGTTGGCGCTACTGGCGTTGTTGAGCATGACCGCCGTGGTCAATGTCAGCGCCTCCGAACTGGCGACACTTTACCAGAGCCAGTTTCAGTTGCGCGGGCCGCAGTGGATGGAGAGCCTGCTGCTGTTGCTGGCCAGCGCTGCTCTGGGGGCGCTGTCGGCCTATTTTGCGGTCAGCCGCCAGTTACACGCCATCACCCCGGAATAACCGCGTGCTTGGCGGCGCTTGAAGCGTTGAAATTTTCTATTCAAACCCCTATAAATCAGCAGCTTGATGGGAACTTTTCGACAGTAGAAAAGGACTAACAGATCAGCTAGACTATTGAATGTAATTGCCGTGTTGCGGGCGTATAACCGCCCACCGCCGTCAACTAACGTAAAGAGAGGAAGCTATGAACCAGTCGCTTCAAACCATGGAGTGGATGACCCCCGGGAGCAACTTGAATGCTTATATTCAAGGTGCGGCCGGCGTTCCCGTGCTCTCTGCACAAGAAGAGAAGTCGCTCGCAGAGGCGCTCTACTACAACGATGATCTCGATGCCGCGCGCCGTTTGGTGCTCTCTCATCTGCGCTTTGTGGTGCATATCGCCCGCTCCTACAACGGTTACGGGCTGCCGCTCGGCGATCTGATACAAGAGGGCAATGTCGGCCTGATGAAGGCGGTGCGCCGCTTCAACCCTGAGAAAGGGGTGCGGCTGGTCTCTTTTGCGGTGCACTGGATCAAAGCCGAGATGCACGAGTTTATTCTGCGCAACTGGCGCATTGTCAAGGTGGCCACCACCAAAGCCCAACGCAAGCTGTTCTTCAACTTGCGCAGTGCCAAAAAACAGTTGGAGTGGCTCTCTGCCGATGAGGCGCAAGCCGTCGCCACCGATCTCGGTGTCGAAGTTAAAGATGTGATGGAGATGGAGAAACGTCTCTATTCGCGCGATGCGACCTTCGATGCGCCCAGCGACGACGATGACGACAGCGCCTTTTACGCACCAGCCAACTACCTAGAAGATCACCGCAACGATCCCGCATTACTGGCCGAAGCGGACGATTTTGAAGACGATAACAGCAGCCGCTTGCACGCCGCGCTGGCAGATCTCGACCCGCGCAGCCGAGATATTTTGCAGCGCCGCTGGCTCAACGACAGCAAGGCCACTCTCCACGAGTTGGCGGCGGAGTACAGTGTCTCTGCTGAGCGCATTCGCCAGCTGGAGCAGAACGCCATGAAAAAAGTGCGTTCACTGCTGGAGTCGTAACCGCTTCAAGCCGCTAAAAAGACCGCTGCGGCGGTCTTTTTTATTCGCTGTTCAGCCGAGGGCACTACCGCTATGTCACCCCGTCTACATTTGGCGCTGTTTGCCAGCTTCGGACTGACCGCCGTGCTGCTGGGGGCATTTGCCGCCCACAGTTTGTCCGCGCAGTTGAGCGCAGTGCGTCTGGCTCAGTGGCAGACCGCGGTCGACTACCAGTTTGTCCACACCCTGGCGCTCGGGCTGCTGTGGGTGCGACCGCTGCCTCCGCTCCAGCAGCGCTGCGCCGCGCTGCTGTTCTGCGCTGGGGTGGTGCTGTTTAGTGGCTCGCTATACCTGTTGGTGCTGCTCGAGCAGCCGTGGCTGGGAATGGTTACCCCTCTCGGTGGCGCAGCTTGGCTGGCCGCCTGGTTGACCTTAATTTACGCCGCTTGGCGCGGTGCGAGCAATCTTCAATGAATGAGCAGAGTAAGCCTTTACTTACAGATTTGAAGCCGGAGTTTCGCGATAAAAGCATTCGCTCTTTCGTGGTGCGCGGCGGCCGCCTGACCGAGGGACAGCGCCGCGCCTTCGAGCTCGCCTGGCCGCGCTACGGTCTGAAATTGGATGACGGTCTACTCGATATCGACGCTTGCTTTGGCGGCAGCGAGGCGCTGGTGGTGGAGGTCGGTTTTGGTATGGGCGACTCGCTGCTGGCGATGGCCGCCGCGGCCCCCGAGCAGAGCTTTGTCGGTATCGAAGTCCACCCTCCAGGGGTCGGTCGCTTGATCAACGAAGCCAATCAGCGCGATCTGAACAACCTTAAAGTGTATATGGCCGACGCCAACGATGTGCTCGCCGAGTGCTTTGACGATGGCTCCATCGACCGCTTTCAGCTCTACTTTCCCGACCCTTGGCACAAGAAAAAGCACAATAAACGGCGCATTGTGCAGCGGCAGTTTTTGCAGTTAATCACCGCGAAGTTGAAGCCGGGCGGGGTGTTGCATATGGCCACCGACTGGCAACCCTATGCCGAGCAGATGTTAGAGCTGTTGACCGCCGCCCCCGGGCTGATCAACAGCAGTGACGGCGATTATTGCCCGCGCCCCGATTATCGGCCAGAGACCAAGTTTGAACGCCGCGGTGAGCGGCTCGGCCACGGCGTCTGGGATTTAATCTTCACCAAGTTGTAGGGGGTTAGGCCGTGGCCGAGTGAGTCGCCGTGATGTTGGCTGGCGCTGGCCTCTCTCTACGACTAGCTCGGCGTCTCGGTTGGCGGATGCGATCGAGGCGGCGGCGCGAATCGAGAAATTAGTCGATACTGTGCTGGAGATAGCCTAGTATAACTGAGTAAATTGTTCACCAGCCCTACACCAAAATAGACACAAGGAAGCACAATGAAACACTCTCTCCCCACTATTGCCGTTGCAAAAGTTTTGCCGCTGCTAGCGGTCATGGCGATCGCTGGTTGTAACCAACAACCAGCCAGCGAGGCGCCGGCGCTCGAAAGCCAGCAGCAAAAACTCAGCTATATGATGGGTTTTACTACCGGTAGCCAGCTGCAAAGCAGTGGTGTTGAGGTCGATCTGGCCAGCTTTACCGCCGGCATCAGCGCCGGCCAAGCGGGTGGAGAGCCGGCGCTGAGCGAAGAGCAGATCGCCGAGGTGATCGCCACCTTCGAAAGCGAGATGGCCGCGCAGCAGCAACAGGCCGCCGCTGATCAAGAGGCGGCGATGGCTGCCCAGAGCGCTGTCAACAGCGAGGCGAGTGCGGCTTTTCTCGCCGCCAAAGCGGCTGAAGAGGGTGTTGTCACCACCGCCAGCGGTCTGCAGTACAAGGTGATTCAGCCCGGCAGTGGTGCCCAGCCGAACGCTGACAGCACCGTAGAGGTACACTACGAAGGGCGGCTGATTGACGGCACGGTATTTGACAGCTCACGCCAGCGCGGCGCCACTGCCAGTTTTGGTGTCACCCAGGTGATCCCGGGTTGGACCGAGGCGCTGCAACTGATGAGCGCTGGCGCCATTTGGGAGCTGTATATTCCGGCGGAGCTGGCTTACGGTCCAGCAGGCACTCCCGGTGGCCCAATCGGTCCCAATGCGGCGCTAATTTTTGAAGTGGAGCTGATTGCGGTCGACGCCGCGGAGTAACCACGGCTGCAGTGTGCAACCCGCCGCAGTGCTGTGGCGGGTTTTTTATTTCCGCTGCGGTTAGAGAAAAAGCGGCAGCAGCCAGGGCAGGAACAGCGGCGACCAGATGCCGGTAAGGCCCATCCCCAAGGTGGCAAACGCGCCGCAGCGCGGGCTGGTCTCAAACGCTTTAGCGGTGCCAATACCGTGGGCGCAGATACCCAGTATCAGCCCCTGCCAGCGGTCGTCGTCGAGTCCACAGCGGGCGTACAGCCAGTCGGCGAGCAGCGCCCCAAACAGCCCGGTCAGCAGTACCGAGAGGGCGATAATAGCAACGATGCCGCCGAGCTGCTCAGTAACGCCGATAGCGATCGGCGTAGTAATCGATTTAGCGGCGATAGAACGCAGCAGCTGTGGCTCTAGCGCCAGCAGCGCCGCCAGCGCCAGCGCCAGTACCGCGGCGATCACCGCACCGGCCCCAACCAACAATAAAACTGGCCGCCAGATTGCGGCGAGGTGGCGCACCTGCAGTGCTAGCGGCAGCGCCAGCGCCACAGTTGCCAGTTGCAGCGCAAGGGTGAGCAGGCCGTTGCCGCGCAGGTAGTGATCGATCGGTATGGCCAGCTGGTCAACCATAAGATAAATCAGCGGCGCCGCTATCAGCAGTGGGTGTAGCAGCATTGAGCCGCGCGCGCGGCGATAGATTGCCAGCCCAGCGATATAGCCGAGCAGGGTAATCAGTACCACTGCGCGGGTGTCGGCTAACAGCTGCCACTGCCCCGCAGCGACCTGCTGCAGTGTCGACCACATCAGCTTGCGCTCCGCCGGCGCGCTACCCCGCGCACTATCCAGCGCAACAGCGCAATGAGCACCGCCATCGCCGCCCCGGTGCTGATAAACAGTACAGCGACTACCATCGGCAGTTGGCTCTGCAGCGCCGGTGTGAGATAAAACGCGCCGATGGTGGGGGCGATAAACAGCAGCGACAAATGGGCGATCAGCGGCTCGGCGACCGGTGCGATGCGTCGCTTCCAACCTCGCGCCACCGTCAGTAGCGCCGTCAACAGCAGTAGCAGACCGATCAGCGCGCCGGGGAGAGGCAGCTGCCAGTGCTGTGCGGCGGTATTGCCGAGCAGATTAAACAGCAGCAACAGCGCCGTGCCGATCAGGTATTTCACGGCAGCCGTCGCGCGTTCCACAACCGCCACGCGGCAGTGGCCAGCACCGCGATGAACATCAGCAGCACCCAGCCCGGCATACTCAAGCCGAGCAGCTGCCATTTGACTTCGGCGCAGTTGCCATCGCCCTGTATTAGCATGGTGATGATCTCGCTGGCCGGAAAAGCCTCAAAAAGATAATCGACCGGCGGCCCGCAAACCGGCACTTGATCGACCGGTAGGCTCTGCAGCCACAGCTGTTTGATTGAAAAGCCAGCGCCGCCGGCAGCGAGTAGAGCGACACCGCAGTGCAGCGCGGTGTGCAGCGCACTGCTCGGTTTAAACAGCAATCCGAGCGCCGCCACCACGCCGATAGCGACGACAAAGAAGCGCTGTGTGACACACAGATAACAGGGCTCGAGCCCTAGGTGGTGTTGGAAGTAAAAGACTGCCAACAACATCGCGGCAACCGACCAACTAATCAGTAGCAGATACCAGCTGCGCACGGCGTGTGTGGCCAGCGGATTGAATATGGAGTCGGTCATACCGGTGTTCCTCTGAAGTTGTCAGGTGGCGGTGGCTAGGTTAGCGCGCTGCTCGGTGCTGAACGCGACCAACTGCGGCAGCAGCACAGCAAACTGTTCTGCTATAGCGGCGCTATTGTAGCTGAGTGGGTCGGTCAACTGCGCCAATGGCACCGGTTTCTTGAAGCGCTGGCCGACGCGGTGGAGAATCGCCGGCAGCTGCTCGATATCGCGGTAGCCCTGCAGCCAACCCACTTGCGGCGCAGTAGTGGCAAAGCGCTGAGCGGCGCTGGGCAGATAATTATAGTGCTGTTGCAGCTCGGCATAAAACCGGTTGCAAAAGTTGTCGAGCGACTCTGGGTGGTAGTGGTGCCAGTCGCGCGCCAGCAGGTGGTCAAAATAGATGTCGGCGACAATCGCGGCGTAGCGGCGCCAGCCAGGCGGCAGCCAGCGGTGAAAGTGGGCGACTTGCGGCTGACTGTCGACCCAGCGGTCGATCTGACGGTGCAGGGCAATGCCCTGCTCGATAGCGGCGGGGCGTTCGCCGCGCAGCGGTCCCTTGACGAAATCGCCGAGCAGTCCCCCGACGCGGTGCGCCGCAATCGGGCCTGAGAGGTAGATATGGGCGAGATAATTCACGGCGGCGCAGTGTTAACCGAGCTGATATTGGCGGTAGTAGTCGCGCAAAAATGTTTCAAAGCTAGGGCCGCGGGCGGTGGCCTGTTCCAGCGCCTGCTGCTGTTCGAGGCTGGCACGAGCTTCAGCGGTTAGGCGCTGCAGTTGCTCAGGGCTCAATGGTTTAGAGCCATAGTAGTCGCGCTGCTCCACGGCGCGCGCCGCCGCCCACTGATAAAAGGTCTGTTGGCGGTCGCGCAGCTGAGCCAGTATCTGTGCTGAGGGGGTCAGTGAGCTGTCATCAACCCGTGCCTGCATCGCTGCTAGCGCTTGCTGATAGGGCTGCTGTTCTGCACCGTTGCACTGCTGGTCGAGCAGTTCGGCGATTACCGCGAGCTCGTCGAGCAGCGGTTGTGCCCAGCCGTTAAAAGCGACCTCATCGCCGTTGCGGCGCAGCGTCAGCGCCGGATCGCGGCCGCGATAGACCATGCGCCGCTGGTTCTCGAGGTTATCGCGATACTCGCCGGCATCGGCCAACGGGCTCTCCGCCAGCAGACAGTGCAGCACAAAAATATCGAGAAAGCGCAGTGTCTGGCGATCGATGCCGCCAATCGCAAATGGGTCGAGATCGAGACAGCGCACCTCGATATACTCGACACCGCGAGCCTGCAGAGCGTTGACGGGCGCCTCGCCGGGCAGCGTGGTGCGCTTGGGGCGTATTGGGCTATAAAACTCGTTCTCAATTTGCAGCAGGTGGGTGTTGAGCTGCAGGCGGTTGCCCGCGGCGTCGTGCAAGCCGATTTTTTCGTAGGCCGGGTAGGGCTCAACCAGTGCGGCCAACAGCGTCTGACGGTATTGGTCGAGATCGTTATAGCAGACCACCAGTGAGCTCTGGGCGTCGCTCTGATAGCCCAGATCGCCCATCCGCAACGAGGTGGCGTAGGGGCTGTGCAGGGTGTGTTGATCGGCGCCCAAAGGCACTAGGCGATGGTTGCGACCATTGACAAAACTGCGGCAGACCGCCGGCGCCGCGCCAAACAGATAGAGCAGCAGGGCGAAGTTGCGGCGAAAATTGCGTATGCCACCGAGGTACTGTGCGGTTTTATACGCCTGCAGTGATTGCTGCTCGCCACTGTGTTGCTGCAGTAGCTGCCAGCTGCTGTCATCGAGCGAAAAATTGAAATGGATGCCGGCGATGGTCTGCATCAACCGTCCGTAACGGTGCCCGAGCCCCTCGCGGTAGAGGGTTTTCATCTTGCCGCTGTTGGAGCTGCCGTACTGTGCCAGCGGGATATGGCTGTCGCCACTCAGTTGGCAGGGCATGCTGTTGACCCACAGCCGCTCATCGCCAATCGCGGTGTAGACAAAGCGATGGATCTCATCGAGTTGTAGCAGCAGCGCATCGATGGAGCTGCTCGGCGCGGTGATAAACTCTAGCAGCGCCTCTGAGTAATCGGTGGTGATGGCGGGGTGAGTCAGCGTTGAGCCGAGCGCACTGGGATGGCCAGTCTGCGCCAGTTGGCCGCTGGCGGTCACCCGCAGACTCTCTTTCTCTAGACCGCGGGTAATCTTGTCGAGGCCACTGGCGGTGCCGGCTTGGCGCAGCGCGGCGAGCCGTTGGCTTAAAATTGTCGGGGCGCTCACGCCGGCTCGGCGAAACGGCTGGCGATGCAGTCGTGGTTGCGAGCAGGCTGCTGGTCATCGATGAAAATAGGTCGCTGTTTGTCATCGAGCTGTACCTCGATGACCGCGGCGCGCAGATCGGGGTATTTGGCATTGAGCTCAACCAGCAGGTTGAGCGCCTCGTCGCGGTGACGGAACTGTGCGACAGCCGCGCGCGGGGCATCGGTCTGCCACTCGCCGCTTTTGTCGAGGTAGGCGTTGGCGATATTTTTCAACAGATAGGCGACCATGACAGACCTTACACTGGTTAAACTAGCAACGAGTTTAACTGATCGCGCGGTGGTAAAAAACCATTACGACGCCTGTGCCAGCGGTAGCAGATCGGGTTCTGGTTGGTGGGGGTTTTGGCAGCTCTGCAAACGCTGGCGGCGATCGGCCCAGTGCAACAGTTCCAGCCAGCCCGAGGGTGTCTCGACCACCGCAGTGCAGCTCTCCACCCAGTCGCCGTCGTTGAGGTAGAGTGTCGCGCCGATTTTCTTCAGCGCCGGCTTGTGAATATGGCCACAGATCACCCCATCGTAGCCCTGTTCGGCAGCGTGGCTGGCCACCGTCTGCTCGTAGTGGTCGATGGTCTGTCGCGCCTTGCCAACGCGGGTCTTTACCGCGTAGGCGAGCGACCAATAGGGGCGCCCCAACAGCCGCTGCCAATTAAAATTGAGCCAGTTTAACCACAGTAGAAAGTCATAGGCGGCGTCGCCCAGCCAGCGCTTGACCGGTGAGAAGCGCACCCAGTTGTCAAAACGGTCGCCGTGCAGTACCAGTAGTTTTCTACCGTCGGCGGTGATGTGCTGGCACTCTTGCTCTATTCTGATGTGCGCCAGGTTTGCGGTGACAAAACGACGCATAGCGGCGTCGTGGTTGCCGGGGATGTAGATCACTTCGGTACCCTGTTCACTCAAGGTTAACAGTCGGTCGAGAATCTTCTGGTGTTGTTGCGGCCAGTGAAAATTGCGTTTTAGTGCGATCATATCAATGATGTCGCCGACCAGATAGAGTCTCTCGCAGCTCAACGTGTTGAGGAAATCGAGCAGGTAGTCTGCTTTGCAGGGTTTGCTGCCAAGGTGCAGGTCAGATATCCAGACTGTGCGCAGCTGATCGATTTCAGGAGTAGCGTTGGCCATAACCATGCAACCTTGTCGGCAATTAAAAAGCGTCTGTCATCGGCATTAGCATCGCCGAGAACTGGGTGCTGTAGCTGGTCGGCACCGGGTCTGAAGAGCTCATCGCCCAGAGCCGCTTACTGAGACTCTGCAGTGGTTCGCGCCGCCCGTCATCCAACCAAGCGACGATTGCCGCGGCGACGTTGGGGTAGTTGCAGCGCTGTCCAACCGCGGTTTCCAGCCACTCGCGAATCAGATTGCGGTCGAGCCGCTGACAGCTCCAAGCTAAGTCGAGCGCCTCCAGCGCCAGGGCGTTGGAGCCCTGTTCGATTTGGCCGGATACCGGTTTCACCAGCAGTCGCTTGCCCTGTGCCAACGCTTCACTGGGCAGCTCAAAACCGGCGTTGCAGAACACGCTTTCCGACGCCGCAAGATCGGCGGCAAAGCCTTCGCGCGAAGGGGGTTTGAACTGACAGTTGGCCACTGTCTGTGCGGTGGCGTCGGGGTGATAAATGATGAAACGGTAGTCATCGAGCGGGTTGAGTAGGTGGCTCAATCCGGCACAGTTCTCAAACGGCAAATAAACCAACACCTGATTCTTTACCACGGTGGTGGCGGCAGTGTGCTGGTGGTCGATGATCGGCGGCAGAATAGGCGCACCGAAATTGTGCCAGTGCAGGCCGATGGCGACATCGACCGGAGCCAGCCGGTTCATAACCGCGAAGTTAACGCCGCGGTAGGGCAGCTTGGGCACTGCGTAGCGAAAGGCATTTTGGTGGCTGATACCCACGCATGGTACCTTTTGGCGCTTTGCCGCGTGCGCGGTGATCGGCTCGTAGTCATTGAGCACCAGATCGTAGTGGCGCAGATCTAAGGCGTTGATGTCTGCGTTGAGCTGACGCAGGTTGAGCTGTCGCAATGTCTGTAGCCACTGAATACGTCCGTTGCTGGTGACAAAGGTAAAGCCCTGGCGGGTGGCGTAGTCGCCAAACGGCTGCATAGCGAAATACTTATCTTTAGCGCGGCCACTGAAGAGAAAATCGACCTCGATGTTGGCGCGGCTCAGCTCCTGGGCCATCACATGTGCGCGTGAGATGTGGCCATTGCCGGTACCTTGAACGCCATAGAGTATTCGCATTATCGTTTACCTGTGATTAGTGGGCTACAGCGCGGCGGCGGTCAAGTAGCTCAGAACCATTTGTGCACAACTGACCCCGAGCAGTGCTCCAACCAAGGTGTCGGTGGGGAAGTGCACCCCCAGACAGACGCGACTGCAACCGACGGCGGCAGCCCAGCTATAGGCAAACAAGACGCTTTCCGGGAACGCGGCGACAATGATGGTGGCGATTAAAAACGCGCCAGAGGTGTGCCCAGAGGGAAAGCTGAAGCGATCACTCGGCGTCACCAGACCGACCACCCCCGGCAGGCACTCGGTGGGCCGAAAGCGCCGACAGCTATTTTTTAGTATCCAGTAGAGCGGCCGCTCTATCGCGAAGGCGACCGCGGCCACCACCGCCAGGTGGCTGTAGCCCTGCCAGTAGAGAGCCAGCGCCACCAGCGGGTAGAGAAAGCCGTCGGCACTGCGCGACAGCTGCCGGCTCAGCGCCGCCCAGAGATTAAAGCGCGGGTGGGTCATCACCCAGCTGAACAGCGTGGTATCGACCCGCTGGATCCACCGCAACAGATGACTTTGACGCAGAGTAGTTATCATGTCGGCCACAGTAGGTGGCCAACATGTCACTAATATAGCGGTACCGTGGCACTTTTGTGACAGCGATACAGCGGTTAGCCCCGGACTCCGGGCACACTGCCTGGGCGCCAGCGCTCGACGGTGCGGGCGCCGACATAGTAGAGGCAGGGCACCAGCACCAGCGTCACCAGTGTTGCGAACAGTACGCCAAAGGCCAGCGAAACCACCATCGGAATCAAAAACCGCGCCTGCATACTGGTCTCCGCCATGATCGGCGCCAAACCGGCAAAGGTGGTGATTGAGGTCAGCAAGATCGGTCGAAAGCGATCGCCGGCCGCCTCGATCAGCGCCGCTTGCAGTCCCACTTGTTGGCGGCGCAGCTGGCAGATACGGTCGAGCAGTACCAAATTGTCATTGACCACAACACCGGCGGCGGCGAGCACGCCGATAAACGACATGAAGCTCACCTCTAGGCCAAGCAACAAATGGCCGAACAGCGCCCCCATTATGCCAAATGGCACAGCGACMAAAATGCCAAAAGGTTTTAAATACGAGCGGAACTCGACCGCCATAATCAGATACATCAGCCCCAGCGACAGGAAGAAGAATTTACCGATCGCTGCGCCGAGCTCGTCCTCCTCGCGCTGGTCGCCATCTTTGACGACGCTGACTGCCGGAAAATTGCGCTGCAGCTGTTCGGCTATCGGCCCGTAGAGTTGTTGCGAAATCTCACCCAGAGTCATCTCGCCCTTGGTGGCGCTGACGCTAATTTTAACGCTGCGCTGGCGATCTTGACGGTTGATGCGCGAGTAGCCCGGCACATAATCGGTCTCTGCCACCGTGTAAAAGGGCACCTCAGTGCCATCGCCGAGGCGCACGCGCAGATCGTCGAGGGTATCGACCCGCTCTCGGTCGGCTTGCGGGTAGCGCACCATCACGCGGATATCGTCGCGCCCCAGTGGTACCCGCTGCGCTTCGGCGCCGTAAAACGCCTGACGCACCTGTCGGGCGATGTCGCTGAGGCCGACCCCGAGCAGACTGGCGCTGGGGCGCAGGCTGATATCGAGATCGTAGCGTCCGGAGTGGATGTCGTCGCGGATATTGCGCGCCCCTGGCAGCAGCGCCGCCCGCTCTTTGACAAACGCGGCGGCGGCGCTGAGCTGGTCGAGATCGTTAGAGGTGAGCAGCACCGCCGAGGAGGGCACGTTGCGGGTGATGCTGGCGTCTACCGTGAAGCTGCGCGCCTCCGGTATGTCGCCGATGTAGTGTTGCCAGCGCTCGCCGATCAACGCCGGCGAGATCTCGCCGCTGACATCCTCTTGAAGCTCCAGGGCCAGACGGATGTTGTCGCCGAACATGAAGCTGAGTTGATTTTTCACCAGCTGGTCGGTGTCGATCTCGGCAGCGATGACCGGGTCGTTGAGCAGCTTAGCGACAGCGCGCTCGGCGCGCAGTGTGATCGCCTCTTTGTCGGCACTGGGGTGGCCAGAGGGCATATCGATACGCATAAAAATAAAGTCAGAGGCGACATTGGGCATAAAACTTTTTTTAATGTAACCGGCGCCGACCAGCGCCAGCGCCAGCGCCAAACCGAGGGTGAACAGCACTAGAGTGAGTGCCCGCCAGCGCAGCGCCAGACCCAGAAAAGGTTGGTAGCGGTCGCGACCAAAGGCGGTCAAACCGTCGACGCAGCGCATCCGCAGAGTGTGCAGGCGCAGCGCTAAGCCGTCCGCCGGCACCCGCTCTGGCGGCATATGGGCGAGATGGGTGGGCAGTATGTAAAACGACTCGATCAACGAGAAGGTCAGCGCGACAATGGTGACCATCGGAATGGCCCAGATAATCTTTGGCCACACCCCGGGCAGCAGCAGCATAGGTGCGAACACAATCATGGTGCTGACCACCGCCAGGGTGACCGGTTTGGCCACCGCTGCGGTGCCCAATCGGGCCGCTTCGATACCGCTGTAACCGCGCTGCTGGTAGCTGTAAATGCTTTCGCCGACCACAATCGCGTCGTCGACAATAATGCCTAAAATTAGCAGGAAGGCGAACATCGACAACATGTTGAGGGTCAAGCCAACCCCGGGCAGCAACCACAGCGCACCCATGTAGGCAATGGCGATACCGGCGGAAACCCACAGCGCCAACAGCGGCCGCAAAAATAGCATCAGGGTGATAAATACCAGCACCAGACCGCCCAGCGCGTTGCGCGACAACAGCTCAAGCCGCCCCTTGTACATCCCCGACATATCCAGCCAGGTGCCGGCAGTCAGCCCGTCTGGCAACACGGCGGCGGCCCCTTCGACGTAGGCTTTAACCGCGTCGGTGCTGGCGACAATGTCCGGCTGCTTGCCGACGTAGACGCCGAGAAAAATGGCCTTCTGACCGTTGAAGCGGGTCAGCCGGCTGGTTTCGGCAAAGGTGTCGTAGACCTTGGCGACATCGCCCAGCGTCAATTCGCGGCCGTCGTTGGCGGCATAGATCGGGATCGCGTAGAACGCCTCGGGCGAGTAGGCTTGGCCGCGGGTCTGAATTTGCAGATCGCCGTCACTGGCGCGCACTGTGCCGGCCGGCAGATTCAATGAGCTGCGACGGATGGCGGCGACCACCTGATCAAATGAGAGCCCAAAGCGGCGCATATCGGTCTCTGACAGCTCGATTGAAAAGCGCCGTTCCGGCACCCCCCAGAGGTCGACGGTATCGACGCTGGGCAGTGCGGCGAGCTGATCGCGCACCAGTTCGCCGTAGTGTTTTAGCACCAGTTCGTCGACGTCGCCGGCAATGGCGACCCGGATCACCTCGTTGCGCTCTAGCAGCTCGCGGACGATTGGCCTCTCAGCGTCGACCGGGAAGGTGGTGATGGCATCGACTCGCCCTTTGATATCGTTGAGCATCTTGCCCATGTCAGCAGCGGTGTCGATCTCCACACTGACCCGCCCCGAGCCTTGGCGAGCGCTGGAGCTGATGCGCTTGATACCATCGAGGTTGTAGATCGCCTCCTCGATGCGAATGACAATCTGCTCTTCGACCTCGCGCGGTCCAGCGCCGGGATAGGGCATGTTAATTTCAATAAAGTTGACCGGAATGTTGGGAAACACCTCTTTGCCGATACCGCGCATGCCGACCACACCGCCGACAATGATCAGTATCATTAACAGGTTGGCGGCGATCGGATTATCGATAAACCAGTCAATAGAGCGTTTCACTGCCCGCTCTCCACAGCTTTGGCGACAGTGACGCGCATCCCCTCAATGGCCAGAGAGAGGCGCGTGGTGACGATCTGCGCGCCCGGCGCAAGACCGCGCACCACCACCGACTCTGCACGGTTTTGCAGTACCTCCACGGTCCGGTAGTGGATGCGGCTATCGGCATCCACCTGCAGGACCTGGTCGCCGCGGTAGAGCGCACTGCGCGGCAGTACCATGGCGTCGTCTACCCGGCGGCCGCTGATCAGTGCTTCGACAAAGGCGCCGACCGGCAGATCGGCGGCGTCGACGCCATCGAGCTCAGCCACCGCTACCAACATGCGGCTGCGGGTATCTAGCGACGCTTCACTACGCACCAGCTGGCCGCGCCAGCGGCGCTCGACGAGGCTGTCGCTGAGTTTCACCTCGACCGCTGGCAGCGCGCTGCTGTGGCGGCTCGGCAGTTCGATCAGATCGGCTTGGCGCAAGGTCAGCGGCAGGCGCAGCTCAACGCTGGCGGCACCGAAGACGCGGCCGAGACGGCTGCCAGGAGTGACAAACTGGCCGACATTGACCGAGATCTCAGCGACCCGACCGGCGTAGGGCAGCGTGATGCGGGTGCGCTCTAGGTCGAGTTGGGCTTTGTCGAGATCCGCTTGCGCCGCTGCCTGCGCCGCCTGCGCGGCAGCCAGCTGTGGTTGGCGCAAAAATAGCGCATTGGCGACCTCGTCGCCGAGATCGCGCCATTCGCGCTCTGCTTGGCGCGCGCGGCCGCGCTCTAACGCCAGCGCTTCATCGGCTTTGGCCAGCTGCGCTCGCGCTCGCGCTACGGCAAACTGGTAGTCGGCGCGCTCTATCTGCAGCAGTGTTTGGCCGGCCTCAAAAAAGCCGCCGGCGGCAAATTGAGGGGCGATTGCCACCACCTGGCCGGCGACTCGGGCGACTAGATCAACGGCAATTTTTGGCGCTACCGTACCCTGTGCCTCGATCTGCAGTGCCACGGGGCCTGGGGCGGCGGTGACAACGGTGACCTCGGGGGCGGGGCGCTCGGCGCGCGGCTGGGGTTGCGGGGTCGGTTTGAGCAGCACCACGGAGGCGATAACGGCACTGCCGAGCAGCAGTGCGATGATCGCGACACGGCTGCGGTGGCGACGAGAGGGGGCAGTGTTGGCCATTGAGCTTCCTTGGTCACGAGCTACCCCGGCGGGGGCGAGCTTTACATATTAACGCAGCCAGCGCGGCTGGGATGACAGCGCTGTCAGCGATTTTTCCGGTCAATAGCGGTCGCGATCACTGACATCGTCATAGACAGCGCGGTCGAGTAGCCCCTCGCTGTGAGCAACCACTGTCGAGACTACGCAGTCGCCGGTGATATTGACTGCAGTGCGGATCATATCTAGTAGGCGATCGACACCGATAATTAAGGCGATCCCCTCGACCGGCAGGCCGACCTGCTGCAGCACCATGGCCAGCATAATCAGCGCTGCACCGGGTACCCCGGCGGTGCCTATAGAGGCCAGGGTGGCGGTGGCAATCACCGCCAGGTAGCCTGACAGGCCGATGTCGATGCCGTAGGCTTGGGCGATAAATACCGTCGCCACCCCCTGTAAAATCGCCGAGCCGTCCATATTGATGGTGGCCCCCAGCGGTACCGTAAATGAACCGATCGAAGGGTTGACGCCGAGCCGGTTCTCCACCACACCCAGTGTGATCGGCAGAGTGGCGTTGGACGAGGCGGTACTAAAACCAAACAGCGCCGCGGGGCGGATATTTTTAAACAGCGTCAGCGGATTGAGGCGGGTCAGGGTCAGCAGTAGCAGCGGGTAGACCACTACCGCGTGAAACAGCAGCACGCCGACCACGGTAAAAAAGTATTTACCCAGCGCGATGATGGCGCCAAAGCCCTCGGCGCTAAAGAGTGTGGTTAGCAGTGCAAACACCCCCCACGGGGCCAGATGCATAAGAATAGTCACCATGCGCATGTTGACGTCGTTGATGCTCTCGAAAAACCGCAGTGCCGCGGTGCCGGGGGTGCCAACTTGCGCCAGCGCGACCCCAACTAATAGTGCGAAGACAATAATTTGTAACATATTGCCCTCCGCCATCGCCGCGATCGGGTTGGTCGGGAAGATGTCGATCAACACCTCTTTAACGGTCGGTGGTAGCGGTGCCGTAAAGCTCCCTTCGAAGCTGCGATCGAGCCCGGTGCCGGGGTCGATGAGGTTGGCAAAAATGACTGCAGCAGTAATTGCCAGGGCGGTAGTGAGCAGATAGAAACCAATAGTTTTGGTGGCAATTTTACCGAGGCTGACGCCGGGGCTAATGGTCGCGGTGCCAACCACCAGTGAGACAAAGACCAGCGGCACCACCAACACCTTGAGGGAGGCGATAAATACCTGCCCGACCAGGTCAAAGACTGAATCCAACAACCAAGCCAGCAGCGGTGTGAGCTGTTGACCAAAAGCGGCATTGAGCAGCGAGCCGAGCACGACGCCGGCGACCATGCCGAGCAGTATCTTATTAGACAAAGTCACAGTGAAATCTCCTTCTAGCCAGATACTGATGCAGGGTTGGGCTCGCCTTATAGCGCTGCAATGTTATCATAGCGCCGGCATCGCCGCCGCGCATTCGACACGCCCTGCGGTACACCTATCAGCGCTGCTCACAGAGAGTGGCAAATCCGGAGAGTCTTTATGTCGGTGGAAAAATTTCAAGCGGCTTACCGCACCATCATTGGCGAGGTCGACGACCTGCAGCGCCCAGGCCTGCTCGACACGCCGCTGCGAGCGGCAAAAGCCTTCCAGTATTTGACCCGCGGTTATCAGCAGTCGGTCGAAGAGGTGGTCAACAATGCACTGTTCCCCTCGCAGAGCAGCGAGATGATTGTGGTGCGCGATATCGAGCTCTATTCGATGTGCGAGCACCATCTGCTGCCGTTCATCGGCAAGGCACATGTGGCGTATATCCCGCAGGGCAAGGTGATCGGCCTCTCCAAGGTGGCGCGCATTGTCGACATGTATGCGCGTCGCCTGCAGATTCAAGAGGAGCTCACAGTTCAGATCGCTGAAGCGGTCGAGCAACTGACCGGTGCCGCCGGCGTCGGCGTTATCGTCGAGGCCAAGCACCTGTGCATGATGATGCGCGGCGTAGAGAAGCAGAATTCGTCGATGAAGACCTCGGCGATGCTCGGCAGCTTCCGCGACGACCTGGCCACCCGCAGTGAGTTCTTATCGCTGATAAAGGGCTGAGTGGCCCGCTAGGGCAGCCCCAGTTTGTCCCACAGTGCGTCGACGCGCTGTTTGACCTCTTCGCTCATGGCGATCGGTTCACCCCATTCGCGGCAGGTTTCGCCTTCAAACTTGTTGGTGGCGTCGAAGCCGATCTTCGAACCGAGCCCCGCCACCGGCGAGGCAAAGTCGAGGTAGTCAATTGGGGTGTTCTCGATGATGGTGGTGTCGCGCGCCGGATCCATGCGCGTGGTCATCGCCCAGATCACGTCCTGCCAGTTGCGGACATCGACATCGGCGTCGGTGACCACAACGAATTTGGTGTACATGAACTGACGCAAAAAAGACCAGACACCCATCATCACCCGCTTTGCGTGGCCGGGATACTGTTTGTGCATGCTCACTACCGCCATGCGGTAGGAGCAGCCCTCAGGCGGCAGGTAAAAGTCGGCGATTTCGGGGAACTGCTTTTGCAGGATCGGTACGAAAACTTCGTTTAACGCTACCCCTAAGATCGCCGGCTCGTCGGGCGGCCGGCCGGTGTAGGTGCTGTGGTAGATCGGGTTGCGGCGGTGGCTGATGCGCTCCACGGTAAACACCGGAAAGCGCTCTACCTCGTTGTAGTAGCCGGTGTGATCGCCAAATGGCCCCTCGTCGGCTAATTCGCCGGCGGCGAGGTGACCTTCAAGGATAAACTCGGCGCTCGCCGGCACCTGCAGATCACTGCCCAAGCAGTTGGCGACAGCGGTTTTTTCGCCGCGCAGCAAGCCGGCAAACGCGTATTCCGAAAGTGTGTCCGGGACTGGGGTGACGGCACCCAAAATAGTTGCCGGATCGGCGCCCAGCGCGACCGCCACAGGGTAGGGCTGGCCGGGGTGACGGCGTTGAAACTCGCGAAAATCGAGAGCGCCGCCGCGGTGTGCCAGCCAGCGCATAATCAGTTTGTTTTTGCCGATTTTCTGCATCCGGTAGATGCCGAGATTTTGCCGCTGCTTGTCGGGCCCGCGAGTGATGACTAGCGGCCAGGTCACCAGTGGGCCGACATCGCCGGGCCAGCAGGTCTGAATCGGCAGGCGATCTAAATCGACCTGATCGCCCTCTACCACCACCTCTTGGCAGGGCGGTTTAGCCACCACTTTAACCGGCATATTGAGCACTTGTTTAAAGTCGTGTCGCTTCTCCCAGAGGTCGCGCAAACCTTTGGGCGGCTCCGGCTCCTTCAAAAAAGCCAGTAACTTGCCCACTTCGCGCAGCGCCGTGACCGACTCCTGACCCATCCCCAGCGCCACCCGTTCGGGGGTGCCAAACAGATTGGTCAACACCGGTGTGTCGTAGCCGACGGGGTTTTCAAACAGCAGTGCCGGGCCGGCTGCACGCAGCACTCGGTCGCTGATCTCGGTCATCTCCAGATTGGGATCAACCGGTTCACTGATGCGCAGCAGTTCACCGCGCTGCTCCAGCAGTTGTATAAAGTCGCGCAGATCCCGCAGCTTCATAGCGCTGGCCTATTTGCGCCGCATGGCGCCAAAGAACTCGTCATTGCTCTTGAAGCCTTTGAGCTTTTCAACCAGAAATTCAGTGGCTGGGAGATCTTCCATGTCGTGCAGCAGCTTGCGCAAAATCCACACTTTTTGCAGCTCGGCCTCGTCCATCAGCAGATCTTCGCGGCGGGTGCCGGAGCGGCGCACGTTGATCGCCGGGTAGACACGCTTTTCGGCGATCTTGCGATCCAGGTGCAGCTCCATATTGCCGGTGCCTTTAAATTCCTCGTAGATCACCTCGTCCATTTTCGAGCCGGTATCGATCAGCGCGGTGGCGATAATGGTCAAGCTGCCGCCGTGTTCGATGTTGCGCGCGGCGCCAAAAAAGCGCTTGGGTTTTTCCAGCGCGTGGGCATCGACACCGCCGGTGAGGACTTTGCCTGACGATGGAATAACCGTGTTGTAGGCGCGCGCTAGACGGGTGATCGAGTCGAGCAAAATCACCACATCTTTTTTGTGCTCAACCAGTCGCTTGGCTTTCTCTATAACCATCTCGGCTACCTGCACGTGGCGGGTCGGTGGTTCGTCGAAGGTCGAGGCGATCACCTCGCCGCGCACCGTGCGCTGCATCTCGGTCACCTCTTCAGGGCGCTCGTCGATCAGCAGCACGATGATGTAACAGTCGGGGCTGTTGCGCACGATCGACTGGGCAATATTTTGCATCATGATGGTTTTGCCCGCTTTTGGCGGCGCTACAATCAGGCCGCGCTGGCCTTTGCCGATCGGGGCCACTAAGTCGATGATGCGACCGGTCAGATCCTCGCTGGAACCGTTGCCCGACTCCAGTCGAATGACATCGTCGGGAAACAGCGGGGTGAGGTTTTCGAAGAGAATTTTGCTTTTGGAATTTTCTGGGGCATCAAAATTAATCTGGTCGACTTTGAGCAGCGCGAAGTAGCGCTCACCGTCTTTGGGGGGGCGGATTTTGCCCGAGATACTGTCGCCGGTGCGCAGGTTAAAGCGGCGAATTTGGCTGGGTGAGACATAAATATCGTCTGGGCCAGCCAGATAAGAGGAACCGCCTGAGCGCAAAAAACCGAAGCCGTCGGGGAGGATCTCCAGCACGCCATCGCCGTAGATATCTTCACCACTCTTGGCGTGGCGTTTGAGCATGGCAAAAATAATATCTTGTTTGCGCGAGCGGGCGATGTTCTCGAGTCCGGCAGCAGCGGCCATCTCAACCAGTTCATTAATCGGTTTTTCTTTCAGTTCTGATAGATTCATACGGGCTTTTAGTTAGTGTGAAAGGGACGCCTGCAACGGGACTGCGCGTTTGAGCGGCACAAAGAGCAGGGGATTGGACAATGTGGTTGCGCGCTGAAGGTGCCGGCTAGGAGTGCAGCACTGCGCGGGTGTAGCGCAAGTATAGCGTCAAGGGGGTAAAGCGCAACTGCTAAATGGCGTCAGCTCAGGCGCGGTGCAACCGCGGCTGAGCTGATCAGTTTAGCCTGCCGTCAAAGGCTTACAGCAGTGCGTCAATAAACTCGGTGAGCTGCGACTTTGACAACGCGCCGACTTTGGTCGCCTCGATAGAGCCGTTTTTAAACGCCAATATAGTGGGGATGCCGCGAACATTGAACTTGGCCGCCGCTTCGGGGTTTTCATCAACATTGATCTTACAGATTTTAACGCGACCATCGTACTCATCGGCCACTTGGTCGAGCAGCGGCGCAATCATCTTGCAGGGGCCGCACCACGGCGCCCAGAAATCCACCAAGGTTGGCATATCTGCTTGTTGTACATCGGCCTCAAAGCTGCCGTCGGTGACGTGGACGATTTTGTCGCTCATCTTGATTCCTCGTTAGGGGTTCAACAGGTAAGGGGTGTCGGCCAGAGGCCAGCTAGTAAAGTGACGCCATGATAACACCTCACCGGGCGCTGCAACAGATTGCCGCTACCGCTATTGTGCTCAGCTGGCCAGGTAGGGCGGCGGCGGCTCCTGTGCGGCCACCGAGACCGGGTCGATGTGGATCAGCACCTCGGCGCCCGGGTAGGCGGCCATCAGCGCCTCCTCAATGCGGTCTGAGATGACATGGGCTTGCAACAAATTGAGGTGGTCATCGAGCTCGATGTGGACCTGAATAAAGGTGTCGTTACCGGCCCGTCGGGTGCGCAAGTCGTGGTAGCCGCGCAGTTGCTGCTGTGCCGCCAGTACCGCTTTTAGCGCCTCGCGCTCGTGCTCCGGCAGTTCGCGATCCATGAGATGGTCGCCCGCTTCGCGGACAATCTCCCAGGCGCTGTAGAGTATGTAAAACCCCACCGCCAAGGCCAACAGCGGATCGACCAAAATCCAACCCTGGGCGGCGCAGTAGAGCGCCACAATGACCGCGGCATTGACCAGCAGGTCGCTCTTGTAGTGCAGGGCGTCGGCAGAGATTGCGGTGGAGCCGGTCTTGGCAACCACGAAGCGCTGAAACAGCACTAGAGCCAAGGTCAGGACAATCGAGATAATCATCACCAGTTGGCCGAGCGCAGTGGCGCTGGGCAAACTGGGGTTGAGCAGCCGCTGCGCCGCCTCAACCAGCAAGAATGCCGCCGAGCCGGTGATAAAAGCGGCCTGGCCCAGCCCGGCCAGCGCCTCCGCTTTGCCGTGGCCAAAGCGGTGTTCATGGTCTGCCGGGGTGAGGGCGTGCCGCACCGCCAGCAGGTTGATCACCGAGGCCAGCGCATCGAGACAGGAGTCGACCAGTGTCGCCAGCAGGCTGATCGAGTCGGATTGCGACCAAGCGTAGAGTTTGAGGGTGATCAGCACCAAGGCCACGCTGGTAGAGGCGTAAGTGGCGGCGCGCATCAAGCGCCCCGCCTGCTCGGGAGCGAGGCGAGCGGCGCGCGGTGGTGGTGAGATCTGAGTCATCGCGGTAGTCTACCAGAATTGCGCGAGCGGTTCGCCGCTGCAGGTGTCAGCCACCGTGGGGGTCACCTCACTGCTGGTCGAAGGCGGCTACCACGCTGTTGAGAAAGCGGTAGCCGAGTTCGGTGGTCTGCAGCCGCGTCGTATCTGCCACCAGCAGCCCGCGCCGCTGAAGCTGTTGCACCGTGGCGGCGATCTGCTGGGGAGGGAGACCGGTGCGCTGGCTGAACAGCTCGCTGGCCACCCCTTGGCGCAGCCGCAGCGCATTGAGCATAAACTCCAGTGCCAGTTCCTCGGGCGCCAGGTTGCGCGACTGTGCGCGCGGATTGTCGCGGCTGAGATAGTCTTCGGGCCGGCGACTATTTTGGCTGCGGCTGACCTGTAGTTGGCCGCCGACCCAGGCGCTGATCTTGCTGTGGGCGCCGGCACCAATGCCGAGGTAGTCGCCAAATTGCCAGTAGTTGAGATTGTGGCGGGCGGCGCTGCCGCGATGATAAGCAGAGACCTCGTAGTGGTTAAAGCCAGCTGCCAGCAGCCGCTGGTGACCGCGCACAGCGATCTCCTCGAGCACCTCTTCGCTGGGCAGTGGTGGCGGCTTAGAGTAGAACTCGGTGTTGGCTTCGAGGGTGAGCTGATACCACGAGATGTGCTCGACACCGCTGTCGATGGCGCAATTCAGGTCGGCCAATGCCTGCGCGGCGGTCTGTTCCACCAGTCCGTGCATAAGGTCGATGTTAATGCGGGCAAAGCCTGCGCGCTGCGCCATCGCCACCGCGCAGTGCGCCTCGCGATGGTCGTGGACCCGCCCGAGCCGCTGCAGCTGCTCGCTGTCAAAGCTCTGCACGCCAATACTCAAGCGATTGACGCCAGCACGGCGGTAGCCGCTGAAGCGCTGCTGCTCGGCGGCGCCGGGATTGGCCTCCAGGGTGATCTCGATGTCGTCGACAAAGCCCATACGGTCTTTGGCGCTGTCGACAACGGCGGCGATCGCCGCTGCCGAAAACAGCGACGGGGTACCGCCGCCAAAAAAAATCGATTGCAGCGGCCGCCCGGCAGCAGCGCGCTGCGCATGCTGCAGCTCGCGTTGCAGCGCGCTGACATAGGCTTGCTCGGGCAGCGCGGCGGGGGCGCGGTGCGAATTAAAGTCGCAGTAGGGGCACTTTTTTATGCACCATGGGATGTGCACATAGAGCGACAGCGGCGGCAGTTCGCTCACTCGGGGAGAAAGTCGCTGAGTGCCGCCAACAGCTGACGACTGGCCGCGGCGCGATGGCTGAGAGTATTTTTGACTGCACTGTCGAGTTGGGCGGCTGTGCAGTTGAGCTCGGGCAAGAAAAATATTGGATCGTAGCCAAAGCCACCGTTGCCGCTCGGTGCGCTGGCGATCATGCCGCGCCAGCTGCCGTGGCAGATTAACGGAGTCGGATCGTCGGCATGGCGCAGCAACACCAAGACCGCATGGTAGTGGGCGCGGCGCTCAGCGGCGGGGGTATCAGCGAGTGCTACCAACAATTTGTCGAGGTTGTCGCGGTCGCTGGCAGCGCTGCCGGCATAGCGGGCTGAGTAGATGCCGGGAGCGCCATCGAGCGCGTCGACCGCCAGGCCGGAGTCATCGGCCAGCGCCGGCAGCCCGGTCGCGCGCGCGGCGTTGCGCGCTTTTAACAGTGCGTTTTCGACGAAGGTAAGACCAGTCTCTTCGGCCTCCGCCACCCCGAGCTGTGACTGCGCAACCAGCTGCCAGCCGTGCGGTTTAAACAGCACCTGCAGCTCGTCAATTTTTTTGGCGTTGCCGCTGGCCAGCACCAGCCGCTTGTCCCTACCACTACTGCTCATAAAAACGCTTCTTAAAGTTAAAACTTTTCAGCGGCTGGCCAGCGCTGTCAACAGTCACGGTGAAGCTGAGAAAAGATTCGCCGTCGATCTCGAACGGGGCCAAGTAGTAGATGGCGTCGCCTTCATCAATGGTGATGAACTCGAGCGACTGCTGTTGTTGGAAGATGTTGCTGACGCGGCCGCTGAGCAGCGCCGGGTGAGTGCGGTTAGCGCTGTCGACGACAGCGATATTGATCAAGCCGGCATCGCGACCGCGCCGCAACTGGTAGCGCTGGGCGATCTCGGGCTGGATAAAGGTGCTGTTAAAGGCGCTGTAGACAATGCGGAAGCCGCCGCCGATCGGCACCTCAGTGGCCGCCACCGGCAGCGCCAAGCCGAGCAGCAAGCCCAGCAGCAGTCGCGCTAAACCGCGACGGCGATGACCTCGCGGTGGCTGTAAGGTGGCGAGCATCACGGCTTTCGACTCAGTTGGTAGACGGCGGTTTCGGTGAATAGATTGGGCAGCAGACCGGTCAGCCAGCGGTCGGGCCAGGCGCTCGCCAACCGTTTGCGCTGCAGAATGGCGATGCCGCGCTCGGCGCAGAGCTGTTCGAAATCGCGGTAGGTAAAAAAGTGAATATTGGGGGTGTCGTACCACTGATAGGCGAGCTGCTTGGTCACTGGCATACGGCCGCGCAGGGCCAGATAGGCGCGCGCGCGCCACTGGCCAAAGTTGGGGAAGGTGACAATACAGTGGCGGCCGATGCGCAACATCTCATCGAGCACCAAGTGTGGATAGCGCATCGCCTGCAGCGCCTGCGTCATCACTACCGTGTCGAAGCTGTGGTCGCTGAAGTTGTCCAAACTGTTATTGAGATCTTGTTCGATTACATTGACACCGCGGGCAATGCAGGCCTGAATGGAGTCGGCGTCGATCTCTAAACCGTAGCCGCGCACCTGGCGTTGTCGCGCCAGCTCGCTGAGCAG
The DNA here is from genome assembly GCA_004535795.1 of Gammaproteobacteria bacterium LSUCC0057. GTDB lineage: Bacteria > Pseudomonadota > Gammaproteobacteria > Pseudomonadales > Porticoccaceae > LSUCC0057. The sequence goes on from SPIA01000002.1 coordinate 441,325, forward strand.
CCAACCGTCGCCACAGCCGAGATCGAGCACCCGCGACTGCGGTTCGATCCAGCGGGTAATAAACTCAAAGTCAGCTCTCATGGCCGCGCCTCCACCGCTTGCGCGGCGCGCGCCAGGTAGGTGCCGAGCGCCTCTTGGTAGCGGCGGTTGGGCAGCAAGAAGGCGTCGTGGCCCTGGTCGGACTCGATCTCGCAGTAACAGACGTCGCGACCGGCAGCGACCAACGCCTGGACAATTTCCCGCGAGCGGGCCGGGGCAAAACGCCAGTCGCTAGAGAAAGAGATCACTTGAAAGCCACAGCGGGCGCGGCGGAAAGCGGCTACCGCATCGTTGTCGTAGGCGCGGGCGAGATCAAAATAGTCGAGCATTTTGGTAATTAGCAGGTAGCTGTTGGCGTCAAACGCGCCGGAAAACTTATCGCCCTGATGGTTGAGGTAGCTCTCTATCTCAAACTGCACCGGAGAGGCAGAGCCGGTGGCGAAATCGCCCAGGCGCAGCTCGCGACCAAACTTTTGCCCCATCAGTTCATCGGAGAGATAGGTGACGTGGCCGATCATTCTCGCCAGCGCCAATCCGCGCTGCGGACTGGTATTGTGCTGCGCGTACTGCCCGTCGTAAAAATCGGGATCCGATTTGATGGCGCGGCGGGCAATTTCATTGAAGGCGATATTCTGTGCGCTCAATTTCATCGCCGAGGCGATCACCACGCAGTGGTCGAGCAGCTCCGGGTACTCCAGCGACCAACGCATCGCCTGCATGCCGCCGAGGCTGCCGCCGACCACCGCCGCCCAGCGGCTAACGCCCAGTTCATCCATTAGTAGGCGCTGCGAATTGACCCAGTCGCGCGCCCGCAGCGGCGGAAACTCGGCTGCCCACGGCTGGCCGGTGGCGGGGTTCTCGGTCAACGGCCCAGTGCTGCCAAAGCAGCTGCCGATATTGGTCGGGCAGACCACGTAAAAGCGCTCGGTATCAATCGGCTTGCCCGGGCCAATGTAGTGCTCCCACCAGCCGGGGCGGCTGTCGCCGCGGTGATAGCCGGCGGCGTGGTGGTGACCACTGAGCGCGTGGCAGATCAGGATGGCGTTATCGCCGCGGCGGTTGAGCTGGCCGTAACACTCGACCTCGAGTTGGTGGCTGTCGAGCACCACCCCGCAAGCCAGCGCCAGCGGTCGCTCAATAGCGACGCGGCGGCTGGTGACGATACCGACGGAGTCGGCGGGCAGAGTGTCGGGGAGAGTGTCGGGCATGGCGGCTTAATTCACGCAAACTGTTGGCGGTAGAGCGCAGTCTAAGAGCCCGCCGCGGCGGCGGCAAGCGGCCATTACAGCAGTGCCCCCTGCAGCGCGTTAAACAACATCGGCAGAAGCCGGTCGCGGACGCTGATCAGCACCAGGATCGCCGCCATAGGCGATAGATCTAGCATGCCCAGCGGTGGAATAAAGCGGCGAAAAACACCCATATAAGGCTCGACCAACTGCGCTATCACGCGCAGCAGCGGGTTGCTGCCGTTGCCGACCCAGCTGGCGATGATGATGATAAAGATCGCCCAAAAGTAGAGGTCCATGAGCAGCACTAAAAGCCCGTAACTGGACTGCAACAGAGCCACCACAGGGCTGGCGCCGGCGAACAGAAAATAGCCAAAGCGCACGCCCAGCGCCGCCGCCAGAGCGGCGCAGTTGAGGCGACCGATCGACGGCAACAACCGACTCAGCGGTTCGACCACCGGCGCCGACAGCTTAAACACCGTCTGCGACAGCGGGTTGTAGAAGTCTGCCTGAACCGCTTGCAATAACAGCCGGATCAAAAACAAGCTGCTGAGCAGTTGTACCGCAATACCCAGTAAAAAATTCATTGTTTAATCCTTATGCGGCTGTGGGCCGAGCTCGGCAGCCATCTCGGCACTGCGTTCGGCCGCGCCCAACATCGCCGCGCGCACCGTCGACTCCAGCCCTTGGCGGGTAAAAATGGCCAGCGCGCGCTCGGTGGTGCCGCCGGGGGAGGTGACCTTGCCGCGCAGTGTGGCCGGGCTATCACCGCTGTGGCGCGCCATAGCGGCGGCACCTTGGGCGGTCTGTACCGCTAGTTGGTGGGCGGTGGCGGCATCTAACCCCATCTCCTCGGCGACTTTCGCCATCAGCTCCATAAGCAGAAAGAAATACGCCGGGCCGCTGCCGGAGAGTGCCGTGACGGTATCGATCAGCTCCTCGCGGCCCACCCAGTGAGCGACGCCAATTGCTGAAAACAGCTGCTCGGCGCGCTGGCGCTGCGCAGGCGATACCGAGTCGGCGGCATACAGCCCGGTGGCACCTTGTTGCAACAGCGCTGGGGTGTTGGGCATGGCGCGCACCAGCGGCGTGGCGGCGCCCAGCCAATGGGCGAGGGCGGCGCAGTCAATGCCGGCGGCGATAGAGACCAGCAGTGGCCGGTGGCTCACTGCCGCCGCCAGGGGCTCTGCCACGGCTGCCATCTGTTGTGGTTTTACCGCCAGCACAATAACCTCGGCGGCAGCGGCACAGTGCGCCGCGGCGCTGGCATCGGCCACCACCACGCCAAAGTCGCGCGCCAGTGCTGCGCCGACATCGGCATTCGGTTCACAGACGGTGATCGCCTCCGCGCTGTGGCCAGCGGCGATAATGCCGCCGATCAGACTGCGCGCCATATTGCCGCCACCGATAAACAAAAGAGGGTACATAGTACAGAGTCCGTGGTCGTTGCTTGCTGGGGTTACGCTATCCTAACGCAGTGGCGCGCGCGCGCCAAAAATATCGCTGCCGACACGGACGATGGTGGCGCCTTCGGCAATTGCTGCCTCGAGATCGCCAGACATGCCCATCGACAGGGTATCCATGGGTTGCTGCTGCAGAGCTGTAAGCTGTTTATTGAGGCTGTCGCGCAACACGCGCAGAGCGGCGAACGGCGCGCGCTGTTGCTCAATGGCGGCGCGCGGTTTGGGAATGGCCATCAGCCCGCGCAGCCGAATGCCGGGCAGCGTCGCCACCGCCGCGGCAACCTCGGCCAGCTCGGCGGGTCGCAGCCCCGCCTTGCTCGGTTCGTCGTCGATATTGACCTGCAGACAGATATTCAGCGGCGCCAGCGCAGCGGGGCGCTGGGCGGCGAGCCGTTGAGCGATCTTGAGGCGGTCGACGCTGTGCACCCAGTCAAACAGTTCGGCGGCGCGGCGGGTCTTGTTAGCTTGCAGCGGGCCGATAAAGTGCCACTGCAGTGGCGCGCCAGGCGACTGCAGCTGGGCAATTTTCTGCTCGGCTTCCTGTAGGTAGTTCTCGCCGAAGGCCTTCAGCCCGGCCCGCTCGGCGGCGCGAATGGCGGCCACCGGTTGAGTTTTGCTAACCGCCAGCAACTGTACGCTGTCGCTGTTGCGGCCAGCGCCGCGCAACGCGTGTTGCAACCGCTGTTGCACAGCGCTAATGTTGTCGGCAATTGAGTTCATGAGTTTGCTGAGTCCTAGCACACCAGCGCACAGCATACTGTAACTCGTCGCAGCGGGTGAACTGTTGCGGCGCTGACAGTGGAGTTAAATGTGGATATCAACCAACTGCTGGCCTTTAGTGCCGCTCAGGGTGCCTCCGACCTGCACCTCTCCGCCGGTTTGCCGCCGATGCTGCGGGTGGACGGAGAGGTCAGCCAGATTAACCTGCCGGCGCTCGACGCCGAGACAGTGGCGGCGATGATCGCGGCGACCTTGGGCGACCATGACGAGGCGCGGCGCAGCGAGTGGCAGCAGAACCTGGAGTGCGACTACAGCTACGAGCTGCCCGGCACGGCGCGCTTTCGGGTCAACGCCTTTCAGCACAGCCGCGGCCCCGGTGCAGTATTTAGAACGATCCCCAGCGAGGTGTTGAGCCTGGAACAGCTGGGGCTGGGCGAGATCTTCAGGCGCATCGCCGCACTGCCGCGCGGTCTGGTGTTGATCACCGGGCCGACCGGCTCGGGCAAGTCGACCACGCTGGCGGCATTGATCGACTACATCAACAAACATCGCCAAGACCATATTTTAACCATTGAAGACCCCATCGAGTTTGTTCACCACAGCGCCTTGTCGTTGATCAACCAGCGCGAACTGCACCGCGACACCCACAGTTTTAGTGCGGCGCTGCGCTCGGCGCTGCGCGAGGACCCCGACGTGATTCTAGTCGGTGAGCTGCGCGATCTGGAGACTATCCGGTTGGCATTGACGGCTGCGGAGACCGGCCATCTGGTCTTCGCCACGCTGCACACCTCGTCGGCGGCCAAGACCATCGACAGGATAATTGATGTGTTTCCAGCCGGCGAAAAAGCCATGGTGCGATCGATGCTGTCGGAGTCTTTACAGGCGGTGGTAGCGCAGACGCTGCTAAAAAAGGTCGGCGGCGGCCGGGTTGCCGCACAGGAGATCCTTATTGCCAGCGCCGCAGTGCGCAACATGATTCGCGAAGACAAAGTGGCGCAGATCTACTCGGCGCTGCAAAGTGGCGCAGCGCTCGGCATGCAGACTCTCGACCAGCATCTCTCGCAGCTGGTGGCCAGCGGCGTGGTCGAGTTGTCGGTAGCGCGCCAACAGGCTCGCCATCCCGACGCCCTCTAGCGCGCGGCGAGCTGGTCGAGGTAGCGCTGCACAATCAGCGCAGCCGCTAAATCGTCAATGCGGTCGTGGCGGCGGCGCTGGTGGCTGTGCTGGTTGATTTCGCGCGCTTCGCGACTGCTGAGACGCTCATCCACCCAGCTCACCGCGATACCGGTGCGGCCGTGTAGGCGGTTCCCAAAGCGCCGTGCCAATCGGGTCGACTCGCTGTCACTGCCATCCATATTGAGTGGCAGCCCAACCAATAGCCGCGCCGGCTGCCACTGTGCAATCAAGTTTTCAATGGCCGGCCACGGCGGGCCGCCGTCGCGACAGTTGAGTATTTGCAGTGGTGAGACTAAACCGCTGCCACTGTGGCCGCTGGCGACGCCAATTTGGCTGAGGCCAAAGTCGAACCCCAACAGCTGCTCTCCGCCGTGCTCTGGCATCTAGGCGTGACCGGCGTCGTGGGCGAGCGCGTTGAGATCGAGGCCGATAGCGCGCGCCGCCGCCTGGCTGCGCTCAGCGAGCGGGGTGTGGAACAAGATGTCGCTATCACCGGGCAGGGTCAACCAGACATTGTCGGCCAGCTCGCGCTCTAGCTGGCCAGCCGACCAGGCGGAGTAGCCGATGGTGACCAGCGCCGCCTCGGGGCCGCGACCGAGCGCCATATCGGCGAGAATGTCCTGCGAAGCGGTCAGGCAGATATCGCTGTGCAACTGGGTGGTGGACTGCCACTGACGCCGACCGGCCGGGTGCAGAATAAACCCGCGGTCGCGCTGTACCGGCCCGCCGTCAAACAGCGGCGCCAAGCCGCACTGCTCATCAAAGCTCAACTGCAGCTGCTTGAATACCGTGCTGAGCGGAATATTGAGCTGCTGGTTGACAATAAAGCCCATAGCGCCGTCGGCGGTGTGCTCGGCCAGATAGATCAGCGCGTGGTCGAAGTGGGGGTCGTCAAGACCCGGCATCGCCAGCAAAAAGTGATGCTTAAAAGAGGTAAATGGTGTGTCGTTAGCGCCGCTCATAACTGCAATATGGGGCTCCCCGGCCGTTACTGCAAGTCTCGCACGTCGAGTTCTCGAATGATCGCCCCTACCAATTTGTCAGCGATGGCGAGCCCTGTGGCCGCCTCTATCTCGCGCAGACAGGTCGGACTGGTGACATTGATCTCGGTGAGGTAGTCGCCAATGATGTCGAGGCCGACGAATAGCAGCCCTTTGTGCTTCAAGGTCGGCGCCACCGCGGCGGCGATTTCACGGTCGCGCGCCGTCAACGGTTGCACCACGCCGCGGCCACCGGCGGCGAGATTGCCGCGAAAATCGCCACCGCTGGGCAGCCGTGCCAGACAGTGGTCGATCACTTCACCGTCGACCACCAGCACACGTTTGTCGCCAGCTTCAATCTGCGGCAAAAACTGCTGCGCCATGATCGTCTCGCGGCCGTGGCGGGTCAGTGTCTCCAAGATGACGTTGAGATTTTGGTCGCCCTCGCGGACCCGGAAGATAGAGCTGCCGCCCATGCCGTCGAGCGGTTTGAACACCACATCGCCGTACTGGGCGTGAAAGCGCTGCAGCCGCTCTTGGTCGCGACTGACCAGCAGCGCAGGGGTGCAGCCGACAAACTGCGTGGCAAAGACTTTTTCATTGCAGTCTCGCAGGCTCTGCGGGCGGTTGATCACCAGTACCCCCTCGCGTTCGGCCCCCTCGAGGATATAGGTTGAGTAGATAAACTCGCCGTCAAACGGCGGGTCTTTGCGCATGATGATGGCGTCCAGTGTCGATAGCGGCGCGTCGTCGGCGGCGCCGAGCTGGTACCACTGCAGTGGGTCATCAAAGACGGTGAGCGGTCGCATCGAAGCGGCGGCGCTGCCACCCTCGAGGTAGAGGTCGCACTGTTCCATATAGACCAGGTTAAAGCCGGCCCGTTGCGCCGCCAACAACAGCCCCAGTGTGGTATCTTTTTTAAAGTTAATGGTGGCGATAGGGTCCATTACTACCCCGAGTGTTCTGGCCATACGGCGCTCTCCAGTGAGTCATTCAGTAGCGGCGTATTGTCACCCCGGCAGCGAATATTTGCCACTGTGGCGAGGCGGGGAATAGCGTTAGAATACCCTGGCCCAGCGGCCAACCAAGCCGCCACCAACAAGAGCAATTGCCATGGACCTGAGCCCCTACCGAATTGCCGTGATTGACGACAGTCAGACGGTACGCGCCGCCGCCAATGTAGTGTTGGCGCGGGCGGGTGCCACAGTGGTGGAAGCGCAGGACGGCTACGACGGCCTGGCAGTGGTGGTGGCGCAGCGCCCCGATTTGGTGCTGGTCGATATTATGATGCCGCGCCTCGACGGCCTGCAGCTCACCGCGCTGCTGCGCGGTCACGCCGAGTTTGCGCAGTTGCCGGTGCTGTTGGTGTCGAGCAAGGACAGCTTGTTTGATCAGGCCCGTGGCAGACTCAGTGGCGCCGACGGTTACCTGATAAAACCGTTTAGTGCCGAGGAGTTACTAGCCGCGGTCGGCGCCGCGCTGATCCGCCCGCCGCGCGCCGGGTCAGAGCCGCAGCGAGAAAACTCTGCAGACTACCCAGTAGACAACCCCACCGCGAGCCCCGCGCAGTGAGCGATGCAACACCGCCGTCACAGCCGTCGGAGCCAGCCCGCTATGCCACTTTTAGCGGCTGCGGCCAGCCGCTGGCGGTAGAGCTCGAAAGTCTGCTCGGGGTGGTCGCGCCGGCGCAGCTAGAGCCGCTACCACACAGTGCGCAGTGGCTGCTGGGGGTGGCTGCGTGGCGCGGCCGCGCCGTCACCGTGGTCGATTTGGCCGGCTTGGTCGGCGAGCCGCCAACCGCTACTGCCAAGTGGCTGCTGTTGCAGTGGCAACAGCAGTGTGTGGCGCTGGCGGTCTCAACCGTGGGCGCTATCATCGCCGCGAGCCGCTGTCAGCCGCCATCGTCGCACTCTTTGCCAGCGGCGCTGGCAGAGCTCTGCCAGCCGTGGTGGGTCGAGGACCGCGGCAGCCGCACAGCCTGTTTGAGTGTCGCCGCGCTCTACCAGACTTTTGCCGTGCAGCCGGCATTCACAGCGCTGCGTCTGCGGCCGACAACAATCCCGGCGGCAAAGTGATTACACGGTGAGAGAGTCAGCATGACCCAATGGATAACAAAACTGGTATTAGTCGTCGCGGTAGTGGCGGCTGCGCTGACAGGCCTGTTTGCCGAGCAGCTCTACCGCGCCCAACTGAGCGATCAGAGTCGACTTGACAATGCCGCGCTACTGCGCAGTGAGTTGCGGCGTCTGCCGTCGCTGGCCGCCGCCTTGCCCCGCGGTCGAGCCGAGCATTTCGATCAACTCGCCGCCAGCGATGAGGCTCTCTACGCTAGCTGGGGGCGGCTCTACAAACAGCTGCACAGTGAGAGTCACGGCAAGCTGCAACCACTGTCGCCGGCGGCGCAGACCTTCGATCAGGCGCTGACCACGCTGCGCGCCGAGATCGCTACGCTGTTAGCGCAGCGCAGTGCTGCGCAACAGTGGCAGCAGTTGGTCGACGAGTCTGCCCGGGCGCTGCCGTCACTTGAACAGCGGTTGCAGCAGCAAGTGGAGCGGTTGATCGCCGCCGGCGCACAGGCGGCGACGGTAGTGTTGGCGCAGCAGCAACTGTGGTGGTTGCAGCGGTTGGATCGCGACATTGCTGCGCTGGCGACTCAGCCGCAGTTGGATGAGGCGGCGGTGGCGCAGTTGCGGGGCCGCGCCGGTGATATCGCGCAAGCGCTACAGGCGTTGCAGGCGCTCGGTCACAACCAAGTCGATGTCGCGACAGAGATGGCTCTGTTCGGCGCGGTGGAGACCGCGCTGGTCGAATTCGAGCAGAACTTACCGGCTTTTTTGACGCTCTACCGGTCGCGGCAGCTGCTGGTGGCGGCGGAGCAGCCGCTGCTGCAGGCTCTGGAGTCTATTGAACAGCAAATTCGTCGCCGCGCTGCGCAGCCGCTGTGGCAGCGCGCAGCGCCACCGCTGCAGTGGTCGGCGCTGACGGCGCTGGCGGCACTATTGCTCGCCCTGTTGCTGGGTTGGCGTCGCGCCGCCCAACTACGCGCCTTCGAGCGCAATCAGCACCGCGAGCAGCAGCACGAACTGGAGCAGCTGATCGCCGATTTGGCCGCTATCGGCGAAGGCGATTTAACCCGTCAGTTGAGCGCCGCGACGCCAACTGCGGCGGTGCTGGCAAGCTCTATCAACGCAGCGATCGAGGCGTTGCGGCGCCTAGTAGCAGCGGCGGCTCGCCAATCCGAACAGCTTGGCGAGCAGAGTGCGAGTCACCAACAGGTCTCGCAGCAGCTCGCCACTGGGGCCAGTGAGCAGCTGCAACAACTCAGTACCGCCAGCGCCACACTCGAGCAGCTGGCGGCCTCGGTCGATGCTATAGCCAGCCGCGCCAGCGACTCCGCCACCGCGGCACAGCAGGCGCGCGATACTGCCGTCGAGGGGGTGGCGCGAGTGGCACAAAGTTCGGCCAGTGTCGATGAGATCGATGCCGCTATTACCACGGCGGCGCACTCCTTGGCCGAGCTCCACGCCGGCGCCCAGCAGATCGATAAGGTCGCCACGGTGATCACGCAGATTGCTGATCAGACCAATATTTTGGCGCTCAATGCCGCCATTCAGGCGGCCGGTTCTGGCGCCGAGGCGCGCGGCTTTGCGCTGGTCGCCGACGAGATTCAACGGCTCGCCGAGTCAGCCGCTACCGCTGCTGCCGAAATTGGCGAGTTGATCGATACCGTGCAGCAGCACAGCCGCTCGGCAGACCAAGCGATGCAGTACAGCTGCAGTGAGCTGGCCGTTGGCAAACAGCGCATCGCCGCGGCCGGAGAGGCGCTCACGGCGATAGAGCAGGGCGCTGAGGCGCTGCTGCCGCTGATGGCAGAGATCACCACCGCCAGCCAACGACAAGCCGAACAAGCCAAGCAGATCGCCAGCGGTGTTGGTGAAGTGCAGAGCCAGGCAGCGGCGACACTGTCGCGCAGTCAGGCCAACAGTGAGCGAACCGAACAGTTGGCGCAGTTGGCACTGGAGATGCGCCGCTCGATCAGCCACTTTACGCTGGGCGATGTCGGCGCCGCCAGTGATCAGCCGCCAACAGAGTCGCAGCCAGCGCACAACTCGCTGGAAGCGTTTGAACGGGAGATCGAATTACTGCTGGCCAATACGCCCAAGCCGGGTATCGAGCGCGAATGAGCGCAGCGCCACAGCGCCGCTACAGCGCCGCATTGATCGCCGCCGCGGCGCATCAGTTGGACAGTGGTGAGGTAGAGTTGACGCAGTGGCGAGAGCTCCACGCCCTATTGCTGTTGGCTGACAATCAGGCTGCCGCGGTGCGCCTCGAGCAGCTGTTTAATGCTCCGCCAACAGAGTCGGTACTGCTGGCCGCGCAGCGCGCAGAGTTGCTGGCGGCGCTTGCGGTGCAGCCACTGGGTGGCCAGCATCAGCAGTCGCGGTCGGCGCTGGCGCAGCCACTGCGGGCCAGCCTAGTCGCTTTTTTGCGCAGCCCTGAGCGCGGTTGGCAGCCGCCCGCCGAGCTCAATCAGCTCGCTTTGCCGGCGCACTGGCCGCGCCGCTGGCTGGAAAAAATAATCGCTCTGCAGCCGTTTTCTGGGCAGTTATTCAACGCCGGCGCCGACAGCCGCCAAGCGCTGCTGGCGGTGCTGGCCGGTCTCGATCTCTACTGCCACGGCGATGACCAGCCGCCGTCAGCGGATCAGCAAGCGTGGCTCGAACGCCAGCAGCCGGGTGTAGCGGCGGTCGCCGGTGACCATTGCGCAACCTCGCCGAGCGCCAGTGCAGAGGCGCTGTTGGCCGGCGAGTGTTTGGCCGAGCTCGCCACGGTGGTGCACGACTTGGAGCGCAGGCGCTGTGTCGACGGTGCTGGCGGCACCCTGTCGGCGGTGTTGGTGCTGCTCCCAGAGCAGCTGGCGGCGTTGTCATTTGCGCCGGCGGCAATGCTCAACTACCTTAAACAGAGCGAGCCGCTCGCCGCTTGGCAACAGCAGCAGCTCTGTGAGCAGCTCGCAGAATTAGCCTGCCTGCTGCGCGCTGCCAGTGTCGGTGCGCCATCGCCGTTGACTGCCGATGCAGCGCAGTTACACAGTGCCCGAGTGGCGATGGCGGAGCAGTTGGCAGTTACCATCGTCGGAATTGAGCGGCTACTCGATCACCATCAGCTGCAGGCGATCGACGGCGATCTCTGCCGGCAGTTACAACAGCAGTTTGAACAGTTAGCGGCGGCTCTTACGCTGCTTGGCGAGCCTCTTTTTAGCAGCGCCTGTAACCGCTTGGCGGCGCAACTAGAGGAGCGCCGCCGGGCGGTAGACCACCGGCTAAAAACTGCCGAGCTGGCGACTATCGCACAACTGTTGACTCTGCTCGAAGTGATGTTGGAGCGGCGCCGGCCGCCGGCGCAGTGGGGCCCGGCAGCGCTGTTTGCAGTGACTGCCGCGGAGATTGCGGCGCAGGTGGGTAGTATTGCCGCCGCTGGTTGGCACCGTGGAGCTGTCAGTAATGGATAGTCAGGGCGAACAGTTGCAGAGTGTTTTTGCCGAGGAGGCGGCGCAGCGGCTAGCGGCGATGTTGGCGCTGCTTGAGCCGGTCGATGACCCGCGCCCGCTCAGCGCCGCTGAGGCCGAGCAGCTCTGCCATCAGCTGCACGGTCTTAAAGGCGGTGCTCGTCTGGTCGGTCAGCAGTCGCTCGCCCAGCTGGCCCACCAGTTGGAGAGCCAGCTGGGCGATGCCAACCAACTGCGTTTGGCGAGCCGCGCGCAGTGGCGTCAGGCTGTCGATCAGCTCTATGGCGCGCTGCAGCCGACGGCCACCGCGCCAGTCACCGCGGTGCCAGTGCAGACGGTGCCGCTGGTGCAGCAGCGTATCGCGGTGGAGCCACAGGCACTGGACAGTTTGATTCGCCAGATGGTCGAGGCGCGCGTGGCGCAGCAACAGTTGCTCGGGCAGCTGAGCGCCGCGGCAGAGCTGCTGCCGACGGCGTTGCAGCGCACGCTTAAATTAGCTCACCAGCGGCAACTGGTGCTGCTCGAAGCGCAGCAGCGCCAGCTGTTGGCGCTGCGTATGGTGCCGATTAACAGTGTGCTCCCGCGCTGGCGGCAACTGGTGCGCAGTGTCGCCGCGGAGCTGCAGCGCTCGGTCGAGTTGCGCATCGATATAGAGACCAGCGCGCAGGTCGACAGAACGGTACTGGAACAGCTGGTGCCGCTGGTCGAGCACCTGTTGCGCAACGCCATCTGTCACGGTATCGAGCCGCGCGAGCAGCGCTCGGCGCTCGGCAAACCGGCCACAGGGGTATTGCGCGTCAGCTGTCGCTGTCGCGACGGCCAACTGACCGTTGTGGTCGAGGACGATGGCCGCGGTATCGATTTTGACCGTCTCAGCGCCATCGCTCAGCAGCGCGGGCTGCTCGCCGGGGCCGATGCCCAGCGCCAACCGCTGTTGATTGCAGCGCTGTTGCGCGGCGGCTTGAGCAGTGCCGAGCAGCTCTCCACAGTGGCCGGCCGAGGATTTGGCCTGGCGGCGGTCGCCGCTGCTGCCAGAGACCTCGGCGGTGCACTGTCGCTGCACAGCGAGTCGGGTGGTGGCAGCCAATTTACTCTGCAGCTGCCAATATCGGTCGAGCTGCGCCGGCTGCTGAGTGTGCAAATTGCCGGGCGCAGGTATTTTCTCAGCGGGCGCGCGGTGCAGCGTGTCGAGCAGTTTGCCAGCCCCGCCGACGCTCAGCAGCAGTGTGGTGAGCAGTTTCCGCTGGCCGATGCGGCGCGACTGCTGGGGTTTGCTCCACACCCTGCGCAGAGCAGCGGCGCGGCGGTGCTGGTCGACTGCGATGGTTGGAAGTTGGCGCTGCGGGTTGACCGTGCCGGTGACTACTGTGAGCAGCGTGTCGAGCTGTTAGGGCCGCCGGCCGACGCGATACCCGGGGTGGCCGGCGCGCTGCTCGGCGACGATGGCCAGCCCTGTCTAGTGCTCGACCTATTAGATCTGCTGCGCGCGGTGCGCGGCGGGCAACTGCCGATCAGTGCCGCCCAGCTGTTCGACGGCAGCTGACAGCGGCTGCGGATTGCCCACCGTTGTTGTTAGAATAGCCGTTTCTTGCCACGCCATTTATCCAGGTAGCTACTATGTCCGACTTTCTTATTGCGCCATCCATTTTATCTGCAGACTTTGCCCGCCTCGGTGAGGAGGTCGACAACGTGTTGGCGGCCGGCGCCGACGTGGTGCACTTCGATGTGATGGACAACCACTACGTGCCCAACTTAACCATTGGCCCGATGGTCTGTGCAGCACTGCGCAAACACGGCGTCACTGCGCCGATCGATGTTCACCTGATGGTGCAGCCGGTCGATGATTTAATCCGAATGTTCGCCGATGCCGGTGCCAGCTATATCACCTTTCACCCCGAAGCCTCGACGCATGTCGACCGCTCTTTGCAGTTGATCCGCGACCTCGGCTGTAAAGCCGGGCTAGTGCTCAACCCCGCCAGCAGCTTGGATCAGCTGCAGTGGGTGATGGAGCGGCTCGATATGATTCTGTTGATGTCGGTTAACCCCGGTTTTGGCGGGCAAAAATTTATCCCCAGCACGCTACAAAAGTTGACCCAGGCCAAAGCGTTGATCGCCGCCAGCGGCTACCCTATTCGTCTTGAAGTCGATGGTGGAGTCGGAGTCGCCAATATTGCTGAAATAGCCGCGGCGGGGGCTGACACCTTTGTCGCTGGATCGGCTATTTTTAACCACCCCAATTACGCTGAGGTAATTGCACAAATGCGCGAGCAGCTGGCCAAGGTGTAATCCGCCGCAACGCCGCGCCAAGGAGAGAGATGTGTCCAGATTAGTGATCCTGCCGCTATTGGCACTTGCCCTGGCGCTACCGGTGCAGAGTGAACCGCTCGGCGCTGCAAAGGCGCTGCCAACTCTGGATCAGCAGGCCGAGCAGCTCAAGCCTTACAAACAGCTGCTCCAAGGGGCGCTGCAAAATGGTCTCAACGGCGGCACCTTGGCGGCGATGGCGGCCTGCCAGTTAATGGCGCCAGCACTGCAGAGCAATTTGACCAGTGCGGTGATCGAGGTCGGGCGCGCCAGCCACAAGCCGCGCAACCCCGCTAATGGCTTGCAGCCGTGGATGCTAGAGGCGCACCGGGACTACCTGCAGGGCGGCGACAGCGCACCCCGCCAGATAGCGCTGAATGATGGTAGCGTCGGCTATCTCGAACCGATCTATTTGCAGCAGGGCTGTCTGCAGTGCCACGGTGCGGTGTTGACTGGTGAAGTCAGTGACTTTTTGGCCGCCAACTATGCGGCCGACCGCGCCACAGGATTCGCCGTCGGCGACTACCGCGGATTGTTCTGGTTGAAAACTATTGCGGTGAAAACGCCGCAGCAGTGACAGCCGCTCGGCGGCTGGGATAGCCAACGGCACTGCGTTGGCTTACACTTGCTCAAGTTATTAATGTGCAAGGCTGAGAATGAACGTTGCAATGATCCTACAGAGAGCGGGGCGCTGGCGAGGCACAATCTAGCTAGCACGCTGTCAGCGATTTATCGCTCTTTTTGTTGTTATTCTCAGGACCTGTTATGACCCCCGAACAATTCGCCGCTCTGGCCAAACAAAACTACAACCGCATCCCAGTCACCCGCGAACTGCTCGCCGACACTGAAACGCCGTTGAGCGCTTACCTGAAACTGGCCGGCGGAAAAAACAGCTACCTGTTCGAATCGGTGCAAGGTGGTGAAAAATGGGGTCGCTATTCGCTGATAGGGTTAGCCACCGCGACGGTGCTGCGCATCACCGGCGATCATGTCGAAATCGTCCGCGACGGCAAGCCGCTGGTCAGTCGCCGAACTGACCATGCGCTGGCCGAGGTGGAGCGCTTCCGACGGCTGTTTCGGATGCCGACACTCGACGATCTGCCGCGCTTTACCGGGGGCTTGGTGGGCTACTTTGGCTACGATACGGTGCGTTACGTCGAGCCGAAATTGGCCGCCTCAGCCCCTGTCGACGACCTCGCCAACCCCGACATTCTATTGATGGCTTCCGATGAGGTGGCGGTATTCGATAACTTGGCCGGCACCTTAACGTTAATTGTTCACGTCGATGCCCGCGAGTCCGGAGCCTGGCAGCAGGCGCAACAGCGTCTCGATGAAATAGAGGCGCAGCTGGCGGCGCCGCTGACCCCGCAGCGGCCTCTGCAGTTGCAGCCAGAGCCGATCGACCAGCAGTTCTCCTCCAGCTTTGGCGAGCAGCCCTTTAAGGCTGCAGTAGCCAAGATTAAACAGTATGTGTTGGCAGGCGACGTGATGCAGGTGGTGCCTTCGCAGCGGCTCAGTGCCCCGTTTAGCGGTGCGCCGATCGACCTCTACCGGGCGCTGCGCCACACCAACCCTTCGCCCTATATGTATTTCCTCAATCTCGGCGACCACCAGATCGTCGGTTCCAGCCCTGAGGTGTTGGCGCGCTTAGAGGATGGCGAGGTGACAGTGCGGCCGATCGCCGGTACCCGACGCCGCGGCCACAGCGAGGCCGAAGACCGCGCTCTGGAGGCAGAGATGCTCGCCGATCCGAAAGAGATTGCCGAGCATTTAATGCTGATCGATCTCGGTCGCAATGATGTCGGTCGCATCAGTGCAACCGGCACGGTCAGAGTCACCGAACAGATGGTGGTAGAGCGCTACTCGCACGTCATGCATATCACCAGCAATGTGGTCGGCACCGCCGCCCCCGGCATTGGTCCGCTGGAGACCTTGCGCGCCACGCTGCCGGCCGGCACGCTGAGCGGTGCGCCAAAAATTAGGGCGATGCAGATAATCGACGAAGTTGAACCGGTCAAACGGGGTATCTACGGCGGCGCAGTGGGTTATATCGGCTGGGACGGCACCATGGATACCGCCATCGCGATTCGCACCGCGGTGATCAAAAATAACACGCTCTATGTTCAGGCCGGCGCCGGGGTAGTGGCGGACTCGCAGCCAGAGTTAGAGTGGCAAGAGACCATGAACAAAGCGCGCGCACTGATGCGCGCCGCGGCGATGGTCAATCAATAGTGGCGTTTATGCCACTGCCCGTCTCGGGCATAATGGCGCGCACAATAGGTGCAGGGCACCCTCTGGTGGGACTTTAAATGTTAGTGATGATCGATAATTACGACTCGTTCACCTACAACGTGGTGCAGTATCTGGCCGAGTTAGGTGCGCAGGTGGAGGTGTTTCGCAACGACCAGATCAGCGTTGAGCAGCTCCGCGAACTGGCGCCAGAGCGCTTGGTGATCTCGCCCGGCCCCTGCGACCCCGATCAGGCCGGTATTTCAATGGCCGCCATCGAGGCGTTTGCCGGGAGTATACCGGTGCTGGGAATCTGTTTGGGCCATCAAAGTATCGGCCAGGTCTACGGCGGCCAGGTGGTGCGCGCCAAGCAGGTTATGCACGGCAAAATCTCCGCCATCTACCACACCGGCGAAGGGGTTTTTGCCGGCCTGCCGAACCCCTTCAATGCCACTCGCTACCACTCCTTAGTGGTTGCTCAGTCGTCGCTGCCAGCTGCCTTGGAGATGACAGCGTGGACGCAGAATGAAGACGGCAGTGTCGATGAGATTATGGGTTTGCGACACCGCCAGCTGGCGGTCGAGGGGGTGCAGTTCCACCCCGAGTCGATTCTCTCTGAGCACGGTCACGCGCTGTTGCAGAATTTCCTCAAGACCAGCGGCGGAGTGCGGTGATGACCATTGTTGAAGCACTGAGCCGGATCGCCGATGGCGGCCATCTCAATCAGGCCGAGATGTATGCGGTGATGAGTGAGGTGATGCGGGGCGCCGCCAGCGACGCGCAAATTGGCGCGCTGTTGATGGCATTGCGTCTCAAGGGTGAGACCATCGATGAAATTTGCGGTGCGGTAGAGGTGATGCGAGAGCTGGTCAGCGGTGTTGAGGTCAGCGGCGAACACCTGGTCGATATAGTCGGCACCGGCGGTGACGGCGCCAATCTTTTCAACGTCTCTACCGCGGCCAGCCTGGTGGTGGCAGCGGCTGGTGGGCGGGTCGCCAAGCACGGCAACCGCTCGGTCAGCAGCAACAGTGGTGCGGCCGATCTGTTGGAGGCAGCCGGGGTGGCGATTGACGCCAGCAGCGCCGAGGTGGCCAGTTGTGTCAACGAGCTGGGTATCGGCTTTATGTTTGCGCCGGCCCATCACAGCGCGATGCGCTACGCCATCGGCCCGCGCAAAGAGCTCGGTTTGCGCACCATTTTTAATATCCTCGGCCCGCTCACCAACCCGGCTGGGGTCAAGCGTCAGTTGGTCGGCTGCTTTTCGGCGGCGCTCTGCCGGCCGATGGCCGAGGTGCTCGGCCGCCTCGGTGCCGAACATGTGGTGGTGGTTCACTCCGACGACGGCTTGGATGAGATCAGTTTAGCGGCGCCAACCACCGTTGCGGAGTGGCGAGGCGGCGTGTTAAGTGAATACCAACTTACGCCAGAAGACTTGGGTATTGAGCGCCAGACACTGTCGGGGCTAATCGTTGACAGCGCCGAACAGTCGCTGGCACTGATCCGCGATGCACTCGGCAAACGCCGCACTGAGGCGGGTGTTAAAGCGGCTGATATCATCGCCTTGAATGCCGGTGTCGCGCTCTATGTCGCCGGCGTTGCGAGCAACGCCAAACAGGGCGTAGCGCTGGCCGCCGACACCATCGCTACCGGTCTGGCGCTGAACAAGCTCACCGACCTCGCCGCTTTCACTCAGTGCCAACAACAGCGCCCCGATTAACCTCTACCGTCAACGAGATCCGTATGTCTACTCCTCCAGCCTCTGTCGACTCCACGCCAACGGTGCTGCGCAAAATTTTAGCGCGCAAACATGAAGAGGTCGCCGAGCGCCGCCGCTTGGTTAGCATTGAACAGCAGCGTGAGCGTGCGCTACACGCAGAGCCGGTGCGCGGCTTCTACACCGCCATCGCCGACACCGTGGCTGGCGGGCGCGCCGCAGTCATTGCCGAGGTAAAAAAAGCTTCGCCGAGCAAAGGGGTGATCCGCGCCGATTTTGATCCGGTGGCGATCGCGCAGAGTTATCAGCGCGGCGGTGCCTGCGCGCTCTCGGTGTTGACCGACATCGATTTCTTCCAAGGCAGTGACGACTATCTGCAGCGCGCGCGCGCCGCTACGCTGCTACCGGTGATACGCAAAGATTTTATTGTTGATCCTTACCAGATCGTCGAGGCCCGCGCTCTTGGCGCCGATGCCGTGTTACTGATAGTGGCGGCGCTCAGTGACGCCCAGCTGGCCGACTTCCACGCCGAGGCCATTGCGCTCGGTCTGGATGTGTTAATTGAGGTGCACGGCGCAGCTGAGCTTGAGCGCGCACTGCAGATAGACAACCCACTGCTGGGCATCAACAACCGCGATCTGCACACCTTTACCACCTCGCTGGAAAACACCTACCAGCTGTTGGACAACATCCCCGCCGATCGACTGGTGGTCACCGAGAGCGGTATTCACACCGTCGACGATGTCGCCGCTATGCGCGGCCACCATGTCAACGCGTTTCTGGTCGGCGAGGCACTGATGCGCCATGCCGAGCCGGGCCAACGCCTGGTGGAAATGTTTAACTAATTTAGCAAGAGGCAACAGCCATGCAGGCAACAGTCAAATGGGTTGATGGACGGATGTTTCTGGGCGAGTCCGGCAGCGGTCACAGTGTAGTGATGGACGGGCCGCCGGAGCTTGGCGGGCGCAATTTGGGGGTGCGGCCGATGGAGATGTTACTGCTCGGTGTCGGTGGCTGTTCTTCGTTCGATGTACTGGCGATGCTGGAAAAATCGCGCCAGCAGGTCACCGACTGCCGAGTGGAGCTGAGCGCCGAGCGCGCCGATGCAGTGCCGGCGGTATTCACCAAGATTCACCTGCACTTTGTGGTGACCGGCCACCAGTTGAAAGAGAACCAAGTGCGCCGCGCGGTGGAGTTGTCGGCAGAGAAGTACTGTTCGGCCTCGATTATGCTCGGCGCCGCCGGTGTCGCGATCAGCCACGATTTTGAGCTGCACGACGCTGGCGAGACTCGCTGAGGGTTCCTCTGGCGGCAAATTGAAGATAAAAAAAAGGAGCCGGGGAGGCTCCTTAAAAAGTCCTTGGAAGGATCACAAGGGAGGGGTAGGGGTCCAACCTCGCCGCAGCGCGGTTGGTGAAACTCATCAATCTGGTAACTATAGTAGCGCCTGTTCCGGTATATAACTAATGCATTAGATGCATTGTTATCATTACGCAGCGTTATTCTCAATGGTGCAGTCATTGGCGGCGACGCGCACTGACCCGGTGTGGCGTGCTTTGGCCAGCTCATCGCGGGCGATGGCGACACCAGTCAAACCGGCAAAACTCATCAAGATATACACTAAAGCCATGGTCTTTCTCCTCACTGTGTGAGCTGACTGCCGCGGCGTTGATACTAACGTTTTGGTTCAGCTCTGAAGACTTTATTGTCTCCGTTTCTATGGTTGCTACTTTAGTGACCCTACTAATATAATTCCAATGCATTGTTTTAATATTTTGAATGCATTTTTGATATAACCATGTTGAGCTCAACGCAGCTCGGGAGCAGCAATGAATCTACAACGGTTGTCACGCCTCGACCTCAACCTGCTGGTGGCGCTGCAGGCGCTGTTAGAAGAGCGCAGTGTCACCCGCGCCGCCGAGCGGCTGTTTGTCACTCAACCGGCGATGAGTCGGATTTTACAGCGGCTGCGCGATCAGCTCGGTGACCCACTGTTTACCCGCCGCGGAAATACCTTGGTCGCCACGCCGCGCGCTGAGGAGCTGGCGCGCCACCTACCGCAGCTGTTGGACGGTATTTTGGCTATGGTGGCGCTGGATGATTTTGACCCGGCCACCTTCGAGGGCGAGGTGGCGGTAGCCATACCGGAATTCTTTGCCTTTGAGCTGGCGCCGCATATCACCGAGCGGCTATCGCGCACAGCGCCCGGGTTGACACTGGCGATCTCCAGCGACACCGACTCCAGCGTCGAAGAGGAGCTGGCCTCGGGGGTGTTGGATTTTGCTATCGATCTAGATCGCGAGTTTGGCGATGAGCTAGTCACGCAGCCGCTGACGCAAGTGACACCGGCAATCTGGATGCGCAGTGAGCACCCGCTGGCGAGCAAGGAGGAGCTTAAGTTGGCCGATCTGCTCGCTTATCCGTTCGTACAGTACTACCTGCTCATTGCCAAACGGGTCAGCGCCAGCACCAGTGCGCGATTTGACCGCACGCTGGCGGAGATGGGCTTAAAGCGGCGCAAGGCGCTGGTTACCAACCAGCTGATGACCGCCATGGAGACGGTGCAGCGCTCCAATGCCTTGATGGTGGCGACGCAGTACGGCCTCAGCCATGAGCGCGAATTTTTCTCCATTGCCCAACGGCCATTCCCCGCCGATCTGCCGCATCAGGGCAACATCCCTTTTGTGCTGGTGCAGCACCGCCGCACCAGCCACTCGGCGGTGCACAGCTGGCTCTCGGCGATGATACTTCAGGCGGTCAAGGAGATGGACAAAGAGCTGGCCAAGCCCTGGTAGCGGCGCGCTACAGACGGTAGCTGCTGGTTGTCATCACCGCGGCGACTGCGCTCATAGCGCGTCGCAGCGGTGCTGGGAACTGCCAACCGCCGGCGGCTAGCGCATCGCGCGCGTGTTGCTGTTCGTCGCTGAGCATCTGCGCCACTACCGCGCGACTGGCGAGGTCTTGCTCTGGCAGCGCTGCTAGGTGCTGCTGCAGATGGTCGCTGACCTGTTGTTCGGTGGCGGCGACAAAGCCGAGACTGAGTTTGTCGCTAATTAACCCCGCGCCGGCGCCGAGCGCAAATGAGGCCGCGTACCAGAGAGGGTTGAGCAGGCTGGGGCGGCTGTCGAGCGCCTTGAGGCGCTGCTCACACCAAGCCAAATGGTCGATCTCTTCGCTGGCTGCACGCTCCATCTGGGTGCGCACATTGGCCAACTTGGCCGTCGCCGCTTGGCCCTGATAGAGCGCTTGGGCGCAGACCTCACCGCTGTGGTTGACCCGCATTAACCCCGCTGCATGTTGACGGTCTACCGCACTGAGCGGCTGCTGATCGACCCCGGCGGCGGGGCTGGGTCGCTGCGCTGCCGGTGCGCGAGCGGCGACGATGCGCAGCGCGTGGTCGAAGCCGGCGATGAGGTTATCGAGTGCGGTGAGGTGTCGTTGCAGCATAGCAGTGCCATTAGTGCTGTTAGCCTGTGGCGTTATCTTACATAATAATTGCTCGAGAGATAACCAGAAACTGCACCGCAAGCGGCGGCGCAATAAGGAGTGAGTGTGGCTGAGAGCGTGGCAACAGCAACAGTGGGCGAGGGCATTGTCTGCCTCGATACCGGTTACCTGCGGCCGGGTTTGGCGAGTTTTTACTTGGTGGAGAGCGATGGTGAATACGCCGTCGTCGAATGCGGCACCCGCTACAGTGTTGCTCAGCTGACGGCGTATATGCGCGCCGAGGGGATCGCGGTCGAGCAGATACGCTATGTCATTCCAACCCATGTCCATCTCGACCACGCCGGCGGAGCCGGCGTGCTGATGGCGCTGTTTCCGCGCGCCGAGTTGGTGGTTCACCACAACGGCGCCCGCCATATGATCGACCCCACCAAGTTAGAGGCGGGCGCGCGTGCGGTCTACGGCAATGCTCGCTTTGAGGAGATGTACGGGGAGATTGTCGCGGTGCCGGCGTCGCGAGTGGTCTCGCCCGACGATGGTGAAATACTCTATTTAGGTCGACGTGCGCTGCAGTTTTTTGACACCCCCGGCCACGCCAACCACCATTTTTGTCTCTGGGACGAGCACACTGGCAGCTGGTTTAGCGGCGACGTGTTTGGCGTGCGCTATCCGCAGTTTGCCGCCAATGCAGAGCGACCCGACTTTATTTTGACCACCACCACGCCGGTGCAGTTTGATCCGCAAAAGCTGGTGGCCTCGGTGCAGTTGTTGGTGGCCAAGGCACCGCGGCAGATATTGTTGACCCACTATGGTGCTGTCACCGCCGTGGCCCACTGTGCCGAGCAGCTCTATGCACAAATTGACGCCAGCTGCGCCATCGCTCTGCGCCATCAAGCGCTGGCGGCTGGCGCAGAGCGCTGTGCCGCCATCGAGCGTGAGTTGACCGACTACATGGCCGCACAGCTGGCAGAACAGCGCCCAGATTTAGATACCGCCGCGCATCTGGCACTGTTGGCGATGGACATCAACCTCAATGCCCAGGGGCTGGATGTCTGGTTGGCGCGGCGCGGTTAAACCTCGCGGGCGATGGCGCGCCAGCCGATGTCGCGGCGATAGAACGACCCCTGCCAGCTGACCTGCTCGGCGAGCCGGTAGGCCTGCTGCTGGGCTTGGCCAATAGTGGCGCCCAGTGCAGTGGCGCACAGTACCCGGCCACCGCTGGTGACAACCTGGCCGTCGGCCAGCGCGGTGCCGGCGTGAAACAGCTTGCTGTCGGCCGTTGCCGGCGCTGCCAGCCCGTCGATCGGCAGCCCTTTGGTGTAGTCGCCGGGATAGCCGCCGGCGGCCAGCACCACCCCGACCGCGGGGCGCGGATCCCACTGTGCCTGTTCGGCATTGAGCCGGCCGTCGATTGCGGCCAGACAGTGTTCAACCAGATCCGATTGCAGCCGCATCAGGATCGGTTGAGTCTCGGGGTCGCCAAAGCGGCAGTTGTACTCAATCACCTTGGGGGTGCCATCGGCCATAATCATTAGCCCGGCGTAGAGAAAACCGCGGTAGCGGTTGCCCTCGGCCTGCATTCCGGCCACGGTCGGCTCGATCACTTCGCTGATGATGCGCTGGTAAATGTCTGGCGTGACCACCGGCGCCGGGCTGTAGGCGCCCATGCCGCCGGTGTTGGGGCCGCTATCGCCCTCGCCAACCCGCTTGTGGTCTTGGCTGGTCGCCATCGGCAGCAGCTGCTGGCCGTCGACCATAACGATAAAGCTCGCCTCCTCGCCGTCAAGAAACTCCTCGATCACCACGCGGTGGCCCGCTTCGCCAAAGGCGTTGCCGGCGAGCATATCGCGCACGGCCGCCTCGGCCTCGGCCAGTGTCATGGCAACAATGACCCCCTTGCCGGCGGCTAGGCCGTCGGCTTTGACAACAATCGGCGCGCCGACCTGGCGCAGGTAGTCGAGTGCCGGCTCTACCTCAGTAAAGTTGCCGTAGAAGGCGGTGGGAATGTTGTGGCGGGCCAAAAAGTCTTTGGTGAACGCCTTTGAGCCCTCCAGCTGGGCGGCGCCGGCGGTGGGGCCGAAGATCTTCAGGCCGCGCTGTTCGAAGTAGTCGACCACCCCTTCGACCAGCGGCTGCTCGGGGCCGACGATGGTCAGACCGACCTGGTTGTCGCTGGCGAAGTCGGCCAGCGCGGCAAAGTCGCTGACAGCAATCGCGATATTGCGCACCTTGGTCTCACCGGCGCTGCCGGCGTTGCCGGGGGCGACAAACACTGTCTGCACGCGCTCACTCTGCGCCGCTTTCCAAGCCAGCGCGTGTTCGCGGCCGCCACTGCCTATAATGAGTACATTCATAACAGCTCCAGAGGTTAGTGGCGGAAGTGACGCATGCCGGTAAAGACCATCGCCATACCGTGCTCATCGGCGGCGGCAATGGTTTCGTCGTCGCGCATCGAGCCGCCGGGCTGAATGACGCAGGAGATACCCGCGGCGGCGGCGTTGTCGATGCCGTCGCGGAACGGGAAGAATGCGTCCGAGGCCATCACCGCCCCTGCAACTTGCAGTCCGGCGTGCTCGGCCTTGATGCCGGCGATACGGGCCGAGTTGACGCGGCTCATCTGGCCGGCTCCAACACCGATGGTGCGCTGGCCGCTGGCGTAGACGATGGCGTTGGATTTCACCATCTTGGCCACCTTCCAGGCGAACAGCAGGTCGGCGATCTCGGCGTCGGTCGGCTGGCGCTTGGTGACTATCTTCAGGTCGGCGGCGGTGATCACGCCGTTATCGCGCTGTTGAATCAGCAGCCCGCCATTGACCCGCTTGTAGTCAAAGCCGTCGGGGCGCTCGGCCGGCCACGCGCCGCAGGCGAGCAGGCGCACGTTCTTCTTGGCGGCGACTACTGCGACGGCCTGCTCGCTCACCGTCGGCGCGATAATGACCTCGACAAACTGCTGGGCGCAGATCGCCTCGGCGGTAGCGGCGTTGAGCTCGCGGTTGAAGGCGATAATGCCGCCGAACGCCGATTCTCTGTCGGTGGCGTAGGCCGCCTGGTAGGCGTCCAACAAGTTATCGGCAATCGCCACTCCGCAGGGGTTGGCGTGTTTGACGATGACGCAGGCCGGCTCGACGAACTGTTTAACGCACTCCAGCGCGGCATCGGTATCGGCGATGTTGTTGAACGACAGCTCCTTGCCCTGCAGCTGGGTGGCGGTGGCCACGCTCGCCTCAACTGGGTTGGCTTCGGTGTAGAAAGCCGCCGCCTGGTGGGGGTTCTCGCCGTAGCGCATCTCTTGGCGCTTGTGGTACTGGCTGTTGTAGGTGGCCGGGAACAGTCCGGCAACATTGTCGGTGGTGCGCGCACCGAAGTGGTTGGCGATCATACCGTCGTAACCGGCAGTGTGTTCAAAGGCGCGCACCATCAACTGATAGCGGGTCTGATAGCCGAGCCGGCCGGCGTTGGCGGCGAGCTCGTCGAGCACCGGCTGGTAGTCGCCGGCGTTGACCACAATCGCCACATCGCGGTGGTTTTTGGCCGCCGAGCGAACCATGGTCGGCCCGCCGATATCGATATTCTCAATGGCGCGCGGCAGGTCGCAGCTGGGGTCGGCGACGGTGGCGGCGAACGGGTAGAGGTTGACCACCACCATGTCGATAGGGGCGATGCCGTGCTCGGCCATCACCGCGTCATCGGTGCCGCGGCGGCCGAGGATGCCGCCGTGAATTTTTGGGTGGAGGGTTTTCACCCGGCCGTCCATCATCTCGGCAAAGCCGGTGTAGTCGGCCACTTCGGTGACCGCTATGCCGTTGTCGCTGAGCAGCTTGAAGGTGCCGCCGGTGGAGAGCAGCTCGACATCGTAACCGCGCAGCGCGCGGGCAAAGTCGACGATGCCAGTTTTATCGGAAACGCTTATCAGCGCGCGGCGGACGGGTTTTAGATCGCTCATGAAAGCCTCGGGTAGGGTGGGTAACAGGGTGTTTAGAGTAAGTTGTACTGTTTGAGTTTTTTGCGCAGCGTGCCGCGGTTGAGGCCGAGCATTTCCGCGCAGCGACTCTGGTTGTTGCGGGTCTGTTTCATTACCGCTTGTAGCAGTGGCGGTTCCACCTCGCTCATCACCAGATTGTAGAGATCGACCGGCGGTTGGCCCTCTAAGCTATCGAAGTAGTTGGCCATAGCGTTGGCAACGTGGTCGCGCAGTGTTCGCGGCGGGGTCAGATCGCCGTAGTCGGGCTGCTGCTCGGCGTGGCTGTTGTTGAGCATTAGGCGGCTCTCTCGGTTGTGGCTGGCAGCTGGTTGAAAAACTCAGTGAGTGCGGCTGTCTGGCCGGTGGCGCTATCGAGGCGGTTAAACTGGCCGCGAAACTCGCCGCTGCGACCGCTAAAGTGGGCGTCTAGGTACCAGCCGATATGTTTGCGGGCGATGCGCAGTCCGCCCAGCTCGCCGTAAAACTGGTGCAGCGCTGCCAGGTGGGCCAGCGCCGTGGTGGCAACTGCGTCGTCGCTCGGCGCGGTCAGCAACTCGCCGCTGGTGAGGTAGTGGTTAATCTGGCTGAACAGCCATGGATTACCCTGCGCGGCGCGGCCGATCATCACCGCGGCGGCACCGGTCTCGGCCAGTACCGCGGCCGCCTGCTGCGGCGATGTGATATCGCCGTTGGCGATCACCGGTAGCTGGGTGGCGGCGACCACCGCGGCGATAGTGGCGTATTCGGCGCTGCCATTAAAACGACAGGCGCGGGTGCGGCCGTGAATCGCCAGAGCGGCGACACCGGCCTGCTCGGCGATCTTGGCGATCTCCACGGCATTGCGGTTGTCGCTGTCCCAACCGGTGCGAATCTTTAAGGTTACCGGCACATCGACAGCGGCAACCACTGCGGTGAGAATGTCAGCGACCAGCTGCGGGTGTTGCAGCAGTGCCGAACCGGCCGCTTTGCGGCAGACTTTCTTCGCTGGGCAACCCATATTGATGTCGATAATCTCGGCGCCTTCGGCGACATTGAACTGCGCTGCGGCGGCCATGGTGGCCGGCTCGGTGCCGGCAATCTGCACCGAGCGCGGTGCCGGCTCGCCGGCAAATTGGCGGCGCAAAGACGACTTGCGGGTGGCGCGCAGCTCCGGGTTGCTGCTGACCATCTCGCTGACCACCAGCCCGGCGCCGTGCTGGCGACAGAGTTGCCTAAATGGCAAGTCGGTAACGCCAGCCATCGGGGCCAGTACAGTCGGCTCGGTTATCTGGTAGGGGCCAATGGCAAACACGGCGCTCTCGCAGGTCGCTGTCGCCGCGCATGGGCGGCGGGGGTTCAAAAAAGGGCCGCCATCATACCGAAAAACCGCCTGATTAAAAAGTGAGCAATTTAGTTGCTTGCAATCTGCAGTCGGACCGGCGACCGGAGCGCTCAGCACCCTGCTCGATAGGCGGTTGTGCATCTTTTTTGTCGCCGAAGATCAGGGTAAGCTAGCAAGATAACTGTTTAATCTCACCACTACTGATTAAGGAACTGCTATGTTTAGTCACGTTATGCTCGGCGCCACCGATATCGAAGCTTCAAAAGTATTCTACGACGCTGTGCTCGGCACCTTGGGCATCGGCCCGGGCATGGAGAACGTTACCGACAGCGGTATCAAGCGCTACATGTACATCACGCCGACCGGTATATTTGCCATCACCCAACCGCTCAATGGTGAGCCGGCCAGCTGTGGCAACGGCAGCACCATCGGCTTTGCGGTAGAGAGCGCAGAGCAGGGCGATGCGTGGCATGCCGCTGGATTGGCCAACGGTGGCAGCGCTTGTGAAGACGCGCCGGGCATTCGCGAGGGCAGCATGGGTAAACTCTACCTGGCCTACCTGCGCGACCCAGCGGGTAACAAACTCTGTGCCTTGCAGCGCCTCTAATCGCGCTGGGCAAATCAACCGCCGGCCGCGCGCGTTCGGCGGTTTTTTTATGGGTGCGGGTTCAGCCGCGCAGAGTGCCAGCTATCTGTACCCAGCCCTGTTCGATCGCTGGCGGCTGGAACGCCACCGCGCGCTGGTAGGGGCGGGTGACTGCTTCGAGTTGGCTGTCGAGCAGCCCTGAGAGACAGAGCTGGCCGCGCGGCTTTAATAGCGCCACGAGGGTGTCGGCGAGCTGGATTAAGGGCTCGGCGAGAATGTTGGCCAGCACAATATCGGCGCCGCTGTCGGCCGGCAGGTGTTCGGGCAGATAGGTGGCTATCCGCTCGGGGGCAATCTGATTGTTGTCGGCGTTGTCGGCGGTGGCGGTCAGCGCCAGAGGGTCGTTGTCGACCGCGATGACTCGCTCGGCGCCGAGCAGCAGTGCGGCGATACCTAAAATACCCGAGCCGCAGCCGTAGTCGATGACGGTGGCGCCGGTCAGTGGCAGCTGCTCTAGCCAGCGCAGGCAGAGGTGGGTAGTGGGGTGGCTGCCGGTGCCAAACGCAAGGCCGGGGTCGAGGATCAGATTGACCGCATCGGGTTGTGGCGGCGCCATCCAGCTCGGGCAGATCCACAGCCGCTGGCCGCACTGGATCGGCTCAAAGTAACGCTTCCACTCTTGGCTCCAATCGCGGTTATCGAGAGGCACCCAGCGCTGTTGTAGCGGCGCACGGGGTAGCTCTGCGGCGAGCGCCGCTTCGATCGGCGCGGTGGCAACATCGCCGGCAAACAGCCCTTTGACGATGACCAGATCCCACAGCGGCCTCTCGCCAATCGCTGGCTCTAGCAGCGGCTGGTCGGCGCCATCTTCCAGCGTGACAGAGCTCGCCTCGAGCGCCAGCAGTAGCTCCTCAGCGAGTTCGCACTGCTCGCGCGGCAGCTGCAGCTGCAGCTCTATCCATTCGGGTGCAGTCAAAGGTCGCCCAGCTTTTTCTCTAGGTAGTGAATATTCACTCCGCCCTCTTGAAAGGCGCGGTCTACAACCAGTTTTTTATGCAGAGGAATATTAGTTTTGATGCCATCGATCACGGTCTCGTCGAGGGCGTTGCGCATTCGCACCAGCGCGGTGGCGCGATCGTCACCGTGGGTGATCAGTTTGCCGATCAGCGAGTCGTAGTTGGGTGGCACCCGGTAGCCGGCGTAAATATGCGAGTCGACCCGCACGCCGAGTCCACCGGGGGCGTGGTAACCCTTGATCAGCCCCGGCTGGGGCAGGAAGCTGTCGGGGTCCTCGGCGTTGAGCCGGCACTCAAAGGCGTGGCCGCGGAACACAATGTCCTCTTGGCGCAGGCTGAGCGGCTGGCCGCTGGCGATCTTCAGCTGCTCTTTGACAATGTCGACGCCGGTGATCATCTCCGAGACCGGGTGCTCGACTTGTACGCGCGTATTCATCTCAATGAAGTAGTAGTGGCCGTCCTCATAAAGGAACTCAAAGGTGCCGGCGCCGCGGTAGTTGATCTGTTTGCAGGCATTGACGCAGGCCTCGAACACAGCTTGGCGCGCGGCTTCAGGGATGCCTGGCGCCGGAGCCTCTTCGAGCACCTTCTGGTGGCGGCGCTGCAGCGAGCAGTCGCGATCACCGAGGTGAATAGCGCCGCCCTGACCATCGGCGAGCACCTGCACCTCGACGTGGCGCGGATTGGTGAGAAACTTTTCCATATACACGGTGCCGTCGTTGAAGGCGGCGGCAGCTTCGGTTTTGGTCACCGTGACGGCATTGATCAGTGCCGCCTCACTCTCGACAACGCGCATACCGCGGCCACCGCCACCGGCGGCGGCTTTAATAATCACCGGGTAGCCAATGCGCAGTGCAGTCGCTTTTAGCTCGGCGGGGTCCTCGCTGAGCGGGCCGTCGGAGCCCGGCACTGTCGGCACACCGGCCGCCTTCATGGCGCGGATCGCCGCTACCTTGTCGCCCATGATGCGAATGGTCTCAGCTTTGGGGCCAATAAAGACAAAGCCGCTGTTCTCGACCTGCTCGGCAAAATCGGCGTTCTCGGCTAGAAAGCCGTAGCCCGGGTGCACCCCCTGAGCGCCGGAGACTTCCATCGCCGCAATCAGCGAAGGGACATTGAGGTAGCTCTGTGTGGAGGGGTTGGGGCCGATGCAGATCGACTCGTCGGCGAGCTTGACGTGTTTGAGATCGGCGTCAATTTTGGAGTGTACGGCGACCGTCTTAATGCCGAGCTCTTTGCAGGCGCGGAGAATGCGCAAGGCGATCTCGCCGCGGTTGGCGATCAGTACTTTGGCTAGTAGAGGCTGGGTCATGGCGAACTCTCAAATCTCGGGGGGTGCAAATAGTGACGCTGGGCGGCGCCGACAGCGGTAGTTGTCGGCAACAGTCCGCGCCGCTTTAGTCAATACTGACCAGTGGCTGATCGAACTCGACCGGTTCGCCGTCCTCGACCAAGATTGCAGCAATGGTGCCGGATTTGTCCGCTTCGATCTGATTCATCATCTTCATCGCTTCGATGATACAGATGACATCGCCCTTCTTAACTGCGCTGCCAACTTCGACAAAAGCGGGCGCGCCAGGCGCAGGCGAGCGGTAGAAGCTGCCGACCATCGGCGAGTTGACGGTGTGGCCGCTGATCGCGGCCGGCGTGCTGGGGGCGCTCGGCGCGCTGACCGCTGCTGTCGATGCGGGCGCCGCTACCGCGGCTGGCGGCGGTGCGGCGGCATACTGCACAGGCGCGATCGGTGCGCCGCGGCTGATGCGCACCGACTCTTCCCCTTCGGTGATCTCCAGTTCATTGATGTTGGACTCTTCCAACAGCTCGATCAGTTTTTTTATTTTGCGAATATCCATAATCGTCACTCTTGTTGGTGGGTGTTGTGGCGCAGTGTCAGCGGCCAGCTTGCAGATGGTGGAGCGCTGCGGTCAGAGCCAGTTGATAACTGTTGGCGCCAAAACCAGAAATAACGCCGAGGGCAATATCGCTCAAAACCGAGTGCTGGCGGAACGATTCGCGGGCGTAAACATTGGAGAGATGCAGCTCAATAAACGGGATGGCGACGCCCGCCAAAGCGTCTCGCAGCGCGATACTGGTATGGGTGAATGCCGCGGGATTGATTAAGATAAACTCCACCCCCTGTTGCGGCGCGGCGTGGATGCGGTCGATCAGCTGGTTTTCAGCGTTGCTCTGCAACGTCAGTAGCTGGTGGCCCGCTTCGCGGGCGCGGCTGACCAGTTGCTCATCAATCTGCGCCAAGGTGGTGGTGCCATAAATCTCAGGCTCGCGACTGCCGAGCAGGTTGAGATTGGGGCCGTGTAATACTAGTAGAGTCGACATCGCACTAGCCTCGGGTTTGTCGTGGCGGAGTATAGAATGGTCAAAGTGTGCAACAAATTCGCGCAGCTGTCTAGCTGGGCGGCGGTTTTTCCATTGATCTCAACAGTTAGCGGCCTTTTCGCCGAACTTAGCCGTTATTTAGCCGAAATTAAGCGGTCGCCTATCAAGATCGCGACCGTTGCCCACCGATTTGTTATAAATGCGCCACTTTTAGCCGATATTTAGCTATCTTCGGCAAAAAGATAACAAAGTTAGCCGATTTTCGGCTAATTATCGGCTAACTTCGTCAACGCTCGGCGTATTTCGTCGCTGGAGAGAATTTGCGGCAGGATCTCAGCTTGTGCGGCGCCCGGGCGATAGAGTAGATAGAGTGGCACGCCGTTGCGACCGTGGGCGTTGAGCAGGGCGGTGATCTCCGGGTCGGGATCGCTCCAGTCGCCTTTCAGATAGACGGTCTGGGTGGCGTCGAGCAGCGTCTGGAATGCCGCGCCAGAGAGTGCGCGGCGTTCGTTGACCAGGCAGGTGACGCACCAGTCGGCCGTGAGGTTGATCAGCACCTGGCGGCGCTCGGCGCGCAGCCGCTCTAGTAGGGCCGGCGAGTAGCTCTGCCACTGCGCCGGCTGCTGGGCGCTGAGCGCCTGCTTGGCGGCCACACCGGTACCCGCCAGCGCCGCCACCAGCAATAGCAGCAGCGGTAGTCGACGCTGCTGTTGCAGACCGCCCCAGCACCAACAAGCCAGCCCCAGCAGTACCAGGGCAACAAGCAGCAGCGCCAGCTGGTCGTTGGATGTCTGTCCGGCAAAGACCCACAGCAACCACACTGCTGTCAGCAGCAGCGGGAAGCCGAGTAGTTGTTTAAAGCGCTCCATCCAGACGCCGGGGCGCGGCAGCGCTGAGGCCAGTCGCGGCGATAGAGTCAGCAGCAGAAATGGCAGCGCCATACCCAGCCCTAGCACGGCAAAGACCAGCAGCGCCACGCCGCTGCTCTGTGTGATGGCGAAGCCTAGCGCGCTACCCATGAACGGCGCCGTGCAGGGGCTGGCGACAGCGGTGGCGAGCACGCCGCTGGCGAAGGCGCCCGGCAGGGTCGGTGCTGGGGTGGCGCTGACGGCACCGAACGAGAGTTGGAAGAGACCGAACAGATTGCAAGCCATAATAATAAACAGCGCTGCCAAGGCGGCAATAAATAGCGGCGACTGCAGTTGAAAGCCCCAGCCAATCGCCTCGCCAGCACTGCGCAGCGCCAGCATCAGCGCGGCGATGACGACAAAGCTGGCAATAACACCGGCACTGTAGAGCAGCCCGTGCAGCCACGCTGAGTGGCCGCTGTGGCGGTGCTGGGTGAGGCTGAGCAATTTGATCGACAGCACCGGGAATACGCACGGCATCAAATTCAGTATCAGCCCGCCGAGCAGTGCCGCCGCTAGCACAGAGGCGAGAACGCCGGCACTGATCGCTGCCGCGCTGGGGTCGCTACTGGCTGCACCGGCACGGCTGGTGGGGCTACTCAGCTCGCTGATCGCGCCGCTACTCAGGTCGAGCGCAAACCACTGTTGGCGTGGCGGATAGCAAAGCCCGGCGTCGGCACAGCCCTGCGAGCGCACAGTCAATTCGAGTTGCGCGGCGGCGCTGGGACCAAACTCGGCGGTGACACGGGTGGCGTGGCGGTAGACCACCAGCTGCTGCTGAAAAAACTCATCCCAGAGCTCTTCGCCGGGGGCAAATTGCAGCAGTGCCTCGCGGCCCGCCGCGTCGCGCACGGCAAACTGTTGCTGATAGAGGTAGTAACCCGGTGCGATCTGCCAGTTACTGCGCACCACCGTGCCGCGCTCGCTGTGGCTGACCAGTGACAGCTCCACTTGGTAGGCTTGCTCTACCGGTAGAAACTCGATCTGCTCGCTGCTCAGTAAAGCGGGGGTGGCGCTGCTCGCGGCGGCAGAGAGCAGCGCGGTGAGCGCCAACATCAAAAACAGAGCGCCGCGACGGATCAAAAGTTGAAAAAAGGTCTTCACTGAACGGCTCCGCTACACGAGTGACAGTCGCCAACACTCTGTGGCGGCTGAGGTAGCCTTACTTTAACAGAGTTTTGGCGCCGCGAAAGCTGCCGCAAACGGGCTTTGGCTGAGGCCGGTGCAATTGCGTTATGATAGTGGCGGTTTCGGCCGCAAACACGCGGCCATAGGCAAAAACTTGGGAGTATGTTATGCAGGCAGTGTCGAGATGGGTGCGCCATTGCGGCGCGGCGTTGTGCCTCGCGTTAGTCGCGGCGGCGCACGGCCAGGTGCAAGCGTTAAGTGTCGAGCAGGGCTGGGTGCGGGCTCTGCCACCGGGTAAAACAGTGACCGCTGGGTTTGCTGAGATAGTCAATCGCAGTACACAAGCCTGCTCTATTGAAGCGCTGGCCAGCCCACAAGCTGAGCGCGTCGAGCTGCACAGCACCGCGATGGAGGGCGGCGTGATGCGCATGCGGCCAGCGCCACTGCCGACGCTGGCCGCCAACAGCGCGCTGTCGCTGGCGCCGGGCGGGTTGCACTGGATGTTCATCGGTGTCGATCGGCACGCTGCCCACGCCGGCGCCTTAACAGTCACCATCACTAGTAGTTGCGGTGAGTTGAGCGCAGCGCTGCCGCTGTTGCGGATGGCTCCCGACAGCGACCATAGCCACCACTAACCGCGGTTTACGGCGCCAATGCCTCAAGCAGTGGTGCATATTCGGCTGAGTGCAAGCGCGGGCCGTACTGACTGACCACACAGCTGGCCGCGACATTGGCAAAATGCCCCGCCTGCGGCGCACTGTGGCCGGCGCCGATGGCGTAGAGATAGGCGCCGGCAAACATATCGCCAGCGCCATTGGTGTCGATGGCGGTAACCGCTTGAGCGGCACAGTGGTGGCGGCTGTAACCGTCAAAGAGATAGGCGCCGGCGCTACCATCGGTAACGGCAAAGCTGCCGACCTCACCCTCCAGCTGCGCCAGAGCAGCGTCTAGGCTCGATTGCGCGGTCCAATTGAGCGCCTCAGCGGCGTTGCAAAACAGCAAGTCGATATGGTCGCCGACCATCTCGCGCAGCTCATCGCCGAAACCGGCGACGATACCGGGGTCGGAGAGGCTCAGCGCTATTTTGACCCCGCGACTGCGCGCAAACTGGCGCGCCGTCGCCACCGCTGCGCGGCTCGCCGGTGAAGTCACTAAGTAACCCTCGATATAGAGATACTCGGAATCGGCCAGTGCCGCAAAGTCGATGTTGCTGTCGTCGAGCTGATCGCTGACGCCGAGGTAGGAGTTCATGGTGCGTTCAGCGTCGGGAGTGATCATCACCAGACAGCGCCCAGTGGCGCCGCGGTCGCGGCCGCTCTCGCCGCAGTGGTCGACGTGGCTGGCGGCGAGATCGTCGAGATAAAACTGGCCGTTGTCATCGTCGCCGACATTGCACGAGAAAAATACTCGGCCACCAAACTGGGCGACGGCGATGGCGGTATTGGCCGCCGAGCCGCCACAGGCGCGGCGACTCAAGGTGAGGTGGTCGCGCAGGCCGGCGCTGAGCTGCGCTTGACGCTGCGCATCGACCAGCGTCATAACCCCTTTGGCCACTCCGTGACGGGTGAGATCGCTGTCGTCGACTTCAATCTCGGTATCGACCAAGGCGTTGCCAAGAGCATAGAGTTGGTATTTTTTGTTCATGGTGTCAGTCCTTACCGCAGGTTGCGGTATTATGCGGTTGATGCTGTGCGATGAGAAGCGCCGCTGCGAAACGGGCAAAGGGTGACGCCGGGCCAGCGGCTGCCACGAGGAGTGAGATGAGGCCAAAAAGAGTGACGGCGAGCCCGCTGTGGCGGCTGGCGCGACTGCTGGCGGCGGCGCTGCTGGCGCTGCTACTGGTGCAGTTGATTGCTCTCGACCGTGAACTGCGCAGCACCTTTGAAGGGCGCAAATGGGCGCTGCCGGCGCATGTTTACGCCCGCTCATTAGAGCTTTATGTCGGCGCACCGGTCAGTGCCCAGGCGCTGCAGGAAGAGCTCGATCAGCTCGGCTATCGAGCTGTTGATGAGCCGCACAGCCCTGGCCACTACCGCCGGCGCGGCGATCAATTTGCACTGTACAGTCGCCGCTTTGAATTTAGCGATGGTGTCGAGGAGGCGCGGCGGCTGAACATCGTCGCCGGCGAGCAGATAACCGCATTGGCCGATGCCAGCGGCGCCGCGTTGCACCTGCTGCGTCTGGAGCCGATGCGCATCGGCGGCATTTACCCTGCCCACTTTGAAGATCGCGAGCTGTTGCGGCTTAGCGAGTTGCCGGCGCTACTGGCCGAGGCGGTGGTAGCGGTCGAGGATCGCCATTTCTACCAACACTATGGTCTGTCAATAAGCGGTACCTTGCGGGCACTGAAAAGCAATCTCAGCGGTGGCCGACTGCAAGGTGGCAGTACCATCACTCAGCAGCTGGTCAAAAACCTCTATCTCAGTGCAGAGCGCTCACTGCAGCGCAAAGCGCGCGAGGCGATCATGGCGCTGCTGCTGGAGTGGCATTACAGCAAAGAGCAGATACTTGAAGCCTACATCAACGAGATCTACCTAGGTCAAGCGGGTAGGCGGGCTATTCACGGCTACGGTTTGGCGGCGCGCCACTATTTTGCCAAACCGATCGATGAGCTCGAGTTGCACGAACTGGCACTGTTGGTTGCGGTGGGCAAGGGCGCCTCGTGGTACAACCCCTGGAAGCAGCCGCAGCGAGCGCTGCAGCGGCGTGATTTGGTGTTAGCTATTCTCGCCCGTGAAGGGGTGGTGAGCGCTGCCGCCGCGCAACAGGCGCAGCGCCAGCCGCTGGCGGTGGTGGCTGCAGAGCGCAGCAGTTACAACCGCTACCCAGCGTTTTTAGAGTGGGTCAAGCAGCAGTTGCGCCACGACTATCGCGACGCCGACCTGCGCGCAGAGGGGTTGCGCGTTTTTACCAGCTTTGATCCGCGTATTCAGCAGCAGTTGGAGCGAGCCACGACAGCGCGTCTGCAGCAGCTCGAACAGCAGCACAACATCGCCCCGGGTTCACTGCAGAGTGCTGCCGCGGTGGTGCGCATTGCCAGCGGCGAGGTAGTGGCTATGCTCGGCGACCGCCAGCCCGGTTATGCCGGCTTCAATCGCGCACTGGATGCCCGCCGACAGGTGGGCTCTACGGTGAAGCCGGCGATCTATTTAACCGCGTTAGAGCACGCCTCGCGCTATACCTTAAGCACCCTAGTGTCGGACCGTCCGATCGCGCTGACCACCGATTCTGGCGAACTCTGGCAGCCACAAAACTTTGACAAACAGAGTCACGGCGAGCTGCCGTTATTTGCCGCGCTGACACGCTCCTACAACCTCGCGGCAGCCAATCTCGGTCTTGATCTGGGGATCGACCGGGTGCTCGATACACTGCGCCGGCTCGGTTTGCAACGCGAACCAGAGCTGCACCCGGCGCTGCTATTGGGGGCGCTGGCGCTGACCCCGATCGAGGTGGCGCAGCTCTATCAAACCATCGCCGCCGAAGGTTTTTACACGCCGTTAGGAGGTATCCGCGAGGTCTACGACGCCAACCAACAGCCGCTGCGCCGCTACGACTACCGCGTCGAGCAGCGCTTTAGTCGCGAGGTGATGCATCTGTTGCACTACACCTTGCAGGGGGTAATGCGCGACGGCACCGGCCGGCGCGCCTACCAGTGGCTCGATGAGCGAGTCGCCAGCGCCGGCAAGACCGGCACCACTAACGACAACCGCGACAGCTGGTTTGCCGGCTTTGGCGGCGACTTTCTCGGCGTGGTGTGGGTCGGCCGCGATGACAACGGCACTATGCCGGTGACCGGCAGCAGCGGTGCGCTGCCGATCTGGGCTGAGACGATGGCGAATATTGCCATGCAGCCGCTGGCTTTTGGTGTACCGCCCGGAGTGGAATATGCCTGGGTGGAGCTGCCGCAGCAGCTATTGAGCGCCGAGGGCTGTAGAGATGCCCGGTTCCTGCCCTACCTCACCGGCAGCGCCCCGCAGCAGCTCAGTGAGTGTGGGCGCGCCGCGCAGCGCCGCAGCGGTGACTGGCTGGCACCGCTGCGCGACTGGTGGCGCGGGCGCAGCGATTGAGTGACAGAGCTGCTAAACTGACCCGCCTGCCACCGTTACCGCGAGAGAGCTATGCCCAGTTGGCGTCACTGTTATCTATTGCTGTTGGCACTGGCCGCAGCTGGCTGCACCACGTTGCGCCCGCCCGCGGCCAGTGACCAAGCTACGCCGCCGGCGAGCAGCGCGCCGCCGGTCGAGCGCGACGAGCAGATCGCTCCGGTCGATACCGCCCCAGCCGCCGGGGTGGCGCTGGCGGTGGCGCAGCTACTGGAGCGCGGTTGGTTTCAGCTGGGGCGCGGGGAGTGGCGCGCGGCGCTCAGTTTAGCTGAGCGGGCACAGCGCTTGGACCGTTTCCAGCCTGAGAGTTACCTGTTGATTGCCAGTGCCCACTACCGGCTGGCGCAACATGCACTGGCCGTCAATATTGCCCGCCAGGGCCGCAGTTACGCCGCTGCCGGCAGTGAAGCGGCGATTCGCTTAGACGCGTTGTTGGCGCTGCTCGACGGCGCTCAAAACTAGCGCTCGATGCGTTTCACGCCGTCGCGGCTGCCGAGCAGCAGACAGTCGGCGCTGCGCTGCGCAAACAGGCCGTTGCAGACCACACCGGCGATCTGGTTGATATGGCTCTCGAGTTCGGCGGGGTTGTGGATTGGCCACAGCCCGTGCACATCTATGATGACATTGCCGTTGTCGGTCACCACCCCCTCGCGCCAGACCGGATCGGCGTTGAGCTTGAGCAGCTCGCGGGCGACGTAACTGCGCGCCATGGGAATCACTTCGACCGGCAGCGGGAAGGCGCCGAGCTGTTCGACCCATTTGCTGTCGTCGGCAATACAGACAAAATGACGCGCCGCCGCGGTGACAATTTTCTCGCGGGTCAGAGCGGCGCCGCCGCCTTTGATCAGATTGAGCTGCGGATCGGTCTCGTCGGCGCCATCGACATAGACCGCCAGCTGCCCGGCGCTGTTGAGATCGACAACCTCGATACCGTGGCTGTGCAGTCGCTGCGCCGAGGCTTCGGAGCTGGCCACCGCAGCGGCAAAGCGCAGTTTGTGGGCCGCCAGTGCGTCGATAAACAGATTGGCTGTGGAGCCGGTGCCAATGCCGACAATGGTGTCGTCGTCGAGAAGCGGCAGAATGGTTTCTACGGCAGCGGCGGCTACCGCCGCTTTGAGTTGGTCTTGGGTCACGCGGCTCTCCTAATCGGGGGCTAAACGGTCGACAGTATAATGCTATTGGCGCGGCGTTGTGCTGCTCTGGGCGCAAATCTGTCGCTGGTCAAGTGCGCTGGTTGTCCGTAACATATCGGCCTTGAGCTGGGCGTGGCGCCCAGTGTGGTGAGAGCGCCAGAGGCGCGGGATGGCAGATGTCAAAGCACAGCGACAGTTACGTAAAAAAAATACTTTCAGCGCGCATTTACGATCTGGTCGTTGAGACACCGATCGACGCCGCGCCGATGCTGTCAAAACGGCTCAATAATCAGGTGCTGTTAAAGCGCGAAGATCTGCAGCCGGTGTTCTCGTTTAAGTGCCGCGGCGCCTACAATCGGCTGCTGCAGCTGAGCCCCGCCGAGCGCGCCGCCGGGGTGATTGCCGCCTCCGCTGGCAACCACGCCCAGGGGTTGGCGCTGGGTGCCAAGACGCTCGGCGTCAAGGCGACCATCGTGATGCCCAAGACCACCCCAGCGATTAAAGTCGATGCGGTGCGCAGTCGCGGCGCTAAAGTGGTGCTGGTCGGCGACAACTACGACGCCGCCGCCGCCCACGCGCAACAATTGGTCGCCGAAAAAGGGCTAGTCTACATTCACCCGTTTGACGACCCCGATGTCATCGCCGGCCAGGGCACCTGTGGAATGGAGATATTGCGGCAACTGCCCGGCCAGCTCGACGCCATTTTCGTCCCGGTCGGTGGCGGTGGGTTGTGTGCCGGTATCGCTGCTTACGTCAATTTTGTCCGTCCCGAGGTCAAGGTAATTGCGGTTGAACCGGCCGACGCCGCCTGTCTTGAGGCAGCGATGCAGGCGGGGCGGCGGGTGAAACTGCCCGAGGTGGGCATCTTTGCCGACGGTACGGCGGTGGCGCAGGTCGGCAAGGAGACCTTTAAAGTAATGCGCGACACCATCCACTCGGTGGTCACTGTCAGCACCGACGAGATCTGTGCCGCGATTAAAGATATCTATGACGACAGCCGCTCGATCTGTGAGCCCTCGGGTGCACTGGCGGTGGCGGGGCTGAAAAAATATGTCGAGCAGCAAGGGGTTAGCGGCCAGGTGCTGGTGGCGATAGATTCCGGCGCCAACGTCAATTTTGACCGCTTGCGCTACATCTCTGAGCGCACCGAGATCGGCGAAAAGCGCGAAGCTATATTAGCGGTGACTATCGACGAGCGTCCCGGCAGTTTTCGCGCCTTCTGCCGCGCCCTGCACAAACGCAATGTCACTGAGTTTAACTACCGTTATGCCAGCGATCGCGCCGCGCACATTTTTGTCGGCGTGCAGGTCAGCGGCGATGCCGACCGCGACAGTTTAATTGCTCAGTTGCGCGGCGACAGCTACGACACCACCGACCTCACCGACAACGATATCGCCAAGGCGCATATTCGCCATATGGTCGGTGGTCCAGCGCCACAGGCTGGCAGTGAAATTGTCTTCTCGTTTGAATTTCCCGAGCGCCCGGGGGCGCTATCGAACTTCTTGAACCAGCTCGGCGGGCAGTGGAATATTTCGATGTTTCACTATCGCAACCACGGCGATGCCTACGGCCGGGTGCTGGCAGCGATGCAGGCAGAGCCCAGCGAGCTGAAGGCGCTGACGCAGTTCCTCGATGGCATCGGTTATCCGTGGCGCAATGAGACCGACAATCCGGCTTACCAGTTCTTCCTCAGCCACTGAGGTTGAGTCGGCTTACTCGCTAGCTTGATCTTGGCAAAGGTCGCCCAAACGGCGAATTTGGATTGCCTCGACACCAGTGCCGGCGAGGGCGTCGGAGATCACGACCACGCGGTCTTCGGGACTAAACTCGTCGCGCTGCATCATGATAGCCGCCGCTGTGCCCAGCGTCTTTTCTGGGTCAGAGCTGAAGTTGATGCGGTAGCTGAGCACGTTGCGGTTGAGCACTAGCTGGCGGCGGGTGCGACTGTCGTTGGTGAACGCACAGATAATGGACTGTTGCGGGTGGCAGTTGCTGACCAGATCGGCCATGCGTCCGCGCCGGGTCGGCACGATGATCGCCTTGGCGGCGATGGATTCGGCCAAGTTGACCGCCGCTTGAGCGATCTGCTGCTTGTCGTTGCTGCGCTCGAGGTTGTCGGTAAAGCGCAGGCCGCGGCTGTTCTCAGTAGAGCGGGCGATGCGATCGAGAATTTCTACACATTTAACCGGATATTTACCGATAGTGGTCTCGCCCGAGAGCATGATAGCGTCGGCCTCTTCGTAGACCGCATTGGCGACGTCGGTGACTTCGGCGCGGGTCGGCATCGGGTTGTCGATCATCGACTCCAGCATGTGCGTGGCGACAATCACCCGGCGACCCTTTTCGGCGCAGCTGCGGATGATGCGGCGCTGAACCCGCGGCAGAATTTCCAGCGGTATCTCCACGCCGAGATCGCCGCGCGCCACCATAATGCCGTCGGCGACATCGACAATCTCCTGCATATTCTTGATCGCCTCTTGGTCCTCAAGTTTGGCGATCGCCTTAATTTTGTCGGCCTTATTGCCGAGCAGTTCACGCAGCTCGAGAATATCTTTGGCCTCGCGGACAAAGGACAGTGCGATAAAGTCGACCTCCTGCTCGATGGCAAAGGTGATATCGCGGCGATCTTTCTCGGTGATCGCCGGCAGGTTGACGCGAATGCCCGGCAGGTTGACGTGGCGACGGCTTTTCAGCAGTCCGCCATCGATCACTTTGCACTGCATCACCCGCTCTTCTTTGCTCAACACTTCGAGATTGATCAGGCCGTTGTCGACGGTGATGATATCGCCGATCTTGACATCGGTGATCAAGTCTTCGTAATTGATGCGGATTGATGAGGCCTCGACATCCACCTCGCCGCGCGCCACCACCGAGACCGTATCACCAGCGCGCAGATGCAGCTCATCGGCGACATCGCCGGTGCGGATCTCTGGGCCCTGGGTGTCGAGCAGGATGGCGATCGGGTGGTGGAGCTTGCGGTTGAGGGTGCGGATCGACTTGATCACCCGAGCGTGAGAGGCGTGGTCACCATGAGACATATTGAGGCGCGCCACGTTCATTCCCGCCTTGGCCAGTTTTTCCAGCATGTCGTAACTGTCGGAGGCTGGGCCAATGGTGCAGATTATTTTTGTTTTGCGCATAAGAGCTCACGTTCGGTAACAATGTAGTCGAGGGGTATGTCCCACTTTTGCGGGGTGATTTTAGCAACTTCCTGACAGCTGTGGGCGATACCGACGGTAATTGGCCGATTACTGCTCGCCAGCGCACCCAGCGCCCGGTCGTAGTAGCCGCCGCCCATGCCGATGCGGTTGCCGTCGCGATCGAATCCGACCAGCGGCACCACTACCACCTGGCACGCCGTCAGCGCTAACATCTGCCACGGCGCCGGCGGTTCGAGAATACCGTAGCGGTTGGCGGTGAGTATGGCATCGCGCTGCCACAGCGCCCAGAGCAGCTGATGGTGTGGGGCGATAATCGGCAGCAGACAGTCGCTGCCGCGGCGCTGACAGCCGTTGTAGAGCGGTTGCGTCGCCACCTCGCCATCACTGGCGCTGTAGAGTGCTACGCGGTGGGCGGCGGCGAACCAGCGCTGCTGTTGTAGCTGCTCGGCGACCGCCGTTGCGGCGCGCTGTTGCGCGGCTGGGCTTATGGCGCGGCGCCGCTGGCGCAGTTGACGGCGTAGAGACTCTGTAGGCATAGGGCTATCGAAGGAAAATGAGGGCCCGAGGTGCCGCTGTCGGCATGGCCTTGAACCGAAAGGTTCAAGGGGGCGACGCAGGGAGTGCTTCAGGCTTTCCGTCCAGCGGACATGCACAACAGCTCTCACGCAGCGAGGCCGGGTAAAAAGTATCGGCTCAAGGACTTCGCGACTGGCCAACACCCCAGGAGAGACTAGTCTAGCACAGCCGCCGGCGGGCGAGACAGTGCCGCGCACGGTTTCAGTAGAGATTAACTAAAACGGTCCAGCGCCGCGTCGATCTTCTCTTCTAGGGTAGCCAGCAGCGTATTATCGGCATTGCTGGCGTTGCTGCTCTGCTCACTGGCAAGCAGTTCATAGGCGAGGTTGAGGGCAGTCATCACCGCGATGCGATCGAGGCCGATAATGGCGCCACTGCGGCGGATTTCCTGCATCTTGTCGTTTAACAGTTGTGCGGACTGCTGCAGTGCCGCGCGGTCTTCAGGTTTACAGGCGACCTGGTACTCTTTGTCGAGAATTTTAATTTTCAGTGAATTGCTCATAGCAGCCCTACTGGTCGGCATTAAGGCCGCGCAAGCGGTTGATCATCAGTTCAATTTTTTGTCGCGCCAGCTCATTTTGTTCCACCAGCTGGCTGCGCTCGGTGAGCAGCGCGGTTTGGCGCTCTAAAAGCTGTTGGTTGTCGCGCTGCATCTGGGCGCACAGCGCCACCAGACGGTCGAGTTTTGCCACAATGGAGGAGTCTTGATCAGCCATGATTCTACAGTCACCAGTTCGCTAGGTGAGGATACCCGTTCACCACTGCTGTCACTATAGGGGTGGCCGCCAAAGGGGTCAATGCGTGCAGCCGACCGCGTTGCCGACCGCCCCGGCGGTTGGTGCAGCTGCTCGGCAACGGTGCTAGGATAGCGCCGCTTGTGAGGCAAAAACTGTGGAGTGTCGCCGTGCAATTTGATCAGATAGAAGAGTTCTTTTACCAGTTAAAAGTCGCTGTCACGCCCTCTTCATACCACGGTTTTTTGTGTGGCCGCATCGCCGCCGGTGCCGTAACCATCGACGAGTTGGTGGTGCTGTCGAGTGACTGGCTGACGCTCGACGAAGAGCGCGTCAGCGCAGCCGACGACGCGCTGCGCGAGTTAATTGCGGCTGTAGTCGAGGGTGTCAGCGATGACGGCTTTAGCTTTCAGCTGCTGCTGCCCAGTGAAGAGCTGCCGCTGAGCGAGCGGCTTGCAGCGACCGGCGAGTGGTGTGGCGCCTTCCTCTCCGGGGTTGGTGAAGGGCTGGGCGGCGCTTTTAATGTCACCGAGGATGGCCGCGAAGCGCTTGAGGATCTCGCCGCCATCGCCCAGGTCTCTACGGAGCTGCACGG
Source organism: Gammaproteobacteria bacterium LSUCC0057 (assembly GCA_004535795.1). Taxonomy (GTDB): domain Bacteria; phylum Pseudomonadota; class Gammaproteobacteria; order Pseudomonadales; family Porticoccaceae; genus LSUCC0057. The sequence continues at coordinate 483,688 of SPIA01000002.1, forward strand.
TGACGATGACGAGGAGCGCGACTACGCCGAGCTGTGTGAATATATTCGCGTCGCAGTACAGCTGTTGTACGACGATCTGCGCGGCAGCGAGCAGCCGCCGGCGCCAACCATTCACTGAGGTCGCGGCGCTGTGTTAACCCAGAGAGAGTACGCCGCCCGCCGCCGCGATCTGATGGCGCAAATGGTGCCCAACAGTATCGCCATTATTGCCGCCGCCGCTGAAGCGGTGCGCTCGCGCGATACCCACTACCGCTACAAGCAGGCCACCAATTTGGCCTATCTGTGTGGCTTTCCCGAGCCAGAGGCGGTATTGGTGCTGATGCCCGGTCGCGAGCAGGGCGAAGCGGTGCTGTTTTGCCGCGACAAAGACCCACTGCGCGAGACTTGGGACGGCTTTCGCTACGGGCCGAGCGGTGCGGTGCAGCAGTTTGGCATGGACGACGCCTTCCCGATTGCCGACCTCGATGAGATCTTGCCGGCGATGTTGGAGGGCAAGTCGCGCGTCTACTACGCGATTGGTAAGCAGCCCGAGTTTGACCGCCAGTTGCTGGGCTATGTCCAGCAGCTCGGTGACCGCCAGGGGCGCGGCGCGCTGCCGCCGGGTGAGTTTGTCGATCTCGACCACACCCTACACGAGATGCGACTGATTAAAACCGCTGCCGAGCTGCGCATCATGCGCAAAGCGGCGACCATCTCCGCCGAGGCGCACTGCCAAGCCATGCTGCGCTGTCGTCCCGGCCTCTATGAGTACCAACTGCAGGCCACCATCGAGCACCACTTTGCCGATTGCGGCGCCGCGGCGCCGGCCTACACCACCATTGTCGGCGGGGGTAACAACGGCTGCACACTGCACTATATCGACAACCGCGCGCGGCTCAACGATGGCGATTTGGTTTTGATCGATGCCGGCTGCGAATACGCCGACTACGCGGCCGATATCACCCGAACATTCCCAGTTAATGGCCGCTTTAGTCGCGAACAAGCAGCCATCTATGATCTGGTCTTGGCCGCCAACAATGCCGCCATTAAAGCGGTGCGGGTGGGCCAGCCGTTCAATGTCGCCAACGATACCACGGTCGCGGTAATCACCGCCGGCCTAGTCGATTTGGGCATACTCGACGGCGAGGTCAACGAGTTGATTGAGCGCGGTGCCCATCGCCCGTTCTATATGCACAGCGCCGGCCACTGGTTGGGCATGGATGTGCACGATGTCGGCGACTATAAAATTCAGGGAGAGTGGCGAGAGTTTGAAGCCGGCATGGTGCTGACCATTGAGCCCGGCATTTATATCGCGCAATCCGACACGTCGGTAGCGGCCAAGTGGCGCGGAATAGCGGTGCGTATTGAAGACAACATCATTGTCAAAAAGCGCGGTGTCGAGACCATCACTCGCGCGGTGCCGGTTGAGCGCCGCGAGATCGAAAAACTGATGCGGACGGCGCAGCGATGACTGCAGTGTCAGAGCCGTGCGATATCGCCATTGTCGGCGGCGGCTTAGTGGGCTCTCTGCTGGCGCTGGCGCTCGCCGAACAGCACCAGACGCTGCTCGAGGGCGGCTGCCCGCCGTGGCGGATCACACTGTTAGAGCGCCATGCGATGGCGGCGCAACCGCTGCCAGGCGACTCAGTACTGGCTGGGCGCTCCACGGCGCTGAGCGAATCAACTCGCCAACTGCTGCTCAAGCTGGGGCTGTGGTCGCACATTGAGCCGCACTGCGCGCCGATCTCGACCATACATGTCAGCGAGCGCGGTTCCTGGGGGGTGACCCGCCTAGAGGCCAGCGAGAGCGGCCTGGCGGCGCTCGGCTACGTGGTCGAAAACCAACCGCTGCTAGCCGAGCTGCACCGGGCGCTGGCGTCGACAGCGGTGACAGTGCGGGCGCCGGTTGCCGTGGTTGGGCTCAGCGCCGGTCGCCAGCAGCAGCTGCAATTGAGCGACGGAGCGTTGACGTCAGCATTAGTGGTCAGCGCCGAGGGCAGCGATAGCCAGCTACTGGCGGCGCAAGGCATTCACTGGCAGCGCAGCGACTACCAGCAGCAGGCGATCATCGCCAATCTGTCATTGGCGCAGCCGCACCAAGGCGTCGCCTACGAACGGTTTGCAGAGGGCGGTCCGGTGGCGCTGCTGCCGCTGCCGGACAGCGCCGGATTGCACCGCATGGCGCTGGTCTGGACACACCCCGAGGGGCAGCAGCAGTATTGGCTGGACGCCAGTGACAGCGAATTTTGCCAGCGGCTGGAGCAGCTATTTGGCGAGCGTATCGGCGCGGTGACCGCCGTTGGTGAGCGGCGTGCCTTTGCCCTGGGGCTGCAGCGCAGCAGCGAGCAGGTGCGCCGCGGCTTGGTTGTGCTGGGCAACGCTGCGCACACCTTGCACCCGGTCGCTGGGCAGGGCTTTAACTTGTCGGTGCGCGATGTCGCCGCACTCGCCGATGAGCTGCTCGCCGCCCGCCTCGACGGCGCGGAGGCGGGCGATCTCGCGGCACTAGAGCGCTACCGCCAGCGCCAGCAGTGCGATCAGCAGCAGACTATCGCATTCAGCCACTGGCTGCCGAAATTGTTTGCCAGCCGCTGGCCCGGCGCGGCGCTGTTGCGGCGCAGTGGCTTGGCGGCCATGGAGGGGCTGACGCCGCTGCGGCAGCGGTTTGCCGCGTTTGGTATGGGCAGCGATCGCGGAGTGCTGCGGTGAGCAGCCGGGCAGCGGCTGGGGAGTCGTTCGATATTGCCGTGGTTGGTGCCGGGGTGGTGGGTAGCTGTGCGGCGCTGGCGCTCTCTGAACTGCCGTTGCGGGTGGTGTTAATTGAAGCGCGCGCGGCGGCGGCCCCGATCGCGGCCAGTGGTTTTGATCCGCGGGTGATGGCGCTCAACGCTCACGCTCAGTCACTGTTGCAGCGACTGGGGGTCTGGGCGTCGGTCTCCAGCGCACGGCGCACCAGCTACCACAGCATGCGCGTCTGGGACGGCGACGGCAGCGGCGCGGTTGCCTTCAGTGCCGCGGCGGCGAGGTGTGCTGAGCTCGGCGCTATTGTCGAGCAGCATGCGCTGTTAGAGGCGCTGCAGCAGCGCCTGCAGCAGCGCGGGGTCACTCAGCTGCAGCCGGCGACGGTGGTACAGGAGCGCCGCTGCGCCGGGTCGATGGTGCTGCAGTTGGACGACGGCAGCCAGCTGTCGGCGACGTTAGTGATAGCCGCTGATGGCGCGCAGTCGCCGCTGCGCCAGCGGCTCGGCTTTGCCACCCGCAGCTGGAGTTACGGCCAAGATGCCATTATTACAACGCTGCGTACCAGCCTCCGGCATGGCGCCACTGCCTATCAGCGCTTTACCGAGCATGGGCCACTGGCGCTGCTGCCGCTGGGCGGCGCCGACGGCGACGGCCAACACTGCTCGTTGGTGTGGTCGCAGAGCAGTGTCGAGGCGGCGCGCTTGATGGCGCTCGATGACGGCGACTTTTGCCGCCAGTTGACGCTCGCTAGCGAGTCGGTGCTGGGGAGTATTGAAGGGTGCGATCAACGCTATTGCGTGCCGTTGGCACAGCGCCACGCTGTCGACTATGTGCAGGACAACGTCGCGCTGATTGGCGATGCCGCCCACGCCATTCATCCGCTGGCCGGCCAAGGGGTCAACCTCGGGTTAAAGGATGTCGCCGCACTGACGGCGGTAGTAGCCGCCGCGCTGGAGGTGGAGGGCGGTGCCGCTCTGCTCGGCGAAAGTGCACTGCTGCGCCGCTACCAGCGCCGTCGCCAGCCCGACAACTTGGCTACCATGGCGGCGATGGAGGGGCTCAAGCGACTGTTCGGCAGCCGCTCGCCGCTGTTGCGGGTGCTGCGCAACAGCGGACTTAACCTGTTTGATAATCAAGCCCAGCTCAAGCGCTGGGTGGTGGCAGCCGCTAACGGCGGCGTTGCATAAGCACCACTTTAAAGCCGTCGCGGCGCACCACTTCGGTAAAGTGCAGCGGCACGGCGGCGTTGTCTAGAGCAATAAATTCGTTGACGACAAACAGCGCTGCGCCGCCGGGTTGTAGCAGCTGCTCGGTGGCAGTGAGAAATTTAGTGGTCAAGCTGGCCTCGACGCTGAAGCCTTGGTGGAACGGCGGATTGCACAAAATTAACTCGAACTGACCGGCGATGCCGGCGCCGGCGTCAGCGGCGACCACCGCACTGCTGGCGGCGGTAGCCAACTGCTGGAGGTTGGCGCTACAGGCCAGCAGCGCGCTGGCGTTGTTGTCGGTCAGTACTAGCTCAAACGGCTGCCGCTGCCCGGCAAGCCACTGCGCGGCGCTGATGCCTAGATAGCCGTAGCCGCAGCCCAAATCGAGTAGCCGCCTCGGCGCTGTTAACTCGCTCTGGTTAACTAACTGCTGCCAGCTGTGTAGCAGCAGTTCACTGCCGCGATCAATTTTTTGCCAGCCAAAAATGCCCGGCTTACTCTGCCACTGAGGTGCTGCCGGCAGCGGTCGCAGTTCCGGGTAGCGTTGGCTGTCGAGCGGTGGTGTGGCAGTTGCCCCCTTAGCTACCGCGCCGAGGTAGAGCGTGCCGTGTTTGCGCAGTTTGCTCGCCACCGCCGCAGCGCCGCCAAAGCGCTCGCTGGCGCGCGCAAAGCCGGTTTTGATGCCGTCGTTTTTAGCGCCGCACAGCCACAGTAGGGCGCCCGGCTTGAGGGAGGCGTAGAGCTGGTTGATGAGATGGTGGCAGAGCGGTCGCTCTTTTGGCAGTCGCAGCAGTGCGCTGTCAAACTGTTGGCCTTGCAGCGCGGCAAAATCAAAGTCGTTGAAATAGCTCTGCAGACCAGCTGCGGCGGCGGCAGCGGCAATTTCGCAGCGGTTGCTGATCACGGTGGCCGCGCCGCTTGGCCACACCGCATCGGCCCAATGTTCGTCGGCGGCAATTAACGTTGCGGCGCCGCACTGCGGCAGCAACAGTGCGACTGCAGGGTCGCCGGTGCGCGCTGCAGTGGCCATCAGATTGCCGCGATCTCGTCGTCGCGCAGCGGTCGGTATTCACCCGGTTGCAGCGCCGGGTCGAGCACAATGGTGCCGACGCTGTGGCGGTGCAGCGCCACCACCGCATTGCCGAGCGCTGCGAACATTCTTTTCACCTGGTGATACTTGCCTTCGACGATGACTAGCTCAACGGTGGTTGGGTTGATCACGGTGAGTGCCGCCGGCTGACAGCGGCGCGCTTCGCCGTGTAAAAAGAGCCCCTTGGCACAGCGCGCGACAGCGGCCTGTGGGTCGGCCAGCGGCTCCGCCAAGGTGACCTGATAGCGTTTTTCACAGCGGTTGCGCGGCGCGGTGAGGCGATGGTTCCACTGGCCGTCATCGGTGAGCAGTACCAGCCCGGTTGTATCGATATCGAGTCGCCCGGCAATCTGCAGCTGGTCGGCGCGGTGTTCGTAAATCAGTTCGACAGCGGTGGTGTGGTCGCGGTCGCGATTTGCGCAGACCACTCCGGCCGGCTTGTAGAGCATGTAGTAACGCGGCTGCGGTGTTGCTATCGAGGCGCCGTCAATGGTTACCGCTTGCTCCGCCAGCAACCGCTGGCCGGGGTCAGTAACCGCTCGACCGTCGATAGCGATCAGACCATTTTTGACCAGCCGTTTGACCTCGTTGCGCGACAGATCGGTGGCGTTGGAGATATAGCGATCAACTCTCACCGGCAGCTCTTTGCAGCAGCAGCGCAGCCTGTTTGGCAAAGTAACTGAGCACCGCATCGGCGCCGGCGCGTTTAAACGCGGTCAGCGACTCGAGGATGACGCGGTCGCGATCGAGCCAGCCGTTGGCAAAGGCGGCACAGTGCATGGCGTATTCGCCACTCACTTGGTAGGCCAAGGTCGGTACTTGCAGCTCGTTTTTAACCCGCGCAATGATGTCTAAATAGGGCATGCCCGGTTTGACCATCACCATATCGGCGCCCTCGGCGAGATCCAGTGCGCACTCGTGCAGCGCCTCATCGCTGTTGGCGGGGTCCATCTGGTAGCTGTTCTTGTTGCCACCTTTAATGTTGCCGGCCGAGCCGACCGCCTCGCGAAACGGCCCGTAGTAGCTGGAGGCGTATTTAGCAGCGTAGGAGAGTATTAGCGTATTGACGTGGCCGGCCTGCTCCAGAGCGGTGCGAATAGCGCCGATGCGGCCATCCATCATATCCGAAGGGGCGACCATATCGGCGCCGGCAGCGGCGTGTGAGAGCGCCTGCTTGACCAGCACCGCGGTGGTGGTGTCGTTGAGCACATAGCCGTCGGCGTCGATGATGCCATCCTGACCGTGAGTAGTGAACGGGTCGAGGGCGACATCGGTGATGACCCCCAGCGCCGGCAGCTCGGCTTTAATGGCGCGCACCGCGCGCTGCGCCAACCCCTCGGGGTCGTAGGCGCGCTCGGCCAGCAGCGATTTATGGGCCGGCTCTTCAACTGGGAACAGCGCCACTGCCGGGATGCCCAGTGCCGCCAGTTCGCGGCACTCGGCGACCAGCAGGTCGATGGAGAGCCGTTCGACGCCGGGCATTGAGGCGACCGCTTGGCGCTGGCCACTGCCCTCGATGACAAATAGCGGCATAATCAGATCAGCGCAGCTGAGCGAGTGCTCGCGCACTAGATTGCGCGCAAACAAGCTGGCGCGGCTGCGGCGCAGTCGCGTGGCGGGGAACGGTGCGCGGGCGGAGGAGAAACGCATAACAGGGCCTCGAGGGTTGAGATCGGTTCAGGCTAGAGGGTGGCGAATACCTGTTCGGCGGCGTCGAGGGTGTTGTCGATATCCTCATCGCTGTGTGCCGCCGACATAAAGCCAGCCTCGTAGGAGGCCGGTGCCAAGTAAATACCCCGCGCCAACATGCCGTGGAAAAAGCGCCCAAAGCGCTCGGTGTCACAAGCCATCACCTGAGTGTAATTAACCACCTGTGGCTCTTCGGTAAAGAAGAACCCCCACATGGTGCCGGCGTGATTGGTGGTGAAGGGGATACCCGCCGCCGCGGCGCGCTGGGCCAGCCCTTCGACTAAGCGGGTAGTCTGTGCCGCCACCGGTGGCAAAAACTGGTTGTTGTCGAGCAGTGTCAGCGTCGCCAAGCCGGCCGCCATCGCCACCGGGTTGCCGGAGAGTGTGCCAGCCTGATAGACCGGACCGAGCGGGGCGATCTGCTGCATAATGTCGCGGCGGCCGCCAAACGCGCCAACCGGCATGCCGCCGCCGATCACTTTGCCAAGCGTGATCAGATCCGGCACCACCCCGTAATAGTCGCAGGCGGTGGTCGGGCCGATGCGAAATCCGGTCATCACCTCGTCGGAGATCATGACCGCACCGCTCTGGTCACAGCAGTCGCGAATGGTCTGCAAAAAGCCCGGCACCGGCGGCACGCAGTTCATGTTGCCGACCACCGGCTCAAAGATGATACAGGCGATCTGCTCACCCAACTCGGCCATCAGCTTTTGCAATCCTTCACTGTCGTTGTAGCTGAGGGTGATGGTGTGGTCGGCCAGACAGGCGGGAACGCCCGGCGAGCTCGGCACCCCGAGGGTCAGCGCCCCTGAGCCGGCCTTGATTAGCAGTGAGTCCGAGTGGCCGTGATAGCAGCCTTCAAATTTGACGATTTTGTCGCGCCCGGTAAACGCCCGCGCCAGACGGATCGCACTCATGGTGGCCTCGGTGCCAGAGTTGACCATGCGCACCATATCCATGCCCGGCACCATCTGGCAGACCTTATCAGCGAGGTGAATCTCGCCGGCGGTCGGGGTACCAAAGCTGAGCGCTTTATCGATCTGTGCGCGGATTGCATCGAGCACCGCGGGGTGGCGGTGGCCGAGAATCATCGGCCCCCACGACAGTACATAGTCGATGTAGCGGTTGCCGTCGGCATCGAACATGTAGGCGCCTTGAGCGCTGTCAAAAAACACCGGCGTGCCGCCGACTGATCGGAATGCGCGCACCGGCGAGTTGACGCCGCCGGGTATATGCACTTGCGCGTCGCTAAACAGTTGTTGTGAGCGGGTGGTGGTATAGGCTGGACGGTTCATGCGCACTCCGTGAAAAAGGGGAAGATTTAGCCGCTAAAGGGTTTAACAATGACCAAGATCACCACGGCAATTAAGGCCAATACCGGCGCCTCATTAAACCAGCGGAAATAAACATGCGACTTGTCACTGCGTTCGTCGCGCAATGCCAGCATGTGCTGGCGGCAGACTAAGTGGTAGCCGATAAGCAGCGCAACAATTACCGCTTTGATTTGGAACCAGCGCTGGCTGAGATAGTAGTCGGGGTTGAGGGCAACTAACCAGCCGCCCAGCACCACGGTGGCGATCATGGCGGGAGTGCCGATGCCGCGGTAGAGTTTGCGCTCCATGACGACAAAGCGATCGCGACTAATCTGGTCGTCGCTCATGGCGTGGTAGACAAACAGCCGCGGCAGATAAAACAGCGCGGCAAACCAGCAGACCACCGCGATCAGATGCCAAGCGAGAACCCAAGCGTACATGACGGCTCCTCAATATAAACGTGGTATTTAGTAACTTTGCGCAATCATGGCGCGACTCAACACGCCGATGGCGGTGCGGCGATTTTGACCCGGCGCTGATTGTGCCACAAAACCCCAGTCGGTGGCGGCCCTATCCATCTGTTGCAGCGCTTCGGCAAGGGTCGCGGTAGCTGCAATGGCCACCGCGGCGCTGCTCTCGCCGGGCAGTTGTGACCAGACCAGCTCGCTGCCGGCAGCGAGCGTCGACAGCCCGCTAGCAGCGGTGACCAACATGGCATCGTCGCGAGCCAGTAGCAGGTAGCGCGGATGTTGGCGCTGCACCTGGGCGGTGGCGGTGGCATTTAGCTGAGGGCTGGTGAGCTGGACAATATTGCGCTCCATGGCGGTCAGTACGCTAATTTTGCTCAGTGCGCGAAAGCGTGTCGAGGCGTAGTTGGAGCCGGCTAAGCCAATGGCAAAAATACCCGGCAGGCCACTGCTAAAGCGCGCGCTGAGGGTGGCGGTGGCGACCATCACCATCGCCGGCATCAGCAGCGGGTGGTGGCCAGTGAGCTCGACCACGGCCAACAAGCCAGCCAGCGGCGCGTTGATCAGTGCGGCGAACATTGCCGCCACCCCAGCGGTGGCGTAGAGCGCACTGTTGGCGTCACTGCCAGGTAGCCACAGCGCTGTGGCGTTGGCCAGCGCCGCGCCGGCGACTGCCCCCATCACCACCGCTGGGCCAACCGAGCCGGCCGGCAGCCCCGCGGCGGCGCTGACAATAAACGTCAGCGCTTTTGCAGCGGCGATCACCAGCAGCGCGGAGAGAGTCAATTCGCCGAGCAGCGCCAGCTGCACGGTGTCGTAACCGACCCCCATCACCTCGGGAACGGTGATGGCGACCGAGCCGGTTAGCAGCCCAGCGGCGACGAAACGCAGCGGCAGCGGAGCACGGTTGAAGCGGCCGTTGCGCAGCCGCGCGAACAGCCGCAGTTGCAGCGCGGCAAACAGTCCGATGGCGATACCGCCGAGCGCCAAAATTGGCAGCTCGGCGAGAGTGACCGGCGCTAGTGGCGGCAGAGTAAACAGCGGCGCGTTGCCATACAGTGCTTGGGCCAGTGATGCCCCAGTGACCGCGGCGAGGATCACCGGTAAGAACCCCGCCACGGTGTACTCCAGCAGCACCACCTCCATGGCRAAAATGACCGCCGTTAACGGGGTGTTGAACGAAGCGGCAATAGCCGCGGCGACTCCGCAACCGATCAGTGTGCGGCGACTGTTGCCGGGCAGTTTCAGCCGTCGTCCAAATAAGGCGGCAAAGGCGGCGCCAAGATGCACGGCCGGCCCCTCACGCCCCATCGACTGGCCGCTGACCAGGGCGATGACGCCACCGATAAACTGTGCCAGCGCATTGGCCAGCGGCATGCGGCCGGCATAGTTGTAGGTGCGGTCCAAAACATGCGCCACGCCGGTGGCGCGCTGCCGCGGGCGCAGCTGCTGCCACAACAGCGCCAGCAGTGCAGCCCCTGCCAGCGGTGTGATGAAGCGCCACAGCGGCGGCAGTGTCTCAAACAGTTCGGCATTGCCGTGCCCAAACTGCTGCTCAAGCGGCCACTCGACGGCCACCCTAAAGGCGATCGCAACGCTGCCGGTGAGCAGCCCAACGGCAACCGCGGTCACCGCCAAGGTGATCAGCGCTTCACTGCTGGCGAGCCGTTCGCGCCAGCGGCTTGCGCCGCTGCGGGCTGGGTGGGAGTCGCTGGTCGATTTTGTCTTCATGGTAGTACTCGGTAACGAGGTGGGCAATAGCGGCCAATTTTGGCGTATTATAGCGGCTTTGCTGGCCGCCCCTACACCGCGGCCGAGACCAAAGGGAGAGAGCAGTTGTCGATCAAAGTAGCGATAGTCGGCGCCACCGGCTACACCGGAGTGGAGCTTTTGCGTCTGCTCAGTGGCCACCCTCAGGTGGAGGTCGAGGTTATCACCTCGCGCGCTGAAGCGGGTCGCCCGGTCGCGGCGCTATTCCCCAATCTGCGCGGCATCAGTGAGCTGGTCTTTAGTGAGCCCGACGAGCAGCAGTTGGCCGCCTGTGATGTGGTCTTTTTTGCTACCCCACACGGCGTCGCGCAAGCGACGGTGCCGGCGCTGTTGGCGCGCGGCTGCCGCATCATCGACCTTTCAGCCGATTTTAGAATCCGCGATGTGGCGCTCTGGGAGCAGTGGTACCAGCAACCGCACGCCGCGCCGGAGTTGGTTGCCGAGGCGGTCTACGGTCTACCCGAGGTCAACCGCGACGCGATCAAAACGGCGCGTTTAGTGGCCTGCCCGGGCTGCTATCCGACCTCGGTGCAGCTCGGTTTGCTGCCGCTGTTGCAAGCGGGCTGCATCGACTTGGGCGATGTCATTGCCAACTCGGCCTCAGGTGCCAGCGGCGCCGGGAAACAGGCCAGCGTCGCCAACCTGCTCAGCGAAGTGAACGACAGCTTCAAGGCCTACGCCGCCAGCGGTCACCGCCACCTGCCGGAGATTCAGCAGGGGTTGGCCGATATCGCCGGCGAGCCGGTGGCGCTGACGTTTGTTCCGCACCTGCTGCCCATCAACCGCGGTATTCACACCACCTTGTACGCCAATTTGACCAATACCGAGGTCGATCTGCAGCAGCTCTTTGAGCGCTGTTTTGCCGACGAGCCGTTTGTCGATGTGCTGCCGGCGGGCAGCCACCCAGAGACACGTTCGGTGCGCGGCGCCAATGTGGCGCGCATCGCAGTGCACCGCCCACAAGGGGGTAACAAGGTGGTTGTATTGGTTGTCGAGGACAACCTCACCAAGGGCGCGTCCGGACAGGCGATCCAGTGCATGAACATTATGCTCGGTTTGGACGAGTGCGACGGGCTGTCAGCTCCGGCACTGCTGCCCTAGCAATGCCGCTCAATCGGCGCCTGTGCGGCACCGCGCTGTTGGCGACAGTGGCGCTGTGGGTGCTGTTTCTGATTGGGCGCTGGTCGGCGCTGCCGGCTGTGGTGGTCGCCGAGCCGCCGTCTGCGGCCAGCGACCTGGTGGCACTGCAGCTGCAGCGCGCACAACTCGATGCCGAGGTGGCCGAACAGGCGCTGGAGTTGTTGCGCATCGATCTGGTCACGCTGCGCAGCGAACTGGAAGCGGCCAACGAAGAGTTGGCGCTCTATCGACAGATGCTCGGCGTCGAGTCGCTGCCCGAAGGGTTGTCGGTCAGCGAGTTTGCGGTGTGGCCACTGCCGCAGGCGGGCAGTTTTGGATACCGCTGGGTGCTGATGCAGAACAACAAGCAGCGCGAGAGCTTGGTGGTGAAGTCGCGGCTGTCATTGAGCGGCACAGTCGCCGGCGAGCCGCGCACACTGGGTTTTGGCGAGCTGGGCGATGTCGAAGAAGCGGCGCTGCGAGTGCGCTACTTCACCATCGCTCGCGGCACTGTGCAACTGCCGGCGGGTTTCGAGCCCGACCAGCTGCATGTGCAGTTGCGCTACAGCTGGCTCAAACAGCCGCAGTATGAAGCCAGCTTTGCCTGGCAGCAGTTGCTTCAACAGCAGGCAGTCGCCGAGCCGTCCGCAATAAGTGATTGAATTTGGCTGCGCAACCACTATATTGTCACTCTGTGAAATAACGGAGTATTTATGTCAGGTATTCAAACCTTCACCCCAACACTACTCACTATCACCGACAGTGCGGTAGCCAAAGTGAATGCGCTCAGAGAAGAAGAGGGCAGCCCTGATTTAATGCTGCGAGTCTTCGTTACCGGCGGCGGCTGCTCGGGTTTTCAGTACGGTTTTTCCTTTGAAGAGGTGGCCGGTGAAGAAGACACGCCGGTGACTCGCGACGGAGTCACGGTATTGATTGATTCGATGAGCTACCCGTACCTGGTCGGCTCCACGGTCGATTACGCCGAAGATCTGATGGGCTCAAAATTTGCCATCACCAATCCCAACGCTTCAACCACCTGTGGATGCGGCGCCTCGTTTTCGATTTAGGGCAGATAGAGCGCGCCCAATACCGTCGCTCGCGAGGCGCCAGTGACGGCGGCGACGCTGCCCGGGAGCTGTAGTAACCGCTGCCGCGCCAGCCAGGCAAATGCCGCAGCCTCTACCCACTGCGCTGGCAGTCCCAACGCCGCCGTGGTGGTCACTGCGCAGCTCTCCAGCAGCGCCTCCAGACGGCTCATCAAATAGCCGTTGAGGGCGCCACCGCCACAGACGAAGAGACTAGCAAAATCCACCTGATGGCTCTGGCTGTGACGACTGACCGCCATGGCAATGGCCGCCGCGGTAAACTCTGTCAGAGTTGCCTGAATGTCGGCTGCAGAGCCGCTCAACCCCTCAAAAAGTTGCCGGTTAAACTGCTCGCGACCACAACTCTTAGGTGCCGGTGCGGCCAGAAAAGGGTGGCGCAGCAGCTGCTCGAGCAGCGCGGCATCTACTTTACCGGTGGCCGCCCAGCTGCCATTGTGGTCGTAGCGTTGCCCGCGCTGGAGCTGGCACCAGCTATCTATTAGGGCGTTGCCGGGGCCGCAGTCAAAGCCGCTGCAGTGTTGGCTGTGGAGCAGCGTAAGGTTGGCGATGCCGCCAATGTTGCAGATGGCGCGCGCGCTGCTGTCGGCAAATAGGGCGCGGTGAAAGGCAGGTACCAACGGTGCTCCCTGGCCGCCTAGCGCGATATCGGCGCGTCGAAAGTCTGCTACCACCGGGACCCCCGTGCGCACGGCCAAACGGGCCGGATCATTCAGCTGCAGTGTCGCCGCCGGCTGGTGTGGAGGCGGTAGGTGCATCACCGTTTGACCGTGACAGCCGATCGCCATCACCGCTGCCGGCTGCAGCGCGGCGCGGCGCATCAGCTCTACCGCGGCGTCGGCATAACAGTCGCCAAGCGCGGCCTCCAGGCGGGCGATCTCGGCCAAGCCGAGCTGGCGCTCGGCGTGGTCGGCGGCGCTGTCGGTAGCGGCCAGCAGTCGCTGGACTACCTCGGCAGGCAGGCTGGTCGAGTGTTCGGCCAGCAGCTCTATAGTGACGGCGTCGCTGCAGACGGTTTGGCGCTGCTGGTCGGGGGTGAAGCGGCAGGCGACCAGGTCGATACCATCGAGACTGGTGCCCGACATGATGCCGATAGCAATCTGCGCCGCGGCGCTCATTGCCTGTTACTTTCCGGTAACTCGCTGCTGGCTATTTCCAGTGAGCTGGCTGCAGAGGGCTCGAGCTGCTGTAGCAGCGGAGTGGCGAAGCGCTCAAAAGCCAGCTGGTCTTCGACCGGCACCGGGGTCGCCTGCGGCAGCGGTACGGTGCGCGGGTTGCGGTGCACGCCGTTGACCAAGAACTCATAGTGCAGGTGTGGCCCGGTAGCATAGCCGGTGGCGCCCACTGAACCGATCACTTGACGCTGTTTGACAGAGTCGCCAGTTTTAACCGAGCGCTTGTGCAGGTGCAGATACTTGGTGATATAGGTCTGCCCGTGTTTAATAAAAACATAGTTGCCGTTGGCGCTGCTAAAGCCGGACTCAATCACCTTGCCATCACCGGCGGCAAACACCGGCGTGCCGGTGGGGGCGGCGTAGTCGACACCGCGGTGGGCTTTAATCATTTTGTGGATCGGGTGCTTGCGTTTGAGGTTGAACCCGGAGCTGATGCGGAACACATCTAGCGGCGCGCGCAGAAACGCTTTGCGCATACTGATGCCCTCCGCCGAGTAGTAGGCGGCATCGCCGTGTTGATCCTCAAAGCGCACAGCTCGGTAAACCTTGCCGCGGTTGACAAACTTGGCGGCGAGAATATTGCCGCTGCCGAGCAGTTCGCCGTCGAGGTATTTTTCTTCGTAGATCAGAGCGAACGAGTCGCCTTCGCGGATATCAAAGATGAAGTCGATGTCCCAGCCAAAAATATTGGCCAGCTCCATAATAATGCGGTCGGGTAGCTGGGCGCGCTGGCCGGAGAGGAACAGCGAGTCCTCGATGACGCCGCTGCGCAGAGTCGGCAAAACGTCGGCTTCACGCACCACCGTGCGGTGGCTGAAGCTGCCGTTGTTGCGGACAAAATGTTCGCTGTGCAGGCGGCTTTTGGCGTATACCAGTTGTTGTAGTTCGCCCTCTGCATCGAGCAGGGCGCGAATGGTCTCGCCGGGGATCAGCTTGCGCAGTTGGCGCCCGCCGCTACTTTTCTCCAGCTGATAAACGGTGCGGCTGCTAACCCCCCAGCGGTTGAGCAGTAGCGAGAGACTGTCGCCATTGCGGACTTTGCTCTCCCGCCACAGCGGTTCTGGCAGCGTTTGTGCGGCGCTGGTTGACGCCGCTGGTGCGAGGGTGGCGGCAGGCGCTGGGTCAGGATCAGGTGTTGTGCTTTGAGTGGCAGGCGGGGTCGCCATCAGCGGCGCCAGATCTATAATCTCGCTGCGGGTGGCGGGCTCGCCAACTTCCCTGCGCGGCTCGACAATCAATACCAGTGCAACAAAACCGGCCAGCGCCAGCGGCACCGCGTTGCGCCGCGTGACCAGCTGCCGCCAGCGGCCGCTGCGCAGATAGCCCAGCAGTGGCAGCCACAGCGTCTGTCGCGCCGCGTCCAGCCAGCGCTGTCGCCGCGGTGGTCTGTGTCTGCTCGCCATGCTCATGTCGAAATTTTGCACCTATTATTTACTGCTGGCGAGTTTACCGCAGCGACACCTTGAAGCCTAGCCTGTGGCGGCGGCGCTGCAAGTCGCGCGGCTACCAATTTGCGCAGCCAATGTGTAGAGTTGCACGCCGGTAAAGTGTTAGCACAAACAGTTTCAATACCATGGTGATAAGGAATACCCAGTGACGGCAGATCAGCTCATCAAAGACCTTCAGGCGCGCGGTTTAATCGCGCAGATGTCCTCGGAGCAGGCGCTACTCGAACACCTACAACAGCCGCGCACCCTCTATTGCGGCTTTGACCCCACTGCCGACAGCTTGCACCTCGGCCACCTAGTGCCGCTGTTGGTGTTAAAGCGCTTTCAGCAGGCCGGCCACACCCCTATTGCTCTGGTTGGCGGCGCCACCGGCTTGATTGGCGATCCTAGCTTTAAGGCCGCCGAGCGGCAGCTGCAAACCAGCGACGTTATTGCCGGCTGGGCAGATCGTATCAGAGCGCAGGTGAGTCAGTTTGTCGATTTTAACTGCGGTGACAACGCCGCGATCGTCGCCAACAACCTCGACTGGACCGCCGACATGAGCGTGTTGGCGTTTTTGCGCGAAGTGGGTAAGCACTTTTCAGTCAACAATATGATTGCCAAGGAGTCGGTTAAACAGCGTATCGAGCGCGAAGGGAGCGGCATCTCCTTTACCGAGTTCTCCTACTCGTTGTTGCAGGGGCTGGACTTTGCCGAGCTCAACCGCCGCCACCAGTGCACTCTGCAGGTGGGTGGCTCTGACCAGTGGGGCAATATTGTCAGCGGCATCGACTTGGCCCGTCGGCAGAACCAAGCGCAGGTATTTGGTCTCACCGTGCCGCTGATTACCAAGGCCGACGGCACCAAGTTTGGCAAGACCGAGGCCGGTGCGGTGTGGCTCGACCCCGCCAAGACCAGTCCCTACAGCTTTTACCAGTTCTGGCTGAATGTCGCCGATGCCGATGTCTACCAGTTCCTACGCTACTTCACGTTTCTGCCCATCGAGCAGATCGCACAAATTGAGGCAGATGACGCAGCGGCCGAAGGCAAGCCGCAAGCGCAGCGAATTTTGGCCGAGCAGGCCACCGAGTTAGTGCACGGCGTCGAGGGGCGTCAGGCCGCGGAGCGGATCACCGCGGCGCTGTTTAGCGGAGAGCTAACGAGCTTGTCAGCCGCTGACTTTGAACAGCTGCAGCAGGATGGCCTGCCCAGCGCCGATATTAGCGGCCGCGATCTTAGTGGCGAGCCGTTGACCTCGCTGCTGACAGAGCTCGGCCTGGCCAAGGCGGGCAAAGAAATTAAAGATGCACTGGGGCGCAATGCGGTGTTGGTCAACGGCCGCGCGCTGTCGATGGAAGACAACATGGCCGCCGAGCAGATCTTTGCCGCCGAGGCCGCGCTTCGTCAGCGTTACTATCTGGTTAAGCTCGGGCGCAAAAAGTACCTGTTGTTGACGCGCGGCTGAGCGCTGTTGCTGGCAGTCGGTTGCGATCGGTTGGATCGCGCTTTTTTGACAATTATTGGTTGACTCTGTGGGGTCTGGCGCTATGATGCGCGTCCCGACTGCAAAGCGCACTGCGCCGCTGCGGTCGGTGTCGGTAGTGGGTGGCTTTGGCCGGTGTTAAAACGCGTGTTTACGGCGATTTTTAGCAACAAATTCCCGCGAGGCTATTGACAGGGTGGTGCGCTACTGTAGAATGCGCCTCCCGCTCATCGGAGCGAACGTTCTTTAACAAATAATCAAGCAATGCG
>SPIA01000011.1 GCA_004535795.1 Gammaproteobacteria bacterium LSUCC0057
TTCCCCGGGTTCGCCTCATACACCTATGGATTCAGTGCATGATACCCGTCTTAAAACGGGTGGGTTTCCCCATTCAGAGATCTCCGGGTCAAAGGTTGTTTGCCACCTCACCGGAGCTTATCGCAGGCTCCTACGTCTTTCATCGCCTCCAACTGCCTAGGCATCCACCGTGTGCGCTTACTCGCTTGACCATATAGCACAAGCGTGCAAGATTAAATTGCGACTTAACTCATCACCACAAGCTCGCGCCCGCAGCAATCAGTCAGTTTTGTAGTAACAATTTTCGCCGGACTAAACTGTATAAAATACACAGTCGCCTTGAAAATATTGCAGTATTCAACATTTTACCTTGTTAAAGAACTCTGGCATAAAAAACCAGTGATAAACACAAACGCGCTTATCGCTAATTTCTTCACAGTGAATGGTGGAGCTAAGCGGGATCGAACCGCTGACCTCCTGCGTGCAAGGCAGGCGCTCTCCCAGCTGAGCTATAGCCCCTATCCTCGGTCTTTTTTCGTGTGACTGTGTTGCTCTCATCTGCGCGTCGGTCACATACAAACTGTATGCTCCCTCGCTTATCTTCGAGCGCCTTGTCACACAAAAAAATCTCTTCGGCTAGCATCTCAACTCAACTGCGTTAAAACACTAAACTCCGCTAATACATCGAAGAAAGTCACAAAACTGGTGGGTCTGGGAAGATTTGAACTTCCGACCTCACCCTTATCAGGGGTGCGCTCTAACCAACTGAGCTACAGACCCAATTTCTTTTCCACCGGGTCCGTGCAGCCCGGCGGCGAACCGTTCATTCACTGCGGCCATCTAATCAAGCAATGCGTGTGAGCACTTACTAATCGAAGGGAATCTTCGTTTAAGGAGGTGATCCAGCCCCAGGTTCCCCTAGGGCTACCTTGTTACGACTTCACCCCAGTCA
>SPIA01000012.1 GCA_004535795.1 Gammaproteobacteria bacterium LSUCC0057
TTCCCCGGGTTCGCCTCATACACCTATGGATTCAGTGCATGATACCCGTCTTAAAACGGGTGGGTTTCCCCATTCAGAGATCTCCGGGTCAAAGGTTGTTTGCCACCTCACCGGAGCTTATCGCAGGCTCCTACGTCTTTCATCGCCTCCAACTGCCTAGGCATCCACCGTGTGCGCTTACTCGCTTGACCATATAGCACAAGCGTGCAAGATTAAATTGCGACTTAACTCATCACCACAAGCTCGCGCTCACAGCAATCAGTCAGTTTTGTAGTAACAATTTTCGCCGGACTAAACTGTATAAAATACACAGTCGCCTTGAAAATATTGCAGTATTCAACATTTTACCTTGTTAAAGAACTCTGGCATAAAAAACCAGTGATAAACACAAACGCGCTTATCGCTAATTTCTTCACAGTGAATGGTGGAGCTAAGCGGGATCGAACCGCTGACCTCCTGCGTGCAAGGCAGGCGCTCTCCCAGCTGAGCTATAGCCCCTTATCTCACACCAACAGCCAGCCAACGCCAACTATCAAGCAATACTAGGGATACGGGGAAAATTGGTGGGTCTGGGAAGATTTGAACTTCCGACCTCACCCTTATCAGGGGTGCGCTCTAACCAACTGAGCTACAGACCCAATTTCTTTTCCACCGGGTCCGTGCAGCCCGGCGGCGAACCGTTCATTCACTGCGGCCATCTAATCAAGCAATGCGTGTGAGCACTTACTAATCGAAGGGAATCTTCGTTTAAGGAGGTGATCCAGCCCCAGGTTCCCCTAGGGCTACCTTGTTACGACTTCACCCCAGTCA
>SPIA01000013.1 GCA_004535795.1 Gammaproteobacteria bacterium LSUCC0057
ACTGGCTGGTGGCATTGTAGCGAGCGTTGCTACCGTTTGGCTGCTGCGCACCGCACCGGAACCTGCGACGCTCGACAACGCCGCTCCCAGCGCCGCCAACAGCGCCGTCAGCACACCGCAACCGCAGCCCCCGGAAGCCGAGATACCAACCCGCGAACAGCCGATCGCTACGCAACCGCCGCTGCCGCCGCTACCACTGCTTGACGACAGCGATGAGTGGCTGCGCCAACAGAGCAGCGCGCTGGTGCCCAGCGCGCTGCGCCAGCAGTTAGACCTGTGGCTTGCCAGCAGCGACTTGCTGCGCCGCAGCAGTGCCTACATTGACGGCTTGGCGCGCGGCCAGCTGCTGAGCAATATTTTTCCGCTGACTGCGCCCAGCGACCGCTTCATCAGCCACACCAGCAACGGTTCACTGTGGATGAATGCCGGCAACTACGACCGCTACAACGCCACCGTAGATCTGATCACAGCACTCGATGCCGAACAGCTAGTGGCACTGTTTCA
>SPIA01000003.1 GCA_004535795.1 Gammaproteobacteria bacterium LSUCC0057
TGAAACAGTGCCACTAGCTGTTCGGCATCGAGTGCTGTGATCAGATCTACGGTGGCGTTGTAGCGGTCGTAGTTGCCGGCATTCATCCACAGTGAACCGTTGCTGGTGTGGCTGATGAAGCGGTCGCTGGGCGCAGTCAGCGGAAAAATATTGCTCAGCAGCTGGCCGCGCGCCAAGCCGTCAATGTAGGCACTGCTGCGGCGCAGCAAGTCGCTGCTGGCAAGCCACAGGTCTAACTGCTGGCGCAGCCACTCATCGCTGTCGTCAAGCAGTGGTAGCGGCGGCAGCGGCGGTTGCGTAGCGATCGGCTGTTCGCGGGTTGGTATCTCGGCTTCCGGGGGCTGCGGTTGCGGTGTGCTGACGGCGCTGTTGGCGGCGCTGGGAGCGGCGTTGTCGAGCGTCGCAGGTTCCGGTGCGGTGCGCAGCAGCCAAACGGTAGCAACGCTCGCTACAATGCCACCAGCCAGTGCGATAAGACGTAAATTAGCCATGCAAATCAGTTACCTGTCGGGTCGAGTGGAGTATTGAGAGTCTGCGGCAGAGCGGCCACTGGACGCTGCGCAACCGTCGCGCTAGTCAGTTCCAGCCGGTACTCCTCATCCTCTTCGAATTGATGCAGTCTAACAAGCAAAAAATCCCAGTCAATGGCCAGCCACAGTTCGGTGTTGCGGCTCTCGTCAGCGTCGCGCTGGCGACTGACATGGAGCGTGTTGAGCGCTCCCAGCGCGGTATCGATACGCTCTTCACCAACCACCGTGTAGCGGTACTGTTTGCGTTTGCCGCGGTTTATCACACAGTAGTCGAGCGACTCGCGACGCTGGCGCAGATCGGCGACTAGTGCCGTGCGGTGGGTGGTGAGATCCAGACAGTGGGGCTCTAGCGCGATGCGGCGCTGTTTGTCGCCGCGGCGGTAGTTGACCTCTAGCGCCTGCCAGTCGAACTGCTGCCGCTCGTCGCGATTGATACCCAGCAGTGATAGCGAGTAGCGCGAGCTGTGCGGCCGCGGCCAGTGGTTGGCATCGAGGCTGAAGTGGCTGAGCTCGTCGACGGAGCCGAGCAGGCTGCGCATCGACAGCTGCTCTCGATAACTGTCGCCGTCGCGCTGTAGCTGGCGGCTGGCGCTCACCTCCATACCGTTGTAGTGCGCTTGATAGTCGGCGACAAAGGGCAGCAGCTCAGCACTGCTGATGGCGCTGCCAGAGATTACTGCGCAGAGCAGTGTGCGACGGATCAGTGTGACGAGCTTGGTCAGCACAAGCAGGGCTCCCTTGGTGGCAGACAATATGAGAGGTACGGCATGATCTGTGACTGTCGCAGCGGCAAAAGGTTCTCGGCTCAGCTGGGCAGTGGCTGATCGGCGTAGACAGCAATGCCGCCGCTGGCGATCGGCTGGCCGTCGAGCAGCGCGGTGTCGCCGCACATCACCAGCCGCCCCTGCAGCAGCCAGTTGGTAGCTTGGGGATAAATGCGATGCTCTTGGCGCAGCACCCGCGCCGCCAGCGTATCGGCGTTGTCTGCGCGCTCGATAGCGACTCTGGCCTGGATGATCGCCGGCCCGCCATCGAGCTGCGCGGTGACAAAGTGGACGGTACTGCCGGCTTGCCGGTCGCCGTTGTCGAGTGCCCGCTGGTGGGTGTGCAAGCCGGGGTAGAGCGGCAGCAGCGAGGGGTGAATATTGAGCAGACGGCCGAGATAGTGGTCGACAAAGCCGGCGGTGAGGATGCGCATAAACCCGGCGAGAATCACCGCATCGGGGCGGTACTGATCAATGGCGGCTACCAGCGCCTGGTCAAAGGCTTCGCGGCTCGGGTAGTCGCTGTGCAGAATGGTCGCCGTGGCAATACTGGCGCGCTGCGCCCGCTGTAGCCCAAAGGCATCGGCGCGATTGCTGATAACCAGAGCGATCTCGGCGTCCATGCTGCCCGCCTCAATGGCGTCGATAAATGCTTGCAGGTTGGAGCCCGAGCCAGAGATCAATACCACCAGCTGAGGCTTGTCTGCCGCCATCAGGGGGCTCGGCTACCGACGATGTCGACCTGCTCGGCGCCGTTGTCGAGCGCTTCGATGGCACCGATAACAAATGCCGGCTGGCCTTCGGCGGCGAGCAGCTGCAGCGCGCTGTCGAGTCCGGCTGCCGGCAGTGCCACGACCATGCCGACACCGCAGTTGAGTGCGCGGTACATCTCGCGCTGGCTAATGTTGCCCTGCTGTTGCAGCCAGTCAAACACGGCTGGCGGCTGCCAGCTATCGCTGTCGATCACTGCTTTGCAGTCCGCCGGTAAGACGCGTGGAATATTCTCCAGCAGGCCGCCGCCGGTGATGTGCGACAGCGCGTGTACCGCTTGTGAGCGGATGAGCGCAAGCAGCGGTTTGACGTAGATCTGCGTCGGCGCCATTAATTGCTCGAGCAGCGGTCGGCCGTCGAGTTCGGCGCTGGCGAGATCGACGCCGGAGAGTTCGATAACCTTGCGAATCAGAGAAAAGCCGTTGGAGTGGGGGCCCGAAGAGGGCAGTGCCACCAACACATCGCCGGCCGCCACTTTGCTACCGTCGATGAGCTGTGATTTCTCGGCGATGCCCACGCAGAAGCCGGCTAAGTCGTAATCTTCGCCCTCGTACATGCCGGGCATCTCGGCAGTCTCGCCGCCGATCAGCGAGCAGCCGGCGAGTTCGCAGCCATCGGCAATACCGTTGACCACTGCGCTGGCAGTCTCTACCGAGAGTTTGCCAGTGGCGTAGTAGTCGAGGAAAAACAGCGGCTCGGCGCCGCAGACGATCAGGTCGTTGACACACATCGCGACCAGATCGATACCGACCCGATCGTGACACTGGTGGTCAATAGCCAGGCGCAACTTGGTGCCGACACCATCGGTCCCCGATACCAACACCGGTTCGCGGTAGCCGCTGGGCAGTTCAAATAGGGCGCCAAAACCGCCCAGCCCGGCTAACACCTCAGCTCGGCGGGTGCGTTTGGCCGCCCCTTTGATGCGCTCGACTAAAGCGTTGCCGGCATCGATATCGACGCCGGCGTCTTTGTAGCTCAAGGTGGGTTTGTCAGGGTTCATGGCAGCTCCTCAGCAAAGCGCCATTTTAGAGGGAGCGCGTTAAATTTTCATTAGGCACTGCTACAATGCGGCAATTATTTTGGAGTTTTTTGTGGCTTATTTGGCAAAACACCGGTTTCTACGCCAGCAGCGCAGCTCTGTGCGGCTGCTGCTGTGGCTGTGGCTGATGCTTGCCGCTGGCGGCGCGGCGACCGCCGCTGAGTCGCTGTCGCTCTACTCGGCCACCGTGCCCGTGCAGGAGCAGAGCCAGAGTGAGGAGCGTCGCGCACTGCGCGCCGGCTTGGCCGAGGTGCTGGTCAAGCTCAGTGGTGATCGCAAGGCCCTGGAGCAGAGTGAGGTGGCGGCGGCACTGGCGTCACCGCGCCAGTATGCGACCAGTTTCGGCTTTGCCGGCGAAGGTGAGCAGCGGGTTATGCAGATAGATTTTGCCCCGCAGGCGCTCGACCAGCTGCTGCGCCGTGCGCAGCTGACGGTGTGGCCGGCACAGCGCCAACCGCTGCTGTTATGGCTGCAAGTCGACCGTTTGCCGCGCGGCCGCCACTGGCTCGACTACAACAGTGACCCCGATCTATTGGCAGTGATCAGCGAGGTGATGGCGGCGCGCGGACTGCCGTGGCGGCTGCCCGAGTTCGATCTGCGCGACCGCCTGGCGGTGGCCGACAACCGCGCGCTACTTCTCGATCCGCTACAACTCGACCGCGCCAGCTCGCCCTATACCGACGCCGCGCGGGGACCGCGCTGGGCTGCACTGCGGCTGGTCACCCGCTCGGACGGCAGCAGTCGCGGCAGCTGGGTGCTGCGGTTGGGCGAAGAGTTGCTGCAGGGTGAATTGACCGCAGCGCCAGAGATCGACCAGTGGCGGCAGTGGCTGCATGCAGTGGTCGATCGCATCGCCGCCAGCGAGGCCTATCTGCCGGTATTGCAGGCCGACGAGCTGGCGCTGGTGATAGCGGCCGTTGCGGAGATGGCCAGTTATCGCCAACTGCAGCAGGTGCTGGCCGAGATCGAGCCACTGCGGGCGGTGCGGCTGACCAGTGTCGACGGCTACCGCGTCGAGCTGGCCGCCAAAATTGAGGGCGACCGCGATCGGGTCCTGCAGGCGCTGCTGGCGAGCGGCTATTTTCGTCTCGCCGATGACGCCGCGCAGCAGTCGCCAGCGCCAGATCGGCTGGAGTTGATTTGGCGAGGCGGTGGTGAGTAGCTCGACCCCACTCGGGCAGTTGTTGCTGCCGCTTGCACTTGACGATCAGTTTACGCTCGACAATTTTCAGCCGCTCGGCGAGCCGCGCCGCGCCGCCCTAGCGGCGTTACGACACTCAGCGCCAGTGATGCTTCTGGTCGGGGCGCCGCAGTCGGGGCTCAGCCATCTACTGCAGGGTGTTGCCGCCAGTCGCGATAGCGCCGTCTATCTACCGCTGGCCGAGCTGCGAGAATTTGCCCCCGAACAGGTACTGGCTGGGCTCGAGCAGTGCCGGCAGCTGCTGCTCGACGATGTCGATGCGGTCTGGCAGCAGCCGCACTGGGCCGAGGCGCTGTTTGCTCTTTACAACCGCTGTTCACAGAGCGGCGCCGGCTGGCTGGCTGCCAGCCACAGCAAAATTACCCCAGATGCGCCGCCGCTCGCCGACCTCGCCAGCCGGCTCAGCTCTGGTCTGATTTTTCATTGGCCCCACTACAGTGATGCCGAGTTGGCGCAACTGCTGGTAGCGCGAGCGGCGCGGCGCGGTTTGACCCTGGGCGCCGAGGTGACAATCTTTCTGCTCAACCGGTTGGCGCGTCAACCGGCGGCGCTGATGGCGGCGCTAGAGCTGCTCGACCGCCATTCGCTGACCACCGGTCGCGCCATTACCATTCCTCAGGCCAAGCAGGCGCTGGCACTGTGATCGGTCTGCCGCTATGGGCAGAGGGTGCAGAGCAGATAGCGCGCCTGCGGGTCGTTGAAACTGTCGCGCAGTTGCCCCAGCGATTGCGCGGTGCCAGGCAGCGCTGCGCCATCGAGCAGTGGTGACAGCAGTGCGGCCAGCTCGCTGCGCGCTGTAAAGGCAGAGAGTTGTTGGTTCAAGGTGGTGACAAACTGCTCCCACGGGGTCAATTGGGGCTGGTAGTGGGTTACTTGGTAGTCGCTAAAGCCGGCAATTTCAGCGGCGGCATCGATCGCCTGGTCGAGACCGCCGAGACGGTCGACCAAGCCGAGTTCGAGAGCGTCGCCGCCGCTCCACACCTGGCCGCCGGCCAGCTGTTCAGTCTGGCTCAGCGAGAGCTGCCGAGCGTCGCTGACGTGCTGCAAAAAGCGCTGGTAGAGTCCGTCGACACTGCTCTGAAAGATCGCTGCAGCGGCCTCGCTGAGCGGTTGCTGCGGGTGGTAAGCGGCGGCCGCGGGCGAGCTGCTGACCTGCTCAAAATTGACCCCTAAACTCTCCAGGCCGCGATTGATTGTCGGCACTAAGCCAAACACACCAATCGAGCCGGTCAGGGTCGCCGGCTGGGCGACTAGGTAGTCGGCACCGGTGGCGATCCAGTAGCCGCCGGAGGCCGCGGTGCTGCCCATCGATACCACCACCGCCATGCCGTGGTCGCGAGCGAATTGCAGCTGCTCGCGAACCACCTCGGAGGCGAAAGCGCTGCCGCCGGGGCTGTCGATGCGCACCACCAGCGCGGTCGGTTGCTCGGCGCGCAGCTGCTGTTTTACCAACTCCTGCAGCTGCTCGGCACTGCTGTCGCCACCAATCTGCCCCGCCGACTGCTGGCCGTCTAAAATTTCACCGGCAGCGGTGTAGACAATTACCGTCGCAGGCGCCGAACGCTGCTGGTCGTTGCGGCGCAGCCAGGCGGCGTAGCTGGCGCTATCGACCTGTTCGGGTTCGCCGCGCGGCGACGCGCCGGCGCTCTGCGCGCGCAGCCAATCAGCGATTAGGGTGCGGCGTTGGCTGCGGTCGCTGAGGCTATCAACCAGCCCGCTCTGTTCGGCCAGTCGGGCAAAGTCACCACCGCTGGCGCGCAGTTTGTCGGCATAGTTAGCCACCAGATCGTCGACAGCTCCGCGCGGTAGGTTGCGGTTGGTGCTGATCCGGTCGCTGTACAGTTGCCAGCGCTGATCGACCAGTCGCTGTAGTTGTTGGCGAGAGCTGGCCGACATCCCCGAGCGGGTCAGCGGCTCGACGGCGTCCTTAAACTCACCGGCGCGGAACAGGTGAAAGTCGATCTGCAGCCGCTCGAGCAGATCGGCAAAGTAGCTGCGCTGCGCTTGCATACTGCTGATTTCTACGGCGCCAAAATGGTGCATAAAAATGCGGTCGGCGTGGCTGGCCAGCAGGTACTGATAGCTGTCGTAGCTATCGGCAGTGGCGACGATAGGTTTGCCGCTGGCACGAAAGCGCAGCAGCGCGTCACCGAGTTCGAGAATCTTGGCCATGTCGGCGCTTTGCAGCTGCTGGGTGTCGAGCACAACGGCGGTGATGGCCGGGTTGTTTGCTGCGTGGTCGATCACCGCAATCAATTCCGGCAGCAGGGTCTCGGCTGGCGCCGCAGTGGGGTTGAGCAGTTCGCCAAACGGATCGATGTAGCTGAGCTGATCAACCAGCTGGCCGCTCGGTGCCAGCGCCAGCACGGCAGAGTCGGGCAAGCTCGGCGCCGGCCGGTTCAGCTGGCCAAACAGCGCCAGCACCACAACCAGCGTGATGGCGGTTAGGGCTAATCTGCGCAGCCAGCGCAGTGCGCTGCCAATGCCGCGCAGCAGAGTGGTGAGGGCTCGCCAAAGTCTCTTCATCAGATCCCCTAAAGTGGTTGTGCCGCTAAATAATGGTGGCAGTTTGGCGCCAGCGCGCCACCCGCATGGCGATCAGAAATAGCGCGACGACCAGCACCAGCTCCGCCCAGTCCAAACCATTGGCATTGGCGCCGGCGAGGCTGTTGACCGCCATCATGAAATAGAGCATCAAGACAAAACCGAGCCAGATCAGGGCGCGATTGCCGCCGCCGATCAGCCCCGGCAACATAATCGCCAGCGGCAGCTGCGTGAGTAGATAGATAATCCAGGGTGCCCCCTGCAAAAATGCGTTCAGTG
Source organism: Gammaproteobacteria bacterium LSUCC0057 (assembly GCA_004535795.1). GTDB lineage: Bacteria > Pseudomonadota > Gammaproteobacteria > Pseudomonadales > Porticoccaceae > LSUCC0057. Next base: position 7,129 of record SPIA01000003.1, read on the forward strand.
CCAAAGTCGCCATCAGTGTCAGGTGCAGCGTTAACACCAGCTTTTGGCCGCGTTGCAGGGTGATGGCGCGAATGGTCGGCGGGGTGGACTTTCTCATGGCTGTTCTCCGCTGCGGTGTAGTCGCAGCGCCAAGTTGGCCAACCGCTCCCCCTGGGCGCGACACAGCTGCCGCTCCGCGTCGCTGAGCTCGGCTGCTTCGACATGGCTGGCGCCATAGGGGGTGCCGCCGCGCTGGGTGGTGTGCAAGGCGCTCTCACTGTAGGGGATGCCGGAGATGATCATGCCGTGGTGGAGCAGCGGTAGCAGCATGCTCAACAGCGTGCTCTCTTGGCCGCCGTGCAGGCTCGACGTCGAGGTGAACACCCCGGCGGGCTTGCCAATCAGTGCGCCGTTGGCCCACAGCTCAGCGCTGCCGTCGAGAAAGTACTTGAGTGCAGCAGCCATATTGCCAAAGCGAGTTGGGCTGCCCAGCAGCAGGCCGGCGCAGTCAGCTAACTCTTGGTAGCTGCAGTAGATGTCGCCGCTGTCGGGCACCGCGGCGGCGGTCGCCTCGCACTCTGTGGAGACCGCCGGCACAGTGCGCAACCTCACCTCGATACCGGTGGCGGCGGCACCGTTGGCGAGCTCTTCAGCCATCGCCGCAACATGGCCGTGGCGGCTATAGTAGAGTACCAGTAGATAGGGCTGGCTAGGCATTGAGTAGCTCCAAGACCCGTTCGGGCGGTCGGCCGATCACGGCGCGGTCACCGCGCACTGCTATCGGTCGTTCGATCAATTTTGGTTCTGCCAGCATAGCGGCGATCAGCGCCGCATCGCTAAGGCTGCTGTCGGCGAGTCCGCCATCTTTATAGGCCGCCTCGCCGCAGCGCAACAGTTGCCGGGGAGTGATGGCCAGTTTGCCCAGTAGCGCGCTGAGCTGGTCGTGGCTTGGTGGCTGGTTGAGATAGAGCAGCAGAGTCGGTTCGACGCCGTGTTGGCGCAGCAGTTCGAGCGCCTGGCGCGATTTAGAGCAGCGCGGATTGTGGTAAAGGGTGAGGTCAGTCATGGCTTGTCCTCTGAGGTTATGTGGCGCCGTTGCGCCGGCCAATAAATTGTCGACAACCATTGTAGCCGCTGTGGTGCGGTGCGACTATGGTCAACCGCGCCGTTTTCGACCAAGGGAAGGAGCTCTTCGCGATGGCTTTTACAAAACCTATGCCGTGGCGGTGGCTGCCACAACTGGGCCGCTTTGTCGCGCAGCGATTTTTCGCCGACCAAGGGCCGCACAGCGCTGCGGCGCTCACCTACTTGAGCCTGTTCGCGCTGGTGCCGCTGCTGACCCTGATCTACAGCGCGCTCTCACTGGTACCGGCTCTGCAGAGCTTCGCCGGCGACATAGAGGCGTGGATTTACGCCCGCTTTTTACCGACCTTCGGTGGCGAAGTGGCCGAGTATTTGAGCGAGTTTTCCCGTCAGGCGCGCAATTTGTCGGTAGTGGGTGGGCTGTTTCTACTGGTCACCGCCTACCTTTTATTGGTCAATATCGAAGCTATTTTTAACCGCCTGTGGGGCTGTCCTGGGCGGGCGCGCACGGTGGCTACGTTCATTCACTACTGGGCAATATTGACCCTTGGGCCGCTGCTGTTGGGTGCCGCTGTCGCCGCCCGCGCCTATCTGTTGTCGCTGCAGCTGTTCAGCATTGAAGGGGTGGTCGGCGATGCCACAGCGCTGCTGTTGGCGCAACTGCCGCGCCTGCTCGGTTGGGGGGCGCTGACCATGGTCTACGCGCTGGTCCCCAATCAGCGAGTCAGTTGGCGGTTTGCCGCCATCGGCGGTCTGTTTACTCTGGGCGGATTGGAGTTGGCCAAGCTGCTGTTTGGCGCCTTGATGAGCCAAACTATCTACACCGCGGTCTATGGGGCATTTGCCGCCGTGCCGCTTTTTTTACTCTGGATCTATCTGGTTTGGCTGATCGTATTGTTAGGTGCCGAGCTGGTCTGGGCGCTCGCGGTGTTCACCCCTTCAGTCTGCGCCGCTGTGCAAAAGCCAGCGGTTGATCAGCAGTGGCCGGCGCTGCTGGCCAAGCTCTATCTGCTCCACAGCGGCTGGCAGGCGGGGCGGACCGCCGCGCCTCGAATTAGCTCACAACTGCCGCCGGCGCTGTCGCCGCAACAGCTGCAAAGTGCCCGCAACTGGCTCAGCGAGCGCGGTTATATTGCCCAGCTTCAGAACGGTGATTGGCACTTGTGCTGCCCGCTGAGCACAGTGACAATGGCGCAGTTGGTCGATCCCAGCGCAGCGCAGCTCGAGGCGCAGTCGTGGCCGGCGCCGTTAGCGGGTGCTCAGCAGCTGCTGGCGGCCAGCTACGCGCAGCTGCAGCAGCAGAGTTTGGCGCAGTTGTTTGAGCGCGTAGAGCCGTTTAGTGAAGTGAGTTTAGAGGGGTTAAATGGGACAAGTTAACAGCTGTATGGCAGAGTTGCTGCGAGCGCGCAGCGTCGCTCGGTTATCTGTAGTGTTGTTATTACTGGCGCTGCTAGGTGGCTGTACTGCTGGCGATAACGGCCGCGAGCGGGTGGCGCTCAACGACGGCGGTGTGCTCGATCTCAGTCAGCTGCAGGGTCGTGTGTTAGTGGTCAATTACTGGGCGATCTGGTGTGCCCCCTGTCGCCATGAGATCCCCGAGCTCAATCGCTTGGCCAAGGAGGACAGTGACAAGGTCTTGGTAGTGGGCGTTAACTACGACAAGGTCAGCGGCGAACAGCTGGCGCAGCAGCTCGAGGAGTTGGCCATCGAGTTTGCGACGCTGTTGCGCGATCCGGCGGCCGAGCTCGGCCACACCGCCACCGGGGTGTTGCCGGAGACCTTGATCGTGGCGCCGGACGGGCGCCTGCAGCAGGTATTAGTCGGCCCGCAGACATTGGCGTCACTGCGCGCTGCAGTGGCGCAGGCGCAGAGATAAGTGGCAGCCGGCCGACAGGTTTTGTCGACGCGGGTGTGAACCATCTTCAGTGGAGAAAAAATATGTCAAATACCGATAAGTTTTATATCAATGGCGAGTGGCTGGCGCCGCTGCCGGGCAGCGGCGAGCTGGCGGTCGAAAACCCCGCCACTGAACAACAGGTGGCGACGTTGGCGATGGGCACCGCGCTCGATGTCGACCGCGCGGTCAGCGCCGCTCGCGCCGCCTTTGCCAGCTACGCGCTGCAGAGCGTCGATGAGCGCATCGCGCTGTTCGAGCGGATACTCGCCGCCTACGCCGAGCGCGCCGAGCAGATGGCGGTGGCGATCAGCACCGAAATGGGCGCTCCGATCTCCTTTGCCAGCGCCGCGCAAGCGGCCTGTGGCCAGGGCCACCTGATGACTACACTGGCGGCGCTCAAGGAGTTCGCCTTTAACCGCCAGCTCGGGCGCGCCGAGGTGGTGCGCGAGCCGATTGGTGTCTGCGGTTTTATCACCCCGTGGAACTGGCCGATCAACCAGATCGCCTGCAAAGTGGCGCCGGCGCTGGCGGCTGGATGCACCATGGTGCTCAAGCCGAGCGAGATAGCGCCGCTGTCGGCGCTGGTGTGGGCCGAGGTGATGGACGCCGCCGCGGTTCCCGCGGGGGTGTTTAACTTGGTCAACGGCGACGGTGTCAATGTCGGTGCCGCGCTGGCCGGCCACCCCGATGTCGATATGGTGTCATTTACCGGTAGCACCCGCGGCGGTGTAGCGGTGGCAAAAGCCGCTGCCGACACCGTCAAGCGGGTCGCCCAAGAGCTCGGCGGCAAGTCGCCGAATATTATTTTTGCCGACGCCGATCTGCCCAGCGCAGCTAAACAAGCGGTGTTCAGTATGATGGAGAACACCGGCCAGTCCTGTAATGCCCCTTCGCGGCTGCTGGTTGAGCAGTCGGTTTACGACCAAGTGGTGGCATTGTTGGCAGAGGCAGTGGCCAAAGTGCAAGTGGGTGATCCCGCGCAACCCGGCCGTCACATCGGTCCACTCTCTAGCCGTATGCAGTTTGACAAGGTGCAGGGGCTGATTCAGGTCGGTATCGATGAGGGGGCGCGGCTGCTGGCCGGCGGCACCGGCCGCCCGGAGGGGTTCGCGCAGGGCTACTACTGCAAGCCGACTATTTTTGTCGACGCCAATAACTCGATGACCATTGCCCGCGAGGAGATTTTTGGCCCAGTACTGGTGGTGATGCCGTTTGCCGATGAAGCCGAGGCGATTACCTTGGCCAACGATACCCCGTACGGCCTGGCCGCTTACCTACAGAGCAGTGACCCTGAGCGCCAGCGCCGGGTGGCGCGCCAGTTGCGCGCCGGTATGGTGCGCATTAATGGCGCCGGGCACGACTTCACCTCGCCATTTGGCGGTTACAAACAGTCGGGTAATGGTCGCGAGTGGGGCGAATACGGTTTAGAGGATTTCCTCGAAACCAAGGCCATCAGCGGACTCAGTTGAGCCGTGCAGTGGAGCGACGACGATCGCCGTTTTATGCGCCGAGCGCTAGCCTTGGCCGAGCGCGCCGGCGCTGCCGGTGAAGTGCCGGTCGGCGCGCTAGTGGTACGCGATGGCGAGCTGTTGGCCGAGGCCGGCAACGCGCCAATAGCCAGCTGCGACCCCACCGCCCACGCCGAGATTGTCGCGCTGCGCAGCGCCGCACAGGCGCAGTCTAACTACCGGCTGCCCGGAGCCACGCTCTATGTCACCCTAGAGCCGTGCACAATGTGCGTCGGCGCTATGATTCACGCGCGCTTGGCGCGGGTTGTCTACGCCGCCGCCGAGCCGCGCGCCGGGGCGCTGCACAGCCAGCTGCAACTGGCTGACTGTCAACACTACAACCACCGCTTGCAGGTGGCGAGCGGCCTCGAGGCGGAGGCCTCGGCGGCGCTGCTGCAGAACTTCTTTCGCGCCCGTCGTCAGCGCAGTTAATGCCCCTAATTGCCGGCCAGTCGTAGCACCGCTGCGTTTGAGCGGGTAAAATGATGCCCACTTTACACTGCCTTCCCTACCGATCTGTGAGCATTTGGCCATGATGATTCTCCCCGGCGCGCCGGCCCTCTCCGCATTCCGTCGCGACAAGCTATGCGGCCAACTGCAAACTCTGTTAGCCACCGAGGTCAGCGTCTCGGCTGATTTTGTCCACTTCGCTGACCTCGCGGAACCGCTCAGCGAGGTGCAACAGTCGGTGTTGGCGAAGCTGCTCGAATATGGCCCGCGCGGCGCGCGCTCAGCCAACAGCGACAGTGATTACCAGTTTGTGGTGGTGCCGCGGCCCGGGACGATTTCGCCGTGGTCGAGCAAGGCGACCGATATCGCCCACAATTGTGGGTTGTCGGCGGTGCGCCGTCTGGAGCGGGGTATTCACTACCGCGTCAACAGCGCCGCACCGCTCAGTGAGCAACAACAGCGGACAGTGGCCGCACTGCTCCACGACCGCATGGTAGAGACGGTGCTGTCTGCAACCGAGCAGGCCGAGCAGCTGTTTAGCCGTCAAGCCCCGGCGGAGCTGACCACGGTGGATATTCTCAGTGGCGGTGTCGAGGCGCTGCAGTTGGCCAATGTGCAGTTGGGGCTGGCGCTGGCTGACGATGAGATCAGTTACTTGGCGGCGAGTTTTGAAGGGCTGGCGCGCAACCCCTCCGACGTCGAGCTGATGATGTTTGCCCAGGCCAACTCCGAACACTGCCGCCATAAAATTTTTAACGCCAGTTGGACCATCGACGGCCAGCCGCAGCCGCACTCGCTGTTCGACATGATTCGCAATACCTACAACCTCGGCGGTGAGCAGGTTCTCTCGGCTTACTCCGACAACGCCGCGGTTGTCGAGGGCAGCACCGCGGGACGCTTCTACCCCGATCCGCAGAGCAAAATATTTGGTTTCAGCGAAGAGCCTATCGATCTGTTGATGAAGGTTGAAACCCACAACCACCCAACCGCCATCGCGCCGTTTGCCGGTGCCGGTACCGGTGCTGGCGGCGAGATTCGCGACGAAGGAGCAGTGGGTCGCGGCTCCAAACCAAAAGCCGGTCTGGTCGGTTTTACTGTCTCCAATTTGGCGATACCCGGTTTTCAACAGCCGTGGGAGAGCGACTACGGCAAACCCGAGCGGATCGTCTCGGCGCTCGATATTATGCTCGAGGGCCCGATTGGTGCCGCCGCGTTCAACAACGAGTTCGGCCGCCCCAACCTGTGTGGCTATATGCGCGCCTTTGAACTCGACTTCAACGGCGAGCGCCGCGGTTATCACAAGCCGATCATGCTGGCCGGCGGTTACGGCAATATCCGCCGCGAGCACATCGACAAACCGCCATTTGCCCCCGGTGCGCAACTGATCGTATTGGGCGGCCCGGCGATGTTAATTGGTCTCGGTGGCGGCGCCGCCTCCTCAATGACTACCGGTCAGAGCTCAGCCGAACTGGATTTCGCCTCGGTGCAGCGACAAAACCCCGAAATCGAGCGGCGCTGCCAAGAGGTGATCGACCAGTGCTGGCAGCTGGGCGAGCACAACCCGATCGCTTTTATCCACGATGTCGGTGCCGGCGGGCTCTCCAATGCGCTGCCCGAGTTGGTCAAAGATGGCGGAACCGGTGGCCGCTTTGAACTGCGCCGAGTGCCCAATGCTGAGCCGGGTATGGCGCCGGTGGAGATCTGGTGTAACGAAGCGCAAGAGCGCTACGTGCTGGCGGTATTGCCGGCCGATGTCGAGCGTTTTGCCGCTATTTGTGAGCGCGAGCGGGCACCGTTTGCGGTGGTCGGTGAAGCGGTGGCAGAGCGTCATATCACCGTTACCGATCAACACTTTGACAACGCCCCGGTCGATCTACCGATGTCGGTGCTGTTTGGCAAACCGCCCAAAATGCACCGCCAGGCGACAGCGATCGAGCTGCCCGGCGACTACTTTCAAGCCGCCTCGGTCGACCTCGACGAGGCGGCGCAGCGAGTGTTGCGCCACCCGGCAGTGGCCAGCAAGCAATATCTGATCACCATTGGCGATCGCAGTGTTACCGGTATGGTCGCTCGCGATCAGATGGTCGGGCCCTGGCAGCTGCCGGTGGCCGACTGCGCAGTGACGACCGCCAGCTACAACGGCTACTGTGGCGAAGCGATGGCAATGGGTGAGCGCACCCCGGTGGCGTTGCTCGACGGCCCGGCCTCTGGGCGCATGGCCATCGGTGAAGCGCTGACCAACATCGCCTGTGCACAGATCGGAGACATCCGCGCCGTGAAACTTTCCGCCAACTGGATGTCTGCGGCCAGCCACCCCGGTGAGGGCGAAAAACTCTATCGCACTGTCGAGGCAGTCGGCATGGAGCTCTGTCCAGCGTTGGGTTTGACCATTCCGGTCGGCAAAGACTCGATGTCGATGGCCACCGGTTGGCGCGACGGCGACAGCGACAAACAGGTGACGTCGCCACTGTCGCTGGTGATCAGTGCTTTTGCACCGGTTGTCGATGTCCGCAATACTGTCACTCCGGTGCTGCAGAGCGGTGCCCCCTCACAACTGCTTCTGCTCGATCTGGGCAACGGTGGCAATCGTATCGGCGGTTCGATCTTAGCCCAAGTCTATGGGCAGATGGGCAACAACGTGCCCGATCTCGACCAGCCGCAACAATTTAAAGCGTTTTTTACCGTGACTCAGCAGCTGCTGGCAGAGCGTCGACTGCTCGCTTACCACGATCGCTCTGACGGCGGGCTGTGGGCGACCCTCTGTGAGATGGCTTTTGCCGGTCATTGCGGCGTAGATATCGATCTCACCGCGCTCGGTGACGATACCGCTGCAGTACTATTTAATGAAGAGCTCGGCGCGGTGGTGCAGGTGGCCGCCAGCGACTGTGATGCGGTGATCGCCGCCTATCAGCAGGCCGCAGTTGCAGCTCACCGACTCGGCGCCCCCAACAGCAGCGATCGCGTCAATATTGCCGCTCGCGGAGAGTTGCTGCTCAGCCACCCGCGCGCGCAGCTGCAGCAGACCTGGACTGAGACCTCCTACCGTATGGCCGCCATGCGCGATAACACGCTGTGTGCCGAGCAAGAGTTTGCCGCAATCGATAGTGATGATCCGGGCCTCTCTGTCAACTTGAGCTTTGACCCCGCCGAGCCTGTCGCCGCGGCTTATATCGCCACTGGCGTGCGCCCCGCCGTCGCTATTTTGCGCGAGCAAGGGGTCAACTCGCAGAACGAAATGGCCGCAGCCTTCGACCGCGCCGGCTTTGCCGCCACCGATGTACATATGAGCGACCTGCTCAGTGGCCGCCGTCAACTCTCTGAGTTTAAAGGTCTCATCGCCTGTGGCGGCTTCTCCTATGGCGACGTGCTCGGCGCCGGTGAAGGGTGGGCGAAGACGGTACTGTTTAACAGCCTGTTGCGCGACCAGTTCGCTGACTTTTTTACCCGCCCGGACAGCTTTGCCCTGGGCGTCTGCAACGGCTGTCAGATGCTCTCCAATTTGCACAGTCTGATCCCCGGCGCCGACAACTGGCCGCGCTTTGTCACCAATCTCTCCGAGCAGTTTGAGGCGCGCTTTAGTCTGGTGCGCATCGAGCCGTCCAACTCCGTGCTGCTGTCGGGTATGGCCGGCTCGCATCTGCCGATCGTCGTCTCTCACGGCGAGGGCCGCGCCGAGTTTGCCAGTGACAGCGATCTGCCGGCGCTGCAGGCAGAGAGCAAAATTTCACTGCGCTATATCGACAACCAGCTAAATATCGCCAGCCGCTACCCGGCCAACCCCAATGGTTCGCCCGATGGGGTCACTGGACTCTGCTCCAGCGACGGTCGTGTCACCCTGATGATGCCCCATCCTGAGCGGGTATTCCGCACCGTGCAAAACTCTTGGGCGCCCGGCGAGTGGGGCGAAGCTGGCGGTTGGTCGCGGCTGTTTGCCAACGCCCGCCTGTTTGTCGGTTAACTGCCCGCAGCGCATTTTCTGCTGCCGTCAGCGCAGCGCGGATGGTAGACTAGCTGAGTGAGTCGGCTAGGCAGTCGCGGCGCATCACTCTCTGGCCATCGCTGGCGTTGGCAGGGGAGCTGCGTCGAGGAAAGTCCGGGCTCCACAGGGCAGAGTGCCAGGTAACGCCTGGGGGGCGTAAGTCCACGGAAAGTGCAGCAGAGAGTAGACCGCCGATGGCCATTGCGGCACAGGTAAGGGTGAAAGGGTGCGGTAAGAGCGCACCGCGCGGCTGGTAACAGTTCGCGGCACGGCAAACCCCACTCGGAGCAAGATCAAATAGGTCTCCTATGGCGCGGCCCGCGCTGGAGACGGGTAGATTGCTTGAGGCAGTTGGCGACAGCTGACCCAGATGAATGACTGTCCACGACAGAACCCGGCTTATCGGCCGACTCACTCTTTATTTTCTAGCGGTTGTCCGCGCTTGGGCGCGGTCGCTTCACGGCGACGGTTAGCCTGTTTGAGGCAGCGAACGGCGGGTAGGGTTGGTCAACGCTGATCGTGCTTTTGCAGCGATATGAGTCTATTAAACTAGCTTAATTCTTTCGGGTTACTCCCTAAGGGGCTGTTGTATCTACTTGATGATCGGCGCAAAATCCTTGCATTGGGTGATGATTAAGCCTGACGAGTTAAGGCGGTTTGTCTAGCGACAAGCGCCGATCTACTCGGCCCAGTAGTCGCTACCAGGAGAGAGTTATGCGTATTTTAATTGTCGATGATCACGCTTTTGTCTGCGCAGGACTGCGCGCCACAATGCTAGCTGAGTTGCCCGGTGCTGAGGTATTTACTGCCGATCACGGCGACACGGCTCTGCAGCTGCTCGCGGCCAATCCGATCGACGTCGCTATTGTCGACCTGTTTATGCCCGGCGCCGGCGGCGGCTTTGACTTTATTCAAATGCTTTGCGAGAGCTACCCGAAGCTGCCGGTGATTATCCTTTCGGCTTCAGAAAACATGGCGCATATTCGCAAGTGTATCGATCTGGGTGCGGCGGGTTTTGTCCCCAAGTCGGCGCCGAAAGAGACGCTCTTTGAAGCGATCGCCGCGACCATGAAGGGTGAGCGGTTTTTACCCGAGACCATTCGCGAAACTATCCCCGAGATGGCGCGGATCTTCAACGAAATTGATATCGGTCTTGACTACCACGATATTGCCGACCTGCTCACTAATCGGCAGATGGATATTTTACATTTTGTCGCCGAGGGGCGCTCTAATAAAGAGATAGCGAAAAAGCTGACCCTCTCTGAGAACACCGTCAAGGTGCATGTCAGTGCGATTTTGCGCGCCCTCGGGCTGAAAAATCGCACCCAAATTGGTGTGTTGGGTCAGCGCCTGGAATTGATGGGCGGAGCCTCGCAACAGGCGTTATAGATGAAAAGCGTTAGCTACACTATTCTTTACTAGTAGACTTAAGGTAGGCTGCAAGAAAAGGTTAGTGACCAGAGGGAACTGGATATGGCTAATTTCAGTGCGCCGGGGGCAGCCAGTGCTGTTCGCACATTCTTGCTGTCGATCGCGGCAGTGACCGCAGCGGCGGAGAGCGAGCCCGGTTATCTATCGGAGCTGGATCTGTTTGAAGAGATTCCGATGGTTACAGGGGTCAGCCACTTTTTGCAGCCGATCGAGGCGACTCCGGCGGCGGTGACGGTGCTCGACCGCGAGATGATAGCGGCACTCAATCCGCAGAGCTTTGCACAAATACTGCAGTTGGTCCCAGGTTTCGCTCAGATGGTCACCGCGCAAGGGACATTGGCGCCAGGTTATCAGTTGGGTGGTGAACCGTTTGCGCGGCGCATGCATGTCGAGATAGACGGTCGTCCGCTCAATGACTCGATGTTGGTAACCGCCATGTGGCAGGATTTTGGCCTCGACTTTAACGACATCGAGCGCATCGAGGTGATTCGCGGCAGCAACATGCCCGCCGACGGTGGCAACGCCCTGCTCGGCACGGTCAATATTATCACCCGCTCACCGCTGCTCGCAGAACGGCTGCGGTTGAGTGTCGAGCTCGACGAAGATCACTTCAGGCGTTATTCGCTCAACACCGCCTTCACCCTCGGCGGGGTTGAAACGCAGCTGTGGGCGCGCCAGCGTGAGCAGCAAACGTTCACCGAGAGGCGCCCCTTAGTGTCTGGCACCAGCAGTAGTCATACGATTATCGGCAGTGAGGATCTCTCTTACGACAGTGAAAGTCTTGTCACCGAAGAGCCCGGCACTGCGCTGACTAGCGCCCGCCAGCGCGATCGCTCGGTCGGCGCACGCATGTTGTGGTCACCAACTGCCATTGACCGCATTGAGACTGCGCTGGGTTACAGCGACCACCAAACGCCGTTTGGCGACCAGCGCGCCCGCTACAGTTGGCAGCAGTTGGAGTGGCAGCGCCTGCTACCCGACCTGGGAGAGTGGCACGGCTTTTTGTTTCACAACTACAACCGGGTGTCGGCCACTGGGCTGCTGGCAATCGGTGAGATCTCTGGTCCGCTACCCAGTGCAGCAGCAAATCCGTGGTACGCAGACCGCATCCCACCAGCGTTTAATTTTAGTGAACTGATCGACTTCGCCACCGTCGACGAGTCCGGCTGGAGTGAGCGCTGGGATGCCGAGCTGCGCCGTTACTGGCGCTACGGCAGTGACGTGGAGTTGAGTGTTGGCGGGGCGGCCACTCACGATCGCGCCGCCAGTCGCTACCTCACCGACCAAACGCACACCCTGCAGCGGCGCAGCAGCCGACTCTACACCACTGCGGCCTGGCAAGTGGACAGCGACTGGCAGCTCAGCGGCGGATTGATGGCGGAGCAAGCCGAAGGGCTGTCATCGATTACTGCAGCGCGCATTGGCGCTAACTATCGCCTCGATGATCAGCACAGCTGGCGGTTGGCGGCGGCCATTGGCGGCCGTCAGCCGACGCTGCTGGAGAGCCACCGCGCCAGCGTCGCCCGGAACAAGCCGAGCTCTACCGTGGATCTACTGACGTTGGTCAACTCGCAGCTGGATGTCGAACGCTCAGAGCTGGTCGAGCTCGGTTACCACTGGCGCAGTGGCGACCAGCGCATCGAGTTAGATGGTCGCTGGTACGGTCAAAAAGTGACCGACCTGATCAAGCCCAGTGACATTGTGGTTGAGTTGACCCGCTTCATTGACGGCGAGCTGACCACGGTCAGTGACAGGGTGCTCTACTACGACAACCGTGCCGATCTCTACCAGCAGGGTTTGGAGCTGCAGCTGACGGCGCGTCACCGCCAGCATTGGTTGCTGCACCTCACCGCCGCCTATCTGGATAGTCGGGCAAGCTCGGCGCCGCTGCAGCTAGATACAGCGCTGCCTTATCCGATCGAAAGTTTTACCGTTGACCGACCGTTTGAGGTCGGCCTGGTCGGTGAGCGCTGGAGCGCCTCGATGTTGGCCAGCTACCAGCTCAACACGCAGTGGCAACTGGCCAGTCAGCTCAACTGGCAGAGTGCTACCAGCGGCTGGATGCATCTCGACAGCGCGCCGACTACCCACTGGGACCTATCGGCTCAGCGGCACTGGCAGCGCTCGGCCTCTGGGGCGGCGGTGGAGCTCTCTGTGGCACTGCGCAACATCACCGACGAGCGTGTCGATGGCCTGCTCGATTACCCTCGCCGCCGTTTGGTGGTTCAGTTACAATTAGAGCTTCTTTAACGGCAAACAGAGTGGCGCGTGTATGCAGGATGCTCATCACCGCGTGCCAATCCCCATTTATGGGCTACTTAGTATAGTTTGTTAGAACTATGGTCGCTCAGAGACATCTCCTCCAATGATAGAACCAATGAATGTGCTGCGCAGGTGCGGCTTTTATGGCCCGCTGCTGGCCGCCCTTGCGCTGGCAGCCGAGGCCGGCGCCGAGCCCGTCAATGCCGACCACCAGAGTGCGCCACTGCTGACCGAAATGGACCTTGGCGAAGAGATTCCGACCATTAAATCGGTCAGTTTTGTCACCCAGGCGCGCGCCCAAGCGCCCGCCTCGGTGACCATTCTCGACCGCCGTTTTATCGAGTCGGCGCCAGCTAGCTCGTTGATCGACCTGTTCCGGTTAGTGCCCGGCTTTCAGAGTTATTTTGTCAACGCCGGTGAGCCGCGCGTCAACTACCACGCGCTGCCCGACAGTTACCCGCGGCGCATGGAGGTCAAAGTCGATGGCCGCTCAGTCTACGAGTCGATTTTTACCACGGTGATCTGGGCCAGTCTGGGGCTGCAGCTGCAAGATATCGACCGCATTGAAATCATCCGCGGTAGCAATGCCCCAATGGAGGGCAGCAACGCCTTTATCGGCTCGGTCAATATTGTCACCCGCTCGCCGCTCAACAGTGGTGGTACCCGGGTGACGCTGAGCCGCGGCACCGACGCGATTGGCGCCGTCTCGGCTAGCCAGACCGGCCAGCTGGGGCGCTGGAGCTACCGCGCCGCCGCTAACTACCAGCGCCAAGACGGCTTTGACGACGCGCCGGGCACCGCCATGGATGACTCCGCGGAAGGGCACAACCTTAACTGGCGCGGCATCTGGACGCCGAATATGCACAATACCCTCGATATTCACGTCGGTTTTTCTGAAGACCGGGTCGGCGTCGGCGGCGATGAGGATTTTGCCACCCACCGCTACCGGGGACAGTTCCAGAAACTGCAGTGGAGCCACTACACCGCCAGCGGCGACGAAGTGACCGCGCTGTTCTACCACAACCGCTTGCAGACCACTGCCGATGAGTCGCAGCGGCTGTTCTCTAGCTTGCTGCTGGCAGAAGGGGTGCCAGAGGCCTATCTGCCAGTTATTTTGGCCGACTACCCAGACCGCCTGTTGACGGTCGGTTTTAACGACACACAGGCCGACCGCTGGGAGCTCGAGTTACAGCGCAGTTTCCGCTGGGGAGCGCAGTGGCGCGGTGTAACCGGTGCCGCTTGGCGCCTGGACAGCGCCAAGAGTGAGCTATTGTTTGACCGCAGCGATACGCTGCGGCGTGAAACGCAGCGCCTGTTTGGCAGCGTGGAGTGGCAGCCGCAGAGTGATCTCACGCTCAACAGCGCGGCCACTGTCGAGCACGCCAGTGGCCGCGGCAACTACCGCTCGCTGCGCCTGGGGGGCAATTATCAACCCAACCCACAGTCGGTGTGGCGACTCAGCGCCAGCCAAGGTGAGCGCATGGGCAGCCTGCTGGAGACCGACCAGTTTGTCGCGCTGCGCTACGACGACGACATTATTCTCGATGCCACCATTATCGCCGGCGACGAGCTCGAAACTGAAAAACTCTCCGCCTACGAGATCGGTTACAACCACGCCTGGATCGACCGCCGACTCAACTTTGACGGCCGTTGGTTCTACGAGAAGTATCAAGACATGATCAGCTCGCGGCGAGAATTTTTTACTGACGAGCAGCGCCAGCCCGCGGTAATTTTTGCCGGTGTCGACGATCAGCGCCGCCGAGTCGGCGTGCGCCGCAACGCCACCAACATTTTAATGAAGGGCTACGAGTTAGAGCTCAGCTACCGCCCCAACCCGCGCTGGTTAGTCAATGTCAGCTGGGCCGATTTTGATGTCTCCGGTTACGCGCACAAATACCAGTGGCCGGATGACTATTTTGCTCTGCAGTACTACCGGGTGCCGCGCGCTAGCCGCAGCGCGCTGGTCAGCTATAGCGCCGAGCAGGGTTGGCAGCTGTCGGCCTCACTTTACTATCAGGGCCGCGCTAAATGGCAAGACGGCAATGACACCGAGCCCTATCTGCGCGCCGATGTCGAGTTGAGCCAGCGCTGGCAGCTGCCGGGCGGGCGCGAATTAAAGTTGGCACTGTTGGCGCAAAACTTGGGTGAGAACTACACGGAGTTCTATACTACCAACCAGTTCGGCAGCCGCTATATTGTCTCGTTACAGTGGTTTTCGTTATGATGAGGGCGCTAGAGCCCGTTTAGGAAGGCAGTAATATGGTCAGGATGACCAGTGGAGTCGACAGTGGCAACTGAGGTGTGGCATAACAGCATTGTGCGTGCCCGGCATCTCACTGTTGCCGGCCTCAGTATTGGCGCAACCTGCAAGGCGCTGATAGCCACCCTGCTGTGCTCTGCGGTGCTGCTCTCCCTCTGCAGCGCTGCTGCCGCCTCTGATCGCGGCGCCGATCTCGCCGCCACTCCCCCCCAGCGGGTGCTGTTTGTGGCGAGCAAAGATACCAGTATCTACCGCCAAATCGTCACCGCCGGGCAGAGTGTGGTGGCTGGTGAAAACAGCGCAGTGGTATTAGCCGACCAAACTACCGAGAGCGCACTGCGCACCGAGCTCGCTCGGTTTGCTCCGGCGCTGGTGGTAACTGTCGGCACCGCCGCAGCACAGCTGGCCTACCCGGTGGTATTCGCCGCGGATAGCCCTGCTGCCAAGCCACCGCTGCTGCTGTCGACACTGCTGACGCGCAGCGCCTATCAGGTATTCGCCGAGCGCTATGTCGCCACCGCCAATCGCTCCGATGCCGTGGTCGTGGTGCAGTTTCTCGACCAGCCGTTGCAGCGCCAGTTGCATTTAGCCGCGCTTGTCATGCCCGAGGCCGAGCGCATCGGCTTGATGGTCGGCCCCTCCACCGCTCTGGGCGAGGAGCAGATCAGTCGCTTGGCCGCCGAGTTGGGCAAGCCGATTGCCCCGGTCTACCTGTCTGCGACCGATAACCCCATTCGAGTGCTGGAGCCGGCGCTGGCCGCCAGCGAGGTATTCGTGCCGCTCGCCGACAGCCGGCAGTTTAATCTGGCGACATCGCGCTGGATCCTACAGCTCAGTTACCGCTACCGGCGTCCAGTGGTTGGTTATAGCGCCTCCTATGCTGACGCCGGTGCGGTCGCGGCGGTCTACACCAGCGCCGAAGATGTCGCCGCACAGCTGGCGGCGACCCTGTCGCAATGGCAGCGCGAAGGGCTGCCAGAGCAGAGTGCCCAGCGCCCGCCTCAGCAGTTTTCTATCAGCCTCAACCACGCCGCGGCAGCGGCACTGGATATTCCACTCGCCGATCAGTCGTACTACCGGCGCGAATTGGAAAAAAGTGACTCGGGGGCAGCCTATGAATTGGATTGACCGCTTGCTGCCGTCGCTGCAGCAGCGGCTGATGGTGGCGCTGCTGCTGCCACTGCTGGTGCTGTGTACCTTGCTGGCCGGCTATATGGCCTCAGTGCGCCACAACGACCTCACCGAGCGGCTGCTGGAGGTGGCCGACACCACCAGCCGCTATCTCTCCGACAGCGCTGGTTTTGCGCTGTTTGCCGGTGACCGCGAGCAGCTAAAATTACTCGCCAACAGCGTGTTGAGCGCACCTGAGATCACCGCGGTCACCTTTGTCGACACCCAGTTTCAGCCGCTGGTGAGCATTGGCCAGTCGGCGGCGACAGGTGTCGAGCAGTTCGCCGAGCAGCCAGCTGCGGTGGCACAACTGCACGGCCCAGTGTGGTTTATCCACCGGCCGGTGGTGGCAGTGCAGGTGATGGCCGACGACTTTGATGAACAAGGGGTGGCCAGCGCCGTGCTCGGTTCGGTGCTGGTCGAGCTGGACAACGGCTGGCTGCTCAAGCACCAGGCCGAGAGCCTTATCAATATTGTCTTGGTGGCGGCGCTGGTGTTGTTGGCGGCAGCGGTGGTGGCTGTGCAGATCAGCCGTGGTATCTCGGTGCCGCTGCGGCGGCTGACCCGCTCGGTAGAGCAGATTGACGCCGGTAATACCCAAGTCGACATCTATTTGCAGGGGCCGCGCGAGCTGGCGCTGCTGGCCGAGGTGTTGAGCCGGCAGCTGGCAAAAACCCGCGACTACAGCGCCCGGCTGGAGCGCGACGTCGAAAAGGCCACCGCACAGCTGTTGACTGCGATGAACGACCTGGAAGAGGCGATGGAGGCAAAGGATCAGTTTATGGCCAAAATGAGCCATGAGCTGCGCACACCATTGACCGCTGTGATCGGTTTTACCGCGGCACTGGCCGATGAGGCCGAGCGCAGCAAACGCGAAGAGTACCAGCGTATTATTGCCAGCTCTTCGCAGTTGCTGCTGAAAACCATTGACGATGTGTTGGAGTTCGCGCGTTCCAACTCGGGTGAGCTCAAGCTCGACGAAGCCGAGATGAATCTGCGCGACACCCTCGCCGATGTGCTGGCTATTCACCGTCAGCGCGCCGAGCAACAGGGCATTGTGCTGACGCTACAGATCGCCGACGAGCTGCCACAGCGGCTGTGGGGTGATGCGGTGCGCATTGCCCAGGTGTTCAATAATCTGATTGGCAACGCCATCAAGTTTACCGAGCGGGGGGCGGTCGAGGTCGAAGTAGCGGTCGCTGGCGCGCTGGCCAACGGCCGGTTGCAACTGCAGTGCTGCGTCAAAGACACCGGTAAGGGTATTGCCGCGGCGCGCGTGCGCTACCTGTTTAACCCCTTCGCCCAAGAGGATGACTCGATCAGTCGGCAGTTTGGCGGCAGTGGTCTAGGTCTGGCTATCAGCCGTTCACTGGTGGAATTAATGCAGGGCGAGATCGCTATAGAGAGTCGTGAAGGGGTGGGTACCGCCGTCAAATTTACGCTCTGTTTGGCCGCTCAGAGTGAGCTGCCGCCGACTGCGCGGGTCGAGCTGAGCAGTCAGAGCTTGGTCGGTAAACTGATATTGATCGCCGAGGACCACCCCTACAACCAGACATTGTTGCAGCGTATGTTGGCGCGCTGTGGTGCCCAGACTGTGGTAGTGGATAACGGTGCGCGGGTCTTGGAGGCGCTCAACGACCACGCTGTCGATCTGATGTTAATGGATATCCACATGCCGGTAATGGATGGCGTGCAGACTGCGCAGGCGATAGCCAAGCTCGACGACGCGCCGCCGATTGTCGGTCTGACTGCCGATGTCAGCAGTAGCGAGCATCGGGCGATGTTGGCTGCCGGTGCTGTCAAAGTGTTGGTAAAGCCGATCGATGAACAACTGCTGTTGGCCACGCTGACCGAGCTGCTCGGCCGGCCGGCGCCGCCATCGTCTGGCGACGGCTTGCTCTCTTCCGGCGAGGTGCCGCAAGAGCTGCTGGAGACGCTGCGGGGCACGCTAGAGCTGCTGGGCGATGCCCACCAGTGCGGTGATACCGCCCGCGTGCGCGGGGCGCTGCACGATCTGACGGGACTTGCCGGACTGTATGGCATGAGTGAGCTGCGCCAACAGGTATTGGCGCTGCGCGCGGCGCTGCCATCACTCAGCTCGCAACAAGTCGCTGAGCGCATTGCCAAGATGCTGACCCTGCTCGACTAGCGGGCAGGCTCTGCCACCGCGCAGGGCGACGATGCAGTGTTTGCCGCCCCGACCTGTTACACTGCCGGTGTAACGTTGAGTCAGCCGCTGCTGCAGTAGCAGTGTGCCAAGGTATTTTCTGGGCGCCAGCCCATCACTAGGTTATTCATGTCAAAGTCTACTCCCAAGCGCACCACCGGTGTGCCAAAGCAAGATCCCCACGCCGCGCGCGAAGCCGCTAAATACGCCAACCCGGTGCCCAGTCGCGAGTATCTGCTAGAGCTGCTGCGCAGCAGCAACGGCCCGCTCGATGCAGACGAAATCTGCGCGCTGTTAAAGCTCAGCGGTGGCGATCAGGTCGATGCCATCCATCGCCGCTTGCGCGCCATGGAGCGCGACGGTCAGGTGGCGCGCAACCGCCGCGGCGGCTACGGTACCCTCGAGGAGCTCAGCTTGGTCAAGGGCCGGGTCATTGGTCACCCCGAAGGGTTTGGGTTTGTCACGTCGCCAGAGCGCCGAGGCGACGACATTTATCTCTCCAGCCGTCAGATGAAAGGAGTCTTTGACGGCGACACGGTGCTGGTGCGCATTTCTGGGCAAGACCGCCGCGGCCGTGCCGAGGGAGTCATCGTCGATGTCGTCGAGCGCGGTATGCAGCAGATCGTTGGGCGTTTTTTCGCCGAGGGCGGAATCTTTTTTGTGCGCCCAGACAACCCGCGTATTGCCCAAGACATCATGATCGCACCGGCGGCGATCGGTGCCGCCGAGCCGGGCCAAATTGTGGTGGCCCAGATCATTGTGCCGCCCTCGCGCCAACAGCTGCCGACTGGGGCCATCGTCGAGGTGCTTGGCAAACCGCTAGATCCCGGTATAGAAATTGAGATCGCCATTCGCAATTTTCAAATTCCCCACCAGTGGAGTGCCGAGATCGAGGCGCAGACGGCGGCGATTGCCGACACCGTCGCCGAGGCTGATAAACTCGAGCGGGTCGACCTGCGCCAGCTGCCGCTGGTGACCATTGATGGCGAAGATGCCCGCGACTTTGACGACGCAGTCTACTGCGAGCCGAAAAAGCGTGGCGGCTGGCGGCTGATTGTCGCCATTGCCGATGTCTCGCACTATGTGCTGCCCAACTCGCCGCTCGACGTCGAGGCCCACCGCCGCGGCAACTCGGTCTACTTCCCCAACCACGTAGTGCCGATGCTGCCGGAAAAGCTCTCCAACGGTCTCTGCTCGCTCAATCCGCACCAAGATCGCCTCTGTATGGTCTGCGAAATGCAGATCGCCAGCGACGGTGAGATCGCCAAGTTTCAATTCTATGAAGGGGTGATGCACAGCCACGCCCGGCTCACCTACACGCAAGTGGCTCGGGTGATTGCCGAGCGCTATGCCGATGCTGACAGCGACGATCAAGCCACCAGTGGCCGCCATCAGTTCGCTGCGGTAGTGCCGCAGTTGGACGCGCTGCACGATCTTTACCAAGTGCTGCACGCGCGGCGCAACGACCGCGGGGCCATCGACTTTGACAGTCAAGAGACGCGTATCTTGTTCGATGCGCAGCGCAAGATCTCGCAGATTATTCCCGTCGCCCGCACCGATGCCCACCGGCTGATCGAAGAGTGTATGTTGGCCGCCAATGTTTGCGCCGCTGAGTTTTTGAGTAAATCAAAACTGCCGGCACTCTATCGCGTGCATTTGGGTCCCAGCGAGGAAAAGCTGGTCGCCCTGCGCGAGTTTCTCGGCGAATTGGGGTTGGCGCTCAGTGGTGGCGACGACCCGCAACCGGAGGATTATCAGCGACTGCTCAAGCAGGTGGCGGCGCGCGCCGACGCCGCGGTGATCCAGACCGTACTGTTGCGCTCGATGCGCCAAGCGATGTACCAGCGTGACAACGATGGACACTTTGGTCTGGCCTTCGATGCCTACACCCACTTTACATCGCCCATTCGCCGTTACGCCGATCTGATGGTGCATCGCGCCATTCGCGGTCTGCTGCGCAGCAAACGGCGAGTCGCCCACCTGCTGCGGCTGAGTAACAAAAAGTATGTCGATCTGGCGGTCAGCTACCCCTACGGTGACGCTCAAGTAGACCAGATTGGCGAGCACATTTCAGTGACCGAACGGCGCGCCGACGAGGCCACCCGCGATGTCTCCAACTGGCTCAAATGTGAGTATCTGGTCGACCACGTCGGCGATGAGTTCGATGGAGTGGTCAGTGCGGTCACCGGCTTTGGTCTGTTTGTGATGCTCGACGGGCTCTATGTCGAGGGGCTGATCCACGTCACCGGGCTGCCCAAAGACTACTATTACCACGAACAGGCTCAGCACCGCATGGTCGGTGAGCGCAGCGGCCGAGTGTTCCGACTCGGCGACACGCTGCGGGTGAAGGTGGTGCGGGTCGATCTCGACGAGCGCAAGATCGACTTCGAGCTGGTCGACGCTGCGCCGGCGCCGAGCAAAGCGGCCGGTAAAAAGCGCGCTGCGCCACCGCGACCAAACAGCGCGGCTGTAAAAAAATCGACCAAACCGCGCCGATCACGGCGCTCGGGTGGCAAAGCGCCGGGCGCCGAAGGCAAACGCGCGCCGCGGCGCAAAAAATAGCGTAACCGCCGCTCAGCCGGGCTCGCGTAAAGCCGGTAACAGCTGCTCGAGCATGTCGCCGATATGAGCGATGAACAGCGTGCCCATGTCGCTCTGGTAGTAATTGATGTCGCTGTTGCCAACCGCCAAGATTGCCAGAGGCTGCTGTTTGCCAATTGCCAGCACTGCGGCTGAGCCAACCTGCTCACCGGCCGGGCCAAACAGCAACCCCATCTCGTCGGCGCGCAACGGGCCGACCACTGCCGCGCCGGAATCTACCGCGCGGGCGACTTGGCCATGTAACTTGTCACGGCTGAGGTGGCGCGCCAAGGTGCCCTGGGCGCTGAGTTCGTCTTGCAGCAAGATCAGGCTGTAAAACTCCAGGCGAAAGTCCATGCCAAGGCTGTCGTAGAGCGACTCGATCAGCTCAGGGACAGAGCGCGCAGCGAGCATTGCCAGCGTCAGCCGACGCGTTTTAGTAAACAGCCGGTCGTTCTCGCCGGCGATAGTCATCAGCTCATTGAGAGAGCCGCGCATCTCTTGGTTGCGCTCGCGCAGCACCCCCACCTGACGCTCGACTAATGACACCGCACCACCGGAGCGGTGCGGCAGCGTCAACCGCTCCAGCAGGTCGGCGTTGTCGGTAAAAAAATCGGGGTGATCAACTAAGTATTGGCGCACCGCGTCCAGGGTCGGTGCGTCGCTGTGGTTGGCATCGGTCACAGGCGTATTCTCCCTTGATAGACATTGACGGCAGGCCCGGTCATGGCCAGTGGCTCTCCGGCGCCGCGCCAGTGGATGGTCAGTTCGCCGCGGTGCAGCCGCACTTTTACCGACTCATCGAGCAACCTCCAGCGGATACCGGCGGCAACCGCGGCGCAGGCACCCGAACCGCACGCGTCGGTTTCGCCGACGCCGCGCTCATAAACTCGCAAGGCAATTTCACCGCGGTTGATTATCTGCATAAAACCGGCGTTGACCCGCTCGGGAAAACGTTCATGCCCTTCGATCTGTGGGCCCAACTCCGCAACCGGCGCGGTGGCGATGTCGTCGACCAACATCACCGCATGGGGATTGCCCATAGAGAGTACGGCGATCTCGACGTTGCGCCCGGCCAGCGCTAGCTGGTAGCGCTCAGCGGCGTCAGCGGTGAACGGCAGGCTTTGCGGTGCAAAGTCCGGCTCGCCCATGTCCACCGTAACTAGGCCCGACTTTTCCAGTGTCAGCTGCAGCACACGGTTGACGGTGCGCACCCGTATCTGCCGTTTGCCGGTCAGTTGGCGGTCGTGTACATAGCGAGCAAAACAGCGTGCACCGTTGCCGCACTGCTGCACTTCACTGCCATCGGCGTTGAAAATACGGTAGTTAAAGTCGATGTCGGGCTCGGTCGGCGGCTCGATCACCAGCACCTGATCACAGCCGACGCCGAGTTTGCGGTCGGCCAGCTGAGCGATCAGCGCAGTGGAGAGCCGCACATGTTGGGTGAGGGTGTCGAACACCACAAAGTCGTTGCCAAGGCCATGCATCTTGTTGAAACGCAGCAACATCGGCTACACCGAATCGAGCAGGTGCTCGCCGCGGGTGAGGTCGGCCAGCGTCTCGCGCTCGCGGATCAACTGCACCTGCTCGCCGTCGACTAAAATTTCCGCGGCGCGGGTGCGGCTGTTGTAATTTGAGGCCATAGTAAAACCGTAGGCGCCAGCCGAAAACATCGCCAGCCGATCGCCGCTGCGCAGGCGCAGCGGCCGCTCCTTGGCCAGCCAGTCGCCGGTCTCGCAGACCGGTCCGACGACATCGTAGAGACGCTCTGGGGCATCGCTGGCCGAGGTGTTCTCCAATGCCATCCAGGCCTGGTAGAGCGAGGGTCGCAACATATCGTTCATCGCCGCGTCGACAATAGCAAAGTGCTTGTCGCCGCTCTGTTTAAGGTAGATGGTCTCGGTCAGCAGCACCGCGCTGTTGGCGACAATCGAGCGCCCCGGTTCCAACACTAGGCGCTGGGGTCGCCCTTCGAGGCGCTGTAGAACTTGGCTCAAATAGGCGTCGGCAGTGGGTGGCTGCTCATCGCGGTAACGCACCCCCAGTCCACCGCCGAGATCGATATGCTGCAGTGGGATACCCAGCTCGTCGAGGCGGTCGACCAGCGCTAACAGTCGCTCCAGGGCATCGAGTAGCGGTGTGGCGTCGGTCAGCTGGCTGCCGATGTGACAGTCGACGCCGACCACCTCAATACTCGGCAGAGCAGCCGCGCGCTGATAGATCGCCTCGGCCTGTTCGATGGCGACACCAAATTTGTTCTCTTTAAGCCCGGTGGAGATATACGGATGGGTGCCGGCATCGACATCGGGATTGACCCGCAGCGACACCGCCGCGCGCTGGCCGGCAGCGGCGGCGACCTCGGCCAACACCTCGAGCTCGGCGGCCGACTCGACATTGAAGCAGTGAATCCCTACATCGAGGGCGCGACGCATCTCGCTGGCGGTTTTAGCCACGCCGGAAAATACCACCTTGGCGGGGTCACCACCGGCCAGCAACACCCGCTCCAGTTCGCCGACCGAGACAATGTCAAAGCCGGCGCCGCGCCGCGCCAACAGCTGCAAGATAGCGATATTCGAGCACGCCTTAACGGCATAACAGATCAGGTGGTCGCGCCCCTGCAGGGCACGGCTGTAGGCGTCAAAGTTGTCGCGCAACACCGCGGCGCTGTAGACATAGCAAGGGGTGCCAAACTGGTTGGCGAGAGCGTTCAGCGCCACCTGCTCGATGTAGAGCTCGCCATCGCGACGGCTGAAATGGCTGAAACTGGCGCCGCCGCTCATGACGGTTCCGACCGGCGCTCGCCATTGGGCTCGGCATCGGGCAGATAGAGTGGCCCTTTGTTGCCGCAGGCCAGCGTTGTCAGGGTGAGCAGCAGCAATGCCAGCGCCGAGAGGCTTCGGCGCCGAGGGCGGAATAGGGATTTGTACATGGCGGTAAAGTCACAGCTAAAAGTTAATTAAATAGCAGTATAGCGGCAGTGGCAGAGCGGACTCAAACACTTATACTGGCGCCAACTAACCGACACCGAGAGACGTCCATGAATGAGCAGCAGTTCCATGCCAGCGCCGATGCCGTGATGTTGGCCATTGAAGAGGCGATCGACGCCAGCGGCGCCGATATCGATTACGAAAATAGCGCCGGCTTGCTAACGCTGACCGTCGAGGCTAATGGCAGCCAGTTGATTTTGTCGCGGCAGCCGGCCACCGGCGAGCTGTGGCTGGCTATTCGCGCCGGCGGTCTGCACTTCAAACAGCAGCAAGGAGTGTGGCGCAACACCGTAGATGGGCAAGCGCTGATTGAACGACTCAATCAGGCGCTGGTTGAGCAGGGCGGCGAAGCGCTGCCGCTGCAGGGCTTTTAGTCGCGGCTGTGCAGTTTCGCTAGCGCCCGCGCCGCAGCGCTGCGCACCTGTTGCGGAGCGGTGCCGCCGATGTGGTCGCGGGCGGCGACCGAGCCCTCGAGGGTTAGCACGGCAAATACATCGTCCTCGATAGCCGCGCTAAACTGCTGTAGTTCGGCCAGCGTAAACTCCGAGAGATCGCGCTGCTGTTCGACACCATAGGCAACTGCGCGGCCGACCACTTCGTGGCTGTCTCTGAACGGCAACCCGCGGCGCACTAAATAGTCGGCCAAATCGGTGGCCGTAGAAAAGCCGCGTTGCGCCGCTTGGTACATCTGCTGTTGGCGCGGCTGGATATTGGGCACCATGTCGGCAAATGCGCGCAGGCAGTCGCGGACGGTATCAACGCTGTCAAACAGCGGCTCTTTGTCTTCTTGATTATCTTTGTTGTAGGCCAACGGCTGCGATTTCATCAGTGTCAGCAGGCTCACCAAGTGGCCGTTGATACGGCCGGTTTTACCGCGCACCAGCTCCGGGACATCGGGATTTTTCTTTTGCGGCATGATCGACGAGCCGGTGCAGAAACGGTCGGGCAGATCAATGAACTGAAACTGCGCCGAGGCCCACAAAATTAACTCTTCCGACATTCGCGATAGGTGGGTCAGCAGTAGGCTGGCAAAGGCGCAAAACTCAATGGCAAAGTCGCGGTCGCTGACCGAGTCCAGCGAATTTTCGGTCGGCGCGGTAAAGCCCAGCGCCGCTGCGGTGGCGTGGCGGTCGATCGGGTAGGTGGTACCGGCCAGTGCGGCGGCGCCCAAGGGGCTGTAGTTGAGGCGTTTGCGACAGTCGAGTAGCCGGCCGTGATCGCGTTCGAGCATCTCGTTCCAGGCCAACAGGTGGTGGCCAAATGTGACCGGTTGCGCCGTTTGCAAATGGGTAAAACCCGGCATGATAGTCTCGGCGTGGCTCTCGGCCAGCGCGATGATGCCACTTTGCAAGCGCGTCAGCAGCGTGGCGATCTGGTCGATTTCGTCGCGCAGCCAGAGTCGGATATCGGTCGCTACTTGATCGTTGCGCGAGCGGCCGGTGTGGAGTTTCTTGCCGACGCTGCCGATGGCGTCAGTGAGCCGCGCCTCGATGTTCATGTGAACATCTTCCAGCGTCTCCGACCAATTGAATTCGCCGCGGGCGATCTGCTGTTCAATCAGTTGCAGGCCAGCGGTAATCTGTTCGCACTCGGCAGCGCTGAGCACCCCGACCTCGGCCAGCATCGCCGCGTGCGCCAGTGAGCCGCGAATATCTTGTCGGTAGAGGCGCTGGTCGAAACTGACCGAGGCGGTAAAGCGGGCGACGAAGGCGTCGACCGCCTCGCTAAAACGGCCGCCCCAGGCGCTGTTGGTGGCAGAGGCAGTGGCGGGGGCAGAGGGTTTGTCGTTCATGTTGGGCCTTTACGAGTGGTTGCGCCGCCGGCGCAGAATTGGCTAGCTGGCGATTATAGCTAATAGTTGCGCCGATCCCCACTGTTGCCAGTGGCGGAGTCTGACAGCGGCCCCGAATTGCGCGATAATAGCTGCATAATTTTGATTGCCGGAAACCAAGCTATGAGCGCTGCAGACTCCACCGTCAAGCGTCACCTCACCATCGCCACCCGCAAGAGTGCGCTGGCGCTGTGGCAGGCCCACTACGTTCGCGATGCGCTGTTGGCGGCACACCCCGGACTCACCGTGGAGCTGCTTCCTATGAGCACTCGCGGCGACAAAATTCTCGATGTACCGCTGGCCAAAATTGGCGGCAAAGGGCTATTCATCAAAGAGTTAGAACAGGCGCTGTTCAGCGGCGAGGCCGATCTTGCGGTGCACTCGATGAAAGATGTGCCGATGGAGTTTCCGCCGGGGTTAGCGCTCAGTGCGATCTGTCGCCGCGAAGACCCGCGCGATGCGCTGGTCAGCAACCACTACAGCGCATTGGCGCAGCTGCCCGCCGGTGCTGTGGTCGGCACCTCGAGTTTGCGCCGCCAGTGCCAGTTGGCCAAACACTACCCACAGTTGCAGATTAAAAGTCTGCGCGGCAACGTCAACACCCGGCTGGCCAAGCTCGATGCCGGCGAGTACGACGCTATCGTGCTGGCGGCGGCCGGGCTGATTCGACTCGATTTCGCCGACCGCATCAGCGAGTATCTGCCCACCGAGGTGTCGCTGCCGGCGGGTGGTCAGGGCGCGGTCGGTATCGAGACGCGCAGTGACGACAGCGCCACCATCGCGCTGCTGGCACCGCTGGTCGATCGCGCCACCACCTATTGTGTCACTGCCGAACGAGCGCTCAACCGACGCCTGCAAGGGGGCTGCCAAGTGCCGATCGCCTGCTTTGCCGAGCTCAATGCCAGCGGCGATCGACTGGCGATGCGCGGTCTCGTCGGCTCGCTCGATGGCCAGACCTTGTTGCGCGTCGAGGGTGACAGCTGCGTCGACAATGCCGAGACGCTCGGCATCGATCTAGCTGAACAGCTGCTCGCTGCCGGCGCCGAAAAAATTCTCAACGAGGTCTACGCCCTTGCCTGAACCGGTGTTGAGCAAAGACACATTGGCCGGTTGCCGCGCGCTGCTGATCCGCCCCAGCAGTGGCGATATGCAACTGCAGCAGCAGCTCACTGCGCTGGGTGCAACCTGGCAGCACACCCCGGTAATGCAGTTGCAGCGGCTGGCGCAGGCGCCGCAGCGAGTGGCAGCGTTGACCGCCGCCTTACAGCAGGGCGCGCTGGCACTGTTTGTCAGCCGTTGTGCCGCGACTATTGCGGTAGAGTTGGCGGTGCAGTGGCCGGCGCGCGGCGACTACTTTGCCGTTGGTCAGAGCACTGCGGAGGTTTTGCGCGCGGCATCTATCGCTGTACAAGCCCCTCGCCAGCAGCAGACCAGCGAGGGGTTGTTGGCGCTGCCGGCGCTCACTGAGGTGGCGGGCCGGCACGCCATTATTGTCGCCGGTGAGGGTGGCCGCCATCTTATTGGCAGCGAACTGGCAGCGCGGGGAGCAGAGGTATCGCGTTGTGAGCTCTACCGCCGCCACCCCGACAGCGCGGGCTTACACGCCGCCCAGCAACAGTTGCCGCAGTGCAACCTGTTGTTGGCACACAGCGCTGAGCTGCTCGATAGCTTGGGGCCGGCGGCCGATCCGCAGTTGCCGTTGGTGGTGCCGAGTCAGCGGGTAGCGCAGCGGGCGGCGCAACTTGGCTATCGGCAGGTGGCGGTAGCCCGTTCGGCGAATGCCGCGGCGATGGTGGCCGCTGCGGCACAAATTTGGCGGCGCCTGCGCGCCGGTTGACCCACGATATAACGCAGACGCGTACCAGGAGAGAGTGTGAGCGATAGCAGCCCAACCCAACCGAGCGCCAAACCCGACCAGCCCAACCCCGCGGCCAAGGGTGGCGCCACCGCCGCGCCAGCGCGCGCCAGTAAATCCGCCTCAGCCAAGCCGGGTGGCGCTAATAAATCGGCCGCCGCTCTGCGCGCCACCCTTTGGCTGTTGCTACTGCTGGCCGCCGCTGGCGGCGGCTACTATTTTGCTCTGCCGCTATGGCAGAGTTTTGTTAGCCAGCAGCAGTCGCAAGCGCGGCAAATCGCCGCCCTCGAGCAGGCTCTGGCCGAGCAGCAGGCAGTGCGCAGCGAATGGCGAGTGGAGCTGGATGGCCAGCGCGAACAGCTAGAAAAGTTGCCATTGCGGCTCTCGGCCGAACTCAGCGGCCAGCTCAATGAGCAGTTGAGCCGGCAGCTGGCCGGGCCGCTGGCCAATTTGTCGGCGGCTGTGCAGCGCAACCAGCTGCGACTCAACGACCTGGACGGCAACAGCGGCCGCCAGTGGCAGCTCGCCGAGCTGTACTATTTTATCCGCAGCGCCGCGCTGCAATTAAATTTTGAGCGGCAGTTCAACGCGGCTATCGAGCTGCTGCAGCGCGCCGATGCACTGTTGGCGGAGTGGCAAGAGCCGGCGGTGGCGCCGCTGCGCGCAGCCTTGGCCGCCGATATCGCAGCCCTCCAGCAGCAGCCAGCGGTCGACCGCGATGGTCTGCACAACCGGCTGCTGGCGGTGGCCGCGCAGGCCCAGACGGCCCTACAACAACCGCTGGCACAGCCCACTTTTAACCCAGCGCCAGCGGCGCATGAGAACCAGCCGCCGGTCGAGCGCGACTGGCGCGCGCGGCTGCGCCAGCTGGGCGATCTGGTCGGCGCTATATTCATCCTCAAGCGCAGCGATGAGACGCTGCCAGAGGTGTCACTGCCGAGCCGTCAGCAGCTGCTCGGACAGCGCTTCGCGCTAGCCGCAGAGCAGGCGGCAGTGGCGCTGTGGCAAGCCGACCAGCCGCTCTATCTGCACAGTTTGACACTCTGTCAGCAGCTGTTGGCAGTGGCGACTATCGACAGCGCTGTCCGCGCTCCGCTGCAAGCTGAGCTGGCAGCGCTGGCGGCGCAGTCGGTGGTGCGCCCGAGTGTCTCGATCAGCCGCAGTGAACAAGCGCTGTACGACTGGCGGCGCGCCTCCGACAGCGATCTGGGCGGGACGCAGCCATGAAAAAGACTCTGATGCTGTTGCTATTGGCGCTGCTCAGTGGCGCCGGAGTGCTGTGGCTGGTGGCGCGCGGCAGCGGTTATGTGCTGGTCAATTACGGCGGTTATCAGTTAGAGATGAGTTTTTGGACGGCGCTGTTGTCGCTGCTGTTGCTAATCTTGCTGCTGCGCTGGGGTGTGGCTGTCGTGGCTTGGCTGTTGCGCGCTGGGGGCGTGGTGCAGTGGTGGCGGCAGCGCCGTCAGCGCTCCGCTATGAGCCGCCGCGAGCAGGGGCTCACAGCATTGGCCTGCGGCGACTGGCCGGAGGCCAAGCGGCTGCTGGTTAGCGCCAGTGGTCAGCCGTTGCTGGAGAGCGATCGGCTGCTGGCGGCGCGAGCGCTACACGGCTGTTGCGAGCAGCAGCAGGCACTGGCGCTGCTGGCGCCGGCGCTTGAGCAGCGCCAGCGCGGAGCGCTGTTGCTGGCTGCGCAGCTGAGCGAAAAACCGCAGCAGCTTATCGCTTGGCTGGAGCCGTTGGCGCAGGCAAAAAAACTACCCGCCGAGCCGTTGCAGAGACTCTGTGCCGCGCTGTTGGCGGCAGGTAAAACCGCCGCTGCACTCGAGCTGCTGCCTCAGCTCAACAACGCGGCTGCCGAACCGCTCTACCGGCGCTGGTGGGCGGTCCAGTCGACGGCGCTGGACGACGCCAAACAGCTGCAGCGCAGCTGGCGCAGCGTGCCGCCGGCACTGCGTGAACAACCTGCGTGGATCGCCGACTACGCGCGGCGACTGGTCGCTGTGGACGAGCCGATCGAGGCGGAGAAACTATTGCTCAAGTCGTTGCAGAGCCAACTAAAACGCTCGCAGCGCCACTTTGACCGCGACTGTCTGGCTGCGCTCACCACGCTCCCCGAGAGCGGTTTAAACAAACGGCTGCGGGCACTGGAGAGTTTGCTGCAACAGCAGCCCGACAGCCAGCTCGCCTACACCGTGGCGAGGCTCTGCCAACAGGGCCAGTTGTGGGGTAGGGCGCGCGACTTTGCCAACCAAGCGCTGGCCCTTGAGAGCAGTCCGGCGGTGCATAAGTTGCTGGCGGAGATTCATCTACAGCTCGGCGACAGCGCCGCGGCGGCAGAGCATTTTCGCCGCGGTTTGGAGTTGGCGCTCAGCCGTTAGCGGCGTCGGCGTAGCCGCGCAGCAGGGAGATTTCGTCGGCCCAGATGGCCGGCTCAATGGTCTCCAACACTAGCGGCACACCGTCAAAGCGCCGGTCGGCCATAATCGCGGCGAACGCGTCGAGACCGATAAAACCTTTGCCCAAGCTGTGGTGGCGATCGAGGCGGCTGTTGAGATCGCCTTTGGAGTCATTGAGGTGCATGCCGCACAGATACTCAAACCCGACGGTGGCGGCAAACTGGTCAAAGACTTTGCGGCAGCTCTCTGCAGTGGTTAAGTCGTAACCGGCGGCGAAGGCATGGCAGGTGTCCAAACAGACCCCGACCCGGCTTTTATCTTCTACTTGGTCGATAATTTCCGCCAACTGCTCAAAGCTGTAACCCAAATTGCTGCCCTGCCCAGCGGTGTTCTCAATAACCGCGGTAACCCCCTCGGTCTGCTCTAAGGCCAGATTGATCGACTCGGCAATACGCGCCAGACACTCGCTTTCGCTGATTTCGCGCAGGTGGCTGCCGGGGTGAAAATTGAGATAGCGCAACCCCAGCTGTGCACAGCGCTGCAGCTCATCGACAAACGCGGCGCGCGACTTTTCGATGCCCTCGGCGGTGGGATGGCCGAGATTAATCAGGTAGCTGTCGTGCGGCAGAATGTGGTCGCTGGTAAAGCCGTGCTCGGCGCAGTTTTCGAGAAACTTTTGAATACTCTCCGGCGCCAGCGGTTTTGCCACCCACTGGCGTTGGTTCTTGGTAAAAAAAGCAAATGCCGTAGCGCCGATGGCGGCGGCGTTGAGTGGGGCATTTTCGATACCTCCGGCGGCGCTGACATGCGCGCCGATAAATTTGTCTGCGGCTTTGTGGGCGAGTCGGGTCATAGCGGTCACGGGGTTCAGCTGTCAGGGGCTGTTGAGTCTAAACTAATTGCCGCCAAGATCGTAGCGCTGCAGGCGGTTGCGCTTGAGATCGCGAATCACAAAGCGCGCCGGATGCAGTGCTTGGCAGAGTGCGCTCGGCAGCGGCGCTACTTCACCGGTCATAATGGCGGCCAACAGTTCACTCATCAGCGGCGCGTAACTGAAACCGCGCGAGCCCAGGCCTGCCAACATAAACAGCTGCGGGTGGTAGGCGCCCTCGAGCGGCTTCACCTGTTTGGCATCGCGGGTTAAAAACGCGTAGCGCTGGCACATCGCCTGGACATCCGGCACCGCTCCCACCAGCGGCAGATAGTCGGGAGTGGTGGCGCGAAAGTTGGCGCGCCCGGGCAGATGTTGTGGGTCGATGTCTGCCAGCCACTGCTGTAACCCGGCGTCGCAATCGCTCAGCTGAGCGAGGTTGTGGCGGTGCTCTGCACTGCTGAGTTCGGTGTTGCTGCAGTCGCGGCGGTAGCTGGCGCCTAGCGTCAACAGCTGCTGTTGCGCGGGGGCGACGTAACCCTCGGCGCAGATCACGCAGTTGAGCTCGTCGCGCAGTTGCTGGCGGTGGAGGTGAGTCACTTGGCCGCGGATCGGTTTGAACGGCAACTGGGCGGTCTGGCTAAAGAGGTTGCTGTCGATGCCGCTGGCCAACACCAGCTGCTGGGCGGCGGCGATCGGCGCGCCGCTGTCATTAAAAAGCTGCCACTGGGCGCTGCTGTGATCAAACTGACAGCGGCTCACCTCGGCGTGGCTGAGGGTGATCAGCGGATGGTCGAGCAGGGCAGTGCAGACCGCCTGTGGCTGCAGCCAGCCGAGCTGTTCAAACCACAGGCCGCTGTCACTGTGCAGCGCGAGTCCACTGACTTGGCGCAGCTCTGCGCGGCTCAGCCGTTGAATCCACTGCGCTGGCTGGTAGCGGGCGGCGATGGCGGCAAATTCACCAGCCTGCTCGGCCTCGGCCAGCACCAATACGCCACACTGTTGGCCGCGCTGCGCCTGCCAGTGGCTGCGGTAATAACGGCTGGCATAGAGCAGTGAGGCCAAGTTGATCTGCGGCAGTTGCTCATCGCGCAGCGACAGCTTGGGGTAGACCACCGCCTGGCGGTTGCCCGAGCCGGCCTGAGCAGGGGCGCCGTGGCGGTCGACCACAGTCACTCGGTAGCCGCGCAAAGCCAGTGCCCGCGCGGTGCTACAGCCGGCGATACCTGCGCCAATAATTACCGCGCTGCGCGCCGTGCTGTTGGCAGCGGTGAGATAGCCGCGATGCCAGGGCAGCTCATGCAGAGTGTGCTGCACTGCGGCGAAGGTGCCGCTGAGCATATCGCGCTTGTCGCCAAAGCCCGGGACTTTATTAACAATAAAGCCGGCGCCAGCGAGACCGCGCCGCACATCGCCGGCGGCGGTAAAGGTGGCAAAGCTGCACTGCGGTGCTGACAGCGCCGCCATGCAGTGGAACAGCTCAGGCCGCCACATGGCGGGGTTTTTGGCCGGGGCAAAGCCGTCTAAAAACCAGGCATTGACGCGCTGTGGTGCCGCCAACTGACGCAGTGAAGTGAGCGCGTCACCAAACAGCAGCAGCAGTTGCACGCGGCCTCCGGCCAGCTCGATGCTGTGTTGGCCGGCCACCAGTGGCGGGTAGCCGGCCAGCAGCTCGGCGCCCAGTTGCTGCAGATCGGCGTTGCCCTCGTTACAGCAGTGGCCCACTGCCCGCGCTAAATCGTGCTGCTGCAACGGGTGCAGCTCGGTGGAGACAAACTGCAAGCGCGCTGCACTGGGTGCTGTGGCTAAAAACAACTCGGCGGCCAACAGGAAGTTTAGCCCGGAGCCAAAACCGGTTTCGGCGATGACGAACGTCCCAGCTGAGTCGCGCGACCAGCTTTGCCAGCGCTGCTCTAGTTGGTTCTGCTCAATGAACACATAGTGGCACTCGGCGCTGCCGTGGTTGGGCTGATAGTAAATATCTTGAAATTGAGTCGACCACGGCTGCTGCTGACGCCAGTCGATCTGTGCCGGTTGTAGTGTGGCGGCGTCAGTGGCGGCGCCGTCAATAGCGGCAGGGGCAGTAGTGGCGCGGTGCTCAGTCATGGCCGCCATTGTAGCGGCTATATCGGCTCGCCTATACTGCCTGCGCCAGCCATTTGCACGCTGAGCTCACTAAAACATTCACAAGGGGTTTGCTATGTCGCTACAAATTACTGCTGTCTACACCGCGCTGTTGGCGCTATTAATGTTGCTGCTGGCTTATGTGGTGGTCAAACAGCGGTTAGCTGGGGTGCCGACTGCCGACGACCTCGAGGGCAGTGCGCGTTTTGAGTCGATAGTGCGCGCTCACGGCAACGCCGCCGAATATATTCCTATTTCGCTACTGCTGCTGGCGGCGCTGGAGAACAGCGTCGACAGCGCCGCCTTGGTACACGGTTTTGGGCTGCTGATACTGTTGTCGCGTATCGGCCACGGCTACGGCATGGTGACCACTGTCGGGCGCTCGACCGGGCGTTTTTACGGGACTATTGGCAGCTGGCTCTATCTATTGGCAGCCAGCGTCGCGGTATTGCTGGGGCAGGCGGGCATCATCTAGCTCCCGTCAAGACCAAACTCGGCGAGCAGCTGCCGGCACCAGTTGGCGATGCGCTGCTCGCTGAGCTCAAACTGGCTCTCGTCGTCCAGTGCCAGCCCGACAAAATGGTCGCCGCTGGCGGTGAGTGCTTGGCAGCCGGTGAAGTGGTAACCGTGCACCGGCCACTCGCCAACCAGTGTGGCACCGCTCTGATGCAGTCGTGTCCACAGATAGCCCATGGCGTCCTGAAACCACTCCGGGTAGCCAACCTGGTCGCCGAGGCCAAACACCGCAGCGCGGCTGTTGGCAAGGTGCAGCGAGTCAAACTCTTGCCAGCGACTCTCCCAATCTTCCTGTAGCTCGCCATAGTCCCAGGTGGGTATGCCGGCGATCAGGTAACGGTAGTCGGCCATCAACGCCAGCGGGGTGTCGATGACATTGTGCAGTGCTACGCTGCCTGCGCCGAGTTGAGCGTCGAGTTGGTCGCGGATTTTTTCCGCAGCCATTTCGGTATAGCAGGTTGAACTGCCATAAAAGAGCCCAATCGTCGCTGCCGCGCTCACCGCTGTGCGCCGCTAAAGTCGAGTTGCCGCCACGCTTCGTAAACCAAAATGGCGGCGGCATTGGAGAGATTAAGGCTGCGGCTGTGAGGCTGCATCGGTAGTCGCAACACCTGTTCGGGTGGTAGCGACTCGCGCAAGCTCTGCGGCAGGCCGCGAGTCTCAGGCCCGAACACCAGTGCATCGCCGGGGGCAAACCGGGCCTGGTGGTAGCTGTGTTGGCCCTTGGTGCTGAGCGCGTAAATTTTTTTCGGTGCGGCGGCGGCGACATAGCTGTCAAAGTCGTCATGCACCGCCAGACTCTGGAATTCACTGTAGTCGAGCCCGGCGCGGCGCAGCCGCTTGTCGTCGAGCTCAAAGCCCAGCGGTGCAATCAGGTGCAGAGTAAAACCGGTGTTGGCGCACAGACGGATGATGTTGCCGGTATTGGGCGGTATCTCCGGTTGGTAGAGGACGACGTCTAGCACAGTGGCGTCGGGCTCAGTCGAGCAGCTCGACCATTAAATCGGCCGAGAGCTGTTCCAGCAGTGCGGTGAGCCGTTCAATGCTGAGCGACTCGGGAAGTTGCAGATAGGCTTGGGCGTGAAACATCGGCTCGGCCGACATTGGCGCACTCTCACAAAAGGTCTCCAACGAGATGACGTTGATCTGTGCTGAGGCGAGTAGCCGCGAAATCTCCTCGACAATGCCGGCGCGATCGTTGGCGACAATTTCGATGCCGATGGTGCTGCCGGTCAGCTCGTCGTCGGTCTGAGTGGCGGCCTCGACAGTGATCTGCAGCGCCTCGCTGTGCAGCCCCCGCAGAGCTGCCACTAAGTCGTCGTGACGACTGCTGGGCAGCGTCACTAGCAGCAGCCCGGCAAATTTGCCAGACAGCCGCGACATGCTGCTCTCTTGCCAGCTGCCGCCGGCAGCGGCGATGGTGGCGGCGAGTTTTTCGACGATGCCGGGGCGGTCGTCGGCGAGCACGGTTATCACCAGCGAGGTTTGCATATCAGGCTTCCAGAAAAAGGGGGATTAGCTGCGCAGAGCGTGCTGCACTCGCGCAGTGTGCGCGGTTATCACTGCAGCTGCAACTGAGCAGCGCCATGGCGTATTATGGTGCAGCACCGACTAGGAGTGAATAGCATGCCAAATTTAACTCACCTCAATTACTTGCTCGGCCGTTGGCTGTTAGTCATAGCGGCACTGTGGCAGATCAGCTGCGGCCAGCCGGCAGCTACCACCGCGACCGCCGACCCAGCAACGGCATTGGCCAGCGCAGTCGCCAATCCTGCCCGCAGCGAGGCCGACCGCGGCCGCGATCGCTATCGCCACCCAGCGCAGACGCTGGAATTTTTTGGCTTGCAGCCAGAGATGACGGTGGTAGAAATTTGGCCCGGGGGCGGTTGGTACAGCGACATTTTAGCGGCATTCAACCGCGGGCAGTTGATCGCAGCACACTTCCCAGAGCGCGCTGCAGCGGGCAGTAGCGAGCGGGTCAGCGCTTATTTTGACCGTTCGCGCAGCGCCTACACAGCCAAGCTTGCGGCGCCAGATTCGCCTTGGCAGAACATTGAGTTGGCGCAGTTTGACCCAGCACAGGATCTACTGACAGTGGCGGCCAATTCGGCCGATGCGCTGTTGACCTTCCGCAACGTCCACAACTGGCTCAACAGTGACTCCGAGCAGCGCGCATTTGAGTTGTTTTTTACTGCGCTGCGCCCCGGCGGTGTGCTCGGCGTGGTTGAGCACCGCGCCGCGCCCGGCACCGACCGCGAAACCATGCGCAGCAGCGGCTACATGACGGAGGCCTATGTCATTGAATTGGCGGCAGCGGCCGGTTTTGTACTCGAGGAGAGCAGCGAAATTAATGCCAATCCACTCGATACCCGCAACCACCCGGCCGGGGTGTGGACGCTGCCACCGAGTCTGCGCCTTGGCGAAGAGCGCCGCGCAGAGTACTTGGCCATTGGCGAAAGCGACCGTATGACACTGCGTTTTCGCAAGCCGCACGCCCAGACCGACAGCGGTGGTTACTGAGTGATTGAAATTCCCCTAGAGCGGCTCTCAGTTGAGTTGTTGGAGGCGCTGATGGAGGAGTTCATCCTTCGCGAGGGCACCGACTACGGCGACTGTGAACTGTCGCTGGCCGGCAAAAAAAGCCGTTTGGAGAGACAGCTGCGCGGCGGCGACGTGGTGATCACCTTCGACCCGACCACTGAGAACTGCACGCTTTTGACGCGCGCTCAGCTGCGTCGCGCCCTTGCTGAACAAGCCGCCGCTGAGGTCGCTGAGCCGGAGCAAGAGTACCTGGCTAGCGCTGAGCCGTGGCACGACCCCGATTGGCCGCAGCGTTGAGCAGCGAGCAGCAACAAAGCGCGCTCACTGCTGTCGCGGCCGCGCTGGCCGCGGTCGCTAGCCAGGACGCTGGACGGCTGTGGATTGGCTGTAGTGGCGGGCTCGACTCGATGGTGCTGTTGGACGCGGCGGCGCGCCAGTGGCCGGCCGAGCAGTTGCGGGTTCTGCACATCAACCACCAGTTGTCGCCGCAGGCCGATCACTGGCAGGCGAGCGTGGCGGCGCGCGCAGCAGCACTGGGCTGCCCTTTCGAGGCGGTGAAGGTAGTCTGCCAGCCGAGCGGTGAGGGTCTGGAGGCGGCGGCGCGAGCGGCGCGCTATGCGGTATTTGAACAGCGCTTGGCAGCCGGAGAGTCGCTGCTGCTCGGCCACCACGCCGACGACCAGTTGGAGACCGTGCTCTACCGGTTGCTGCGCGGTGCCGGGCTGCGCGGCTTGGCGGCGATGGCGGGTCAGCGGCCGCTCGCTGCCGGTCAGCTGTTGCGACCACTGCTGGGCTTGCCGCGCCAGCAGTTGGAGCACTATGCGGCGGCCCGGACGCTTAGCTGGGTAGACGACGAGAGCAACGCCAGTAGTGATTTTGACCGCAATTTTTTGCGCCATGCGGTGGTCGCACCGCTGCGCCAGCGCTGGCCGAGCTGGCATAAGCGGTTGGCGCGTACCACCGACTACCTGCGCGAGGGCGACCGGCTGCTCTGCGACTTGGCCGAACTCGATCTGGCCAGCTGCGAGCCGCACAGCGAGGTGGCTGGTCAATCGCTGGCGTTAGTGCGCTGGCAGGGGCTGCCGGCGCGCCGCCAAGCCAACCTGTTGCGCTACTGGCCTGTGCTGGCCGCTGCCGGTGAGCCACTCGATGGTGCCGAGTTGGCCGAACTGCAGAGCAGCGTGATCGGCGCCCGCGCCGATGCCCAGCCGCTGCTGCTCGGTCGCGGTCGCCACTGGCGGCGTTTTGATGGCCGGCTCTACCTGCTGGCGGGCAAGCCGCCACCGCTGATCGACTACACACTGACGTGGTCACTGGCCGAGTTACCAGCCGAGCTGGCGCTGCCCGATGGTTCGCGGCTGATCGCCGAGCGGGCCACCGCCGGCGAGGCCGATGCGGGTCTGTTGAAGCCACCGCTGGGCGCGCTGACGGTCCGGCCTCGGCGCGGCGGCGAGCGCAGCCGTCCGGTGGGCCGCAAGCGCTCGGCGCCATTAAAAAATATCTATCAACAACAAGCGGTTGCACCGTGGTTGCGCGAGCGCGTGCCGCTGTTGTGGGCCGGCTCGCAACTGGCCGCTGCCGCCGGTTTGTGGGTCGAGGCTAGCTGTGCCGCACAACCGGGCCAGCAGGGCATTGCTATTCGCTGGTTGAGCGCTGCCGAACAACATTCCCAGTAGCAATAACAGTGCGCTTCTGGTAGTCTAATCTCCCATCTTGCAGAGGATGGAAGACGGCACAAATCGTCAGATTATCGCGGCCATTTACCCTCGCTTGAACCTCTTCGGTGCTCCCGCTGTGCGGCGGGTACTTTGTTCGATTTGGCTTCTGGAATAGCTATGACGCGTTTTATTTTTGTCACTGGTGGTGTGGTCTCTTCTCTGGGTAAAGGTATTGCCGCGGCCTCGCTGGGTGCAGTGCTCGAAGCGCGCGGTTTAAGCGTGACTATTCTCAAGCTAGACCCCTATTTAAACGTTGACCCCGGCACCATGAGCCCGTTCCAGCACGGCGAGGTTTACGTTACTCAAGACGGCGCCGAGACCGATCTCGACTTGGGCCACTACGAGCGTTTTCTGCGCTCTAAGATGACGCAGAACAACAACTTCACCAGCGGCCAAATTTACGAGACGATCTTGCGTCGCGAGCGCCGCGGCGACTATCTGGGCGGTACCGTGCAGGTGATCCCGCACGTCACCGACGAGATTAAGCGCCGCGTCTATGCCGGTGCCGGCGACGCCGACATCGCAGTGGTCGAAATTGGCGGCACGGTGGGTGATATCGAGTCACAGCCGTTTTTAGAGTCGGTGCGACAGATGGTGTTGGAGCTCGGCCGCCAGCGCGCGCTGCTGATGCATTTAACCTTGGTGCCCTACATCGCCTCAGCCGGCGAGAGCAAAACCAAGCCGACTCAGCACTCGGTCAAAGAGATGCGTTCAATCGGGCTGTTGCCCGATGTACTGCTGTGCCGCTCTGAGGTGGAGATAGACAGCGGCCAGCGCAAGAAGATTTCGCTGTTCACTAATGTTCCCGAGGCGGCGGTGATTCCACTCGTCGACGCCAAGACCATCTACCAGGTGCCGCGCATGCTGCACAACTGGGGGCTCGACCAATATGTGCTCGACCAGTTCAACCTCGACCAGCCAGCGGCCAACCTGGATGAGTGGGACCAAGTGGTGGAGAACCAGCTGCACTCTAAAGGCGAGGTTAAAATCGCCATGGTCGGCAAATATATGGAGCTGCTTGACGCCTATAAATCGCTCACCGAGGCGTTGATTCACGCCGGTATTCACAACAAAACCAAGGTTAAAATTGCCTACATCGACTCCGAGGCGCTGGAGAAAACTCCGGCGCTGCTCGACGATGCCGACGCTATTTTGGTGCCTGGCGGTTTTGGCACGCGCGGCACCGAGGGCAAAATTATGGCGGTGCGCCACGCCCGCGAAAATAAAATCCCCTACTTGGGTATCTGTCTGGGTATGCAGATTGCGGTCATCGAATACGCGCGCAATGTCTGCGGCTTGAGTGGTGCCAACAGCACCGAATTTGATCCCGATACCGCCCACCCGGTGGTCGGGCTAATCACCGAATGGATCGATGCCAGCGGCAACGTCGAAACTCGCGACGCCGACTCCGATCTGGGCGGCACCATGCGGCTCGGCGCGCAGACCTGCCACCTTGTTCCCGGCTCAAAAATCGCCCAAGTCTACGCGGCGCAAGAGATTAAAGAGCGCCACCGACACCGCTACGAGGTGAACAATAACTACGTCGATCAGCTCAAAGCAGCCGGCCTGGTGGTGGGCGGGCTCTCCTACGATAAAACCCTGGTTGAGACCGTCGAGTTGAACGATCACCCGTGGTTTGTCGC
The DNA here is from genome assembly GCA_004535795.1 of Gammaproteobacteria bacterium LSUCC0057. Classification (GTDB taxonomy): domain Bacteria; phylum Pseudomonadota; class Gammaproteobacteria; order Pseudomonadales; family Porticoccaceae; genus LSUCC0057. The sequence continues at coordinate 46,377 of SPIA01000003.1, forward strand.
CTGCCAGTTCCACCCCGAGTTCACCTCGACACCGCGCGATGGCCATCCGCTGTTTGAAGGCTTCATACAGGCGGCCATGACGCAACAGCAGACCACCGGTGCGCAGTCATGAGCGGCGCCAGCCGAGTGATTGAGGTCGCCGGACTGGAGGTGGCCAACCACCTGCCGATGGCACTGTTTGGCGGCATGAATGTTTTGGAGTCGCGCGACATGGCGCTGCGCGTCGCCGAAGCCTATGTCGAAGCGACCAGCGAGCTGGGTATCCCCTACGTGTTTAAAGCCTCCTTCGACAAGGCCAACCGCTCGTCGATCCACTCCTTCCGCGGCCCCGGCATGGAAGAGGGGTTGCGCATTTTTGAAGCGGTCAAAAGCGCCTTTAACGTACCGGTGATTACCGACGTCCACGAAGTCTGGCAGGCGGCACCGGTCGCCGAGGTGTGCGATGTTATTCAGCTGCCGGCCTTTCTCGCCCGCCAGACCGACCTGGTTGAGGCGATGGCCAAAACCGGTGCAGTGATCAATGTAAAAAAACCACAATTTTTAAGCCCCGGTCAGATGGGCAATATCGTTGAGAAGTTTCGCGAGTGTGGCAACGACAAGATTATGCTCTGCGAGCGCGGCGCGACCATGGGTTACGACAACCTAGTGGTCGACATGCTCGGCTTTCGCACCATGAAAGAGGTCAGCGGTGGTGCGCCGTTAATCTTTGATGTCACCCACGCGCTGCAGTGCCGTGACCCGTTGGGTGCGGCCTCCGGCGGGCGCCGCCAGCAAGTCGCCGAGCTTGGCCGCGCCGGCATCGCAGTGGGCATTGCCGGGTTGTTTTTAGAGGCCCACCCCGACCCCGATCAAGCCAAATGCGATGGCCCCAGTGCACTGCCGCTGGCGATGCTAAAACCGTTTTTGGCCCAGATGAAAGCCTTCGACGACTTGCTGAAGTCGCAGCCCGCGTTAAATATTTGTTAATTATTGCTGGGTTCATACCGCAGCCCATTTTTTAGGAGTGACAACATGTGTGACCAATCCACTGTGATTAAAGATATTCGCGCCATCGAAATACTCGACTCGCGCGGCAACCCCACCGTACAAGCCGATGTCATTTTAGAGAGTGGCATCATCGGTACTGCGGCCGCTCCGTCTGGCGCCTCGACCGGCTCGCGCGAAGCGCTGGAGCTGCGCGACGGCGATAAAGCGCGTTATCTGGGCAAGGGTGTGCTGACCGCGGTCAACAACATCAACACCACTATTCGCGAACTGCTGGTTGGCCGCGATGCCGCTGACCAACGCGGTTTGGACAACGCCATGATCGCCGCCGACGGCACCGACAACAAAGCGAACTTTGGCGCCAATGCCATTCTGGCGGTATCGCTGGCCGCGGCCAAAGCGGCGGCTCAGGCTAAAGGGCTGCCGCTCTACGCACATATTGCCGAGCTCAACGGCACCGCCGGCCAATACAGCATGCCGGTGCCGATGATGAATATCATCAATGGTGGCGAGCACGCCGACAACAACGTCGATATTCAGGAGTTTATGGTGCAGCCGGTGTCGGCGAGCAGTTTTGCCGAGGCGTTGCGCATGGGTGCAGAGATTTTCCACGCGCTCAAGAAAGTACTGTCGGCGCGCGGCTTGAATACCGCCGTCGGTGACGAGGGCGGCTTCGCCCCCAACCTCTCCTCCAACGCCGAAGCACTGGCAGTGATCAAAGAAGCGGTTGCCGCCGCCGGCTATGAGTTGGGCCGCGATGTCACCCTGGCGCTCGACTGCGCCGCTTCAGAATTTTACCAAGATGGCCAGTACAACCTCAGTGGCGAGGGCAAAATTTACAGCGCCGAAGGCTTCAGCGACTTTTTGGCCGAGCTCTGTGACCAGTACCCGATTATCTCCATCGAAGATGGCCAAGATGAGTCCGACTGGGCTGGCTGGAAGTACCAGACCGAAAAGCTCGGCGAACGCGTTCAGCTGGTTGGCGATGACCTGTTTGTCACCAATACCAAGATACTTCAGCGCGGTATCAACGAGTCGATCGCCAACTCGATTCTGATCAAGTTCAACCAGATCGGCTCGCTCAGCGAGACCCTCGACGCCATCGCCATGGCCAAGCAGGCCGGCTACACCGCGGTTATCTCCCACCGCTCTGGCGAGACCGAAGACACCACAATTGCCGATCTGGCGGTGGCTACCGCCGCCGGGCAGATCAAAACCGGTTCGCTGTGTCGCTCCGACCGGGTGGCCAAATACAACCGCCTGTTGGTGATTGAGGCGGAGCTGGGCAGTGCCGCCGCCCCCTACCGCGGCCGCGCCGAATTCAAAGCTTAACCGCCCGCGGCAAAGCACCCCGCCCAGCGTCAGCTGCGCGGGGTTTTTTTATCTCTACAGATATAGATGGCTAGCTGTTGTCGGTGACCGTGGCGGCTATCTGGCCGCGGTGCAGCTTAATGGTTAGCTTGTCGCCAGCGCCGACATCGCCGCTGTCGACCACCGCCGCGCCGTTGGCCAGCACCACCGCGTAACCGCGCTCCAGTACTTTTAACGGGCTCACGGCGTCGAGCAGTTGCAGCTGGCGCTGCAAGCTGTTGCGCTGCTGCTTTAACTGCTGGGCGATGGCGCGGTTGAGCCGTTGCTGTTGCTGCGCCAAGCGCGACTGCAGCGACTGTAGGCGCAGTGCTGGGTCGACCCGTTGCAGGCGCTTATAGAGTTGTAGCAACTGCTGCTGGCGCTGTTGCAAGGCGCGGTGCTGGCTGCGTTGCAGCTGCTGCTCGAGCTGGTCCAGCCGCTGGGCTTGCTGCTGCAGCCGTTGCGCGGGGTGGCGCAGGCGCTGGCGCAGATAGCTGACAGCGGTAGTGGCGGTGGTTAACTTGCGGCGCATAGCGCTGCTCAGGGTGCGCTGCAGTGCGGTGATGTAGCTGACCAGCTCGGCGCTGTCTTGGCTGATCAGTTCCGCGGCGGCCGACGGGGTCGGTGCGCGCAGGTCGGCGACAAAGTCGGCGATGGTGAAGTCGCTCTCGTGGCCGACCGCACTGATGGTGGGTATGGCGCTGGCGTAAAGTGCTCGCGCCAGTGGCTCGCTATTAAAAGCCCACAGGTCCTCCAGTGAACCGCCGCCGCGGCCGACGATCAATACATCGGCGGCGCCGTGCCAGTTGGCGGTCTCGATCGCCTGGATAATCGCCGCCGGAGCACTCTCACCCTGCACGGCGGTGGGGTAGATCAGCACCTCAATGCGCGGATCGCGGCGCCCCAGCACCGAGAGAATATCGTGAATAGCAGCGCCGCTGGGCGAGGTGATAACGCCGACTCGTCGGATCGGCTCAGGCATATCGCGCTTGTGCTCGCTGGCAAACAGACCCTCGTCGGCGAGGCGCTGTTTGAGCTGTTCAAACTGACGCTGCAGAGCGCCGTGGCCGGCCTCTTGCATCTGCTCAATGACCAGCTGGTATTCCCCGCGGGGCTCGTAGAGACCGGCGCGGCAGCGCACCAAAACCTGCTGGCCGTTGCTCGGGGTGAACCCGACCCGCTGGTTGGCGCCGCGAAACATGGCGCAGCGCACCTGTGCTTGGCTGTCTTTGAGGGTTAAATACCAGTGGCCGGAGCCGGGCCTGGCGAAATTCGATACTTCGCCTTCCAGCCACAGCGCCGGCAGCTGTGTCTCTAGCAGGTGGCGGACATTGCGATTGAGCTGCGACACCGTCAGAACGGTAGTGGTGGGGCTGGGCGCGACGGTGGTGCTGGCAAAATTCATGGCTGCTATTGTAGAGCGTGGCGTCGCCAATGGCACCTCTTAGCGGGTTTTTCTCACCGCCAAAACCACTGCGAAATCAGGCGGTTATTTCTGCGCTTGGGAGTAAATAAACTTTGCTGAAAAACCGCCGGCTCGCTTATAATGAGGCGCTTACTTTTTCTTCTACCTGCCGAGGTAAGCCATAGCCATGTTGCGAATCGCCCACGAAGCACTCACCTTTGATGACGTTCTGCTGATGCCGGGCTATTCCGAGGTCACCGCCAAAGATGTCTCGCTGGTCTCCCAGCTCACCAAAACCATTTCGCTGAATATTCCGCTGCTGTCGGCAGCGATGGATACCGTCACCGACGCCCGTCTGGCGATCGCCTTGGCGCAAGAGGGTGGCATCGGCATTATTCACAAGAGCATGACCATCGAGCAGCAGGCGCGCGCGGTGTGGAATGTTAAAAAATACGAGAGTGGTGTGGTCCGCAACCCGATCACCATTGAGGCCACCGCCACCTTGGGTGAGCTCAGCGAGTTGTGCCGCGAGCAGAACATCTCCGGCCTGCCGGTTTTTGACAACGGCGCGCTGGTCGGTATCGTCACCCGTCGCGATGTCCGCTTTGCCGCCGATATGAGTGCCCCAGTGAGCTCGGCAATGACCCCCAAAGAGCAGCTGATTACGGTTAAAGAGGGCACCGATGCCGACGTGGTGCGCGCGCTTTTTCATAAAAACCGTATCGAAAAAGTGTTAGTGGTCGACGATCACTTCAATCTCAAAGGGCTCATTACCGTCACCGATATCGACAAAGCCGAGCAGTACCCGAGTGCCTGTAAAGACGATCAGGGTCGGCTGCGGGTCGGCGCCTCGGTCGGCGTTGGCGGCGACACCGATCAGCGCATTGCCGCGCTGGTTGAGGCCGGGGTCGATCTCTTGGTGGTCGACACCGCGCACGGCCACTCGCGCAATGTGCTCAACCGCGTTAGCTGGATTAAACAGCACTACCCCGAGGTGCAGGTGATTGGCGGCAATGTCGCCACCGCCGAGGGTGCCAAGGCGCTCGCCGACGCCGGTGCCGATGCCGTTAAAGTGGGCATTGGCCCCGGCTCTATCTGTACCACCCGTATCGTTACCGGCATTGGCGTGCCGCAGATCAGCGCTATCGCCGAAGCGGTGTCGGCGCTGCAAGGCACCGAGGTGTCGGTGATCGCCGATGGCGGTATTCGCTACTCCGGCGATATCGCCAAAGCGGTAGCGGCCGGTGCGAGTGCGGTGATGATGGGTTCAATGTTGGCCGGTACCGATGAAGCGCCCGGCGAGATAGAGATCTACCAAGGCCGCTCCTACAAGTCTTACCGCGGCATGGGCTCGCTCGGCGCGATGAGCCAGACGCAGGGCTCCAGCGACCGCTATTTTCAAGATGCCAGCGCCGGCCAAGAGAAGTTGGTGCCCGAGGGCATCGAGGGGCGCATCCCCTATAAAGGCCCGGTCGCGGCCATTATCCACCAGATGATGGGCGGGTTGCGTTCGGCGATGGGTTACACCGGCAGTCGCACCATCGACGAGATGCGCACCAAACCGCAGTTTGTGCGAGTCACCTCGGCCGGTATGGGTGAGAGCCATGTCCACGACGTGCAAATTACCAAAGAGGCGCCCAACTATCCGGTCGGCGGCCGTTAAACGCTGCCCAATCGCTAACAACCCCAGAGCCGGCTGCGAGCCGGCTCTGCTTTTTACACTGCCTATGTGCACTTTCAGAGAGTATTGACCATGGCCGATATCCACGCCGAAAAAATTCTCATCCTCGACTTTGGCTCGCAGTACACGCAACTGATTGCGCGGCGCATCCGCGAGATTGGCGTCTTCTCCGAGATTCGCCCATGGGATATCAGCGTCGACGAGATCGCCGAGTTTGCTCCGCGCGGCATCATCCTCTCCGGCGGCCCCGAGTCGGTGACGCTCGGTACCGGTTCGCCAAAGGCGCCCGACGGCCTGTTCGAGATGGGCCTGCCGGTGCTGGGTATCTGTTACGGCATGCAGACTATGGCGGCGCAACTGGGCGGCCGCGTTGAGAGCTCGGCGGTACATGAGTTTGGTTACGCGCAGGTCAAAGTAGAGGCCGACAGTGCGCTGTTCAAAGACATCGCCGACCACCTGCACAGCGACGGCAGGCCGCTGCTCGATGTCTGGATGAGCCACGGCGACAAAGTGGTGGCACTGCCCGACAACTTCCAGCTGATAGCCGCCACCGCCTCGTGCCCGATTGCCGCTATGGCCGACGAACAGCGCCGGCTATACGGCATTCAGTTCCACCCCGAGGTGACGCACACCCTGCAGGGCGGGCGTATTTTTGAACACTTCATCGTCAATGTCTGCGGTTGTGCCAAGTTGTGGACAGCGGCCGGTATTATCGAAGACCAGATCGCCCGCGTGCGCGAGCAGGTCGGCGACAACAAAGTACTGCTCGGCCTCTCCGGTGGCGTCGACTCCTCGGTGGTGGCGGCACTGCTGCACCGCGCCATCGGCGACAAGCTCACCTGTGTGTTTGTCGACAACGGCCTGCTGCGCAAAAATGAAGGCGATATGGTGATGGAGATGTTCGCCAACAATATGGGCGTCAAGGTGATTCGCGCCGACAGTGCCGAGCTGTTCCTCGGCCGCCTCGCCGGTGTCAGCGACCCGGAGCAAAAACGCAAAGTGATCGGCAACACCTTCATCGAGGTGTTTGATCAGCACGCCACGGCGCTCACCGAGGTCAGTTTCCTCGCCCAAGGGACCATCTACCCCGATGTCATTGAGTCGGCGGCCTCAAAAACTGGCAAAGCCCACGTGATTAAGTCGCACCACAATGTCGGCGGCCTACCCGACGACATGGCCATGGAACTGGTCGAACCATTGCGCGAGCTGTTCAAAGACGAAGTGCGCAAAATCGGCCTAGAGCTAGGCTTACCCTACGACATGGTCTACCGCCACCCGTTCCCCGGCCCGGGGTTGGGGGTGCGCATCCTCGGCGAGGTTAAAAAAGAGTACGCCGATATTCTGCGCGAGGCCGACGCGATCTTTATTGAAGAGCTGCACAACGCCGGCTGGTACCATAAAACCAGCCAAGCCTTTGCGGTGTTTTTGCCGATCAAATCGGTCGGCGTGGTCGGCGATGCTCGTCGCTACGAGTGGGTGATAGCACTGCGCGCAGTGGAGACCATCGACTTCATGACCGCGCGCTGGGCGCATCTGCCCTACGAGCTGCTGGAGAAAGTCTCCAACCGTATCATCAACGAAATCGCCCATGTCTCGCGGGTGACTTATGATGTTTCGAGTAAGCCGCCGGCAACCATTGAGTGGGAGTAATCTCGACGTCCAACCCGCTATTGCCTTCTGGGCTTCGGTCTAAGAGCTGCAGTGCTGTCTACCAAGCAGCTCGATAGCTCCCGCGTGACAGCTGGCTAGCCATTGATAGTGGCATTAGACTGTCCGTCGTTATAGTACACCTTCAAGATTGAGACTGATATGAGTAACGATCGCCACAGTAGCATTGATGGCTATACCACTCGCGTCGATCAAACGCTTGACGCCGCCCGTGCCGCCGATGTGGCAAAGCGCCACGCTAGCGGCTACCGCACTGCGCGCGAAAATCTCGCTGATTTAATCGACGCCGATAGCTGGGTTGAGTACGGTCAGTTTGCGGTGGCGGCACAGCGCAGCCGGCGCAACATCGATGATCTGGTGGCGAAGACCCCTGGCGATGGGGTAGTGACCGGCTTGGCGACTATCAACGCAGCGCAGTTTGGCACCAGCCACAGCCAAGCAGCGGTGGTGATTAACGACTATATGGTGCTGGCCGGCACGCAGGGCTTTTTTCATCACCGCAAGATCGATCGGTTGCTCGAGGTGGCCACCCAGCGCCGGCTTCCGGTGGTGATGTACACCGAGGGCGGCGGCGGTCGCCCGGGCGATACCGACGTGACCACCCAGATCGCCGGCTTGAACATCACTACCTGGCTGCTGTGGAGCCAGTTAGCCGGCGTGGTGCCGCGGATTGCGGTTAACAACGGCTACTGTTTTGCTGGTAATGCGGCGCTATTTGGCGGCGCCGATATCCGCATTGCCACCCGCTCTTCGTCGATCGGTATGGCCGGCCCGGCGATGATCGAGGGCGGCGGCTTGGGCAGCTTCGCGCCGTCCGAGATCGGGCCGGTAGCGGTGCAGTGTGGCAATGGTGTAATCGATATAGTTGCCGATGACGAGGCCCATGCGACGGCGCTGGCCAAGCAGCTGCTGGGCTATTTTCAGGGGCCGGTGAGCGGCTGGCAGGCCGCCGATCAATCATTGTTGCAAAGCATCATGCCGGCCGACCGCCGATTTACCTACCCGGTGCGCAGGGTGATTGAGGTGCTCGCCGACAGCGACAGCTTTATTGAGCTGCAGGTGAGTCACGGCACGACCATAATTACTGGTTTTATCCGCATTGCTGGCCAGCCGATGGGGTTGATTGCCAACGACAACAAGGTGCTCGGCGGAGCCATCGACGCGCTGTCGGCTGCCAAGGCGGCGCGCTTTTTAACGCTCTGCAGCGACTTTGGGCTACCGGTGGTGAGTCTCTGTGATACCCCCGGATTCATGGTTGGCCCGGACAGCGAGGCGGAGGGTGCCGCGATCAAAATGGCCGATTTGTTCAGCGCAGGCGCCAACCTGCGCTCGCCGCTGGTCTGTATATTTTTGCGCAAGGCCTACGGATTGGGAGCGATGGCGATGGCCGGTAGCTCGTTCGTCAAGCCGGTTTACAGTGCCGCTTGGCCGATGGGCGAGTTTGGTGGCATGGGCTTGGAGGGTGCGGTAAAGCTTGGTTACAAGAAAGAGCTGGCGGAGCTAGATGGCGAGGCGCGCGAGGCGCTATTCAACAGCTTGGTGGCCAAAATGTACGAGAGCGGCAGGGCGGCTGAGGCAGCGGCTTTCTTAGAGATTGATGCGGTGATCGACCCTAGCGCGACCCGTTCGGTTATCCTCAACAGTCTGGGGTTTGCCGACAGTTAGCTGTGCTCGGTTAGACTAGAAATGAGTGCGGTCAATCTAGACGCGCACATTTAACAGTGGGGCGGTTAAGCGCTTTTGCCTGCCGGCCCACCTATAAGCCCAGTCGGCACCCGCTCGATGATTTTGCTACACAATGTAGGGTTATTGAGTAAAATAGCGCGCTTTAAACAGGGCCCCAGATTTGCGATTTGGTCGGCCGAACACAGTGCCAAGGTATAACTATGTCTGAACTTTACGTCACTTGCGCGATGTATAAATTTGTTGCGCTGCCAAATTATGCCGAGCTGCGTGAGCCGCTGCTCACCACCATGATCGACAATCAAGTATTCGGCACCCTGCTGCTGGCCGCTGAGGGTATCAACGGCACAGTGTCGGGCAGCCGCGCTGGGGTGGACCGGCTGTTGGCGTGGATAGCCGAGCAGCCCGGTTTGGACAACATCGATTGCAAAGAGTCTTACGACAGCGAAATTCCCTTTCACCGCAGCAAGGTCAAGCTCAAAAAAGAGATTGTCACCATGGGTGTTGAGGGTATCGATCCGCGTCAAGTGGTCGGTACCTATGTGGCGCCGCCTGAGTGGAACCAATTGATCTTAGACCCCGAGGTGTTAGTGGTAGATACCCGCAACGACTACGAGGTGGAGGTTGGCACATTCGTCAATGCGGTTAATCCAAAGACTAAATCGTTCCGCGAGTTTCCGGCCTGGGCACAGAAAAACCTCGATCCCAGCGTGCACAAAAAAGTGGCGATGTTCTGTACCGGCGGTATCCGCTGTGAGAAATCGACCGCCTATCTCAAAGAGCAGGGATTTGACCAGGTCTATCACCTAGAGGGTGGCATTCTCAAATACTTAGAGACCGTGCCCAAGCAAGAGACGATGTGGCGCGGCGAGTGCTTTGTGTTCGATAACCGCGTAGCGGTAGACCACGACCTCAAGCGCGGTTCGTACGACCAGTGTCACGCCTGCCGCATGCCGTTGACGGCACAAGAGAAGAACCTAGGCACCTATGTTGAGGGGCTCTCCTGCCACCACTGCTTTGGCACCCTCAGTGAAGAGAAAAAACGCAGTGTTGCGCAGCGCAAAAAACAGATGGATTTGGCTCGCGCCCGCGGCGAGCAGCATATCGGCCGCGCCGCTCAGCTACACACCGAGCGCCGCCGCGCAGAGAAGCGAGCCGCTAAAAACCGCAAGGCTAAGCAGTCGTAATCGGTTGTGGCGAGCATTAGGGGTGCATTTGTCAGTTGCTGCCTGCATTAGCATAAGCCATTGAATTTAAAGGATAAATATGGCTTTTTACAGTTGAGCGGGCATAGTATAAAGGGGCCGGCTCGCTATGGCTGGGGCAGATGCCTGACGCCACTTTTCTTGCTGTCGGGCTGTTTGCCCTTTTTTCTGAGGCCGCTATGGCGCTTAAATCGACTATCTACAAAGCTAAGCTCAACATCGCCGACATGGACCGCCAGGTCTACCAAGACTTTGCGCTCACGCTAGCCTGTCACCCTTCCGAGACTACGGCGCGGATGATGCTGCGGCTGTTGGCCTTTGCTCTTTATGCCGATGATGCGCTGCAGTTTGGTCGCGGTATTAGCACTGATGACGAGCCCGATCTGTGGCAGAAATCGCTGAACGGTGATATCGAGTTGTGGATAGATTTAGGCCTGCCCGAGGAGAGTCGCATCCGCAAAGCCTGCGGGCGCGCCAGCCGTGTGGTGCTGTTGCTCTACGCTGAGCGCTCGGCAGCGGTGTGGTGGCCGAAACACGCTAAGGCGTTGCAGCGCTTTAAAAACCTGGTGGTATGGCAGATCTCTGACGCTGCACTCGAGCAGTTGGCACTGTTGGCCGCCAGCACCATGTCGCTGCAGTGCCTGATCCAAGACGGCGTGGCAACTATCAGCAGTGACCAGCCTGCGCAGCTGGTCGACATTGCGCTAATACAACTCAAATAGCGGCTTTATTTAGCCGCACAGTTGGCTAGGGCTAGGCGGCGAGCGCGGCGAGAAAATCGAGCAGCAAGCGGTTGGTCTGTTCGGGGGCCTCTTGTTGCAGCCAGTGGCCGATGCCGGGCAGTAGCGTCACGCCGCGAAAATCGCTAGCAATGCGCGACATGGCCCGTTGTAACTGCTCGGCATCAGTGTGGGCGATGACCATGTCGTCGCTGCCGGCGATGAACTGCACCGGCGCCTTAATAGTGTTGTCGCCAACCGCCGCAGTCAGTTGCCAGTTGCGGTCGAAGTTGCGGTAGTAGTTGATACCGCCGGCGAAGCCGCTGCGGGTGAATTCGTCCACCATGTAGTCGAGATCGGCCTGCGTCAGCCAGTCGGGCAGTGCCGTCGCTGCGCCGAGCCGGCCTATCCAGCCGCCAGCACTGGCTTTGGGGTCGGTGATCTGTTTCGGCTGGCGGGGGCTGTTCGGCGACAGGTAGAGCCGGCTGAGCAGGCCGCGCGGATCGGCGTCGTACTCCGCCTCGGCGACGCCGCCGGGCTCATTGTGATAAAGGATGTAGTAGAAGTTGTCGCCGTACTGCTCGCGCCACAGCGCCATCGGTGAGCGGCTCGGCCGGCCGCCATAGGGGACACTCATCGCCATCAGAGCAGAGAACCGCTGCGGCGCTAACAGCATCGCCTGCCAGGCGATAATCGCCCCCCAGTCGTGGCCGACCAACACCGCACGCGGCTCGCCGAGGGCATCGAGCAGGCCGGTCAAATCGTTGGTGAGGGTTACCACGTCGTAGTGTTCGGCGCCGGCGGGAGCGTCGCTGCCACCGTAGCCGCGCATGTCAGGGGCCACAGCGCGGTAGCCGGCTGCGGCCAGCGCCAGCAGCTGGTGGCGCCAGCAGTACCAACCCTCTGGCCAGCCGTGCACTAGCAGCACCAGTGGCCCGCGCACCCCGGCCTCGGCCACGCGCAGGGCAATGCCATTACAGTGAACGGTGCGCAGGGTGATGCCGGCAATTGGCGAGTCGACGCGGCTATCTTGGCTGGTTGAGTTGTCGATCGGGCACCTCGCGGCAAATGGCCACCGCGGCTGTGCGGTTGGCAGCGGTTTTATCGGCTAGTTTTGTTGGTCATGATAGCGCGCCGCGCGCGGCGGGTCACAAGCGCGTTAACACCACTGCAACAAAAGCGCCTTTATAATAGTGACCCACTGTCGCCACAGAGCGGTTTGGTGTTTAGTGGAGTTGGGGCAGGGCGCCCGGGGTCACCTGTGGCGCTGACACCTTTGTGGTTAACCAATCTCTGGTTTGGAATTGCGAGCAGCTATGGCAATAAAAGTGGGTATTAACGGTTTTGGGCGCATCGGCCGCTTGGCGTTGCGAGCGGCCTGGCAGTGGCCAGAGTTTGAGTTTGTGCAGATTAACGACCCCGCCGGCGATGCCGCTACATTTGCCCATCTGCTCAATTTTGATTCGGTGCAGGGGCGCTGGTGCCGCCATGCTGAACCGGTCGAGGGCGGGATAGCGATTGATGGCCGACTAGTGCGGCTCAGCCAACACCAGAAGATTGAGCAGACCAACTGGTCTGGCTGCGATGTGGTGATTGAGGCGAGCGGCCGCTTTAAACAGCTCAGCGCGCTCAATGGTTATCTCGACCAAGGGGTAGCGCGGGTGGTGGTAACAGCACCGGTCAAAGAGCCGGGTGTGCTCAATGTAGTGATGGGGGTCAACGACCACCTCTACCAGCCGCAACAGCACCGTATTGTCACCGCGGCCTCTTGCACTACCAACTGCATTGCCCCGGCGGTCAAGGTGATTCACGAACAGTTTGGTATCCGCCACGGCAGCATCACCACTATTCACGACCTTACCAATACCCAGATGATTGTCGATGCGCCGCACAAAGACCTGCGCCGGGCGCGCGCCTGCGGCATGAGCTTGATCCCCACCACCACGGGCTCGGCGACCGCCATCGCCGAGATATTCCCCGAGCTGCGCGGCAAACTCAACGGCCACGCCGTGCGGGTACCGTTGACCAACGCCTCGCTCACCGACTGTGTCTTTGAGTTACACCAGCCCACCACCGCTGAACAGGTTAACCTTCAACTGGCGGCGGCAGCACAAGGGCCGCTGCAGGGTATTTTGGCTGTTGAGCAGCGGCCGCTGGTCTCGGTCGACTACGTGGGCGATGCCCGCTCCTGCGTGGTCGACGCACTCTCGACGCTGGTGGTCAACGACACACAGCTAAAGCTCTACCTCTGGTACGACAACGAGTGGGGGTACGCCAACCGTACGGTGGAACTGGCCAAAAAGGTCGCTGGCAGTTAAATGCCGGCGCTCCACTCGCCGCTGCAGCAGTACGGGTTAATTACCGGCAACTACTGGGCGTTTACTCTCAGCGATGGCGCCCTGCGCATGCTGATTCTGCTGCACTTTTACACCCTCGGCTACAGCCCTTGGCAGCTGGCGCTGCTGTTTGTCTTCTACGAGCTGTTTGGGGTAGTCACCAACCTCATTGGCGGTTGGTTGGGGGCAGTGGTCGGTCTCAACCGCATTATGAATATCGGCCTCGGGTTACAGGTTTTGGCGTTGGCGCTGTTGCTGGCGCCGAGCAGTTGGTTGAGCGTGCCGTGGGTAATGGCGGCACAGGCGCTCTCTGGCATTGCCAAAGACCTCAATAAAATGAGTGCCAAAAGCGCCATCAAACTGCTGGTGCCAGAGGCGCAACAGGGTAGGTTATACCGCTGGGTAGCGCTGCTGACCGGGTCAAAAAATGCCCTCAAAGGCGCGGGGTTCTTTATGGGTGGCGCGCTGTTGGCGGCGGTCGGCTTCAGCGCCGCTATCGCCCTGATGGCGGTGGTGCTGGCGGTGGTGTGGCTGGCCAGTATGTTGCTGTTGCAGAGAGATCTCGGCCGCAGTGCGGCGAAACCGCCTTTCCGCCAGCTGTTGTCGAAAAGCCCGACGGTTAACGCCCTGGCGGCGGCGCGGCTGCTGTTGTTTGCCGCCCGCGATGTCTGGTTTGTGGTGGCGCTACCGGTGTTCCTAGCGCAATCGCTGGGGTGGGGGCACGCCGCCACCGGTGCATTCATGGCGGCCTGGGTGGTCGGCTACGGGGTGGTGCAGGCGTTGGCACCTACGGTGACTAGCCGTGGCTCGGGGCGAGCTCCAGATGGCCGCAGCGCCGTAAGGCTGGCGCTGGCGGTGGCGTTGGTACCGGCAGTGATGGCGGTAGCGCTCTCTGTACAGCTCTCGGCGCTGCTGGTGGTCGCCGGGCTCACGGCATTTGCGCTGGTGTTTGCCCTCAACTCGGCGGTGCACAGCTATTTAATTGTGCACGCCGCACAGCGCGAGGCGGTCTCGGTCGATGTCGGGTTCTACTATATGGCCAACGCCATTGGCCGTCTGCTCGGCACGCTGCTCTCCGGAGCGCTGTTTGCCGCTTACGGCCAAGGGGTCGCCGGTCTTATCGCCTGCCTGGTGGCCTCGGCGTTACTGCTGTTGGCCGCTGCGGGTTGTTCGCTGCGGCTGCCTAGGGTAGCGTAAACTCTGCTAAGGATTATTGCCGATGGAGTGTCTATGGCCACCACTGCAGCAGACTTTATTGAACAGTTAACCGCCCGCAACCCGTTGCAGCCGGAATTTCACCAAGCTGTGGCTGAGCTGCTGCAGAGTGTCTGGCCGCTGGCGCAGCGCCCAGAGTACCAGCAGGCTGCACTGCTGCCGCGGCTGGTGGAGCCGGAGCGTATTGTGCAGTTTCGTGTCAGTTGGATCGACGACAGCGGTCAGGTGCAGGTCAATCGCGGCTACCGAGTGCAGATGAACAGTGCGCTGGGGCCCTACAAGGGCGGCCTGCGCTTTCATCCCACTGTCGATTTGAGCGTATTGAAATTTCTTGCCTTTGAGCAGGTGTTTAAAAATGCCCTCACCGGCCTGCCGCTGGGCGGCGCCAAGGGCGGTGCCGACTTTAATCCGCGCGGGCGCAGCGACGGAGAGGTGATGCGTTTCTGTCAGGCGTTTATGAGCGAGCTCTACCGCCATATTGGCCACGATTGCGATGTGCCGGCCGGTGATATTGGTGTTGGCGGCCGCGAAATAGGCTATCTGTTTGGTATGTACAAAAAGTTGAGTAACCGCGCCAACGGTGTACTCACCGGCAAACCGCTCAGCTTGGCCGGTAGCTTATTGCGCAGCGAGGCGACCGGTTTTGGCCTGCTCTATTTTGTTCAAGAGATGTTGGCGCAACAGCAGCGCACTATCGAGGGGCTGACGGTGGCAATCTCGGGTGCCGGCAATGTCGCCCAAGCGGCGCTCAGCAAAGCGATGGCACTGGGTGCCAGCGTGATCTCGATCTCCGACTCGGACGGCACGGTATACAACCCCGGCGGCTTCACTCAAGAGCAGCGCCTCTACTTGGTTGAGCTGAAAAACCAACGGCGCGGCCGCATCAGTGAAATGGCTGAACAGTTTGGCCTGCAGTACTTGCCGGGCAGGAGCCCGTGGGCACTGCCGTCCCATATCGCCTTGCCCTGCGCCACGCAAAATGAGCTCGATGCGCAAGCGGCGCGCACTTTAGTGGCCAACGGCTGTGTGTGTGTTGCCGAGGGGGCCAATATGCCCACCACCGCGGCGGCGGTAGAAGTGCTGCGCTGCGCGCAGGTGCTCTATGCGCCGGGGAAAGCCAGCAATGCCGGCGGTGTCGCGGTGAGCGGTTTGGAGATGAGCCAAAATGCGCAGCATCTATTTTGGACTGCCGATAAAATCGATAAGCAGCTGCACGCCACCATGCACACTATTCACAACGCCTGCCTTGAGCATGGCAGAGATACCAACGGCCATGTCGACTACCTGCACGGGGCTAATATCGCCAGCTTCGAGCGAGTGGCGGCGGCGATGTTAGCGGCAGGTGTAGTGTGAGTATCACGAAGAATGAATATCGCACCGAAACTGTTTATATCACTAGCCCGTGTTCTGCGTTGTAATTCACTATTAATGAATACCAGCTGTTTGGAATTGATTCATTAGCAGCAACGTTGCTGGCTTGATAGAGCGGCAACCACGGCGCGTCTTTATTACTATTGGTGAGTTGTAACCGCAAAGGCTAAAAATGCTATCGGATCTCGGCAGGGATTTCGCTCGATTGTCCTCACCATAGGATAAGCCGAATTTTTCCAAGCTGTCTTGCAACCGATTGCAAAATAGGTAAAGCTATGCCTATTTGCTTGAAGGAGAAGAGCGTGAATCCTGATGCCTCTGAGTCGCTATCAAATGCTGGGTTGTTTGTGGCAATAGAAGCTGGCGGCACGAAGTTTGTTGTCAGTGTAGGTCGCCACTGGAGTAATGCCGTTACCAGTACGTTTGAGACCACCTCTCCGGCTGCGACCGGCGAGGCGGTACTGGAGTTTATTCGGCGAGAATCAGCGGATCGCAATATAGCAGCTATTGGCGTTGCTTCATTCGGGCCGGTGGGAATTGCTGCGCAGTTACCCAATTATGGGGTGATAGGCAGCACGCCCAAAGTGGGATGGACGGGTTTTAGCTATCTTGATTTGCTGGAGACTTTTAGTGCTCCAATTATGGTGGAGACCGATGTTAATGCCGCCGCTCTAGCTGAGGCGCGCCACGGCGCAGGTAAGGGCCTCCGTCGTGTCATGTATGTGACCATAGGAACTGGTATAGGGGGTGGTTTAGTTGTCGATGGTGCAATCAGCAATGGCGTCACCCATCCAGAGTTGGGGCACATGTTGGTGCCGCGCCATCGCGAAGAGATAGCTGATGCCGGTTTTTGCCCCTTTCATGGCGATTGTTTGGAAGGGTTGGCAGCAGGTCCTACGGTGACTGCTCGTTGGGGCCAAGATTTAAGTCAGTTAGGGGAAGACCATTTGGCTTTCCGTTTGCAGGCCTACTATCTGGCTGCAATGTGCACTAACTTGATATTGCAGAGCGTGCCAGATCGGATCGTTTTGGGCGGTGGTGTCATGCAAACGCCGGGATTACTCGCGGCGGTAAGGGCTGAGACCAGCAGGTTGCTGAACGGTTATCGTTGCGATTTGTTATCTGAACACGACTGGCAGCAGCTTATCTGTCTGCCCCAACACGCGCCAGCTGCAGGCCTTGTTGGAGCTTATGAACTGGCCTTTGATTGCGCTGCTGGAGCTCGCGAAGTGGTTGTCGAGTGAGGATCAACTGACACGATCGCCAGCTGGGTTAAAGAATTGGTTTACCAGCGCCATGACAAAAAGTGCGAATGCACAGGCCAGGGTAAAATAAAAGCCGTAAGCGACATTGCCAAAAGCATCGCCTAGCAGAGCCATCACTAACGGGCCACCGGCCGCAGCCAACGCGGTAAAAAATAGAATAATGCCAGCCACGGCGCCGTGCTCAGTCGGCGCAAAACAGCTGATAGCTTTTGAATTAATAGTAGGGTACATCACCGACATAAAAATCCCTGAGAGTGGCAGCAGCCAAGCGGCAGCATTGACGCCAAGGATAACTGCGCCGCAGTAACACAGTGCAATAGCGGCCGAAAACACCGTCAGAACCAATTTCCATGGAAGTGTGTGCAAAATCCACGCGCCAAGAAACCGCCCCATTGCCCGAAACACGAAGAATGCCGTTAATGCATAGGCGGCGACCTGTGGATATTGACCGTCGTAGCCGAGCAGATAAGTCGGCATCCAGACGTAGATTGCCGCTTCAGTAATTACATAGAGAGCGATGGCCGCTGAGAACCCAAGTACATAGGGGTCTTTGACTTTTTCCAACGAAGAGCGCAATCCCGTTGTGCTTGTGCGCGCAGGCCGATAAGCGGGAAATTTTTGTCCGAGAACGAAGAGTAATACCGCCGTACAGCTAGCTCCAGTGATACCGTAGAGCCAAGTCCAGTGCACTTGCTGGCTAATCATGTAAGTGACGATGGCTGGCCCCGCAATAGCCCCTATACCAAAAAAGCCCTCAGCTAGATTCATCGTTCGGGTATGGCTGTGAGCATCGCTACTGACATCGCCAACCAATGCCAGTGCGCCGGTTTTAAATATTCCTATCGCCAAACCCATGGCAAAAATTAGTAATAAAAAAACGGCGTACTCTGCGGCGACAACAAACCCAAGTGTGGCGATGGAAAAAATACCCATGCCGAGAATGATGGTGCTCTTGCGTCCATAGCGGTCGGCGAGAAAACCGAGCCCGAGGCCGGACAGCGCGATGGCAAGCATGGTGACGTAATGAAAACCACTCGCCTGGGTCAAACTGAGGCCAAACTCGGCAATCACCTCGGGAATAATAACGCCGACGGCATCGGTGGTTATGGCAAATAATAGAAACAACAAATAGGTCAGCCAGCGCGCGGAGCGAGCTGCCGCTATTGATTCTGAATGGTGGGATTGGGTCTCTGTTGTCATTGCCATCGCCTCGCTAGCTAACTATCCCACCCACTCGGCAGCCATCGCAATAGAGTTGAGTAAGTTGGACTGTGTGATCATGGTTGATGTGGAAAGTGGTTACTATGTTAAACCGTGACTCTTTTTTTGCAACCGGTTTCATTTTGTTAGAAAAGGGCCTTATAACCACTTGCAATCGGTTGCAAAATTCAATACGGTCTCAATGCGGCAAATAAAAGCTAGAACTGTATGAGCCGTTCTGCTGGACTTAGAGACATTCGAGGGACGTCGCTACCAGCCTAATGACATCACTAGGAGATACTATGAAAAAGTTAAATACCATTCGCAAAGCGCCCATGGCGGCAGCTATTGCAGCAATCCTGAGTAGCTCGGTCATAGCCCAACAAGTAGAAGAAGTAGTGGTAACTGGGGTCGCGCGTGAGGGAGTGACCAAGTTGGAGGCGAGCGTTTCAGTGAGCGCCTTGAGTCAAGAAGATATCGACAAATTGGCGCCGCGCTCCGTGGCAGAAATTTTCCGCAGCTTACCCGGCGTGCGCGCCGAAAGCTCAGGCGGCAACGGCAACGCTAACATTACTGTACGTGGTATTCCGCTCGCCACTGGCGGCTCCAAGTACATGCAGATTCACGAAGATGGTCTGCCAGTATTGGAATTTGGCGATATGAACTTCGCCAATACCGATAATTTTCTACGTTACGACTGGAGCATTGGTCGTGTAGAGTCTATTCGCGGTGGTTCTTCTTCAATAACCGCATCAAACTCACCTGGCGGTATTATCAACCTTATCAGTAAAACCGGTGGCGATGAGCAGGGGTCAGTGGGTATTTCTTTGGGTGCCGACTACGATGAATTCCGTACCGACTTTGAGTACGGTGGTCGCATCAACGACACTATGTACTACCATATTGGCGGATTTTACCGCGATGGCGAGGGCGTGCGTGAAAGTGACTTTAATGGTGATAGTGGCGGCCAGATTAAGTTCAACTTAACCAAAGAACTCGACGACGGTTATTTCCGTCTTTACCTCAAGCAGCTTGACGATAAAGTCACCACTTATTTGCCATCGGCGGTATTAGTCAAGTCGAATGGCGAATTTGGCCCAGTACCAGGCTATGACGCCTCTAGCCAAACTGTGCATTCACCCGCCACAGATAACATAACTACGTTCGACCCTTACGGTAATGCTCAGGAACGCGCTGTCTCTGACGGTATAGAGTCTAAAGTGAGTGCTTTTGGTTTTGAATTTGATAAAGAGCTCGGCAATGGCTGGAGTGTCAATAACAAATTCCGTAAATCATCGGTTCGCGGTGGATTCATCTCTCCTTTCACCGACGGCTTTGCCGGCGGTATAGATACCATAGCGGCAAAAGGCCAAGCGCTGTGTGACACCGCTAGTGTTGACGGGGTTTCCTTGGACTGCTCGGGGGGTGTTACTGCGACCATCAATGGCGCAGCTGCCGACCCTGAACAGCTTGCTTTCACTAACTTACTCTTCGATACCAAATTTGAAGACGTCGGACTGTTTGTTAACGACTTTAGCATTGCCAAGTCCTTCGATGGCTTCAACATTGATGCCGGCGTCTATGTCAGTAAGCAAAATATCAACATTAGCTGGAATAGTTGGCATGCGCGTATGCAGACTCTCAGTGGCAGCAATGCACAGAACATCCACTACGTCGCCAACGACGCTGGGATTGATATTGATGGCGAGGTTGTCGATGTTATTTTGGCCGACAATGGCGCGCTCAGCCAGAGTTTCTTGAGCTGGGACTGGGATTTGGAATACACCACCTTTGCTCCTTACCTGAATGTTGGTTTCAATATCAACGAACGCCTCTATGTCGATGTGGGTGTTCGTCAAGATAATGTTGAAGCGCGCGGTCGACGTCTTGACGGCTGTTGTGGAGGCAGCGAGAGTCGAGATTTGAACGGAAACGGTAATGTTGGTCAATTCGAAGTTATCGATGGCGAGATTACTCGTCTTGACAGTGATGCGCTGATGGAGAACTCAGGTGCTATGTCAGACTTCATTGCAGGCGGCGTTCGCGTGTTAAATGAGAGTTCATCGGCAGTTACCAATGTTAATTATGATGCAGATAATACCTCATACACTTTGGGTGGCTCTTATCTGCTCACCGATTACTCGTCAGTGTTTGCTCGATTCTCTTCGGGTGGACGTGCCATTGGTGATCGTTTAACGCAAATTGCAGGTGCGCTTAACGCTGATGGGTCACTCACCTCAACGACGGATGGCTACGATACCGTGGATCAATTTGAAATTGGCTACAAGCACCAGGCTGATAACTGGCAAGCTTATGTCACTATCTTTGACACCACTGTTGAGGAGACAAACGCGGAAATAACCAGCGGTTTGACATTCGTACGAGAGTACGAGGCGCTGGGTATGGAGTTAGAGGGCGCTTGGCAGCTGGGCAATGGTTTTAGCGTTCAGGGCAACTTAACTTGGGTTGATGCAGAAATTTCTGCCGATGCGACTAACGCTGGGGTCATTGGTAATACGCCGCGTCGCCAAGCTGACGTCATTTACACCATTAGTCCTGAATATGCCTATGACAACTTCATGGTTGGTGCTTCATTTGTTGGTTCTTCTGAAGCGTACATGCAGGACAACAACGATCTCAAGCAAGATGGTTATACGTTGATTCATCTCTATGGTCGTTATGACCTTACCGATGCGTTGTCAGTAAACTTTAACATTAACAACCTTACTGACGAGTTTGTAGTGACAGAGGCTGAAGAGGGATCTGCTGCTGCCGGTGATTATGTGCGTGCTCGCCCACTCAGCGGCCGCTCTTCGGTAATTGGTATCCGTTACGCATTCTGATGTACACGGTAATGGCGAGCCACCGCTTGGGTGGCTCGCCATTTTTTTGCGGATGGTAAAATCAATGATGATAGCTGAAGAAGAGCAGACACTCATTTTTAAACAGGGTATCGCTCACCCCGATTATTTCTTATGGGATGCCTGGTCTTGCCAACATCGCGGTCTCTTACACCTGTATTGTCTGGCTCTGCCACGACGGACTGAGAAAGGTGAAGTGATAAACCCTGATCAGCGCAATCAATACAGATTCCACGTTCGGCACTTTATCTCACAAGATGATGGCATAAGCTGGAAAGACCATGGAGTGTTTCAACAGCCAGCGATGGCCAACGATCGGCATGACAGTAGCAATGTTTGGAGTGGTTCGGTGTTTGTTGATGCACAGGATCAGCTTTGGGTCGGATACACCGGTATAGAGCAGCCAAGCAGTGACCGGCCATTTGTGCAGAACATGGCTCTGGCGAAGGCGCACAGCTTTGACAGCCTTGAACCCGCCAGGCGCTTTTTTCTTTCGTCGGTGGTGGCTAACTATAATGAAATTAGAGCGGCCGGGTACTTTCTAGATGCCCCACAGCGACTGGGCTATGTGAAGGGCGAATGTGGTGGTTCTATTCTCGCTTGGCGCGATCCTTTCTTGTTTGCAAGTGGTGGCAAAAACTATATGGCTTTTGCTGCAAAGGCCTCGGCTGTACAGCCGGCCATGGGCTTAGCAAGCTGGGATCCTTCTCAGCCGGACAAGGGTATAGAGCTCTTGCCACCGGTCGTATTTCCCGATGATCACAGTTTTACTCAGCTCGAGGTGCCAAAAATCTATGCTCTCAAGGAGAGACGACAATTCCTGTTGCTGTGTGCGACCACAGATCGTATCAGCGAGGATCAGCCAGGAGATGAGGTCAACATGCAGATAAGGCTGTATCTGTCAGAGCATATTTCTGGCCCTTGGCGTCCTGCAGGCACCACAACCAGTGTGCTGGGTAATTGTGATCATTTGTTTGGTGCAACAGTACTGACCATTAATGAGCAGAGTGGCACGATCACGCTGATGGCCCCATACACTACCGCCCCTAACGATCATCGCGACCTAACCTTCGCACCTCGCTTTAGCGTGAGTTTAGAAGAGATGGGCAGGGTTGCTCAGGTGCACGCTGTGCGTTGAAGGGCGCTAGACGCAAATTTAGCTATGCGGACTCTCTGACCACTAGCTCAGGGTCGAGTTTAACGCTGGCCGTGTCGCGCCCTTCAATAGCGGCCAAAAGGTTATCCACTAAAATCTGAGCGCCTAAGGTGCGGCTCTGGTGGATAGTCGTCAATGCTGGATGATACCAGCGAGCGATCGGTAAATCGTCATAACCTACAATCGCACACTGCGAAGGGATATCCACGCCAATTTTTTGTAAAGCGGTCATGAGTGCGACTGCTTGTTGATCAGTAGCGACAAAGAATCCATCAATCATTTCATGCTGATCAATGATTCGTTCTAGCACCAAATTAGCCGAGCTACTGCCAACGACGGCACTAAAAACAATGGTTTCGTCATGCTGGATATCAGCAGCATGGATCGCACTGAGGTAACCTTGGAAGCGCGCTTGGATTTCAGGTGCAGGCTCATAACCAACAAAGGCGATACGCTTGCAGCCACGTTTAAGAAGGTGTTCAGTGGCGCGTTGGCCCCCCAAAAAATTGTCGGTGCCCACAGTTGGATAAGAGGCCCCGGCGATCGCTTCACCCCAGACAGAGATGCTACGAAAGGTTTTTGCAATGCTCTGGATGACTTCGTGTTGTGAGCCCTGGCCGATAAGAATAATTCCGTCAGCTTGGCGACGACGGACAAACTCCTCAATCCACTCCCCAGACTGTGGGGAAGTACGTGTTAGCAATAGCGCGTGCCCACGTTGGTCGAGAGCTTCGGCGATCGCTGCGGTCATTTCTAAAAAGAACGCGTCAGAGATAGTCCAATCGACACCGTCGGCCTCGGGTATCAGCAGTGCCACCGTTAAAGATTCTTTTAATCGAAAATTACGGGCAGCAATATTGACGCGATAACCATGTTGCTGGGCGATATCGCGAATAAGGCTTTTGGTTTTGTCGTTGACCAGTGGCGAGTCGGCAAGCGCTCGTGAGACGGTGGATTTGGAAACACCAGCGATACGAGCGATATCGGCCATTTGCATTGGATCTGTTCGACTCAAAGGGTTTTCTCAGTGGTTGTTGTTAAGATCTTAAATCTTAAACCAGCGCAGCGGTGAAGTCTCGTTTAACCCAGCGGTTTGTTGGTCCAATAGTCTCGTCGCCTGAAAATTGGCAGTAGGATAAGATGCCAAAAACTGAGTCACTCAAGTTTTACTGGGTTGTCTTTATGATGAGGGTGTAACTAATGCAGTTCAGCAATCAACAGCTGCGAGAGCTGTTCGCCAGTGTCAATACCATTGCCCTAGTCGGCGCTAGCCCGCGTCCACACCGCGACAGCTACCGCTGTATGGCATTTTTGCTTGAGCGCGGTTATCGGGTCATTCCGGTCAACCCGCGCGCTGCCGGTGAGATGATTTTGGGTCAGCACTGTTATGCCGCATTGGCCGACATTGAGGAGCCTGTCGATATGGTTGATATTTTCCGCTCCTCCGAGGCGGCGCTTGCGGTGACAGAAGAGGCGATTGCGATGGGTGCCAAACTGGTCTGGATGCAGCTGGGGGTAGTTAACCATGCAGCGGCGGTTCTGGCCGAGGCAGCTGGGCTGCAGGTGGTGATGGACCGCTGCCCGATGATTGAGCTGCGTTGAAGTGCGCGCCGTTTGCTTGGGGTTTGTACTGAGCCTGCTGATGGCGAGTGGCAGTCACAGCTCTGCGGAGCCGCACGCTGTAATGGCGCGCGAGGAGCTGTTCCGACAGGCGTTAATGGCTGGGGGTGAAGGGCTCGGCGGGTTGTTGGCCAGCGAATTTATCTACACCACCTTGATTGGCAGCGAGCTCAATAGCGAGCAGTTAACCGCGCAGCTACAAAGTGGCAAGGTGGCTCTGCAGGCGCTGCAGCACAGCTGTCATCAGCTTACTATCGCCGAGATTGAGGTTGCAGTAACGGCACTGGCGCTGGCGACCGTCGGCCGGCAAGGGGGCGAACAAATTGTGCGCTCGCAGTATTGGCACCGCTGGCAACTCCGCGCCGGAAAGTGGTATCTGTTGACGCGCAAGGTCAAACCGATTGATTTAGCCGCACAGCAGAAATTGTGCGGTCAATAACCGAGGTAAAACGGACAGATTGTCGGCTGCCGCTGAACTTTGTTAGAGTAAACTGCTTTACCGAAAACAGATAACAAGACTCAATTTACAGGGGTAGCCGTATGAACGACCGTGCCGATCAACCGTTGCTGCTAAGCGACTGCCAACAGGGTATTTTACGTCTAACTCTCAACGACCCTGCGCGGCGCAATGCGCTCTCGCAAGCGCTGATGGCAGAGTTGGCGACGGTTTTGCAGAGCGCCGCCGATGATAGCGCGGTGCGGGTGATTGTTATTGCTGCCAACGGCCCGGCGTTTTGCGCCGGTCACGACTTGAAAGAGATTACCGCTGCGCGCGCCGAGCCGGATAAAGGGTTAGCGCTGTTTGAGCGCCTGATTGACAGCTGCGCGGTGCTGATGCAGCAGATCGCCAACCACCCCAAACCAATTATTGCTGAGGTGGCAGGTGTCGCCACTGCGGCGGGCTGCCAGCTGGTGGCCAGTTGTGATTTGGCGGTGGCGGCGGAGTCGGCGCGCTTTGCCACGCCCGGTGTCAATATTGGCCTATTCTGTTCTACCCCGATGGTGGCGCTGTCGCGCAACGTGCACACTAAACACGCCATGGAGCTGTTGCTGTTGGGGGATATGGTCTCGGCGCAGCGCGCCGAACAGATCGGCTTGATTAACCACGCCGTGGCCGAGGAGGAGTTAACTGCGACAGCGATGGCGATGGCGGCAAAAATTGCCTCTAAATCCAGCTACACGCTGCAAGTGGGCAAGCAGGCATTTTACAACCAGCTACACAAGCCGCTCGACGAGGCCTATCGCTACACCGCTCAGGTGATGGTGAACAACCTGCTGGCGGCAGATGCCAATGAGGGCATCTGTGCGTTTATCGATAAGCGCCCGCCACAGTGGCAAGACTGCTAAGCAATTATCCGCAGGGCGATGTACGGCACTAAGTTAAATAGCAGAATGGCAAGCTTGTAGTAGGCTAAAAAGCTGAAGTAGTAGCCCGGCAGTTGCGCGCTGTCGACGCCAGAGGCGCGGCTGTGCAACCGCATCAGCGGCTGCCGTGCCAGCATAATCATGGCGGCAGAGATAAATAACAGGCCAATATTAATGGTGCTGCACCAGCCCAACAGCGCGGTAATGGTAGCTATATTCATAGCGTTCTCCTCGTGGTCGACAGTGTTTTTACGGTCATGCTCAGTCAGGCTAGCGCCAATTGTTCGCCACCGCCTTGATCGAGTCGAGCCACATCGCCGACAGACTAGCTCAGCTGTCGATAAAGCTCTGCAGTGCGTCGCGATTGTGGATGAGGATCTGACCGTACTGCTGTTCTATCCAGCCGCGCTGCTGTAGCGCCTTAATCGATAGGTAGAGCATTTGCCGGGAACACTGGGCGACTTTTGCCAGTCGCTCGGCGGTCAGTCTAACCCGCGGGGTAGCGGTGACATCGCCACTGATTTCGGCAAACATCAGCAGTAATCCGGCGATGCGCTTACTGCGCTCTGGTTGCAGCGACAGTTGCTGGCGGTTGAGTGCCGTTCTAAAGCGCAACCCCTCCATCTCCAGCACCAAAGGGTAGAGCTCGGGCTGGTGCTCTAGCAGTTGTTTGACCGTTGCCGCAGGGCAGGCCAACACCCGACTCTCGGCGGTTGCTACCAGTTCACGGCTCGCCGCTTGGCGATGAAAGAGTGCCACCCAACTACTCATGGCGCCGGGCCCAAAGACTGCGACCACTAACTCATCGCCGCCGGGGCTGACCGTGCACATCTCCAGTTGACCAGCCACGACAATATAGAGGTGATGATGTGGCGTACCACTGCGCTGCAAGATGCTGCGCTGGCTAAAACTTAACAGCTGTGAGCAGCGCAGCAACTCGCGCTGTTGCTCGCTGCTAAGCTGTTGCACAACCGCAATGCCGCTGAGAAAGGGTTCGAGCCCTTGAGTCGAAAGTGTTTTAACCATACCCCATGCTATCAGATTATTGTCTAAAAATAGACGTTTCACTGTTGCGCCGAGCGCTACAGTGAAAGGGTATTCACACCACAGACGGCGGCACAGGCGATGGCTACAGCACCCTACAGCAGCGCACTCGACTTTAGAAATCGAGCGGCACTCTTTGCACAGCTGCAGGACGAGCTGTTCGACTTGGTGGTGATCGGTGGTGGTATCACCGGTGCCGGTATTGCCCGCGATGCCGCCATGCGTGGCTTGAGAGTAGCGCTGCTCGAGGCGCAAGACTTTGCCAGTGGCACCAGCAGCCGAAGTTCTAAAATGATTCACGGCGGCCTGCGCTATCTGATTAAGGGCGATATCGCCGTGGTGCGCGAGTCGGTCAGTGAGCGCGAGACACTGCATCGCATCGCGCCGCATTTGGCGCGCAAAATGAATTACATTGTCGGCACCCGCCACCGTGTCGAGCAGACCATTATGCGCATAGCGCTGACGCTTTATGAGTGGTTGGGGCAGGTTGCGGCGAATGACCGCCACCAGCGCTGGAATCGCCAGCAGCTGCGCTGCCACGAGCCCGAATTGGCGGCAGACAAATACTATGCCGCTGTGGTCTACCCGGAATATCTTACCGACGACGCGCGGCTGACACTTGCCAACATCCGCTCGGCTCGGGCCCACGGCGCTACAGTGGCCAGCTACTGTAAGGTGACTGGCATTGCCCGCAGCGGCGCCTTTGAGCTCAGCTGCCAAGCCCAGCTGCCGGGTGAAAACAGCCAACTTAGGGTGCGTGCAAAAGCGCTGATCAATGCTGCCGGGCCGTGGGTGGATGCTGTAGCGGCGCTGGAAAACTCCGCTCAGTGCCAGCGGTTGGCACTTAGTCGGGGGGTGCACTTGGTGGTTGACCACGACAAGTTGCCGGTACGCCACAGTGTGGTGCTGGCCGCCAGCGACGGCCGTCGCGTCTTTGCGGTGCCGGTGGGCAAATTTACCTATATCGGCACCACTGATGACTATTACCCAGATAGCGATTACTGGCCGCCGGTTACCGCGGCCGATGTCAGTTACCTATTGGGTATTTGTGCAGAGTATTTTCCGGCGCGGCCACTGACTAACAGCGATATTGTCTCGGCATGGTCGGGCATTCGGCCACTGATCGCTGGCGCCGAAGGGGTAGCGGCCAAAGAGCTCTCCCGCAAAGATGAACTATGGCAGGGCCCCTTGGGCATGTGGACGGTGGCAGGTGGCAAGTTGTCGGCCTACCGCGCGATGGCCGAACGGCTGGTCGACCGCGTAGTGGCTGAAAATTCTTTTACTGCGGGCGGGTGCACAACCGCCAGCGAGCCACTGCCCGGGGGTGGTGAGCTGACACCGTTGAGCGACGCTCTGCCAGCGGCTCAGCAGCAGCGGCTACAGGCACTGTATGGCAGTGAGGCCGAGCGGGTCGTGGAGCTCGGTGGCGATCTCGCCGCTGAAGTCAGCTTTGCCGTTGTAGTTGAGGGGGCGCTGCGGTTACAGGACTACTGGGCGCGACGCAGCAGTCGCGCCTGGTTTGAACCGGCCGGCGGTGTTGCCAGCTTGGCTGCCGCGGCTGCGGTGATGGGTCAACAGTTGGGTTGGGATGCGGCACGCGTCGCGGCAGAGATTGCAGAGTGCAAGGCGATTGATGCGCACAGCCGCGAGGCTTTTAGTGACCGCTGACAATTAAAAATAAACCACCCATAGGGTATTTTTTCAACACGAGAGACCACCATGAAACAGGAATTTATTGCAGCGCTAGCTGAGCACATAGGTGCTGAGCAGATTTTTCTCCAGTTCGATGAACGGCAACAATACCGCTATGACCACTGGTCTGTTAAGCACTGCCGCGACTGGTTGGGAGAGGCTATCACTACCCCCGGTTGTATCGTTAAGCCTCGTCACAGTGGTGATGTACAGGCAGTTGTCCGCATTAGCACCGAGTACGGTGTGGCAATTGTTCCCTACGGTTTGGGGAGTGGTGTCTGTGGCGGTATTGAACCCAGCAACGAGCATCTATTACTCGATATGGGCGCTATGAACCAACTGGTAAATATCGATGAAGAAAATTTGCTCGCCACTTTTGAGGCCGGTATGAACGGCCTAGTCGCCGAACAAGCGGTGGCTGCGCATGGTCTAACTATCGGCCATTGGCCGCAATCTATCGCTATGAGCAGTGTCGGCGGTTGGGTTTCGACCCGCGCCTCAGGACAGTTTTCAACCGCCTACGGCAACATAGAAGATATGCTCTACTCGTTACAGGCGGTGCTGCCCAACGGCGAGCTGGTGACCCTCGGCAAGGCGCCGCGCGCCGCTAGTGGCCCCGATCTGCGCCAGCTGCTGATGGGTGCTGAAGGCACAATGGGCATAATCACTCAAGTCACCTTGTCTCTGCGTCGCGCGGCGCCCTGCCGGCGTTACTCAGCTTTTTACGCCACTGATATGGCGCAGGGTTTTACCGCACAGCGCCAGATAGTTCAGGCCGATTGGCGACCGCCGGTGATGCGCCAATACGACAATTCAGAGGTAGCTAGGCTATTTCCCAGCTACCTAAGAGACAATTCTGTGCTGCTGTTGATGGTGCACGAGGGACCAGCGGCAAGGGTTGAGGTTGAAGTTGCCGCGGTAACGGCTATTGCCCACCAGCTCGGCTTGACGACAGCAGACAGCGCGGCCTGCGAAGATTGGATGACGCGTCGCAACCACGTACCGCAGTGGCGCGATCTGCTCGAGCAGGGCTGGATTGCCGATACTATAGAAATCTCCGCACCTTGGAGCGCTATTAATGGTGTTTATAATGACGCTATTGCGGCACTGCAAAATGTACCGAGCTTAGTTAACGCCTCTGCCCACAGCTCGCATGTTTATCGCTCGGGTATTAATTTGTACTTTACCTTTGCTTGTCAGCCGGCCGATAAGCAGGCCATGGAGGCCCTCTACTTTGAGTGCTGGCAGCAGGTGCTGGCCGCCACCACTGCAGCGGGCGGCGGCATTGCCCACCATCATGGTATTGGACGTCTGCGCAAAAACTACCTTGAAAATGACCTGGGCGCTGCCGGCGTCGAGCTGCTGCGCACACTGAAGCGAGCGGTGGATCCCAATAACTACTTTAACCCCGGCAATCTATTACCCGATTAACGGCGGCACACCGCGACGGTGTGTGAGGTGATTGAGATGAGTAAGCCACAACCTTTAATACTGGCCATCGACAACGGTACCCAGAGTGTGCGGGCACTATTATTTGACCGCAGTGGTCAGTTGGTGGCCAAGGCGCAAAAAGCGTTGGTTGACTACAGTACTCCACAGCCCGGTTGGCAGGAACACGACGTCGAAGCGTTCTATACCCATATGGCGAGCTGTTGCCAACAGCTGTGGCAGAGCGGTAAGTACACTGCCGAGCAGGTACAAGCGGTGGTGGTTACTACCCAGCGAGCCACGGTGATCAACTTAGATGAGCACGGCCAGCCGTTGCGCCCGGCGATTATATGGACCGACCAACGCAAAGCGGCACTGCGAGCCAAGCGCCCGTGGTGGTGGCGTCTGCTGTTCCGTCTGCTCGGTCTCAAGCGAACTATCGACGCGCTAGAGCGTGAAACCGAAATTAACTGGCTTGCTCAACATCAGCCGCAGGTCTGGGCTAAAACTGCGCACTACCTGCTGCTGTCGGGATATCTCAACTACCGTCTCACCGGTGAGTTCAAAGACAGTGTCGGCAGTCAGGTTGGCTATATTCCTTTCGACTATAAACGCCAGCAGTGGTGTGGTAAGCGCGATTGGAAGTGGCACTGTATGCCGGTAGCCCAACAACAGCTACCTGAATTGGTCGCAGTCGGTGCGGTTCTGGGAAGCGTCACTGCCGCTGCGGCACGCCAGACTGGGCTGATGGCCGGTACGCCAGTAATCGCCGGTGCAGCCGATAAGGCGTGTGAAGTACTCGGCTCAGGCTGCCTTCATGAAACCATCGGCAGCATCTCGTGCGGTACCACCGCTACGATTAATGTCTGTCAGCAGCGCTACATCGAGCCGCGGCCGTTTATTCCGCCTTACCCGGCGGCACTACCCGATTACTTCAACAGCGAAATTCAGGTGTTTCGGGGTTTTTGGATGGTCGAGTGGTTTGTGCAGCAGTTTGCCAGCACAGAACAACAGCGCGCCGAGCGCAGTGACATTGCGGTAGAGCCGCTGCTGGAGGAGTTGCTACAAGCTACTGCCCCTGGGGCCGACGGCCTAGTCTTGCAGCCGTACTGGAATCCTGGGCTCGGTCACCCCGGACCAGAGGCGCGCGGCAGCGTGATTGGATTTAGCGACCAGCACACCCGCGGTCATCTTTATCGTGCGATGTTGGAGGGGCTGGCCTTTGCCTTGCGCGATGGCAAGGAGCAGCTTGAACGGCGCAACAAGAATAAGCTGCAACGACTGCGAGTGGCCGGTGGCGGCTCGCAGAGCGATGGTGTGATGCAGATATTGGCCGATGTTCTGCAGCTGCCCACCGAGCGCCCCTCAACCTATGAGGCCAGTGGGTTGGGCGCGGCAATTATCGCTGCGGTGTCGCTCGGCTACTACCGCAGCTATGCTGAGGCGGTAGCGGCGATGACCGCGGTGAGCGCCCGCTTTGAGCCAATAGCCGCCAACAGCGACCTATACCAAAAAATATACCGGCAAATTTATCGCCGCCAGTATCGACGCCTCCGCCCATTATATTCTGCACTGGCCAGGTTGCGAGTGGCTTAGACAGCGCGAGTGTTAGCCGATTTTGACCACCGCTTTGCCAAAGTGGTCGCCGTTAAACAGTGACAAAAAGGCGTCGAGCGCAGAGTCGATGCCGTCGAACACGGTTTCGCGGCTTTTGATGGCACCACTTTGTACCCACGGCACCATCTCATTCAAAAAGGCTTCTTGTTGGTCAAAGTGGTCGGAGATAATAAACCCCTGCATGCGAATTTTTTTGCCGACGATCAACATTAAATTGTTAACGCCTTGGCCGACAGCATCGTTGTAGCCGCTGATCATGCCGCAGGCGGCAATGCGGCCGTGCGGGTTCATAGCGTTGAGAGCCGCTTGCAGGTGGTCGCCGCCGACATTCTCAAAGTAGACATCGACCCCTTCGGGGGCGGCAGTGAGCAATGCCTGGGTGAGATCGCCGCAGGTTTTGTAGTTGATCACCGCGTCGACCCCGCACTCGTCCAGCAGCCACTGCGCTTTGTCGTCGCTGCCGACACTGCCGACTACTCGACACCCTTTGAGTTTGGCAATTTGGCAGACATTGGCGCCGACAGCACCAGAGGCGGCCGAGACAAACACCGTTTCGCCCGCCTTGGGCTGGGCGATGTTGAGCAGGCCAAAGTAGGCGGTTAACCCCGGCATGCCGAGCGTACCCAAAAACAGTGAGGGCATCTGCGCCGCACTAGCCGGTAATTTCTGTAGCTCCTGCGCACTGGCAATAAAGCGGTCGCGCCAGCCGTTGAGGCTGAGCACGGTATCGCCCGGGCTAAAGTCTGGGTGTCGCGATTCAACCACGCGGCCAACGGCACCGCCGGTCATCGCCTGGTTGAGTTCGTAGGCCTCGGCATAGACGGCGTTTTCGCGCATGCGCCCGCGCATGTACGGGTCGACCGATAAAAACAGATTGTCTACCTGCACCTGGCCGTCGTTGAGCTCGGCCAGTTGGCGCTCAACAATCTGGAAGTGCTCTGCGCTGGGCAGTGCGGCGGGGCGTTGTAGCAGATGCCACTCGCGGGCGGTGGTGGCGGGTCGGTCGGGCTGAGACATAGCAAACTCCAGTCTGGTGGCTTATGGATGAGCGTTAGCATAGCGCTTAACCGCAGCTTTTGGACAGTTTGCCCTCGTCAGATTCAATCGGGGGCGCTCATAGCCCATTTGCAGGTTTTACCGCCGGCTTTGTTCGGGCATGTTGTCGCTGTAATTTAAAAATTTAGGGGAGAGTTATGTCGGTTTCGCGTCGCGATTTTCTCGGTTTAACCGCAGCCGCCTCGGCGTTGGTTGCCGCCGGCCCGCATGCGCTTGCCGCCAGCGGTGGCGGACTGAGCTTTGAGGAGTACCGCCAGTTCGATGCGCTCGGTTTGGCTGCGGCGATCCGCCGCGGCCATTTCACCGCCGGCGAAGTACTCGCCGCGGCACTGGCGCGCACCGCTGCGGTGAATCCGGCCATTAATGCAGTGGTGATCGGCCATGCCGACTACGCGCGCCAGCAGTTGGCCGACGGTGTCGGCCACGGGCCATTTGCCGGCGTGCCATTTTTGCTAAAGGATCTCGGCATGCAGCTGCGCGGCACTGTCACCTCGCAGGGGTCGCGGTTCTATGCTGGTCGTGTCGCCGACCACACCGACACGTTGGTGCAGCGTTATCTGGATGCGGGGTTGTTGATGATGGGCAAATCTGCCTCACCGGAGTTTGGCGGCACCACCACCACCGAATCGCTGCTGTACGGTGCCACGCGCAACCCCTGGGATCTGACCAAAACTACCGGAGGATCATCGGGGGGAGCGGCAGCAGCGGTTGCCGCAGGCATTTTGCCCATGGCCAATGCCACCGATGGCGGCGGTTCGATACGCATACCGGCTTCGTGCTGTGGGCTATTTGGCTTAAAGCCGAGCCGCGGTCGCACGCCGCATGGGCCACAAGCACTGACCAGCCTAATGAGCGTCAGCCACTGCGTATCGCGCTCGGTGCGCGACAGCGCGGCGCTGCTAGACGCAAGCGCCGCTATGGAGCCGGGTGCCGCCGGCGGCCCTCCGCCACCCTCGATGAGTTTCTTACAGGCTAGCCAGACGCCGCCGCAACCACAGCGTATCGGCTTGGTGTTAACGCCAATCAGTGGCTCGCCGGTAGATAGCGACTGCCGCACCGCCGTCGAGCAGAGCGCTGCGCTGTTGGAGTCGCTCGGGCACCGCGTTGAGCCCATTGAGCTGCCGATCGACGCGGGTGAATTTTTCCAAGCCACCGGGGTGGTTATGGCGGCCGGTAATGTGGCGCGGATCCAGCAGCGCGAGCGCGAACTCGGCCGCGCGGTGACCGAAGATGATCTGGAGCCGCTGATCTACCAGCGCTATCGCAATGCGCTGGCCCATACCGCCGCCGACTACCATCGGGCCGTCAACAGCTTGCACCGTATTGGCGCTAAATTGGCCACTCTCCATCAACAGTATCCACTGCTGTTGTCGCCAACTTTAGCCAATCCGCCGCTGCCGATAGGGCGGTTGGCGCTGACTCGGTTGGATTCGGGTTATCTCAGTGATGTGCTCAGTTATTCCGCTTTTACTATGTTGGCCAATGCCAGCGGCGCGCCTGCCGCTTCGCTGCCGCTGCACTGGAGTGACGAGGGTCTACCTATTGGTGTGATGTTAAGCGCCGACTACGGCGGCGAGGCGCTGCTGTTACAGGTGGCCGGTCAGCTCGAGCAGGCGCAACCCTGGTTTGATCGCACGCCAACCAACTTGTAATTCGAGCATGCCACGGAATAAAGCCTGTAGGGTAGATGACTCATCAACATCAGGCTATTAGCTGGGAATCACTCAGTTACAGTAACTGAAAGCAGCCGCACCGGTTGGGTGAGTATTTGACCTTGTAAGAATGCGATTGCCGTTTGCCCCTGACGGGGTTGCTGACTAATTTTCTCCACCACATCTAGTCCTGCGGTGACCGTGCCAATGACCGGGAAGCCGCGTTGGTCATAACTGCGACTGCCGCCAGCATCGAGCATCGGGCTATCGCGCAGATAAATGCACAACTCTGGAATGACACCTCCCCCACCTAGTAGGTCGCGAGCCAGCGAGACACTGCCGCGTTGATGTTTGAGTCCACTTTGGGCGGTGGTTTCAAAATTCATTAGCGGATCAACAGCAAAATCTTGCACCGACGGAGTAGGTGTCTGATTGAGGCCAGCGGCGAGTAATCCACCCTGAATCATTTGTGGGTTCGGATCTTCATCCATTGATGCAGAGCGATAAAAATTGGCCTGCAGATAGCGTTCACTATTGGCATAACTCAACCAATAGTTGACTGCGAGCGGTGCTTTTTCACGGTCTAGTGTCAGCTCGATGAGACCCTGGGTGGTGGTCAATGCAACCGTGATGTTGCCGGTCTCAGCAATACTTGGATGACTCATGCCGTTGCAAAGTAATGCAAAGCAGAGGTAGCGCAGGGTACTGAGAAAACGCGTCATAACGGAATACCTCTATGGGTTCGCTTAGGAAATTTCATTGTATTATGTTGATACAGCGAACTGTTTATCATTTTACGACAGTTGGTGGGTATTACTGCAATTGGAGACTATTTATGTTGCGCTACCATCGCAATCGACCGGTACAGGTAAGTGCAGAATTGTTGCTGGGCAGCATCGAGGCGGCGGCTGAAGTAGCTATCGATCTTAAACCTGTCCTGCAATCGGTAGGATTGTCCGTTGGGCAGCTACAGACAGGCAACGGTAAGTTGCCACTACACGTTGTGGTGGAGTTTTTAAATGAGTTGGCCGAGCTAGCCGGTGACGATATTTTTGCTCTACGCATCGCCAAGCATCAACCCGGGAACCGCTTTGCTGCGGTGAGCAAACTGATCAAATTTGCACCCACGCTTAACGTTGCTATCAATGATGCGATACAGTTTTCACTTCTCAATAGTGAGTATTCAGATTGGGCGCTCCATTGCGAAGACGATTGTGCGCTACTGACACGTTATACGCGCTTTGCCTACCACGGCGCTTTGGTGCAGATGCAGACGCTCGCCTTGGCGGTAGTCTACAAAGCTATGCTTGAGGTTTGTCGGCCTGCACCGAGGTTGGTACAAGTACAATTTACCCATGCTCGGCCCAACAAGGTAGAATCACTGGAACGATTTTTTTCAGCGCCGATATTGTTTAATCAGCCGCGCAACACTCTAGTATTTAATGCCAGTGATCTAGCGCTACCCTTGCCGGGAGCTGATGAGCAGATTTATGCAGTCATGCGCGGTCATTTGGAACAGTTGGCTCAAGCCTACCAACATCCCACCAGTGTTGATCAGGCTGTCCGCCATCTAATAAAGCGCACCTTGGGCAGTGGTCAGTGCCATTTAAATTCTATTAGTGCGCTGTTGTCACTGCACCCCCGCACGCTGCAACGTCAACTCTCAGCACGCGCCACCTCTTTTGCACAGTTGTTAAATGATGCCCGGATCGAATTGGCTTGTGACTATTTATTGAACTCTTCTATTGGCCTATCAGAGCTCAGCGATATTTTGGGCTATGCCAATGTCAGTGCTCTGGTCAGGGCCTTTTCACAGCAAACGGGAGTGCCACCAAGGCGGTGGCAGCAAATACACAAGCATCATGAAAAGAATGCTGCGGTTTAATTATGCGGATGTCGCAAAATGGTAATCCATTTGTCGCGATAAGGTAATCATGATTTTTTCACCTCTTTAAAGTGTTGTTTAGGTTGTACTCTAAGACTGTTGTCTACGGGGGCAAGCGAATAACAACATGTGGCAAAAAGTCACTTTTCGGAGGAGTTACCATGAGCAAACCTGCATTCTCAATAACCGCTATCGCTGCTGCAGTGGCAGCAACCGTCGTCACTGGATCGATCAACGCACAAACCTTGGAAGAGGTGGTGGTGACTGCACAGCACCGCGAAGAATCGTTGCAAGACGTACCTATTGCGATTACAGCTATTAACTCCGAGGAGTTGCGTGCAGGGGGTATTAATGACCTCAACGGGGTCTCCCTGCGCACCCCAGGTTTCAGCATGGGTTCGTTCACTCCCTCACAGCCACAATTGTATATTCGCGGTATTGGTTCAAATGACGACGGTGCGGCGGGCGATCAGTCTGTTGTGGTATTCCTTGATGGCGTCTATCTGGGACGGACAGCTGGACAAGCCTTTGATCTCTTTGATCTGGAGCGCATTGAGGTATTGCGTGGCCCACAGGGTACTCTCTACGGTAAGAACGCCGCTGGGGGCGCCATCAATGTAGTTTCTCAAAAGCCTTCTGACGAGTTCCGCGGGGCTATCGAGGTTTCAGCAGGAGATTTAGGTTTTCGCTCTACCCGCGCTAAACTCTCCAGCCGATTGACGGATAATGTTGCAGGCAAACTGGCGGTTAGTTACAAGGAGCGCGATGGCTATGTAGAAAGCCTAGCTGCTGATATCGACGATATGAATGGTTACGAAAGTAGTGCCATTCGTGCGCAGTTGTTTGTCAGTCCAAGCGATTCAGTTGAGCTATTGTTAAGTGCTGACTACGCAGAAGACGACCGCAATGGGCCAGGGCGTAGTTTGGGTTTCACCTACGGCGTCGAACAAGCTGTGCGCTTAGACCCCAGCAACCCGAGCCCAGATTTTTACCAGAACTTAGTAGACAATGAGCCGCGCTCAGAGATTGAAACTTGGGGCTTGTCGTTAAAAGCTGATTGGCATGTCGGACCGGGCACACTGACGACAATAACGGCCTATCGTGAGACAGATGCCGATGCGGTAGATGTTGCAGTTTCAGCGGCATTTGAATACCAAACTGCCTTTGCTGGGGTGGGCTTTGAGGGTGTCGCTGAACTCAACAACCCTGTCGTTGAACACAGTGAGCAATTTACCCAGGAGCTACGTTACGCCTTAAATGTTACTGATACGCTGTTCTTGCAAACAGGGTTTTTCTACTTGAATGAAAAAGTCGATCGAGTGGAGAGTTCATTAATTTATTGTGACTTTGCATGTTCCGCGGTACCCGCAGCGGCTCGTCCGATCAATTTGCCAGTGGGCAGCACTGACCAGACCAACGAGACCAATAGTTATGGTCTGTTCGCGCAGGGAATTTGGTCGGTTAGCGATCGCACAGATATCACCCTAGGTGCGCGTTATACCTACGAAGAGAAAGATGCAACAAATGTTGGTGCCGCCAATGGTTTGAATGTTGTTACTCCTTACGATGTGCAAATGAGCGAAAGCTGGAACGCATTCACTCCAAAGATTGCCGTTAATTACGCCTTTAATGAAGACATATCGGCTTATGCCTCTGTAACAACTGGCTTCAAGAGCGGTGGCTACCAGGGTATGGGTCCTAATGCCGTTGCAGCCTCGACCCCTTTTGACGAAGAAAATGTCATAAGTTATGAGGTGGGTGTGAAAGGGTTGATATTGAACGGCACGCTCAGTGTTGGTGCCGCTCTGTTCAGCTCCGACTACAGTGACCTTCAAGTGTTGCGTGTTGTCGGTGTTAACCAGGTCATAGACAATGCCGGTGAAGCGGAGATTCAAGGTCTCGAGCTAGAGGGGCAATGGCTGTTGTCAGATCATTTCCGGCTGCTGGCTACATATGCTTACCTTGATACAGAGTACTCGGAACTTGAGGGTGCGTTGAGCGTCAACGAGGGTAATGCACTGCGCAACGCCCCAGAAAATGCTTACTCGTTGAGTGCCATCTTCGACTACCCAGTCGCCTCTGGGCATATCAATGCTCGGGCAGATTTTTCTCATAAAGACGACGCCTATCAAGATATGGAAAACCGCGAACTGGCAATGATGCCTGAGTATGATGTCCTTAATTTGCGAGTTGCGTATACCCCGGCGAACGAAGCATGGGAGTTGGCTGGTTGGGTAAACAATGCCATGGACGAAGAGTATTTGGCACACAACTCAGTTATTGCACCGTTGGCTGAGTTGCCATTGCCAGCAGCTCCGCGTACTTGGGGAGTCACTTTTACTTACCAGTTAGGTAATTGAGGAGATCGCAATGTTCAAGGCAATTCAGTGCATGTGTTTGAGTTGGCTGCTGATTGCCAACGCTATGGCCGCCTCCTCGCCCGCAGTTGATGCCGGCGAAGAGGTGATTGCAACAATTCATCAGATGGGATTTCCCAGTCCGCCGCCGGCACCAGCCAGTGGCGGTGAGGCCTCTGGGCCCTACCCACTTTTAGTCCTTGAAAACATCATGGTTATCGACGGCACCGGAGCGCCGCCACAAGGCCCCATGACGGTGGTTGTCGAAAATAATCGGATAAGCTCACTGCATGGCGCAGGGACCGGCTCACTACATCTAGGTGCTGCCGACTATGGTGCTGATGCCCGCGTTATTGACGGTAGCGGCCACTATCTCATTCCAGGATTGATCGATTCGCATATTCATTACGGTACTCCCATTCATATTTTTGGTGGGCAATTAACTGATCCTGATTATGTGGGTAAATTATTCTTGGCTAGTGGTGTCACAACGGTCCGGGATGCCGGGTCGTTGATGGGATTAGGCTGGACGCTCAAACATAAACAGCTGAGTGATCAGGGCAAAATAAGTGCTCCGCGTATTAAAGCCTATGCCTTATTGCCTGAGTCGACCAGTGATGCCGAGCACGCTCAGCAGTGGATTAAACGCATAAAAGCACGCGGTGCTGACGGCGTGAAATTGTTGGGTGCATCCCCCAGCGTGATTAAAGCCACTTTGGCTGAAACACAAAAACAAGGATTAGGTAGTGCCTACCATCATGCACAAGTCCGGGTCAAACAGTTGAATGCTCGCGATACTGCTCAACTCGGTTTAAGCAGTATTGAGCATTGGTATGGCTTGCCCGAGGCGATGTTTACTGAGCAAACCGTACAGAATTATTCGCCAAGCTATAGTTATAACAACGAGCAAGACCGATTTTCAGAGGCGGGGCGGCTGTGGGCGCAGAGTGCTGAACCGGGATCTCCTGCATGGGAACAATTAATTGACGATTTAGTCGCCACCGATGTCACACTAGTCCCGACATTTTCGGTTTACGAGGCCAATCGTGATGCCATGCGTGCACGTAACTTAGAGTGGCATAAAGATTACACCATGCCTTACATGCTTAAGGCTTTTGAGCCTAATCCGCATGTGCACGGTTCTTACCACTACGATTGGTCGACTCATAACGAAATTGATTGGCGTGAAAACTATCGGTTGTGGATGGCTTTCGTCAACGATTTCAAAAATGCTGGTGGTCGTGTGGCAGCAGGCGGTGATTCCGGGTTTATCTACTCGACTTATGGTTTTGGTCTAATCCGTGAAATGGAGATGCTGCAAGAAGCAGGTTTCCATCCGCTAGAGGTGTTGCAGTCGGCGACCTACAATGGCGCGGCTCTACTCGGGTTGGGAGAACAGACTGGCACCATCGAAGTAGGCAAATTAGCGGATATGGTGCTGCTCGATTCCAATCCACTGGAGAATTTCAAAGTACTCTACCCATCGGGACACTATGGATTGCAAGAAGCGAGCGGCAAGCCTGGCCACCATAGTTCAGTGGTGTACACCATTAAAGATGGGATAGTTTACGATGCAGAGCAGTTGCGAACGCAAGTGCGAGCAATGGTCGCTGCCGCTAAAGAGGACCGTTAGTGTTGATCTGGCATAAATGGTTTTTTTTGCCGGGGATAGCGCTAGGTCTTTGCTTCAATGCCACAGTAGCTGCGCAATCGAGTACTGAAACGCTGCAAACGTTGGCTCAGCGCTATGTTGAAATTGGGCTTCGGTTTCAAAATTTCGACAAGGCTCATTTCCTCTATACAGGCCCAGATTCGTGGCTGCAGGCGGCTAGAAGTGATCGGGTAACCTTACCGCAGTTACTTGAACAGCTGCAGCAACTCAATAGTGATATTGCGGCGTTGATTATGCCCTCGCCGCAGTTGATGAGACGTCAGCGTGACTTGGTCGCGCGAATTGTGGCCATGCAAACCCGTGGTAATATTTTGCTCGGCAACCCGCCGAGCAACTTCGATGAAGAGACTCAGCAATTATTTGGTGTGGTGGTGCCGCACTATTCAGAGAGTCATTTTGTCGAGTTGGCCAGTGAGCTAGAGGCACTCATTCCTGGCGAGGACGACCTTGCCACTCGCTTGGAGCGGTTTCGAGATCAATTCGTGATACCTCCCGATCGGTTGCGCGAGGTGATTGGTAGAGCCATGCAAGAGTGCCGCCGCCGAACTTTGCAGTGGATAGAGTTGCCAGCAGATGAATCGGTAACCATCAACATTACCCAAAACCAACCTTGGGTTGGCTTCACTGAATTTCATGGTGACGCTCAGAGTACGGTTCATATTAACCGCGATGTGCCAGTGCATATTGAGCGTGCTGTTGAACTGGGCTGTCACGAGGGTTATCCAGGACATCACGTGCACGCCACATTGTTAGAGCAGCGACTAGTGCAACAACGCGGCTGGATTGAGTATCAGTTTATTCAACTCATTGGGCCACTCGCTGTGGTGGCTGAGGGTGCTGCAAGTTATGCTCCTGAAATGGCCTTTAGTCGGTCTGAGCGCATCGCCTTTGAGCGCGAGGTATTATTACCTTTGGCCGGTCTTAGCAGCCGAGAGCTCGAGCGTTACTACCACTATATTGATTTGATCGGTGCATTGAACTTTGCCCGCAACGAAGTGGCGAGGCGCTACTTGTACGAAAAAATGCCCCGCGCCGACGCCATCAAGTGGTTAATGCAGTATGGACTTGAAACTCATGGGACAGCGACACAACGCCTAAATTTTATCGACGCACTGCGCAGCTATGTAATCAACTACAACTTTGGTAGCCAAATAGTTGCCAATTATTTGGCGCGATGGGATCAGCCGCAGCAGAGGTGGCAAGCCTTCGAACAGCTACTGGCAACGCCACTAAGTCCAGTCGATATCGCGCCAGAATTGCGCTAATGTCGTATTGCCGATGGCTGCTTTTCTATTGTTCGCGAATGGTTAAGCCAACCCTTGCGAGGTGAGAACGCCAGCCGGCAGCGCTGTGCGATAGGCGCTGGCAAAGCTCTGGTTGCCGCCGTTCAACGACACTGCAGTGCCACTCCACAATGTGATAATTGAGGGGTAGTAGCTGCTGGCGCGTATGGTCGCGGTCGTGCTGGTGAACGAGGCCGAGAAAAGGCCCGAGGCGGCTAAGTTATAAATAGCCCAAATGCCGGCGTCGGGATTGTCGAGGTTGCCCCACGAATAGTACGAGCTACTCGAATAGAGCCAGTGGTTGGTGATCTCGGCGTGTCCTTGCAGCGACAAGATGGCGCCGTCGTCGCCGACCAGCGTGACCTTGTCGTCTGCCCCCAAGTAGTTGCCGTTGAACCACTGCTGGCCGGCGTTGAACTGCAGCGGGCTGGCGTCGGTGGGGACGATGATATAGATCTGGTAGCTACTGTCGGCGCTGAAGCTGCGCGCCGAGTGGTCGGAACTGAGCCCTTGGCTGAGGTCGAAAACAACCACGCTGCGGTCGCCACTCGGCGCGCTATCTGCCGCCGCTGCAGCGCTGTCACTGCCGCTGCTGTTGCCGGCAGCTACCGCAATGGCTGCGCCTACCAGACCAATATCGGCCAACAGCGATGGGGTGATAAAACCACCCGGAGGCTGCGCCGACCAGAGTATGCCACTCTCCGGGTAGAGCGCTGCATTGAGCGAGCTGATCGCCACTGACTCGCCACTGCCGCTGCTGGACAGCAGAAAATGGGCAGGCTGCTCGGCGCTAAAAAACTGCGCGAGCGTAGTAATGTGCTGCCCGTCACTCTCGACCACCAGATCATCGCCCTCTTTGCTCACGGTGAAGTCGCTGTAAGGCAGTTGGGAATCCGCAGCGAGTAGCCGGTAGTGGGCGCCGGGCGTGACGGCGATCGGCGCGGAGCTGTTGAGAGCCAATAGCTGTTGGCTGCTATTGGGGTGTTGCCTGTGAAGTTGCAGCATAGAGGCCTGTCCTTAGCTCTACTTATGTAGTCATAGGGAAGTCACTACAACTCGCGCCAAATCCAAAGTGGCGGCCATGTCGCCTACTGCTGGCGCCGTGTTAATCTGTCTGGAGTAAGTTGACTAGTGGAGGATTTATGGCTGACACAACGGCACTGCGCACCCCCGATGAGGCTTTTGCCGGCCTTCCTGACTATAGTTTTACACCGCATTATTTAGATCAGCTGCCTGCGCTCAACGGCCTGCGCTTGCACTATATCGACGAGGGCCCGCGCGACGCCGAGGTGGTCTGGTTGCTGCTGCACGGCAACCCGGCGTGGAGTTACTTGTGGCGCCACTGGGTGCCGGTGCTGGTGGCAGAGGGCCACCGCGTGGTGGCGCCGGATCTGATCGGCTTTGGCAAGAGCGACAAGCCGATTCAGGACTCTTGCCACCACTACGACTTCCACCGCCAGGTGCTGGTGGAGTTTGTTGAGCAGTTGCAGCTTGGCAACATTCATCTAGCCGTACAAGATTGGGGCGGCTTGTTTGGCTTAACGCTGCCGATGGCGGCGCCGGCGCGCTACAGCGCCTTACTGGTGATGAACACCGCTCTTGCCACTGGCGACAAGCCGCTGAGCGACGGATTTGTCGCCTGGCGCCAGTTTAATCGCGACAAGCCGTCGTTTTCACTGGCGGGGCTGTTTCAGCGCTCGGTGCCGCACCTCAGCGCTGAGGAGGCGGCCGCCTACGCAGCGCCATTCCCGACCGAGGCCTATCGCGCCGCCATTCGGCGCTTTCCCGAAATGGTCATGGATAGCCCCGAAGCCGAGGGTGCTGCAACTTCGCGCCAGGCGCTGCAGTTTTGGCGACAGCAGTGGCAGGGGCGCACGGCGATGGCGATCGGCGCTGCCGACCCGGTGCTCGGCCCGCCGGTGATGCAGGCGCTGGCTAAGGTGCTCGGCTGCCAGCAGCCGCTGCAGCTGACCGAGGGCGGCCACTTTCTGCAGGAGTGGGCGCACCCGCAGTTGAACTACGTCACCGCAGCGATGCCGCAGGGGTTGGTGCAGTGGGCGATTGATCAGCTGGTGGAGTAACATCGGTGTTACCGCTGATCACCCACCCCAGTTATAGCTATGGCTTCCCGCCCAACCACCGTTTTGCCATGGAAAAATTCCAGCTGCTGGCCGACTATCTGCGCGCCAGCGGTCTGCTCCGCGATGACAATCTGTTCCGCCCCAGTCGCGCCAAGCAG
Source organism: Gammaproteobacteria bacterium LSUCC0057 (assembly GCA_004535795.1). GTDB lineage: Bacteria > Pseudomonadota > Gammaproteobacteria > Pseudomonadales > Porticoccaceae > LSUCC0057. The sequence goes on from SPIA01000003.1 coordinate 89,386, forward strand.
CGGTGGCTAGAGCGTGTGCACTGCGCCGACTACATCCAGCGCTTCATAGACAACCGCTGGAGCGAGCGGGAAATAAAGCGCTGCAATCTGCCGTGGTCGCCGGGGCTGGTGGAGCGCAGCCTAATTTCGCCGGCGGGAACGGTACTGGCTGCACAGCTGGCGCTGCACACCGGCATCGCCTGCCATCTGGCCGGCGGCACCCACCACGCGCACTACGACTACGCCTCCGGGTTCTGTGTCTTTAACGATCTGGCGATAACCGCCAAGTTGCTACTGGAGGAGAACGGCTTAGAGCGGGTGTTAATTTTTGATTGCGACGTCCACCAAGGCGATGGCACCGCTGTGCTGCTGGCCGGTGAGCCGCGCGCGATTACCTGCTCTATTCACGCTGGCAACAACTTTCCGTTTACCAAGTCGCTCAGCGATGTCGATGTGGCACTCGACGACGGCATCGGCGATGACGACTATCTCGCCGCTGTCGAGCGCACGTTGTTGCAGCTGTTGGATCAGTATCAGCCACAGTTGGTGCTCTATGATGCCGGTGTTGATATCTACGCCGGTGACCCGCTGGGGCGCCTGCAGGTGAGCGAGGCGGGTATTCGGCGCCGTGATCGCTGGGTATTGCAGGCCTTAGTAGAGCGCAATATTCCAGTCGCCACGGTGATTGGTGGCGGCTACGATGATGACCGACAGGCGCTGGCGCGCCGCCATGCCATCGTTGTCGAGGAGGCGGCGCGGATTGTCGCCGCCCGCTAGTGCAAGCCCATGGGAGGGTGTATGCGTTGTTTAGAGAATAGAGTGCCACCGCCGTTGCTGATGGTAATTATCGGGCTGGCCATGGCGCCCGCCATCACCCCACAGCTGCCCTATGCGGCGCCGTGGCAGTGGTTGCTCTGCGCGCTGCTGGTGCTGGCCGGTGGCGTCGTTGTCAGTTTGGCGCTGCGGGCCTTTGTGCAGCATAAAACCACGGTTAATCCGCTGCAGCCAGCGCGGGCCACAAGCTTGGTCAGCAGTGGTATTTTTGCCCGCAGCCGCAATCCGATGTACCTCGCGATGGTCTGTTTTTTAACGGCCTGGGCGGTGTTGGGTGGTTGGCAGTGGCAGTGGCTCGGGCCAATGCTGTTTGCGGCGTATATTCAGCGTTTTCAGATTGCTCCGGAAGAGCGCGCTATGCTGCAGCTGTTTGGTCGCGACTACCAAGAGTACACCGCCGCGGTGCCGCGCTGGTGGCGTTGGCGTACAAAGTAGCCGGTGTTTACGGCATAATGCCCACCCCTGGTTGCGGGGCAAAAAACGACTTACGGTGAGAACGGATTATGTTAAAAAGTAGTTTGGTGGTTTTCGCACTGCTGCTGTCGCTGCAGAGTGCGTCAGCGGCGGATATACAGGAGCAGAAATTTGGCGACTGGGAGTATCGCTGCGATGACCAGAACTGTGAGTTGCGCCAGATTGTGCGCAACGCCAAAGAGGCGCCGGTGGTGCAGGTGACGCTCTACCGCGGCGACAACCAAACCACCCAAGTGCGGGTGGCGGTGCCGCTCAATGTCAATTTGCGCCGCGCCGCGGTGTTGGCTGAGGGTGAGCAGCAGCAGTCGCTGGCATATCTGTTCTGCAGCAGTGCCGCCTGTGTGGCGGGTGGCCAACTCAGTGCAGAGATGATCGCGGCATTTCGCGCCGGTAACGAAGCAAGCCTCAATTTTATCTCGGTAACCGCTGGGCCACTGCGGGCGCCAATCAGTCTAAAAGGCTTTACTGCCGGCCACCGCAAACTGCTCAGCCAGTAGCAGACTCTAGTCGTGGCGTTTGTTGCGCAAGCTGCGCGGGGTGAGAGCGTAGCGGGCTTTGAAGGCGCGGTTGAAGGTGCTGATGTCGTTAAAGCCGTTGTTCATGGCGATAGTGCCAATGGTCTGGTGGTCAAACTCCGCTTGCTCTAGCTGGCGGCGGCTGCGCTCTAGCCGCCGCGCCAGGATCCATTTGGCGGTAGACGTTTGCTCGCGGGCAAACAGCCGGTTGAGGTAGCGCACCGAGATGGCGTGGGCGGCCGCTACCGTTTGCGGCGACAGCGCGCAGTCGGTCAACCGCTCTTCAATGTAGTCGTGGATGCGGCGCAGCAGCTGGTCGCTGCGACTCAATGCCCGCTCTGCGGTGATCGGCGCAGCGCCGGCGATTAGGTCGAGCAGTGCGTTGGCCAGCCGCATACCGCTCTCCTCGGAGAGCGCGGGCGCTTGCTGTTCAAGCTCTTGAATGAACACTGATGCCAATCGGCCGCTGCCGCTCTGGCCGACTATGCGTGCCCCGACAATTCGTGCCAAATTGGCTATCCGCCCCTCTAAGCGGTGCCTTGGGGTTGCTATCCAGATGGCGTCAAAAACCCGTGAGCTAGCCATGGCGTACTCTTGGGCGCTGTCGAGGAGTGCGATATCGTTAGCTTGCAGGACTGTCTGTGCCCCCTGATAGTCGAGGTCGGCGTAACCGCTTATCAGACAGCAGACGTAGTAGAAATGCCGTTGCGAGTGGTCGATCAGCCGCTGTGTGCGGTGGACTAGCACTTCACCTTGTGGAAACCGTGTGCGCAGCAACTCTAAATCGCCCAGCGACGTTATCAACACTTCGCCATCTTGCTGCCAGTCGCGACAAGTCACTTCAAATTCAGTGAACAGAGCGGCTATCTGCTCGGCGAGATGCTCTTTGCGCATAACGATGCGACGTCTCGGCAAAGGCTGCTGTTGACTGTCAAAAATCATATTGGCATCCGCAATGGCGTGACAAGTGGAACGCAGTATAACTAATATGCATAAAATTCCATAATTGCATAATAATTGGCCCGTCAGTCCGCAGACAACTCAGTGCAGCTACAGCAAACTATTTCTACTATTAATGGGAGGTGTAGCTATGACAACAAAAACAGTAGAAGCATTAGTAGTGGGTGCCGGTATCGCCGGTCTCTACCAACTTTATAAACTTCGCGAAGCGGGTATGCAGGTGCACTGTGTTGATGCCGGCAGCGATATTGGCGGTACCTGGCACTGGAACTGTTACCCGGGAGCGCGGCTGGATTCGCCCTCATATACCTATCAGTACTGGTTTTCTGACGAGCTGCTCGATCAGTGGCGTTGGAGCGAGCGCTTTCCCACCCAGCCAGAGATTAAACGCTATCTGAAATTTACCGCCGACAAGTTTGCTCTGCACGATCAGATACAACTCAATACCCGTATCGTCGGCGCCGATTGGGACGACAGTGCCGGCCACTGGGTAGTGCGCAGTGAAGCGGGTGAAGTTTGGCATGCGCAGTACTTGGTCAGCTGTGTCGGCATGTTGTCGGCACCCAAGTTGCCGCCGTTCCCCGGCCATGAAAAGTTCAAGGGCACCATCGCCCACACAGCTCGTTGGCCGCAAGGCGGGGTCGACCTGAAGGGCAAAAAAGTCGGCGTGGTCGGCACTGGCGCCACCGGCATCCAGGTGATCCAGACCATTGCCGCTGAGGTAGGCGAGCTCAATGTCTTCCAGCGCACCGCACAGTATGCTGTGAAAATGGATAACTATTCACTCGAGGGTGAGCGCGGAGACTATTGGCGCTCACAGCATGAGAATTTAAAAAATAATCTGCCCAACACCTTTGGTGGCTTTGAATGGACACTGCCGGAGATGGACTGGGCGCGTTCGCTGAGCGTGGAGGAGCGCCATGAGCTGCTGGAGAGCTGCTGGGCCGACGGCTCGCTGAAAATGTGGGTAGGCACCTACCCCGAAGTGCTTACCGACGCCGCGCTCAACCAAGAGGTTTCTGAGTTTGCCCGCGAAAAGATCCGTGCGCGCATCAACAACCCGGCGCTTGAGGAGAAATTGGTCCCGACTAGCTACGGCTTTGGCACCTATCGAGTGCCCTTGGAAAATGGCTACTACGAGGTCTTCTCGCGCGACAATGTCAACTTAGTCGATGTCGCCGAGACCCCGATTGAAGCGTTCAGTGAGAACGGCCTGATCGTTGGCGGTAAAGAGTATGAGCTGGATGTGCTGGTACTGGCGACCGGGTTCGATGCCGGCACCGGTTCACTGACGCAGATGAATATCCGCGGCCGCGACGGCGTGTCGCTGACCGAGCTGTGGAGCAAAGATATCACCTCGACCATGGGGCTGCAGGTGCACGGTTTCCCCAACCTGTTCACCATCGCCGGGCCACTGGCGCCGGCAACTGCTTTCTGCAACATGCCCACCTGCCTGCAGCAGCAGGTCGATTGGGTCAGTGATGCGATCTTCCACCTGCGCGACAACGGTTTTAAATCGATAGAGCCGAGCCAAGCCAAGCAAGATGAGTGGGTCAGCCATCACGATGAAGTGGCCAATATGACGCTGTTGGTGCACACCAACGCCTGGTACAACGGCGCCAACATTGAGGGCAAGCCGCGCCGCTTACTCTCCTATATCGGCGGTGTAGGCACTTACCGCGATCTGTGTGCGCAGGTGGCAGAGAGTGGCTATCAAGGTTTCATAAAAGCCGCTTAAAGCTGTGTTTAGCTAGTATAAAAAAAGCCCTGCCAGCTGGTCGCTGACGGGGCTTTTTAGTGGCCGCGGAGTGCGCGGCAGCCGCCGGGTTAGCTCAGGCGGCGAGGGCCGCTTCAATGGCTGCGCTGATCGCCGCGTCATCGGGTGCGGTGTCGGGTGCAAAGCGGCTGATGACCGTGCCATCTTTGCCGATCAAAAATTTCTCAAAATTCCACAGCACTTCAGGTGCCGGGGTTGGCTCAATGCCAAAACCTTTCAGCCGCTCGGCAAAACGCTGGCGGTCGGGGGTCTCTGGGTGGGCAGCGGTCAGCGCGCTGTAGAGCGGGTGTTGGTCGGCGCCGGTGACGGCGATCTTCGCCAGTACCGGGAAGCTGACCCCGTAGTTGACCTGGCAAAATTCTTGAATCTCGGCATCGCTGCCGGGCTCTTGCTCTTTAAAGTCGTTGGCGGGCATGCCGATCACGCTGAAGCCCTGTGCCGCGTAGCGCTCGTGAAGCTTTTGCAGCGCCTCGTATTGCGGGGTGAGGCCGCACTTAGAGGCGACGTTGACGACTAGCAGGACCTGGCCGGCCCAGTCGCCAAGGGTAGTGGCGCTCTGGTCGGCTTTTTTTAGAGCGATGGTTTGTAGTGCACTCATGGTTATCTCCAGAAAAGTAGGGGGGTTGCGCCGCTCGATATAAACACGAAACCGCTGCCGAGAAAAGTGCAGTAGTTTGGCCCGCCGGCTAAAAAGTCGATTCGGCAGTTGCACTCGCCACGCTAATTGATATATAAATATAACATTCTGACAATATTGAGTTGTTAGCAATGGCGTTGTCACTCATTTAACTGGCGGGAAAGCGAATGGATTTACAGCGCAATCAGCTGGGATTGCTGGGCAGGCCGGGACTGCTGCTGATCGATATGATCGAGGGCTTCACCGACCCCGCCTGTGCGCTGGGCAGTGAGTCGGACCGCGCAGTAGCCGCTGCCGCGCAGTTGCTGGCGGTGTTTCGCGCCAACGGCTGGCCGGTATTTTTCACCACCGTGATCTACCGCGACAATAGCGAAGCGGCGGTATTCCGCCAGCGAGTGCCAGCGCTCAACCTGTTGACCGCGGGCTCGCGGTGGGTACAGGTAGACAGCCGCCTTGCGCCGCTGGCGGGTGAGCAAGTCATTGAAAAACAATGGGCCAGCGCCTTTTTTAAAACAGAACTGGCCGAGCAGCTCGCTGCTAAACGGGTCGACAGCTTGGTCATCGGTGGCCTTACCACTAGCGGCTGTGTGCGCGCCAGTGCGGTCGATGCACTGCAACACAACTACTGCACAGTGGTAGTTGAGGAAGCAGTCAGTGACAGAAATCTGCAGGCACACCGCGCCAATCTGTTCGATATGCATGCCAAATATGTCGACGTGCAGAGCCTTGAGCAGACGCTGCAACAGCTGCAGCAATTGGCGGCTGGCAACGCAACAACAATGGAGCAAGCATGAACAAACCGTTGCACGGTGTGCGCATTTTAGACCTCACCCATATGCTCTCCGGCCCCTATGCGGGCATGGTGCTTGCAGATCTCGGCGCCGAAACCATCAAGGTTGAGCCACTCGCCGGTGAGGGCACCCGTAAGTTGTTGGCGGCTGACCCGCTCAATTCGGTCGAAGGTATGGGTGCTTATTTCCTCACCCTTAACCGCAATAAGAAAAGTGTCGCCATCGACCTCAAAGACCCTGAGGGGTTGGCGCTGTTTTACCAATTAGTGGCAAAGTCGGACATTGTTCTGAGCAATTTTGGCCCCGGTGTCCCAGAGCGGTTAAAGATAGACTTTGACTCGCTGAAAAGCCACAACCCGAAAATTATCACCTGTGCTATCTCGGGCTTTGGCTCCGATGGCCCCAGCCACAAGCGCCCTGCTTTTGATCAGGTTGCGCAGGCCATCGGCGGCGGTATGTCGATTACCGGCACCGATGCCGACCACCCGATGCGCGCTGGCATACCGATCGGCGATTTGGGCGGTGGCATGTTTGGCGTTATGGGTGTTTTAGCGGCACTTTACGAGCGCGAGCGCAGCGGTCTCGGCCAGCATGTAGACATCTCTATGCTCGATGTGCAGGTGTCGCTGCTCAACTACATGGCCACCATGCACCTGCTCTCTGGCATTGACCCCGAGCCAATTGGCAACGCCCATTTTGTCCACGTGCCATATAATACTTTCCGCTGTAGTGACGGCTTTATTGTCATTGCAGTGATTACCGACAACTTTTGGCAAAACCTCAAAGAGGTGGTGCAGGTGGCGGCTTTTGACAACCCAGAATACGACACACAGCCGGCGCGGCTGCGCGATGCCGAGTTTATCAACGCCACCCTCAATGAGGTGCTGGGCAAACAGAGTTGCGCCCACTGGTTGGCGCAGCTGGAGGCGCGGCGCATTCCCTGCGCGCCGGTCAATAAGTTTAGCCAGTCGCTCAACGACCCCCAGGTGTTGCACCGCAAGATGGTGGTCGAGATTACCCACCCTTCCGGTGCGCCGGCGAAAGTGCCCGGCAATCCGATTAAATTGTCGCGCAGCAGCGAGGAGAGTTTCAGCTCGCCGCCACTGCTGGGCGAGCACACCGAGCAGGTGTTGCGCGAGCTGTTGGGTAAAACCGATGACGAAATTACCGCGCTGCGCAGCGCCGGTTATGTCAAGTAGGGGGCGATAATGGCTGATTTTGTCCACATTACCGATGTTGGCCCGCGCGACGGGCTACAAAACCAGCGCCAAGTGCTCACCGTTGAGCAGCGTTTGGCATTGATCGACAGTCTCTACGCCGCCGGCCTCGCCGAGGTGGAGGTGGGCAGCTTTGTCTCGCCCAAGTTGGTGCCCGCCATGGCCAATACCGATGCGGTGGTGGCGGCTGTCAACCGCGCTGCCGGGCGCCGCGCTACCAGCTTAATTTTGAATCGGCGCGGCTACGAGCTAGCCCGCGCTGCCGGCAGCCGCTCGGTGACCATGGTGCTCTACGGCAGCGAGGGGATGGCGCGTAAAAATGCCAACCTCGGTATGCACGAGGCCGAGGCGATCACACTAGAGATTATGCAGCAGGCGGCCGCTGACAACATCGAGGTGATCGCCACCATTGCGGTTGCCTTTGAGTGCCCGTTTGACGGCGCCACGGCGCCGGCTGAGGTCGCCCGTATAGCGGAAAAATTTGTCGCCGCCGGCGCGGTGCGGGCGGTGTTGGCCGACACCATCGGCGCCGCCAATCCGCGCCAAGTGGCAGAGCTCACCCGGCAGCTGTTGACGGCGTTGCCGGCCAGTAAGCTCGGCTGTCACTTTCACGACACCCGGGCGTTGGGGCTGGCCAATATCTACGCGGCGCTGGAGAGTGGTGTGCGCTATTTTGACGCCTCGATCGCTGGTTTGGGTGGCTGTCCGTTCGCCCCCGGTGCCAGCGGCAATGTCGCCACTGAGGATGCAGTGATGTTGGCCGAGCAGCTCGGGTTTAGCACCGCCATCGACACCGCCAAGTTGTTAGTAGCGAGCGATCTGGCGGCAGAGTTAACCGGCTCGGCACCGGGCGGGCGGGCAAAAATTTGGTTGCGCAGGCAACTCGAAAAGGCGGCGGCCTAATGGCCGGCAGCTAAGAGCGGTTGCAGCAAGAGTCAATGTTACTGGGGATGAGCGTATGAGTTATCGGTTGGGCGTGGATGTGGGTGGTACCTTCACAGATCTGTTGCTGATCAACGAAGAGAGTGGGCAGACTTACACGGCCAAGGTGCCGTCGACGCCGCACGACTCCTCGGTGGGAGTGCTCAACGGCATCGCGCGGATTTGCGACGAATCGGGGGTCGATCCTAAACAGATCGGCCGCGTCATGCACGGCACCACGGTTGCCACCAATGCGGTGCTGACTGGCAAAGGGGCGGTGGTTGGGCTGATTACCACCGCCGGCTACGAAGACACGCTGCAAGTGGCGCGCAGCTACTGCCCGGGCGGGCTCGGTGGCTGGGTGAGCTTTGTCAAAAAGCCGTTGTTGGCACCGCTGGAGCTGACCATCGGCGCCATTGAGCGGTTAGATGCTGATGGCGGGGTCGTCACTCCGCTCGACGAGCAGGCGCTGCGCGAGTCGCTACAGACGCTGCGCGGCAAAGGCCGCATTGAGGCGCTGACCATCTGCTTTATCAACTCGTATATGAACGGCGCCCACGAGCAGCGCGCCCGCGAGATTGCCGCTGAAATTTTTACCGATGTGCCGATCTCAATCTCCAGCGAAGTGGTGCCAGAGATGCAGGAGTACGAGCGCACCGAGACCACCGTGGTCAACTCCTATGTGCGCCCAGAAGTGGCAAACTATGTGGCCAACTTGCAGGCGGCGCTCGACGACAAAATGGGCAGCGACACCCAGCTGTCTATTTTGCGCTCCGATGGCGGTTTGGCCTCGGCCCGCGCCTCTGGTGAGTCACCGGTCAATCTGCTGATGTCGGGCCCCGCCGGTGGGGTGTCGGGGGCGATCTACTTCTGCTCGCGGGCCGGCTACGACAATATTCTTACCTTTGATATGGGCGGCACCTCGACTGATGTCGCGCTGATTCAGGAGTCGCGGGCGCGGGTGCGGCGCGAGACCATTGTCGGCGATGTGCGGGTGCGCGCCCCCTCAGTGGATGTGCGCACCGTCGGCGCCGGCGGCGGCTCAATCGCTTTTGTCCCCGAGCTGACCAAGGCGCTGCGGGTCGGCCCCGAGTCGGCCGGCGCGGTGCCGGGCCCCGCTTGCTACATGAAGGGCGGCGAGCTGCCGACGGTGTGTGACGCCAACGTCGTGCTCGGCTATCTGCCCAGCGATGTGCAGCTCGGCGGTGCCATGCAGATTAACCGCGACGCCTCGGTGGCGGCGGTACAGACGGTCGCCGATGCCATGGGTATTGAGTTGATGGAGGCCGCGGAGGGCATTATCCGCATCGTCAATGAGGCGATGTTCGGTGCACTGCGGCTGGTGTCGGTAGAGCAGGGCTACGACCCGCGCGACTTTGCGCTGGTCGGCTTTGGCGGCGCTGGCCCGCTGCACGCCAATGCGTTGGGCATTCTCACCGACGCCTGGCCGGTGATTGTGCCGCCCGGCCCGGGGGTGTTGTGCGCCTACGGCGACGCCACTACCCAGGTGCAGGATGAGGCGGCGCGCACCTATCTGACCATGGCCGGCGATATCAGCGACCAGCAGCTGTTGGCCGATCTCGCCGAGCTCACTACTCGCGCCGGCGAGTCGCTGCTCGCCGATGGTATACCCAGCGACGAGCATCAAGTGACCTACCAGGCCGACCTGCGCTATGCCGGACAGGCCTTCCAAATCACCGTCGACTTTACCGAGGCCGAGCTGAAAGCGCGCGGTATCAGCCTGCTCACCGATCAGTTCGACGCCGAGCACGAGCAGCTGTTCACCTTTAAGTTGGGCGATGGCCACGAGATTTTGATGATTCGCGCGGTGGTCAAAGCGCGCGGCAAAGCGATCGCCGAGCGGGTGGTGGGCAGTGCCAGCAGCAGTCTGGCCGACTGCAAGTTGCACGACAGCCGCTTCTACTACCAGAGCGCCTGGCACGACGCCGCCATCTACAACCGCGACTTGCTGCACCCGGGGTTGGTAGTGCCGGGTCCGGCCATTGTCAGCGAGATGGACTCGACCACCGTGGTGCTGCCCGGCTACGCCGCTGCGGTCGATGCGGTCGGCAACCTTTTGATCAACCCAGCTTGAGGGAGTGCAGAGCATGACTGCGAGAATTATTGAAACCAACAGCGCCCCACTCAACACCGTTGAGGTGCCAGGGGTGACAGTGGATATCATCGAAAATGGCCTGCGCAACGCCCGCGAAGAGATGGACGCAGTGCTGTTTCGCACCGCCATGTCGCCGGGTATCCGCGAACAGGGCGACTGCTTCCCAATGATCGCCAACCGCGACGGCAAGATGGTGGTCGGCCAGTTCGGCTCGTTCATCGGCCCGTTTTTGCAAGCCTACGACGCCGAGATTGAAGAGGGCGATGTGATCCTCACCAACGACCCTTACATGTGTAACGCCGCGGTATCGCACCTGCCCGACTGGGTGGTGCTGGTGCCGGTGTTTAAACAGGGCCGCCACATCGCCTGGTCGGCGATGTTTGGCCATATGTCCGACAATGGCGGCATGGTGCCCGGCTCAATCCCGATTGAAGCGACCACCATCTTCCAAGAGGGGATCCGCATACCGCCGACCAAACTGTATAAAAAAGGGGTGTTGCAGTCCGACCTGCTCGAGTTGATTTTGCACAACGTGCGCACCCCGCAGTGGAACCGCTTCGACTTGAACGCGCTGGTCGCCGCCTGCAATACCGCCGCCAAGCGCTGTGTCGAACTGGCCGAGCGGTTTGGCGATGATGTCCTCTACTCGACGATGGATGTGATGCTGCAGCGCAACTACGATGCCATGAAGCACATTATTGGCATGTTTATTCCCGAGCAGCCGCGCGAGTTTGAAGATTACCTCTGCGACGACGGCATGGGCATGGGCCCCTACAAAATTAAATGCAAAATGTGGCGCGAGGGCGACAAAGCCATTTTTGACTTTGCCGGCACCGACCCGCAGGCGCAGAGCTCGGTGAACTTCTTCCTCAACGAAGATATGTTCAAGATGTTCTTTGGCTCGTTCACCATTAACGTCGTCGACCCGCAGATTGTTTTTAACGACGGCTTCTACGATCTGGTCGATGTGCGCATCCCGCAGGGCACGCTGCTCAAGCCCAACTACCCGGCAGCGCTGTCGGGGCGCACCCATGCGCTCGGTCGCATCTTTGATGTGCTCGGCGCACTGTTGGGTATGGGCGCGCCAGAGATGATGCTCAATGCCGCCGGCTTCTCCGATTCGCCGCACCTGTTCTACTCGGGATACGACCACCGCGAAGGTAAAAACGGCGACTGGTTCCAGCTGTTTCAGATTGGCTTTGGCGGTATACCCGGCCGCCCGGTGGGCGATGGCCCCGACGGCCACTCGCTGTGGCCCGGCTTTACCAATGTCCCCAACGAGTTTATTGAGTCGTACTTCCCGCTGCGCATCGAGCGCTACGAGACCATCCCCGACTCCGGCGGCGCCGGCTTGCACCGCGGCGGCAACGGTCTCAGTGTCGCCTACCGCTTTTTGGCCGACGGCACTATCGGCATTCACGACGAGCGCTGGCTCACCTACCCGTGGGGGGTGCTCGGTGGCGACACCGGCATGCGCTCCACCAAGCGCATTGTTCGCGGCGACGGCAGCGAGCAGTGGCTGCCAGCCAAAGCAGAGGGTATTAAGGTCAAGGCCGGCGATCTGCTCTATTTCAACACCTGGGGTGGCGGCGGCTGGGGCAACCCGCTAGAGCGCGACCCCGAATTGGTGCGCGCCGACGTCGAGCGGCGCTTGGTGAGCCAGCGTGGTGCACGCCGCTACGGGGTGGTAATCGATGCCGACGGCAATGTCGACAGCGATGCCACCACCGCGTTGCGCGCCGAGATGGCGGCGGCGCGCAGCGAGCAGCCTGCGCTGTTTAATTTTGGCGGCTCTGTCGAAGAGCTGCGCAGCCGTTGCCAAGCAGAGACCCATCTGCCAGCTCCAGTTGCCCCTACCTTTCGGTAGTGGGCGGTAGTTGGCAGGGAAATTGCTGAATGTTTTGTAACCGATGTACTTTTTAACCCAGCAACACCCGAGTGACCCGCAGTAAAAAAGTTAATTAAAAGCAAGTTCATAACGGAAAGACCTAGGAGAGAAGCATGAAAGTAACCGCTAAGAAATTACTCGCGACCAGCATCATCGCCACCCTGGCAACCCCGGTAGTGGCGGATATCACTATAGAAGAGGTAGTGGTCTCGGCGCGTAAGCGCTCAGAAAACCTGCAAGAGGTACCCATTGCGGTATCAGCGTTCACCGAGGGCACCATTCAGAGTGCCGGCATTGAGCGCCCGGCAGACTTTATCAGCCTGATGCCCAACGTCACCATCGTCGATACCGCCAACGTCGGAGATACCCAGGTGAACATTCGCGGTATCGTCTCGACCCGCGACGCCGAGTCGACCTTTGCTTATGTGGTCGACGGGGTGCTGGCCACCAACCCCAACAGCTTCAACGAAGAGCTGCTCGATGTCCGCCAAATTGAGGTGCTGAAAGGGCCGCAGGGGGCGCTCTACGGTCGCAATGCAGTCTCCGGCGCGATCTTGGTCACCACCAATGAGCCGGAAAACGAGTTTGAGGGCAAAGTAAAAGTAGGCGCCGGCAATAACGGCACTAAAAGCGCGAGCGCCGTTGTCAGCGGCGCGCTGGTCGACGATGTGCTGCTCGGCCGCCTGAGCATTAGCCAGAAAGAGACCGACGGCCACTACAGCAATGTCTTTCGCGGCGGCCAAGGCGCGGTGGATTATTTAGAGGACACCACTATTCGCGGGCGGCTGATCTGGAACGCCAGCGACGATGTCAAAGTCGACCTGCGCGCTGGCAACAGCGAAGTGGAGGGCGGTGCCATTAACTTTAACGCCGTGTTCGCCATTCCCCAATTTGAGACCTTCTTCAACTCCTCGTACTACGCCGATGTCAACGGCCACGATTTCATCTTTGCCAACAACGTGCCCGGGATTAACGAGCAAGAGACCAATGAGTTCTCGATTAAAACGGACTGGGACCGCGACGGCGTTGATGTCTCGCTGGTAGTCAGCTACAGCGATTTAGAGGAGTTCCTGCTCTCCGACGGCACCTCGGCCTCGTTCTACGCCTATGACGGCACCGATTCCTGTTTGGCCGATCGCGATACCCTGAACAATATGCCGGTCGGTTTTGGTGGCGCCGGTCGCGCTGATCTGTTCGGTGACTACTTCGCTCCGTTCGGCGTCAACCCAGGCACTGTTGGCGAGGGCGTTTACGGCCCCTACACGCCGACCAGTTGTGATGGTTATCAGTATCAGGAGCGCAACCAGACCGATACCAGTGTCGAACTGCGCTTCACCTCCGACGAGGACTCAGAGCTGCGCTGGATTGCCGGCCTCTATATGGCCGAGATTGAGCGCGATGTGGTAGTTGCCTACGGTCAAGATACCGGCAACGGTTTCTTACTGCAGCCTTATGTACCCGCCGATGGCCCCAACCCGACCGATCTGATGTTCGACGACACCTTCGATACCTCGGTGAAGGCGGTATTTGGCCAACTGGAGTTTGACCTCAACGACACCATGGAGCTGGCCTTTGCCGCCCGCTACGACCGCGAGGAGCGCGACGTTGACAACAACGTCCCCTATGCCACTGGCTCGGGCAACAACGCCAACTCTTCCGGGTTCATCAACCCAGCCTTTACTGCCGACAACGACTCCATTCCCAGCCGTAGTGCTACTTACAGTCAGTTCCAGCCGAAGGTCACCTGGAGTTGGGCGGCCAGCGACGACATCAACGTTTATGCCAGTTGGGGGGTGGGCTTCCGCAGTGGTGGCTTCAACTCGATCGGCAGCGAGGCGCTGATTGACTTCTGGTACGGCGACACCTGCCCATTCTTCTTGCCGACCTGTGGCGACCCTGGTATTGCGGTGGATGCCCAGCTCAACGTCAAAGATGAGTACGCCAAAGAGGTCTCTACTAGTTACGAGCTCGGTGCCAAGATGCAGTTTATGGATAACCGTCTGCGCGTTAACGCCGCGGTCTTTGATACTACTGTTGACGACAGCCAGTTCTTCGAATTCTTTGCCGGCCCATTCGGCTTGATGCGGGTGGTGACCACTATCGATGAGCTGAACATTCGCGGCTTTGAGGCGGACTTCAACGCGGTTGTCACCGAGAACTTCTCGCTGTTTGGCGGTGTCGGCTTTATCGACAGCGAGATTAAGCAGAATATCAACCGTCCGCTGTCGGTCGGCAACGAGGCGCCGCAGGCGCCGGATCGCACCTATAACTTGGGTGCCGAGTTCGACACCGAAGTGGCTACCGGCATTAACTTGGTGGCGCGGCTCGATTGGCAGTACATTGGTGAGACTTGGTTCCACACCATGCAGGGTGAGGAGAGCCCGACGGTTTGGAACCTGTTCTATGGTCCTGGCAACAGCCAGAACTTTAGCAAAGCCAAGCGCGACGCTTACAACACCCTCAACGCCCGCCTCTCGCTCAGTGGTGAGCAGTGGGATGTGACGCTGTGGGGTAAAAACATCACCGACGAGGAGTACCTAGAGGAGGTGATTCAAGCGCCGGAGTTTGGCGGTTCGTTCATCCATCCGGGTGCCCGCGACAGCTACGGTGTCGACTTCAGCTACCGTTTCTAACGGCTGCTGAAAAACAAAAAAACCCCGCTGGTAACAGCGGGGTTTTTTTATGGCTTGAAGTCGTAGCTTAAGCGAGTTTGCCGAGATGTTTGGCGACAATCTGCAGCGACGGCTTGAACAGTTTCGGGGTGGCGGCAATGACATGGCCGGTCTCCAAAAACTGCTCGCCACCTTGAAAGTCGCTTACCATGCCTCCCGCTTCGCGGACAATTAACGCGCCCGCGGCAATATCCCATGGCTTTAAGTACATCTCCCAAAAGATATCAAAACGACCGGCGGCGACATAGGCGAGATCGAGCGAAGCCACACCCAAGCGGCGCACGCCGGCGGAGTTGTTGGCAAACGCTTTCAGGCAGGCGAGGTAGTTGTCCATCTGCGCAAAGCTGGGCTCGCTAAAGGGGATGCCGGTGGCCGACAGTGCCCCTTGGCCGGGGGCGCGGCCGGAGACGCGAATGCGTCGGCCGTTTAAGTGGGCGCCAGAACCCCGGCTGGCGGTAAACTCCTCGCGCTTAAAAGGCTCCAAAATTACCGCGTGTTCAAGCCGCCCTTTAATACGGCAGGCAATCGAGATCGCCACATGAGGAATACCGCGGACAAAATTGGTGGTGCCATCGAGCGGGTCGATAATCCACTCAGTCTCGCTGTCGGGGTTGCCGGTAACACCTGACTCTTCGCCGACAAAACGGTGGTTGGGGTAGGCCTTACTGATCTGGTAGATGATGGTCTCTTCACTACGCCGATCGACTTCGGTGACATAGTCGTGGCGACCCTTCTCGTCGACCTGAATGCGCTCTAAATCGTCGGCAGATTTAACAATCATCTCGCCCGCTTTGCGCGCAGCGCGCAGGGCAATGTTTACCATCGGGTGCATGAGGTCTACCACAAGCTGTTAAATAGGGCGCGCATTGTACCAGAGAGAGCCTGTTCTGCTACACTTCGCGCCTTTTTAACTACCGCCGTTGAGTGCGCGACCACCGCAGAGGCAGAGCCGTTATGTTAGAGCGAAACGACAATATTAGGATCGTGTTGGTAAACAGCGCCCACCCCGGCAACATTGGTGGCGCAGCGCGGGCGATGAAAAATATGGGGCTGTCGCAGCTCTACTTGGTCGCCCCCCGCGAGTACCCGGCGCCGCGCGCTGTGTGGCGCTCGGCCGGCGCTCGCGATGTGCTCGCCAATGCGGTGGTGGTCGGCAGTGTAGAAGAGGCGGTCGCCGGTTGCGGCTTGGTGATTGGCACCAGTGCCCGCGAGCGGCGCATTCCGTGGCCGCTGATTGACCCGCGTCAGTGCGGTCAACAGGTGTGGGCCGAGGCGGCCGATCACCCCACCGCTATTTTGTTTGGTCGCGAAGATCGCGGCCTCACCAACGAAGAGCTGCAGCAGTGCCACTACCATGTCAACATCCCCTCAAACCCCGACTACAGCTCGCTCAATTTGGCTACCGCGGTGCAGGTGTTAGCCTACGAGGTGCGTATGGCCAGCCTGCAAGATAGCGCCGGCCAACTGCCGCCGCTCGGCGCCTGGGATCAACCGCTGGCCACAGCCGATGAGCTCGAGCTGTTTCACCAGCACTGGGCCAGCAGTCTGGCCGACTTGGGGTTTTACGATCGCGACAATCCCAAGCAGCTGTTGACGCGACTGCGCCGGCTGTTCAACCGCTCGCGTATGGACCGTATGGAGGTCTCTATTTTGCGAGGTGTATTGGCCACCATCGATAAAAAACTGACGGCCGCAGAGGCCAACGAGCCCTCTTAAAGCGCTGCGCGGGCGCCAGCGCCCGCGGTTCAAACCTTACTAAAATAGTCCGGTATTTAGTTGACTAAAACGGTAGGGAATTACATAATTAGCCTGGTCAATGAAGCTAACGCCAAGAGACAAACGATACCAATGGGTTTCAATGCAACGAGGTGATTTATGCGCTTAACGACACGCGGCCGATACGCCGTCACGGCGATGCTAGATCTGGCTCTGCACGCCACCGAACGCCCAGTTCCGCTGGCTGATATCTCGGAACGCCAAGGCATTTCGCTCTCTTATCTTGAGCAGCTATTTTCGAAACTGCGCCAGTCAAAACTGGTGGCCAGCGTGCGCGGTCCGGGTGGCGGTTACCGTTTGAGCCGCGCTGCCAGCGAGATCCACGTCGCCCAGATCATCGACTCTGTCAACGAGTCGGTCGACGCCACCAACTGTGGCGGCAAGGGTGACTGCCAGGCTGGCGAGGTCTGCCTGACCCACACCTTGTGGCAGGAGCTGAGTGGCGAAATTCACCACTTTTTAAGCAATATCTCGTTGCAAAAACTGGTCGATCGCAATGATGTGCGGTCGGTGGCCGACCGCCAACTGGCCGGATTTAACCAAAAGACAGCCACTATTCCGCTCACTGCGGTGCAATAGGAGAGACGTTACGTGTCTATAGAAATGCCAATCTATCTCGATTATGCCTCGACAACGCCGGTAGACCCGCGCGTGGCCGAAAAAATGATGCACTACTTGACCCCCACCGGTGATTTTGGCAACCCCGCCTCGCGCTCGCACATGTACGGCTGGCAGGCGGAAGCAGCGGTCGAAGACGCCCGCGAGCAGGTTGCGGCGCTGCTCAACGCCGACCCGCGTGAAATTGTCTGGACCTCGGGCGCCACCGAGTCCGACAACCTCGCCATCAAGGGCTGTGCGCACTTCAATGTGCGCAAAGGTAAGCATATCGTCACCTCAAAAATTGAGCACAAAGCGGTGCTCGACACCTGTCGTCAGCTTGAGCGTGAAGGCTTTGAGGTGACCTATCTCGACCCCGACAGCGAAGGCCGCATTACCGCCGAAGCAGTCGCTGCGGTGCTGCGCGAGGACACCACGCTGGTGTCGATTATGCACGTCAACAACGAGACCGGCTCGCTCAACGACATCGCCGCCATCGGTGCGCTGTGTCGCGCCAATAAAGTGTTCTTTCACGTCGATGCGGCGCAGAGCGTGGGTAAGATTCCGGTCGATGTCGAAGCGATGAATATCGACCTGTTGGCGATCTCGGCGCACAAGTTGTACGGCCCCAAGGGAATCGGCGCACTCTATGTGCGACGCAAGCCGCGGGTGCGTATTGAGGCGCAGATGCACGGCGGCGGGCACGAGCGCGGCATGCGCTCTGGCACCCTGCCCACTCACCAAATTGTTGGTTTGGGCGAGGCGTGTCGCGTTGCCCGCGAACAGATGGCCGCTGACCACGAGCGCATCACCGCCTTGCGCTCGCGGCTGTGGAACGCCTTCAACGATATGGAAGCGGTGCACTTGAACGGTTCGCCGAGCCACCACCTGCCGGGTATCATCAACATCAGTTTCGCCTATGTAGAAGGCGAGTCGCTGATGATGGCGATCCGCGACCTGGCGGTCTCCAGCGGCTCGGCTTGTACCTCGGCGAGTTTGGAACCCTCTTATGTACTGCGCGCGCTCGGTCTTAACGACGAAATGGCGCACAGCTCAATACGCTTTAGTATTGGCCGTTTTACCACCGAGCACGAGGTCGACCAAGCGGTGGCGAGCACTCGCACAGCGGTGGGTAAACTGCGCGATCTGTCACCGCTTTGGGATATGTACAAAGACGGTATCGATTTAAACACAGTGGAGTGGGCTGCCCACTAAGTCAGCCCGAACGACTGAGGAGAGAGCAAATGGCATACAGCGACAAGGTCATCGACCATTACGAAAACCCGCGCAACGTCGGCAAATTAGACGACCAATCAAAAAATGTTGGCACCGGCATGGTCGGTGCGCCCGCCTGTGGCGATGTGATGCGGCTGCAGATTCAGGTTAACGACGCCGGCATTATTGAAGATGCCAAGTTCAAAACTTACGGCTGTGGTTCGGCTATTGCTTCGAGCTCGCTGCTCACCGAGTGGGTGCGCGGTAAAACTCTGGCCGAGGCGGAACAGATTAAAAACACTCAGATCGCCGAAGAGCTAGCGCTGCCACCGGTGAAAATTCACTGCTCGGTGTTGGCCGAAGATGCGATTAAAGCCGCGGTGCGCAATGTCCGCGAGAAGCAAGAGCAAAAATAGCCGTGGCCATTAGTATGACAGCTGCGGCCGAGCAGCATGTGGCGCGCCATCTGCAGGGGCGCGGTAAGGGTATTGGTATCCGCCTCGGGGTGCGCACCACCGGCTGTTCGGGGCTCTCTTATGTGCTCGAATTTGTCGACGAGGCGGCGCCTGAGGATGAGGTGTTTGCCTGCGGCGAGGTGAAGTTGGTGATTGATCCAAAAAGCCTGCTTTACTTGGACGGCACCGAGCTCGACTATGTCAAAGAGGGGCTCAACGAAGGCTTTGAGTTTCGCAACCCCAATGTCAAAGACGAGTGTGGTTGCGGCGAAAGCTTCCACGTTTAGCGCTGAATTTCTCAGCCGGTAGCGCCATTGTGGGCTGCCGGCGCACTGGGCTCTACTATGCCGTTCTCTCAAGACTACTTTGCGCTGTTTGGCTTGCCGGTCGACTTTACCGTCAACCGCGGTGAGTTAGATGGTGCTTTTCGCCAACTCCAACAGCGCTACCACCCCGATCGCGCCGCCGCCGGCAGCGATGCCGATGTGCGCCTTGCAGTGCAGCAGGCCGCCGCGATCAACCAAGCCTATACCACGCTAAAGTCGCCGCTGTTGCGCGCCCACTACCTGTTGGAATTGGCCGGTGTAGAAGGCGACAGCGAGAGTCGAGTGACTCGCGATGGGCTATTTTTAATGGAGCAGATCGCCCTGCGCGAGCGCATCGAGGAGCTCGACGAGCACCCACAGCCGTTTGATGAGCTCGAGCAGCTGCGCTCCACGGTCGAGGTGAAGTTTGTCGATTGCGAGGAGCAATTCGCCCACCACTACCAAGCGGGTGATTACTTGCGCGCGCAAGATGCTGTCGCCAAGTTGCAATTTTTTGCTAAATTACTCGAACAGCTCGACGAGCTTGAACAAGATTTAGAGGACCGCTAGTGGCACTGTTGTTGCAAATTTCCGAGCCCGGTCAGTCGCCCGAACCGCATCAGCGCAAGCGTGCGGTCGGTATCGATTTGGGTACCACCAACTCGCTGGTGGCGACTGTGCGCAGCGGCACTGCGACCATTGTCAACGACGAGCAGGGGCGCGCGTTGCTGCCCTCGGCGCTGCACTACGACCGACACGGCCTCAGCTGTGTTGGCTACGAAGCGCTCGAGCACGACCTCAGCGACCCGCTCAATACACTCACCTCGGTAAAACGCTTTATGGGCCGGGGTTTGGCCGATGTGGCGCTGTTTGGTGAGCAGTTGCCTTATGAGTTTGTCGCCGGCAGCGACAGCGGTATGCCCAAGTTTGCCACCGCCGCTGGCGCGATTAGCCCGGTACAGGCCTCGGCCGAGTTGTTAGCCAGCTTAGAGCGGCGCGCCGAGTTGGCGCTCGGTGGCGACCTCGACGGCGCGGTGATCACGGTGCCGGCCTACTTTGATGACGCTCAGCGCCAAGCGACTAAAGATGCCGCCATGCTGGCCGGCATCAAGGTGTTGCGGCTGCTCAATGAACCGACCGCCGCGGCGATCGCCTACGGGCTCGATGCCGGAGGTGAGGGTACCATTGCGGTTTACGACCTCGGCGGCGGTACCTTCGATATCTCGATTTTGCGGCTGACCCGCGGAGTCTTTGAGGTGCTCGCCAGCGGCGGTGACTCGGCGCTGGGCGGCGACGATTTTGACCGCGCCATTGCCGACTGGCTGCGCGCCGAGCTGGCGATTGACGCCGACATGGCGCCAGCCCAGCAGCGTCAGCTACTGGCCATCGCGAAACGGGCCAAGCAGCAGCTCAGTGAGGTCGAGCAGACCCAGTTAACGGTCGGCGAGCAGTCGCTGATACTCGACCGCGATCAACTCGCGACGCTGCTCGATCCGCTGATCGCCAAGACGCTGCGCGCCTGCCGCCGCTCGCTGGCAGACGCCGGGGTCAAGCTCGACGAAATTGACAATGTGGTGCTGGTCGGCGGTTCTACGCGCGCGCTGCGTGTGCGCGAGAAGGTCGCCGACTACTTTGGCCGTGAGCCACTCTGTCATCTCGACCCCGATCAGGTAGTGGCACTGGGTGCTGCCGTTCAGGCAGATGTTTTAATTGGCAATAAAAGCGGCGATGACTTGCTGCTGCTCGATGTCATTCCGCTCTCTCTGGGTATAGAGACCATGGGCGGGCTGGTCGAAAAGATTATCCATCGCAACACCACTATCCCGGTGGCCAAGGCGCAGGAGTTCACTACCTTTAAAGATGGTCAAACTGCGCTGGCGGTGCATGTGGTGCAGGGCGAGCGCGAGCTGGTCAGCGACTGTCGTTCGCTGGCCCGCTTTGAGTTGCGCGGTATTCCGCCGATGACTGCCGGTTCGGCGAAAATTCGTGTCACCTACCAAGTTGATGCCGATGGCTTGTTGAGTGTCGCTGCCCGCGAGATGACCAGTGGCGTCGAAGCGCGTATCGAAGTGAAGCCCTCTTACGGTTTGGACGACGGCGAAGTCACGCGGATGTTGCAAGAGTCGTTTAGCCACGCCCGCGAGGATATGGCGGCGCGGGCGCTCGCTGAGCAGCAGGTGGAAGCCGACCGCATCATCGAAGATATTCGCGCCGCGATCGCCGTCGATGGCGAGCAGCTGCTCGATGCCGATGAGTTGGAGTGTCTGCGCAAATCGATCGATGAGCTGCAACAGCTGCGCGAGACCACCCGTGAACACCGACAGCTGGCGCGTAAAATCGAGTCGGTCGCCAAAGGAAGCGAGACATTTGCTGCACGGCGAATGAATGCTGCGGTTAAAAAAGCCTTGGCCGGGCAGTCGCTGGATCAATTGGAAGGAGAGCTATAATGCCGAAAGTGGTGTTTTTACCGCACGCGGAGATCTGTCCCGAGGGCAAAGTCGTCGAGGCCGAAGCCGGTATCTCGATCTGCGACTTGGCGCTGCAAAATGGCATCGACATTGAACACGCCTGCGAAAAGTCCTGCGCCTGTACCACTTGTCATGTGCATGTGCGCGAGGGCTTTGAGACGCTGCAAGAGGCCGACGAGCTCGAAGAAGACTATCTCGACAAGGCGTGGGGCGTCGATCCCGATTCGCGTCTCTCCTGTCAGGCGCTGGTGGCCGATGCCGATCTGGTGGTGGAGCTGCCCAAATACACCATTAATATGGTCTCTGAGCGCCACTGAGTGGCATTTTAAGCGGAGCACAGCACTATGAAATGGACCGATGTTCTCGATATCGCTATCGAACTGGCCGAGCAGCACCCAGAGGTAGACCCGCTGCAAATTAACTTTGTCGACCTGCGCAACTGGGTCATCGCCCTCGAAGAGTTTGACGACGACCCGCAGCGCAGCGGTGAAAAAGTCCTCGAGGCGATTCAACAAGCGTGGATCGATGAGCTCGATTAAAGCGTTGCGCTGACAAAAACATTGTTGTCCAACCCCGCCGCGGGTAAAATTCGCATCCAGCTGGCGTAGCGATGCGGCGTTAACTAATTATTTTTTCACCCTTTTTAATTTACTCCCAACCAGACAATGGAGCCCCCCTCATGGCGACTGAACGCACCCTTTCAATTATTAAACCCGACGCCGTAGCAAAAAATGTTATCGGGCAAATTTACAGCCGTTTTGAGGCCGCCGGGCTAAAAATCATCGCCGCTAAAATGGTGCAGCTCAGCCAAGCCGATGCCGAGGGTTTTTACGCGGAACACCGCGAGCGTCCGTTCTTTAAAGATCTGGTCGCATTCATGACCTCTGGTCCGGTCACAGTGCAAGTGCTCGAGGGTGAGGGAGCGGTGCTGAAAAACCGCGATCTGATGGGCGCCACCAACCCCAAAGAGGCTGATGCCGGCACTATTCGCGCCGACTTCGCCGAGTCGATCGATGCCAACGCGGTACACGGCTCCGATTCGGCCACCTCTGCTGCCCGCGAAATCAGCTACTTCTTCCAAGAGAGTGAGCTCTGCGCCCGTTGAGCCACCTCGCCCACTTCTTGTTAGGTAGCGTGCAGCGATGAGCCACAGTGCTGACAACAGCGTGCCGACAGTAGAGCCCCGAGAGCAGAAAATTAATCTCTTGGGGCTTTCTGCTTCGCGTCTGGAAGAATTTTTTATCGAACTGGGTGAGAAACGTTTTCGCGCCACCCAGGTGATGAAGTGGATTCACCAGGCCGGTGTCGACGACTTTGCACAGATGAGCAATGTCGCCAAGCCGCTGCGTGAAAAGCTCGCTGCTATCGCCGAGATCCGCGCCCCCGAGGTGGTAGAGCGCCACGATTCGGTCGACGGCACTTGTAAGTGGATTATTCGCGTTGAGGGCGGCAGCTGCATTGAGACGGTCTATATCCCCGAGCGCGATCGCGGCACGCTGTGTGTTTCGTCGCAGGTGGGTTGTTCGCTCGACTGTAGTTTCTGTGCCACCGGCAAGCAGGGTTTTAATCGCGATCTGACCGCCGCCGAGATTATTGGCCAAGTGTGGATCGCTGCCAAGCACTTTGGCCAGTTCGATAGCAAAGCGACGCGCCGAGTCACCAATGTGGTGATGATGGGCATGGGCGAACCGCTGATGAACTACCGCAATGTCGTCGATGCGATGAGTCTGATGTTGGCCGACAACGGCTACGGCCTCTCCAAGCGCCGGGTTACCCTGAGCACTGCCGGGGTGGTGCCGATGATCGAAAAACTCGGCGACGAGATCGATGTGTCGCTGGCGATCTCGCTGCACGCCCCCAACGACGAGCTGCGCAACGAGCTGGTGCCGATCAATCGCAAGTACCCGCTGGCGCAGTTGATCGACGCCTCGCGTCGCTACCTGACCAAAATGCCGGACATCCACCGCAAGATCACGGTCGAGTACACGCTGATCGATCAGGTTAACGACCGCCGCGAACACGCCGAGCAACTGGCGGCACTGTTGGTCGATCTGCCCTGCAAGATCAATCTCATCCCGTTTAATCCGTTTGACGCGGTCGATTACCGCAAAGTCAGCAACAACTCTTTGCACCGCTTCCGCGATATTCTTCAGCAAGCCGGTTACATCGTCACCGTGCGCACCACCCGCGGTGATGATATAGCTGCTGCCTGTGGTCAGCTGGCCGGGTCGGTCAATGATAAGACCCGTCGCAGCGAGCGCCATCGCGCCAAGCGCGCGGCCCGCGAGGAGATCATTGCCAGTGGCTAAGAGCTGGCTGCTCGCGCTGTTGTTGCTCGGCGGCTGCGCTAACCTCACCGCACTGGGGGGGCTCAGTGCAACCGAGCAGACTTCGCTGGACAACCGGTTGGCGCTGGCGCTGCGTTACATTGAGGCCGGCAATCGCGATATGGCCAATATTCACCTGCGCAAAGCGGCAGAAATCGCCCCGCAGGCGGCGGAACTGCATCACGCTTACGCGCTGCTCTACCAGATGGAGGGCGACAGTGAGCTGGCCGGCCAGTTCTTTCAGCGAGCCCTGCAAGCGCGGCCAGACTACACCCTGGCCCACTACAACTACGGTGCATTGCACTATCGCCGCGGCGATGTCGCTGCGGCGCGCAGCCATATGCTGATCGCCAGTGGCGACTTGGCTTCCGAGCGGCGGCCGCAAGCACTCTATATTCTCGGGCTGTGCGAGCACCAGCTGGGCGACCGCAGCGCCGCGCTGGCGGCCTATCAGCGCGCCGTGCAGTTGGCTCCACAGTTGGCTCCAGCCTATTTGGCCGCTGCCCAAGTACTGTTTGAACAGCGCCAGTGGCAGCCAGCGCTGGCGCAGTTGCAGCGCTATGAGCAGTTGGCGGCGCCCACCGCCAGCAGCTTGTGGCTAGAGGTGCAGCTGGCGGCGCTGCTCGATGAGCCCGATCTATTTGCCAGCGCCAGTATGGCGCTGCGCAATTTGTTTCCCAATTCGCCGCAGACCGAGAGCTTGCGACAGCGTTTTGGTGCTGAGCGAGCGGTATTACAGGAGAGTAGCGATGTTCAGTGAGTCACCGATTGTGCGGCGCCAGTCGCGTCAGATTATGGTCGGCGATGTGCCGGTCGGCGGTGGTGCACCTATCTCGGTGCAGAGCATGACCAACACCGAAACCTGTGATGTCGAGGCGACCGTGGCACAAATTGAGCGCATTGTCGCCGCCGGTGCCGATATTGTCCGTGTTTCAGTCCCCTCGCTGGATGCCGCCGAAGCATTCGGGCAAATTCGCCAGCGGGTCAACGTGCCGCTGGTCGCCGACATTCATTTCGATCACCACATCGCGCTGCGAGTCGCTGAGCTGGGCGTTGACTGTCTGCGTATCAACCCGGGCAATATTACCCGCGAGGATCGTCTGCGCGAGGTGATCGCCTCGGCCCGGGATAAAAATATCCCCATCCGCATCGGCGTCAACGCCGGCTCGCTCGGCAAAGAGTTGCTGCGCAAATACAGTGAACCGACCGCCGCCGCAATGGTCGAATCGGCACTGCGCAACGTCGAACTGTTGGACAAATACGATTTTCAAGATTTTAAAGTGAGTGTTAAAGCGTCCGATATTTTTATGGCCACCGCCGCATACCGCGATCTCGCTAAGCAGATCGTACAGCCTCTGCATCTGGGCATTACCGAGGCCGGTGGGCTGCGCTCGGGCACTGTAAAATCTGCCATTGGTTTGGGTGCGCTGCTGATGGAGGGGATTGGCGATACCGTGCGCATTTCGCTGGCCGCCGACCCGGTAGAAGAGGTCAAGGTGGCGTGGGATATGTTGCGCAGTTTGCGGCTGCGCAGCAAAGGGATCAACTTTATCGCCTGCCCGAGCTGTTCGCGGCAGAATTTTGATGTCATCGCCACCGTCAATGAGCTCGAGAGCCGTCTCGAAGATATCGACACCGCCATGGATGTCTCGATCATTGGCTGCATAGTCAACGGCCCGGGCGAGGCCAAAGAGAGCGATGTCGGCCTCACCGGTGGCACCCCGGCCAATCTGGTTTATATCGACGGCGTCCCGGCGCAGAAGCTCGGCAATACCGATCTGGTCGACGAGTTGGAGCGTTTGGTGCGCGAACAGGCCGCGCGCAAAGCGGCAGCGGCAGCCGATGTGATCGTCAAGGGCTGAGTCGCCACAGGAGAAAGGATCTGAAATGAAATTGCAGTCTATTCGCGGCATGAACGACCTGCTGCCGAGTGAATCCCCCCGCTGGCAGTATTTAGAAAACGCGGTCGCCACGCTGCTGGCGCGCTATGGCTACAGCGAAATCCGCTTCCCGATCGTCGAGTCGACCGAGCTGTTTAAGCGTTCGATCGGCGAAGTGACCGATATCGTCGAGAAAGAGATGTACACTTTTGACGATCGCAACGGTGACCCGCTGACCCTGCGCCCCGAGGGCACCGCTGGCTGTGTCCGCGCCGCCATTCAAAATGGGCTGTTGCACAACCAGCTGCAGCGACTCTGGTATGCCGGGCCGATGTTTCGCCATGAGCGGCCGCAAAAGGGCCGTCTGCGCCAGTTTCACCAGATAGGTGTCGAAACGTTTGGTATGGCAGGCCCCGAAATAGACGCTGAACTGCTGGTGATGACTGCGCGGCTGTGGCGTCAGTTGGGCATCGATGGTGCGGTGGCGCTACAAATTAATTCATTGGGCAGTGCCGCCGACCGCAGCCGTTATCGCGCCGCGCTGGTCGATTACCTACAGGCCCATCACGGCGAGCTGGACGAAGACAGCCAGCGGCGACTGCAGAGCAACCCGCTGCGGATACTCGACAGCAAAAATTCTGCCACTCAGGCACTGCTGGCCGATGCTCCGGTGTTGAGCGACTATATCGACAGTGAGTCGGTCGACCATTTTGCCCGACTGCGCCAACTGCTGGACAGTGCCGGAGTCAGCTACCAGGTGAATCAGCGTCTGGTGCGCGGCTTAGACTATTACTCAAAGACAGTTTTTGAGTGGGTGACTGATGCGCTTGGTGCGCAGGGCACCGTCTGTGCCGGCGGGCGCTACGACGGCCTGGTCGAGCAGTTGGGCGGTAAACCCTGCCCGGCGGTGGGGCTGGCGATGGGGGTGGAGCGACTGGTGCTGTTGCTTGACGAGCTGCAGCAGCTCCCCGATAGTATCGCCCGGCAGGTGGATATCTATATTGCTGCGGTGGGCGATGTCGCAGTGGATGGCCAGCGGCTCGCCGAGCAGCTGCGCAGCAGCGGCGATTGGCGGGTACAGCTCGATTGTGCCGGCGGCAGCTTTAAATCGCAGCTCAAACGCGCCGACCGCAGCGGTGCAGTTGTCGCACTGATTATTGGCGAGGACGAGGCTGCCGCCAACAGCGCGGTAGTGAAATTTTTGCGCAGCGGCACTGAACAGCAGACCTTGGCGCAGAGTGAGTTGAGCGCTTTTTTAACCGCGCAGCTGTAGCCGTTACGGGGCACTGCAGGCAGAGAAAAATTATTGAGGAATAGAGTGTGGCAGATCATCTCAGTGAAGAAGAACAGATAGAAAAACTCAAGCGTTGGTGGGCGGAGCAGGGCCGTGGCGTGATTGCCGCTGTGCTGCTGGTGGTCGGTAGCTGGGGCGGCTGGAGTTACTACCAGAACAGTGTCGAGAACGCGGCGCTGGCGGCGTCCAGTGAGTATCAGCAACTCAACGAGTTACTGCTGACCAGTGCGGTCGGTGAACCCCTGGAGAGCGAGTTGGCGGCGCAGCTGCAGCAGCGCGCCACCGCCCTCAAGGCGTCGGCCGCCAACAGCCAATACGGTCGCTATGCCGCGATGCTGCTTGCCCGTATTGCCGTCGAGAGTGGTAATTTAGCTGCGGCACAGAGCGAGCTCGAGTGGGTGTTGGACGCAGATTCCGATCCAGCACTCAACGCCGTGGCGCGATTGCGCTTGGCGCGGGTGTTGGCAGCGCAACAGCGTGTCGACGAAGCCTTGGCGCTGGTACAAAATCCACAACCAGCTACTTTTGCCGCCGCCTATGCTGAGTTGCGCGGCGACCTGCACCGCGCCCAAGGCAACGACAGTGCCGCCTATACCGCCTACCAGGCAGCGCTGGCAGCCGGCGTTGAACAGCGCGCCGAACCGCTGCTGCAGTTAAAGCTCAACGCCGTCGCTGCCGCGGTGGTGATCGATAGCGCCGCCGACCAACCCACTGCTGAGCAATAGGAATAGTGTCATGAAAATAGTCATTAGCGGCTTAGCTGCACTGCTGTTAACCGGGTGTAGTTGGCTCGACTTCGGCGATGAGGGCGAGATTAAACCGGCCGAATTGAGCAAATTTACGGCGCGTGTCGAGTTGCAGCGCGATTGGTCAAATTCGCTCGGCAAAGGGGTTAAAGACTACCGCGCCTCGCTGCGGCCGGCGGTCAGTGGCGGCCGCGTATTTGGCGCCGACCCGCGCGGTCAAGTGAGCGCTTTCGAGCTGGCCAGTGGTAAAAGAGTGTGGCGCACAGAGCTCGAGCTGGAGCTCTCCGGTGGCGTTGCCGCCGGCGGCCAGTTAGTCGTGGTGGCCGATCTCGATGGCGTAGTAGTGGCGCTCGATGCCGCCAGTGGTGAGACTCTCTGGCGCGCTCAGGTCAGTTCTGAGGTGATCGCGGCACCGGCCACCGATGGCGACATGGTGGCGGTACAGACGATCGACAATCAGCTCTATCTGTTCGAGGCAAACAGCGGTGAACTGCGCTGGCGCCACGATGCCGATGCCCCGATCTTGACGGTGCGCGGCGGCGGCTCGCCACTGCTGGCAAGCGGTAACGTCTACGCCGGCTTTGATTCTGGCAAGCTGATTGGCTTTAACGGCAACAACGGTTCGCTGTTGTGGGAGAGCCGCTTGGCGCTGCCGCAGGGGCGCACTGAGTTGGAGCGCATGGTGGACATCGACGGTCAGCCGCTGCTGGTTGGCGATATTCTCTACTCAGTCTCCTACCAAGGGCAGCTCGGCGCACTGTCGCGCGGTACCGGTCGCACCCTGTGGCAGCAACCGGCATCGAGCTTCAGTGCTCCCGCCTACGGCAGCGACCAGCTGTTTGTGGTCGGCGACGACGACACGGTGATCGCCTACAGTGCCGGAGGCGGCCAGCCGCTGTGGAGCAACGGCCAGCTATTTTTGCGCCGTCTGGTCGCGCCGGTGGCCTTTAGCGGCTATCTCGCGGTCGCCGACGCCGAGGGTTATCTACACCTGCTCGATCAGAGTGACGGCCGTTTTGTCGGCCGCACGCGCGTCGACTCGGCCGGTGTCAGTGTGGCAATGGTCGCGCAGGGCGAGCAGCTGTTAGTCCAGGCCAACGACGGCTCGCTGAGCAGTTATTCGCTCAAGTAAGCCTGCGATGAGCTCGGCCGCGCTATCGCGGTCGGGCTTTCTACAGTAAAATGCCGCTACTCATTTGCGGTCTTAGTTATGATTCCTGTCATCGCCCTCGTCGGGCGCCCCAATGTCGGTAAATCGACAATTTTTAACCAGCTCACGCGCAGCCGCGACGCTCTGGTGGCCAATTTTGCCGGCTTAACTCGCGACCGCAAATACGGCGAGGGCGAGCTGTTCAATCGCCGCTTTATGGTTATCGACACCGGTGGTCTCTCTGGAGAGGAGGAGGGTATCGATGTCGAGATGGCCTCGCAGGCGCAGCTGGCCATCGACGAAGCCGACATAGTCTTGTTTGTGGTTGATTGCCGCGCTGGCCTCACCCCGGTCGACGAGATTATTGCTCGTCAGCTGCGGCAGAAAAACCGCCACGTCTCACTGGTCGCTAACAAAATTGATGGCGTCAATCCCGACCAGGCTCTAGCCGATTTTTATCGGCTCGGTTTTGACCAGCTCTACCCCACCACCGCCACCCACGGCCGCGGTGTGCGAGCGATGATGGAGCAGCTGTTGCAACCCTACCCGGAGTTGCAAGAGGATGACAAAGCGGACAATGGCGCTATTCGTATCGGCGTCGTGGGTCGCCCCAACGTCGGTAAATCAACGCTGGTCAACCGCCTGCTGGGCGAGCAGCGGGTCGTGGTCTACGACATGCCAGGCACCACCCGCGACAGTGTCTATATCGATTTCGAGCGGCGCGGTAGCCACTACACCTTGATCGACACCGCCGGTATTCGCAAACGCAAAAATATCAAATTGGCGATTGAGAAGTTCTCTATCGTCAAAACACTGCAGGCGATCGACGATGCCAACGTGGTGGTGCTGCTCATTGATGGCCAAGAGGGTGTGGTCGATCAAGACCTGCATCTGATGGGTTCGGTGATCGATGCCGGTCGCGCGCTGGTTGTCGCGGTCAACAAGTGGGATGGCTTGGCTCCGGAACAGCGCGAGTACATTAAGATCGAGCTGGGACGACGGCTACGTTTCGTCGATTTTGCTGATATCCACTTTATTTCAGCGCTGCACGGCACCGGTGTCGGTCTGCTCTACGATTCAATTGATAAAGCCTACCGTTCTGCCACCGACAAGCTGAGCACCTCGCGGCTTACGAAAATTCTCGAGGGCGCGGTTGAAGAGCACCAGCCACCGATGGCCAACGGCCGCCGCATCAAACTGCGCTACGCCCACGCCGGCGGGCGCAATCCGCCGGTGATTGTGGTTCACGGCAATCAGACCGATGCGGTGCCAAAACACTACACGCGTTTTTTGGAAAAGATCTTTCGTCGCGAACTCGACCTGCACGGAACGCCGGTTAGAGTCGAGTACAAAACCAGCGACAATCCGTTCAAAGAGCGCAAAAAGAGTCTCAGCGACAGCCAGCAGCACAAACGTCGTCGCGCCATCAAAAAACACCACACCTAGTGGTCTGAGCGATGCTGCGCTGGCTGCTGATAGGGCTGATCTCGTTACTGGTTGCACTGCAGCTGCGGCTCTGGTTTGGCGAGGGCAGCTTGGCCCAGCGCGCTGCGCTGACCCAGCAGATCGCCACGCAACAGCAGCTCAATGAACAGCTTGCCGAGCGCAACCGACAGCTGGCCAGCGATGTCGCCAGCCTCAAGCGTGACCTCGCCGCCATCGAAGAGCGCGCTAGGAGCGAGCTGGGGTTGATCAAGCGCGGTGAGCATTTCTTTTTGCTGGTAGAAGAGGAGCTGAGCGATGGTCAATAAGCTCTGGGTGGTAGTAGCCGCCGCCGGCAGCGGCAGCCGTTTCTCATCACAGCGAGCCAAGCAGTTTTTCCCGTTGGCGGGGGTCACCGTTGCCGAGGTAACTCTGCAGCGGTTGCTGGCGATGCCCTTTGTTGCAGGCGTAGTGGTGGTGCGCGATCTCGCCGACCGCCACTGGTCGCAGCTGTCACTGCTCGACGATCCCCGCGTAGTCAGTGTCGGCGGTGGTGCCAGTCGCGCGCTCTCGGTGCAGGCCGGCCTGCAAGCCTTAGCCGCGCAGTTGCAGCCCGAAGATTGGGTGCTCGTTCACGACATTGCCCGGCCCTGTGTGCGCACTGCAGATATCGCCAAGCTGATTGACGAAGTCGCCGACCATCCGGTCGGTGGCCTGTTGGCCAGTCCGGTGGTAGAGACGCTCAAGCGCGTTGCCGATGGCGCGGTGGCTGCTACGTGCCCTCGTCAGCACTACGCCTTGGCGCAGACCCCGCAGCTGTTCCGCTTCGGGTTGTTGCAGCGCGCAATGGCGCAAGCGCTGGCGGGGGGTGTTGAGATTACCGACGAAGCGTCGGCGCTGGAGGCGCAGGGGTTGGCGGTGAAAGTGGTCAATGGGCGGGCCGACAATATCAAGATCACCTATGCCGAGCAGCTAGCGCAAGCGCAGGCGATTCTGACTGCGCAACAACAGGAAACGCTATGAGAATTGGCCAAGGTTTTGATGTTCACGCCTTTACCGAGGGCGATCACGTCGTGCTCGGTGGTATTCGTATCGCCCACACTCAGGCGCTGCGGGCGCACTCTGATGGCGACGTGTTGCTGCACGCGTTGATGGATGCGCTGCTCGGCGCGCTCGCGCTGGCAGACATTGGCGACCATTTCCCCGACAGCGATCCGCGCTATGCCGGTGCCGACAGTCGTCAGCTGTTGCGCCATGTCGCAGTGTTGGTAGCGGAGCACGGTTACCGGCTGGCCAACGCCGATATGACCATTATTGCTGAGCGACCGAAAATTGCCCCGCATCGCGAGGCGATGCGGGTGGCTATCGCTGAGGATCTCTGTGTGCCATCGACGGCGATCAGCGTTAAAGCGACCACCAGCGAAACACTTGGGTTTACCGGCCGCGGCGAAGGTATTGCCGCGCTGGCAACAGTGTTGCTCGAGCCCTCCGAGCGGACTCGTCAGCCTTGATCGCGGCGGCGCAACATCCCGAACAACTGGCCTACTACCACGGCGCCGCGCTTGCTGACGCGCTATTTAAAGCTCGCCCCGACGATTTTGTGGTTCACGAGCAGTTCATCCCGACCTTTAATGCGGCTGGCGAGCACCTCTATGTGCTGGTCGAGAAACGCGAGCAAAATACTCAGTGGGTCGCCGCTCAGCTGGCACAAGCGGCGGCTATTGCACCGAATGCGGTCGGCTTTTGTGGCCTGAAAGATCGCCGCGCGGTGACTCGGCAGTGGTTTAGCCTGCACCTGCCGGGGCGCGATATTGCCGTCAGCAGCTTGGCCGGCCACGGCTACACCCTGTTAGAGAGTGGTCGCGGCTTGCAGAAATTGCGCCGCGGCGACCACAGCGGCAACTATTTCTCTGTGGTACTGCGCCAGTTGCAGGTCGCCCCAGAGCAGCTGCAGGAGCGTCTCGAACGGCTCGATGGCGGCGGATTTGCCAACTATTTTGGCGCGCAGCGGTTTGGCCGCGACGCCAGCAACTTGGCCGAGGTGGAGCGCTTAGTCACGGCCGGCAAATTGGTTGGCGACCGCGGTCGACAGCGGTCGCGGGCGCGGCAAAAGAGTCGCAGCGGTCAGCGCCCGTCGGCAGTCAACCACAACGGTTTGCTGCTGTCGGCGGCGCGCTCGTGGCTGTTTAACCAAGTATTGCACGCCCGCCTGAGCGCCAGCTGTGAGCCGCTGCTGACCAGTGACGACGGGCCACTGTGGGGGCGCGGGCGCTCTCTCGCAGCGCCACCGCTAGCCGCTGCCGAGGCGCAGTGGTTGGCGCCATGGCAGCACTGGTGTGAGGCGCTAGAACACAGCGGTTTGCAGCAGCAGCGGCGCCCGCTGCTGGCCTTTCCGCAACAGCTACAATGGCAGTGGCTGGATGGCGATACCCTGCAGTTGAGTTTCTATTTGGCCGCCGGCGAGTACGCGACATCACTGTTGCGCGAGTTGGTGACACTGCGCCAGCCGGTGCCGACAGCGGCGGCTGGCGCAATCGATTGTGCTATAGTTGCGCCAGCAAATAACAGTCGTTGTGGTGGGGATAAAGTTTGAATTCGTTAGAGATGGGCGGTATCGGCATGACCTCCCAGCGAACGCGCGAGCGTCTAGTGCAGCGCCTAGTTGAACAGGGTATCAGCAATCAGCAAGTATTGGGTGTGATGCGCATGATCCCGCGCCACCTGTTTCTCGATGAGGCGCTGGCGCACCGCGCCTACGAAGATACCGCGCTGCCGATCGGCTACTCGCAGACACTCTCGCAGCCCTATATTGTCGCCCGCATGACCGAGATACTGCTGAGTGTTATCAAACCCAAGCGGGTGCTCGAAATTGGCACCGGCTCCGGGTTTCAGACCGCGGTGTTGGCGCAACTGGTCAGCCGTGTCTACAGCGTTGAGCGCATCGAGCCGCTGCTGAGCAAAGCTCAGCAGCGCTTTCGCGAGTTGGGACTGCGCAATATTACCGCCGATCTCAGCGACGGCCATTTTGGTTGGCCGCGCCACGCACCGTTCGACGGTATTATCTCTTGCGCGGCGCCACAGCAGATCCCGCCGCAGCTGCTCGCTCAGTTGGCGCCCGACGGTGCGCTAGTTATTCCGGTGGGGGGCGACCTGCAAGAGCTCTGCTTAGTGCAGCGCCGCGGTGACAGTGAAGAATTTGTCGAGCAGCGCATTGAGCCGGTTAAATTTGTTCCGCTGCTGGGCGGAGTCAGCCGTTAACGGCGCAGGTGGCGGCGTGATCTACTACGGCAAAGTACTGCTCAAAGGGTTGGCGATGGGCGCTGCCGATGTGGTGCCGGGCGTATCGGGCGGCACTATCGCCTTTATCAGCGGTATCTATCCGACCCTGATCAAAAGTCTCAGCGGCTTCGACCGCACAGCGCTACAACTGCTGCGCAGCGGCCAGTGGCGAGGGCTGTCGGCGCATCTTGAGTTGCCGTTTTTGGCCGCGCTGCTATCGGGCATTGTGTTCAGTGTATTTGCCCTCTCGGGGATTATTCACCATCTGTTAAACACACAGCCGCTGCCGGTCTGGGGGTTTTTCTTTGGTTTAATTTTGGCCTCGGTGGTATTTTTATTGCGACAGCAGCCGCGCTTAGACTGGCGCGATGGCTCACTGCTGGCAGCGGGTGCCGCGGTGGCGTTGGCGATTTCCAATGCGCCGCCGCTAGCGCTCGAGCCGAGCTGGCCAGCTCTGTTTGGCGGCGGTGCGCTAGCGCTCTGTGCGATGATTCTGCCGGGCATCTCCGGCTCTTTTATCCTGCTAATTTTAGGACTCTACCCGACCCTGGTGGCGGCCTTTGCTCAGCGCGACCTCACTGTACTGGCACTGTTTGTCAGTGGTGGCATCACCGGCCTGCTCAGCTTTAGCCATCTATTGCGGTATTTAATGCAACGCTTTGAGCGCCAGGTGGTGGCGACCATGAGCGGCTTTTTGCTCGGCAGCTTGGCGATTATCTGGCCGTGGCAACACCCGCACAGCAACACCGGTGTTGAACAGCACGGTCATCTATCGCCGCAACAATTTGCCGCGCTGTATGGCGATGCCCAGCTGGCAGTGACCACCGCCGCGATGGTGGCGGGGCTGGTGTTATTGTTCGCTGTCGAGTGGACGGCACTGCGCGGTAAGCGCCGCTTATGAGGCAGTCGCTGTTGGCACTGGTAGTGGCGCTGTGGTTGGTCGCCTGTGCCGCGCCAGAGCGCGCTGCGCCGATTTCAACCCTGCCGCAACCGCCCAGCCAGCGGCTCCAGCATCACTGGGTTGCCGCTGGCGAGACCCTCTATGCGATCGCTTGGCGCTACGGTTTGGACTACCGCGAGTTGGCGCGTATCAACGGTCTGCGCGAGCCCTATCGATTGCAGCGCAACACCAAATTGTGGCTCTCCGCCGCTGCCGCTCCCGCGGCTGCCACTGGGCACACCGCTGTAGTAAAAGCAGCGCCGCCAACGCCTGCGGTGCTGGCCGAGCGCGTCTACAACCAGCAGTGGCAGTGGCCGGCCAGCGGTCGCATCGAACAGGGCTTCTCTCCGACCGATCACCACCAGGGGCTATCGCTAGCCGGTGCGCCGGGTCGTGCCGTTAAACCGGCGGCAGCTGGGGTGGTGGTTTATGCCGGCGCTGGACTGCGCGGTTACGGCAAGCTGATCATCGTCAAACACAATGAGTTGTTGTTGTCGGCCTACGCTCACAATGCGGTGCTCGAGGTGGCGGAGGGCGCCGTGGTTAACGCCGCGACAGTGCTGGCTAAGGCGGGTGACAGTGGCCGTGTCTACTTTGAAATTCGCCGCGATGGCAAACCGATCGACCCGCTCGATTTTCTCCCCGTACGTTAGACGATTAGCCCTCTCTGCCGTTCGTTCGCTGGCATAGCGGTCTCTTTTAATTGTGCAAAGATCCAAAAAAGATAGCTATTGCACGATTAGTTCCCCGCCAATCGTTGCTAATACTTTGGTAGTGATACTTTTTTGCTGACACCTTTGCAGCAACTCTTCTGCCGGATTGTCGTCTCCTGTTCGATCCTTAATTATCTCAGTTAAGCGGTTTTGGCCGCTGGTTAACGGGCGGTGCGGCGCAGTGCGCTCTGCCGCTGAAACGAGAGAGATAAGGAGTATGTCATGCCAGGGATAGCGCTCGCGCAACCACAACGCGCCCAACAATTGCATTCACTCAAACAGACCACCCCCCGCAACTCCCGCACGCGGCCAAGCCGACCATCCGCACTCGCCATTACGGCGGTGCAAGAAGTGTTCTCTGACACTGCCGAGCAGAGAAAAAAAACATCCAGCGGCAACGCCGCCGCCAACACCGCTACAGCGAGCAGTCACAGCGACGACGCCACCGCTATCTATCTGCGTGAAATCGGTCGGGCACCGCTGCTCACTCGCGAGCAAGAGGTCGATTACAGCCGTCGGCTGCGCCGCGGTGAGTGCCGCTATAAACAGTTGATGATCGAGTCCAATCTGCGTCTGGTGGTGAACATCGCCCGCAAATATTCCGGCCGCACGCTACCGCTACTGGATCTCATCCAAGAGGGTAATTTGGGGTTGATTCGCGCAGTGGAAAAATTTGACCCTGAGCTCGGCTACCGGTTTTCGACGTATGCCACCTGGTGGATACGTCAAGCGGTGGAGCGCGCGCTGATTAACCTCGGTGAGACGGTGCGGGTACCGGTGCATGTCAGCAAAGAGATCAACCAGTGCCTGCGCGAAAGTCGCACGCTGCGCCAGAGCGGGCAGCGCAGCCCCTCAGTGGAGGAGATCGCCGAGGCGACCGGCAAGAGTGCCGAGAGAGTCCAGCAGTTGCTGGCAGTCAAAGACTCTCAGCGGTTGGCGGCTGGGCAGTTGAGTGAGGAGGGCGACTTTCTCGATACCTTGGCCAGTGAAGCGACGACCCCACAGCAGTCTATTGAACAGCAGCAGATGGCGGCAAAACTGCAGGGGGTGCTGCAGCGCTTGCCGGGTAAACAGCGCGAAATCTTGGAGCGTCGTTTTGGTTTGGGCCGCTACCCGCCGCACACCCTCGAAATGATTGGTGCCGCAGTCGGCCTGACTCGCGAGCGGGTCCGTCAGATACAGTTGGCGGCAATTAAGAAGGTACAACAAACCATGGAGTTAGAACGGCTTGTGTTTGACGACCTGCTGGCCGATAGCTGAGCGCTGGTGGGCAAAAAAAAGGCCCCGCACCGCTGAGGTGTCGGGGCCTTTTATTAGCTGTTGTTATTCGCCGTCGGTGTAGCGTTGACGCGAAACCAGAATCTCTTGGCGCGCCGCTTCGGCATTTTCCCAACCAGTGACCTTGACCCACTTGCCCGCTTCGAGCGCTTTGTAGTTTTCAAAGTAGTGGCCAATTTGACGAATTAGCAGCTCGGGCAGGTCGGCAACCTCGTTGACATGGTCGTAGGCTTTGGTCAGCTTAGTGTGCGGTACTGCCAGCAGTTTGTGGTCCATGCCAGACTCGTCTTCCATCACCAGTACCCCGACCGGGCGGGCGCGGATAACCGCGCCGGGCATTACCGGGTAAGGGGCAACCACCAACACGTCAAGCGGGTCTCCGTCTTCAGAGAGGGTGTGGGGGATGTAGCCGTAGTTGGCGGGGTAGAACATCGGTGTGGCGACAAAGCGGTCGACAAAAATAGCGTGGCTGGCTTTGTCGATCTCGTATTTGATCGGGTCGTGGTTGGCGGGGATCTCAATAATCACATTGATGTCGTTGGGAAGATCGTGGCCTGCAGATACGTGGTCAAAATTCATGCGCTGCTCCTGGATGGCAAAAAGGGTCAATGGTGGCAGGTGGGGTGACAAATTCTGCGCCGGATTATAGCGGTGTCAACCACTCAGCGCCATATCGACCAAGGTCTCAACGCCCACACTGCTAGGCTTTTTTGCCATGCGCTATAACTTTGCGCTATGGCAAATTGACCGTTATTGCCGGCGCCTCTGCGCAGTGGCTGCTCACTGCCTGGGACGCGGTAGAAATCATCGGAAAAACTTACTCGTAGCAGCTGCAGCGGTTAGAATAAGCGGCTGGATTTGATTGTGTTGGTCGCTGAACAAGGCCAGCCCTGTTTAGGGAGAGTAGAGTGGATCGCAATATTCGTGTCGCTGTCTATATTGCCGTCGGTCTCATGGCCTGGTTTGCCAGTGGCTGGTGGCAGCCGCCGCAGCCAGAAACGGCTACTGAACAAGTAGCTACCAGCGCCAAAACCGTCGAAGTGCGCGAATTTAGCCCACAATCTTATCGCCCGCGTATGACGCTGCGCGCAGTCACTGAGCCGCGCCGCGCCGTCGAATTGCGCGCCGAAGTTGGCGGTGTCTTGATTGATCGTCCACAGCCGCAGGGCGGCGAGGTGGCTGCTG
This sequence comes from Gammaproteobacteria bacterium LSUCC0057, assembly GCA_004535795.1. Classification (GTDB taxonomy): domain Bacteria; phylum Pseudomonadota; class Gammaproteobacteria; order Pseudomonadales; family Porticoccaceae; genus LSUCC0057. The sequence continues at coordinate 127,197 of SPIA01000003.1, forward strand.
GCGAGGTGATCTGCAAACTCGACCCGCGCGCCAGACCAGAGATTCTGGCTGAAGCAGAGGCCGCGCTGCAAGTCGCTGAGCTCGATTACCAAGGCGCCCAGAGGCTGCAACAGGCCGGTATTCAGTCGCAGCTGGCGATCGCGACGGCACGGGCGAAGTTACAAAGCGCTCGCGCCGCGCAGCGCCGCGCCGAGATCGATCTGCTCAACAGTGAAGTTGTGGCACCCTTTGCCGGCGTGGTCGAGCGTATTATGGTTGAGCGCGGCGATCTGCTGCAGCCCGGCCAGAGCTGTGCGCAGCTGTTGCAACTCGACCCTATCAAGGTGGTCGCTTATGTCACCGAACAGGAGATCGCCCAGATCAGCAGTGGCGATGCGGTGTCGGTGCAACTGGTCACTGGCCAACAACTCTCCGGCACCATCAACTATGTGGCGCGCAGTGATGAGGGCATCACCCACAGCTACCGCATAGAGGCACTGGCGGCCAACGACAGCGGTGTTGCGGCTGGGGTGTCGGCAGAGCTGCAGCTGCAGCTGCCGGAGCTGATGGCGGTAAAAATTCCTGCCCATCTGATTGTGCTCGATCGCCGCGGCGAGCTGATTGTGCGCGCTGTCGACAGCGCGGAGCGGGTGGTGGAGATCCCGGTGCAGCAGATCGACGAGCAGCTCGATGGCGTCTGGGTCACCGGGCTAGTTGAGCCGCAGCGGCTGATCACGGTAGGGCAAAATTATGTCAGCGCCGGTGACACGGTGGTGGCGACTGCTGCCAGCGCGCAACCGTAAGGGGCGGTTGCCATGAAGCTATTGTCGAGAGCTTTTAACCAGTACCGCGTCATTCTGGCACTGCTGGTGATGATTTTGCTGGCGGGGATGATCTCGCGCAGCGCGATGACCGTTGAAGTGAGCCCCAACGTACAGGTGCCGGTGGTATTGGTGTTGATTCGCCATGACGGCATCTCGCCCGAGGACGGCGCTAGGCTGCTGATCAGACCCGTAGAAAAAGAGCTGAAAACGCTCGATGGCATCGAAGAGATTACCGCTACGGCGCGCGAGGGCAGTGTTTATATCGCCGTTGAATTTGATATCGACCGCGAGCTCGGCGACGCCTTGGCGGATACCCGCGAAGCGGTCAGCCGCGCCCGCGCTGAGTTCCCCAGTGACACCAAAGAGCCGATCGTCAAAGAGATAGCAGCGATTCCCGAACCGACCATTGTGGTTAATTTTTCCGGCGATGCCGTCTCTGAGCGCGATCTCTACCGCGCTGCGTTGTTTTTTCAACGCGAGCTTGAAAGCCTGCCCAATGTCCTCGAGGCGCGCATGCTGGGTCAGCGCCAGGATGTTGTTGAGATATTGCTAGATCGCAACCGCTTGCAATCTTTTGGCATCAGCGCCGATCAAGTGATCGCCTCGGTGCAGCGCAATAACTTGTTGATCCCGGCTGGCGAACTCGACACCGCTGCCGGCCGCTTTAGCATTAAGCTACCGGCGCTGCTCGAGGTGGAGGAGGATATCCGCGCACTGCCGATTGCCGCCGCCCCGGGTGTCGCCGTCACCCTCGGCGATATCGCGCAAGTCAAACGCAGCTTTGAAGATGCCAGCGGTTTTAGCTACCTCAACGGGGTGAAAAATATCGCCCTCAATGTCTTCAAGCGCACTCAATCGAATGCCATTACTACCGTCGCTGAGGTCAAGCAGGTGGTGGCTGACTACCGAGCCAGCGAGGCGCCCAATATTGAGATCGACTACTTTTTTGATATGTCGGAAAACGCCAGTAATCAGGTTAACGAGCTGTCGGGCAATATCTTAACGGCGATGGCACTGGTGCTGACACTAGTCGTCGCGACGCTGGGCGTGCGCTCCGGGTTGCTGGTCGGCTTTGGTATTCCGTTCTCGCTACTCGGCGCAATTATCATCATTAACCTATTGGGTTACTCGTTTAATTTTATGGTGATGTTTGGCCTGCTGTTGGCGCTGGGCATGTTGATCGACGGCGCCATTGTTATCGTCGAATTCGCTGCCGCTGAGATGGATAAAGGTGCCGACGCCAAGAGCGCCTACGGGCTGGCGGTGAGCCGTATGGCGGTGCCGGTGCTGGCTTCAACCGGCACCACTTTGGCGGCGTTTTTACCACTGCTGTTCTGGCCCGGGGTGTCGGGCCGCTTCATGGTCTACCTACCGGTGACGGTATTTGCGGTGCTGGCTTGGTCGCTGCTTTATGCGCTGTTGTTCGCCCCCACTTTAGGCGTGGTCAGTGCCAAGCTGAGTCGCGGCAAGCCGCCGGGTAACATTTTGGCGCCACTGACGCGGCTATACCGGCGGGCGCTTACTGTCGTGATGCGCCATACCCCTTTGGTCGGGATCGGCTCGATCGTGTTGATGTGGGCGATCTTTTCTGCCTACGGCCGCTTTGGCGCTGGGGTGGAATTTTTCACCGATGCCGAGAGCCAGTATGGCGTGGTTAGTGTGCGTGCGCTGGGCAATTTGCCGGTTGAAGAGCGCGCGCGGTTGGCGCTAATGACCGAACAGCTGGTGCGCCAGGTGCCTGGTGTCACTCAGGTCTATGCTTCCAGTGGCGGCTCTTCAATCGGCACCGATCGACAAAAGAGCGCCGACGAAATTGGCGAGATGCTGGTGGAGTTGGCGCCGCGCAGAGAACGCAGTAAAGATAGCCACCAGACCTTTGCCGAGATCCGCCAGCGCACCGCCGACCTGCCGGGCATTATTGTCACCGGCAAGCCACTCGAAGTCGGTCCGCCGGTCGGTAAAGATCTGCAGATACAGCTCACTGCCACTGACCGCGAGGCGCTGCACCGCAGTGCGGGTCTGGTGCGCGAGTGGGTGAGTGCTAACATCGCCGGTCTGCGCGATATCGAGGATACCCGACCGCTGGCCGGTATCGAGTGGGAAATTGCCGTCGACCGCGCCCGGGCGGCGATGCTCGGTGTCGATATTAACGCAGTCGGCCAGATGGTGCAGATGGTCACCAACGGCGTGCGCATCGGCGCCTACCGCCCCGATGATGCCGACGACGAAGTCGAACTGCGCATGCGCTTTGAACGCGGCGACCGCTCACTGCAGGCGCTCGACGATCTGCGCGTTAACACCGCCAATGGCGCAGTACCGATCTCCAGCTTTACGCAGCGGGTGGCGAAGCCGCGTGTCGACACCATTCAGCGGGTCGATCTGCGCGAGACTATTTTTGTCTTGGCCAATACCGAGGAGGGTTATGTCACCGATAATCAGGTGCGCCAGATCGACGCCTGGCTGCAAACCGGGCCTCTGCAGCCGGGGGTCTCCTACACCTTTAGAGGTGCTAATGAAGAGCAGGCGGACGCCGGCGCGTTCCTCGGTGTGGCGTTCTCGATGGCGATGTTTTTAATGTTGATACTGCTGGTAGCGCAGTTCAACAGCTTCTATCAAGCCGCCCTGATTCTCTTTTCGGTGGTGATGTCGACCGCCGGGGTGATGCTGGGGCTAATCATTAACCAGCAGCTGTTTAGCGTTATCCTCACCGGCACCGGGCTAGTGGCGCTGGCCGGTATCGTCGTCAATAACAATATTGTGTTGATTGATGGCTACAATTATCTGCGCAAAAACGCTGCGGCTCTGAGCATTACCGAGGCGGCTATTGAGGCGGCTGTGGGGCGTTTCCGACCCGTGATGCTGACCACCGTCACCACCATAGTTGGGCTGTTACCGCTGGCCAATGGTTTGAGTGTCGATATCATCAACCGCACCTGGGAACATGGCGGCGAGATTGCCTCGTGGTGGAAGCCACTCGCCGGTGCCATTGTCAACGGCTTGGCCTTTGCCACGGTTATGACGCTGTTCCTAACCCCGGTGTTACTGGTGTTGCCAGAGCGGCTGCGCACATCCTTACAAGCGTTGCGGCGCCGTTGGCGCACCGCGCGCAGTGAGTCGTAAAGTGTCTTCAGCGCGACTAAACGGCGCGATTAAGATGGTCACAGCTGGGCTGGTAATGGTTTATGCCGGTTTTGCCTGGGGTGTCAGCGGCGGCTGGCAGTGGCCGCTGCTGGGGTTGTTGGCGCTGTCGGCCGCAGGGCAGTGGTTGTTGGGTTGGGATCGCAGCGTCTCCTATTCCAGCAAATTGCAGCAACCGCTGCTGACGGGGTTGTTTGCGCTGGTGGTGTCGGTATTGCTGATGAGCAGTGGTCTGTACAGCCAACCACTGTGGGGTGCACTGGCACTGCTGGCCTGCCACCTGCTGTTGGGCTCACAACCGCCGAGAAGACGCCATGAATAGGCTCAGTAAACGCCAGCTGCGTGAGCAGTTGCGCCGGCAGACCGAGTCCTATCTGTCGCGCGGTGGAGAGATTAAAACGGTCAGCCCCGGTCAGAGCGGCTTGACTGATTTCAGTGCCGGTCGCAGTCACAGCGAGCTGTTTGTTGCGGCGCCACGGCAACCGCGCACCTATCTCAACGAAGCGGTGGCGGCGTTGCAGCAGCGCAAGCTGTCGGCTAAGAGCAGCAAGCCGGCCAAACCGACCACGCGGCCGCGCAAAAAAATTATCTACGACGACTTTGGCGAGCCTTTGCGCGAGGTGTGGGTGGAGGAGTAGCCTCAGCCGATTTTCTCACCGCGGGCTTGGGCATCGGCGTGGTAGCTCGAGCGAACTAACGGGCCACTGGCGACCTGGGCAAAACCGATCGACCTCGCGTACTCAGCGTATTCGGCAAATTCATCGGGGTGGACAAAACGGTCGACCGGCAGGTGGTTTTTGGAGGGCTGCAGGTACTGGCCGACAGTGAGCATCTCGACATTGTGGGCGCGCAGGTCGTCGAGCGTGCGCAACAACTCCTCTTTAGTCTCACCCAAACCAACCATCAGTCCTGACTTGGTCGGCACCGCAGGGTTGCGCTGTTTAAATTTTTCCAGCAGCTGCAGTGACCACTGGTAATTGGCGCCGGGGCGCGCTTCTCGGTAGAGGCGCGGCACCGTCTCCATATTGTGGTTGAAGACATCCGGCGGGGTGGCCGAGAGTATATCCAGCGCCACCTCCATGCGGCCGCGAAAGTCAGGCACCAACACCTCAATTTTTAACTCTGGCGACTGCTGGCGGGCAGCACTGATGCAGTCGGCAAAGTGCTGGGCGCCGCCATCGCGAAGATCGTCGCGATCGACTGAGGTGATCACTACATAGCGCAGCGCCATCTCGGCGATCGCGGCGGCGAGGTTAGCTGGCTCGTCGGCATCGAGCGGCAGCGGCTTGCCGTGGCCAACATCGCAGAACGGACATCGGCGGGTGCAGATTTCACCCATAATCATAAACGTGGCAGTGCCGTGGCTGAAACATTCGCTGAGGTTGGGGCAGGCGGCCTCTTCGCAAACGGTGGCCATCTTGTGCTGGCGCAGGATCTGCTTAATCTCCTGTACCCGCGGCGAGCTGGAGACACGGATGCGCATCCACTCGGGCTTGCGCAGCACCTGCACGGTAGGGATCACCTTGACCGGTATACGCTCAACTTTGTCGGCGCTGCGTAGCTTTTCACCCGCTTGCAGGCGTTTGCTGCGCTTGGGTGGCAGAGTGGCGTCGGCCGCTGGCGCGGGTGGGGATGTTTTATTCATCGCGGAGTAGCTCGCTGCAAGAGGGTAAGGTGGTCGAGGCGGTGTAGCTGGTACTATCATAGCCCAGTTCGGCAGCGAGATGGTGGCTGAGGCGAGCTGCTACCTCGGTGATTACCACTGCTCGCGCACTCTGTTCGCTGAGTTGGGTCATCGGCACACTCAGGCCGCACGGGTTGATGCGCTGCCAGGGCTGCATGTCCATGTCGACATTAAAGTTTAGCCCGTGGTAGCTACAACCGCGGCGCACTCGCAGCCCCAAAGAGGCGATTTTGGCACCATCCGCGGTGTAGACCCCGGGGGCGTCGCGACGCGCAGCCGCGGCGACGCCGTAGTCGTCGAGCGTGGCGATGATGGCGTTTTCCAGCGCAGTTACCAGTTCGCGCACACCCAACCGCAGGCGACGCAAGTCGAGCAGCAGGTAGGCGGTGATCTGGCCGGGTCCGTGGTAGGTGACGTGGCCGCCGCGGTCGCTCTGTACCACTGGGATATCACCCGGTGCCAGCAGATAATCTGGACTGCCGGCCTGGCCCTGGGTAAATACCGGCCGGTGCTCGAGTAGCCAGAGGTTGTCGACGCTGTCGACCGTGCGTCGGTCGGTATATTCGCGCATTGCGGCGTGGGTCTTTGCGTAGTCAACGCGGCCAAACTGACGAACCCGCCAATGGGTCGGGCGCGGTGTGGTTGCGCTGGCCGGAAGGTCGTTGCTCACGGTGGCCTACAGTACCATTTGCACCAGCGGTGACTCTTTTAAATCGGCGAAGATCGCTGCCAATTGTTGCTCGCCGGTGGCGGTGAAGGTAACGGTGAGCGATTGCCAGCGGCCGCTGCTGCTTTCGCGCACGCGGATCTGTCGATGGTTAAAATCACTGCTGTGACGTGCCATGACAGCGGCCACTAGCTGCTCTAACTCTGGGGTCGAAGAGCCGACCACCTTGATTGGATAACTACAGGGAAACTCAATAGTGACGGCTTTGCGCTGCTCGTCAGTGAGATCGGTAGTGGAGAGGTTCTTCATGAAAAAAGTCTACTAAAAAACAGCGTTAACCAGTCTTTAAAGCGCTTGAACAGGCTGCCCTGCTCGATCTTTCGATCGGCGACTAAGTCGCGCTCCAGCAGCAGTTCACCGTGCAGGGTGATGCGCAGCGAGCCGAGCTTCTGCCCAGCTTGGATGGGCGCCTCGAGTTGGGTTGGCACTACCACCTGCGCCTCGAGTTGTTTCTCACTGCCGCGTAAAAAGGTCAACAGCACGGGTTCTTCTACCACCAGATCGACTGCCTCGGTGCGGCCGTACCAGACTCTAACCTGCTGCTTGAGCGCTGCACCGCTGTCGTAGAGCCGCTTAGTTTCGTAGTTGCGGAAACCATAACTGAGCAGTTTTTGGGTCTCGCGGGCGCGCGCCTGATCACTGTCGGTGCCCAATACCACCGCGATCAAGCGCATATCGCGGCGCTGCGCCGAGGCCACCAAGCAGTAGCCTGACGCTTCGGTGTGGCCGGTTTTTAACCCGTCGACACTGCTGTCGCGCCACAGCAAGCGGTTGCGGTTGGGCTGACGGATATTGTTGTGAGTGAAATATTTCTCTGCGTAAATACCGTAGTGGTCAGGGTGGTCGACAATGGTGGCGCGCGCCAGCAGCGCCAAGTCGCGCGCGGTGCTGACCATGCCGGGAGAAGGCAGGCCGGTGGCGTTGTGAAACAGTGAGTCGTGCATGCCCAGTTGTGCCGCCTGTTGGTTCATCAGGTCGGCGAACTGCTCTTCGCTGCCAGAGATGTGCTCGGCGAGGGCGATGGCGGCATCGTTACCGGACTGGATGATGACACCGCGCATCAGATCGATCACCGACACTTTACTGCGCGGCTCCAAAAACATCGTCGAGCCGTCGGTCTTGGCGCCGCCGCGCTCCCAGGCGTTGTCAGAGATCCGCACCAGCTCCTGCTCGCTGAGGCGACCAGCTTCTATCTCCTCCGAGACAATATAGCTGGTGAGCATTTTCGCCAGGCTGGCCGGCGGTAGCGGCAGGTCGGCCTCGTGTTCGGCCAGTACGGTGCCGGTCTCGCTATCGACTAATAGCCAAGCTGTAGCGGCCAACTCCGGTGCGGCGGGGAGCAGTGGCGCCGCGCCCGCGAGCGCTGACAGCAGCGATAACAATAGCGCACAGGCGAACTGTCCGAGACTTTTGCCGATGCCGCTGCTGAGCTTGGGTTGTGAGAGATGACGCATAGTTAACCTTGTCTCTGTCGGTGGCCTGCCAACCCTGCATGCCCTGCTGCCGCACGCCGCTAAGCTGACTGGCTGGGTATGGGGGTTCTTAGATAAAACGTTAGTCTAACATTTAGCGACCGGGTTGCTAACCTCACAACTGGCCAGTTGGGTGTATTTAAACGCTGCAATCGACAGTTGGGCGAGCTGTTGGCGCGCCATTTGCAGCTGCTCAGGCGAGACCAGCGGCCCGACTAAAACCTTGTAACGACCGTTGTCGGGCAGTACCTGGATGGCGTAGGGGATCTTGTCGATCAGCTCCAGCAGCTGTAGGTGAGCCAGATCGGGTTGCTCAAAAGCACCCACTTGCAGGTACTCACCCTCGAGCAGTTGCGGTAATTGCGCGCTCTGTGGCGAGCTTGCCGCTTCGCCCTGCTGAGCCAGCTGCCACGCTACTGGGTCGATGACAACGATCTCGACTTGCGCAGTGCCGCGCTGGTGAAAGTCCAGCTTGGTCGCCGCCGCCCACGATAGGTCAATTTCGCGGTCAGCGTGGAACGGTCCGCGGTCGTTGACTCTGACAATGGCGCTGCGGCCATTGTCGAGATTGGTGACCCGGACATAACTGGGGATCGGCAAGGTCTTGTGGGCAGCGGTCATCTGGTACATGTCGTAGACCTCGCCGTTAGAGGTGAGGCGACCGTGGAATTTACTGCCGTACCAAGAGGCGATGCCGCGGCTGCGATAGCCCTCTGCACTCTCCATTAAATGATAGGTCTGGCCAAACACCGTGTAGGGGGAAAAATTACCGGCGCGAGTGACCGGCTCCGGGCGCGGCACGGCATCGGCAATGGCGTCCGCGTCGAGTCTGGCACCGGGCCCATCACTGACCCCGCGACTGACGCAACCGCCCAACACCAACAGCACTATCAGCGCGCATAATGGCGTTATGGCCGGGTGAGCAGAGAGTTGCTGCACTTTCAACTCTCTGCGCCCACCTCGCTATACCGTTCGGCAATCAGCTCGCTGAGCTGGTAGACCGCCATGGCGTATTTAGTGCGCGGGTTGTAGCGCGAGATGACATAGAAGTTGTCAAATCCCAGCCAGTGCTCAGTACCCGCCTCCATCTCGAACGACAGCGGCAGCGCTGTGCGCGACAGCAGCGACTGGCGCGGTTCGCCCAGCGGGGTAAAGCCTTGCGCCATCAATTCAGCGACGGTCTGCCGCGGTCGGTGCAGGCGGTCGAGCTCGCCGTCAAAACGGTCCGCTTTAGCGGCGCGAGTGGCCACCGGTTGCCCCTGTTGCCAGCCGTGTTGGGCGAAGTAACTGGCAACACTGCCGATGGCGTCGACCGGGTTAGACCAAATATCAGCGAAGTTATCGCCATCAAAATCGACCGCATAGGCGCGGTAACTGCTCGGCATAAATTGTCCCCAACCCATGGCGCCGGCATACGAGCCGGTCAGCGCGGTGGGGTTTTGATTCTGCTCACGGGCCAGTAGGAACAGATTTTTCAGCTCGCTGGCAAAGAACTTCTGGCGCGATTCGCGCGGCTCATCGTTGATGTAGTAGTCAAACGCCAGTGTGGTGAGAGCATCGATGACACGGTGTGAACCGGTGTTGCGGCCATAGTTGGTTTCGACGCCGATGATGCCGACAACAATCGCCGGATCGACACCAAAGTGGGCCTCGGCGCGCTCGAGGGTCTGGCGGTGCTGCTGCCAGAACTCAACCCCTTTAGCGATGCGCAGTTCGGAGATGAAGTGCTGCCGATACTGGTACCAAGGTTTGACCTTCTCCGCTGGGCGACTCATGGCGCGGATAATATTCTCTTGGCGCTGGGCGGTCGCCATCCAGTCGCGAAGCTGTTGGCGGTCAAAATTCTCCTCATTGACCAACTCGTCTATCAGTTGCAACACGCCGGGTGAGTCGAGATATCCTTGGCCGTTGGCCGCGGGTAAAAAGGCCATCGCGGTGATCAGTAGCAGCGAGCGAATCAACGGGTGCGGTAGGGTGCGACTCATCATAGGGTTTCCTTACGGTGACAGTGCATGGCAGAGCAGGGGATACAACATTCTAGCGCAGCACAACAGCGCTTTTAACCGCGAGCGTTAATTTTTCGCCTTATCGGTGGCGATCGCCATTAAAATACCAAAGCCAAACAGTAGCGTTAGCACCGCAGTGCCGCCGTAGCTGACAAACGGCAGCGGCACTCCGACCACCGGTAGGATGCCGGCCACCATGCCCATGTTGACGAATACATAGACAAACAAGGTTAGCGCCATACTGCCGGCCACCAGCTTGCCAAAGACACTGGCGGCGTTGGCGGCAATAAAGCCGATGCGCAAGATCAACAACAGGTAGACCGTCAGCAGCACCAGTACCCCGATCAGGCCAAATTCTTCAGCTAATACCGCGATGATAAAGTCGGTGTGGCTCTCGGGTAAAAAATCCAGCTGACTCTGGGTGCCCTGGCGCCAGCCCTTGCCGGCTAGGCCGCCGGAGCCAATGGCGATCTGCGACTGAATAATATTCCAGCCGCTGCCCAGCGCGTCAGAGCTGGGGTCAAACAGCGTGACTATGCGTTGGCGCTGGTAGTCGTGCAGCAGGTAGAGCCACGCCAGCGGCGCGCTGACAATGGCTACGCCCACAGCGCCGACGATGTAGCGTTTGGCGACACCAGCCAAAAACAGCGCAAACAGACCGGAGCTAAAAATGAGTAGTGCAGTGCCCAAGTCGGGCTGGACTAAAATTAGCGCCGCCGGTATCGCGGTGAGCACCAGTGCGATGAAAACCTCTAAAGCGGTGGGCGGTATGGCGCGATGGTGAAGAAACGAGGCGACCATCATCGGCACCGAAAGCTTCATCAGCTCAGAGGGTTGGATGCGCACCACGCCTAGATCGAGCCAGCGCTGTGCGCCCTTGGCGCCGACCCCAACCAGCAGCACTAAGCCGAGCAAAATAATACCGGCCAGATAAAAAGCGATGGTCCAGCGCTCCCAAAAACGCAGCGGGAACTGCGCCACCGCAACCATCACCACAGTGCCGACTAACAGAAACACTGATTGGCGCTTTAGGTAGCTGAGTTGATCACCGGCGGCGCTGGCCAGTACCAGCAAACCGATAGTCGCCAACAGCGCTAGCAGCGCCAGCAGCGGCAGGTCGATGTGCAAGCGCCGGCTGCGCGAAGCGCTGGTGTCGATACGGCGGACAAAGTCGCGCTGCACGGTCAACCCCCTGCCACGGTGGAAGGCGCTGGGTAGAGCGCCATATAGTGGTCGAGCAGTGCCCGTGCGATTGGCGCTGCAACACTGCTACCGTGCTCGCCGTTTTCGACGATCAGAGCAATGGCAATGCGCGGTTGTTGCACCGGGGCAAAGGCGACAAATAATGCATGATCGCGCTGGCGCTGGTCTAACTCGTCGCGATCATACTGCTCGTCGGCAGCAATACTGATGACTTGGGCTGTACCAGTTTTGCCCGCGATGGTGTAGCCATCGGTGGCGATGCCGCGGGCGGTGCCGTGTTGGCCTTCGATGACATCTTGCATAGCGCGGTGCAGGTAATCCCAGTGCGGCTTGGCTATCTCAATCTGCTGGTGCGGGTGGTCAAACTGCACGCCGTTGCTGGCATCGACTACAAACGGGGTGACTAGATCTCCGCGCGAGGCAATGCGAGCGGTCATCACCGCTAGTTGCAGCGGTGTGGTGAGAAAAAACCCTTGGCCGATACTGGCGTTGATGGTGTCGCCATCAAACCATGCGGTATTTAAACGCTGCCGTTTCCACTGTGCTGAGGGCATGATGCCGGCAGCCTCACCGGGCAGATCGATGCCGGTTTTGATCCCGAGTGCAAACTTTTCGCCATACGCAGCCAAAGCGTCGATACCGGTCTTGATGCTGACATCGTAAAAAAACACATCACACGACTCGATGATCGCCTCGGCCAGATCAACCCGACTGCCGTGGCCGCCGGTCTTGTAGTTCCAGTCGCGCCACGGTCGCTCGACATTGGGTAAACTGAAAAAGCCGTTGTCCTCGATGGTGTAGTGCTGATCGATGACCTGCTCTTGCAGCGCGACTAGACCAAACAGCGGTTTAATGGTGGAGCCAGGCGGGTACTGCCCGCGCAGCGCGCGATCAAACATCGGTTTGTCCGGCGAGTTGATCAGGGCGTTGTACTGGTTGTGGCTGATGCCGGTGACAAACGCGTTGGGGTCAAAGCTTGGTGTCGAAGCCATGGCCAGCACGCCGCCGCTGGCAATATCGATAGCCACCAGCGCGCCGCGCTGGCCGTCTAGCAGTTGGTAGGCCTGCAGCTGCAATCGCGCGTCCAGCGATAACATCAGATTGGCACCCGGGGTCGGCTCTTCGCGCGCCAGCAGTTGCATAACACGCCCCCGCGCATCGGTCTCAACCTGTTCGCGGCCGTGTTCCCCCAACAGCAGCGACTCGTAGTAGCGCTCGACGCCACTTTTGCCAATCGAGTCGATGGCGGCGTAGTGGCTGGGGTCGAGAGTGGCCGCTTCGCGATCGTTGATTTTGCCGACATAGCCGACCACATGGGCGAAGGCCTCACCGAGCGGGTAGTGGCGCAACGGTTGGGCGGTGATCTCGACCCCGTCGAGCTGGTGCTCAGCGACCGCTAAGCGAGCGTGTTCGGCTTCGCTGAGACGGTATTTTAGTGATACCGGTTGGTAGGGGGCGGCGCGTCTGGCACTTTTGCGAAAAGCGCTTATTTCAGTTTGTGAGAGCGGCACGATCTGGGCAATCTTGGCCAGTAAGGCGTCGATATCACCCGCTCTTTGCACCACCACCGAGAGGCTGTAACTGGGACGGTTTTCTGCCAGCAACAACCCGTTGCGGTCAAAGATTAGGCCGCGCGGCGGCGCCACTTGGCGCACCTGAATACGGTTGTTGTCGGCGCGGGTGACAAAGTCGTGGTGGCGCTCTATCTGCAGGTGGCTGTAGCGCACGACCAGCACAGCGATTGCCAACAGCGCCACGACGCCAGCAAACAGCAACCGACCATTGACCAGTGCGGCAATAGTTTCCGGTTGTATGAATACTCGACGCTCCATCGCTGCTCGGCCTTAACTGCGGTGATAGGGATGATGACTATTGACCGTCCAAGCGCGATAAAGTTGCTCAGCCAAGACAATTCGCACCAATGGGTGCGGCAGCGTCAGTGCCGACAGCGACCAGCGCTGGTCCGCGCCTGCTAGCAGTGGTTCGCTCATGCCGTCGGGGCCGCCAACCAGCAGCGATACGTTGCTCCCCAGCGACTGCCAGTGGCGCAGCTGTTCGGCAAGCTGTTCGGTGCTCCAGCTCTTGCCGGTGACATCGAGTGCCACCCGGTAATCGCCGCCGGCGGCTTTGTCGAGCGCTGCAGACTCGGCCGCGATCGCCTTGGCCGGCGAGCTGTTTTTGCTGCGTGTAGCCATCGGCAGTTCGACCATCTCTAGCCGCAGCTCGGGGGGCATGCGTTTTTGGTACTGCTCATAGCCAGTGGTGACCCAGGCCGGCATTTTGTTGCCAATTGCCAGAATGCGCAGTTTCATTGCGGAGTACTGCTCAGCAGTGGCAGGGGGCGCCGCACCGCGCCGCGGGCAGTGGCGGCGATATCAGCCATGGTCCTCTGCGCTGTCATCCAGCGGATGTTCGCTAGTGGCGCTGTCGAGCAGGTCGGAGGGGCGCAGGGTCCAGAGTTTTTCCAGCTCATAGAACTCGCGGGTAGCCGGCAACATGACGTGGACAATGAGATCGCCAAAGTCGACTAAAATCCACTCGTTGCTGTCATCGCCTTCAATACCGACTGGGGTAAAGCCGGCTTTCTTACCCTCGACGATGACATTGTTGGCCAGCGCTTTAACTTGGCGGTTGGAGTTGCCGCTAGTAATCACCATGTGGTCGGTGATGCCGGTCAGCGGCTTGACGTCGAGGGTGACAGTGTTGAGGGCTTTGACCTCTTCGAGGGCGTTGATGACAACGGGGAGCAGTTCCGACATGGACGAGAGTTACCTGTAGAGCGAGTGAGTTGCGATGTATTCGGCCACCGATGTCGGCAGCCACCCAGTTAGCGGCGCGCCGCTAGCGATCTGTTGGCGCACCGCTGTCGAGGAGATCGGCAGCGGCGACAGTGTGCAGTGCCACACCGCACCGGCGGCAGTGGTCTGCAACTGCGCCAGTTTATAGCACTGATGGCGTTCGAGCCACGCTTGAATGGTCGGCGTGCACTGCAGCGGCTGCTCGGCTCGGGACAAGATGACCAGATGGCAGTAGCGCAGCAAATGCTGCCACTGTCGCCACCGCTCGAGATGGCTGGCACTGTCGCTGCCGATCACCCAGTAGAGGGGTCGTTCGGCACCGATGGCGGCGCGCACCTCGCGCACGGTATCGATGGTGTAGGAGCGCCCGGAGCGATCGAGTTCGCGGCGGTCGACGGTGATTTTACCGCCACAGTTGCCGACCTCGGCCAACCCCAGTTGCAACATAGCCAACCGCTGCTCGGCGCTGGCGCAGTGGCCATCCTTGAGTGGCGAGTGGGCGGCCGGCAACAATGCTAGCTGCGCGCAATCGAGCTGCGCGACCAACTCCTGAGCACTTTGCAGATGGCCGCGGTGGACCGGATCAAAGCTGCCACCCAACAGAGCCAGACTCATTACTGACGAATTTGCCCGCTGCCCAACACCACCCATTTCTCACTGGTTAGCCCCTCCAGTCCGACCGGACCGCGGGCGTGAATTTTATCGGTGGAGATACCGATTTCCGCCCCCAAGCCGTACTCGAAGCCATCGGCAAAACGGGTCGAGGCATTGACCATCACCGAGCTGGAGTCAACCTCGGCAATAAATTGCCGGGCGCGGGCGTAGTTGTCGGTGACTATCGCCTCGGTGTGGCCAGAGCTGAAGTGGCCGATATGCTCAATGGCTTCACTAATATTGGCGACCACTTTAATCGCCAGAATCGGTGCCAAGTACTCCTCACTCCAGTCGCTCAATTGTGCAGGCTGAGCATCGATGAGCGCGCGGGTTTTGTCGCAGCCGCGCAGCTCGACACCGTGGTTGGCGAAGCCACCGGCTAGGCGCGGTAAGATTTTCTCGGCAATCGGCTCGGCGACCAGCAGCGTCTCCATGGCGTTGCAGACGCCGTAGCGGTGGGTCTTAGCGTTAATGGCGATGTCGTAGGCCATGTTGAGGTCGGCCTGGTCATCAATATAGACGTGGCAGTTGCCGTCGAGGTGTTTGATCACCGGCACCCGCGCGTCATTGGCGATGCGCTCTATAAGCCCTTTACCGCCGCGCGGCACGATGACATCGATATATTCCGGCATACTGATCATCGCCGCCACCGCCTCGCGATCGGTGGTCTCAACCACTTGCACCGCCTCGCACGGCAGTCCAGCACTGCTTAGGCCGGCGCTGATGGCGGCGGCGATGGCGCGGTTGGAGTGAATAGCCTCGCTGCCGCCGCGCAGAATGGCGGCATTGCCCGACTTCAAGCAGAGGCTGGCGGCGTCAATGGTGACGTTGGGGCGCGACTCGTAAATGATGCCAATGACACCGAGCGGCACGCGCATTTTACCCAGCTGGATACCGCTCGGGCGGTAGTGTAGGTCGGAGATCGCGCCGACGGGGTCGGGCAGAGCCGCTACCTGTTCGAGCCCCTCAATCATGGCGTCGATACGGCTATCGTCGAGCTCTAAACGGTCGAGCAGGGCGGGTTCCAGCGCCTTGTCGCGGCCGTTTGCCATATCCTGCGCGTTGGCCGCTAAGATCGCCCCACGCTGCGCCTGCAGCTGCGCGGCGATCGCCTGCAGCGCACGATTCTTCTCGCCACTGGCGGCGGCGGCCAGTGTCCGCGCGGCTCTGCGCGCGGCTGCGCCGAGCTCGGCGAGCAGGGCGCGGGTCTCTGCGGCGCCGTTGTCGGTGGTGTTGTCTGAGTGGTGGGTGGTATTCATAAGCGTGTCCAACAGTTTACAAAGTGGCGATAATTATACGCCAATCGCGGCCCCAGCGCTGCGGCTGCGTGTGCAAACTGCTCAGCTGGCTGAAGTCGCTGTAGAGCGCTGGGCGGTTTGTGGTGTAGCATGGCTGGCCGGTCGAGGGTTGGCCGATGATATAAAGTTAATAAAGGGGGTTTTATGTCGCAATTCTGTTCGCTTACTAACAAAGTCGCACTGGTGACCGGTGCCGCCAGTGGTATCGGTTTCGCCTGCGCCGAGGCGTTTTACCGCGCTGGCGCCAATGTGCTGTTGACCGATATTGACAGCGCAGCAGTGCAGCGCGCCGCCGACTCACTGAGTGGCGGCGCCGGGCGCGCACTCGCTCTGCAGCAGGATGTCGGCGATGAAGCGGGCTGGCCGCTGGCGGTCAACTGTGCGGTTGAGCAGCTCGGCGGGCTGGATATTCTAGTCAACAATGCCGGTATCTATATTGGCGGAGCGCTACTCAGCAATAGCCGCGAACAGCTGCAACGGCTCAATACCATCAATGTCGAATCGGTGTTTATGGGTATGCGCGCTGCGGCGGCGGTGATGCAGCCGGGCGGCGCCGCTGGCCGCGGCGGCTCAATCATCAACCTCTCCTCGGTGGCGGGACTTATCGGCGTGCCCGGCCATTCAGCTTACGGTTCGACCAAAGGGGCGGTGCGGCTCTACAGCAAACATGCGGCGGTGGAGTTTGCCCGCTTTGGCTACGGCATTCGTGTCAACTCGGTCCACCCCGGGGTGATCGATACCCCGATGGGGGCACAGGTATTTGACGACTTGGTCGAGATCGGCATGGCGCCCGATCGCGACAGCGCCAAAGTAATAATTACGGAGATGATCCCACAGGCGCGGCTTGGCAGTGTCAGCGACATCGCCAATATGGTGCTGTTTTTGGCCGCCGATGAAAGCCAGTACATCACCGGCCAGGAGTTTGTCGTCGACGGCGGTGCCAGCGCTGCTTGATTGGCACTCCGGCTCGCAACCCATAGTCCAATCAGCTTAGTGGCCGCTTTTGCCGGCGGCCCAGTTACACGGCAAACTTAACTCAATAGTAATTTGGGGTGATGCACGCCCAGCTAGGAGAGTGACGAATGTTTTTTGGTTGGTATGTGGTCGCTGGTACCTTTGTGGCGCAGCTGTTGGTGGCCGGATTCCTGGTCTACTCAGTCACGCTGTTTGTGCCGCTGGTGCGCGCCGAATTTGCCGTCACTATGGCGCAGGTTATGCAGAGCCTCACCGCCGGCACCTTCGCCGGTATGTTGCTGATGCCGGCGGCTGGGGTGATGTTCGACCGCTGGCCGATGCGCTGGGTGATGAGCAGCGGGGTTTTGCTGTTTGCCGCCGGCCTTTGGGCGATCGCCCAGAGTCAGAGCATTACCAGCTACGTACTGTTTTTTGCTATCACCATGGCGATCGGCAACACCTTGGTGGGCTCGCCCGCCTGTCAGACGGTGCTGGCGCGCTGGTTTAGCAAGAGTCGCGGCCGCGCCATGGGGATCTCGGCGATCGGCACCTCGCTGGGTGGCATCGCCATCCCCGCGCTGGTGGTGGTGCTGCTGGAGAGATTTGGCTGGCGCAGCGCGCTGGAGTTTATCGCCGCGCTGGCGCTGCTGGTGGTGCTGCCAGTGGTGGTTGCCACGGTGCGGGGCCGTCCCAGCGATATCGGCCTAGAGGCCGAAGCGGCCGGGGCGGCGGGCGGCGATGCCGCGCCGGAGCAGGGTCTCACTATGGCGCAAATTGTGCGCCACCCCTGCTACTGGTTTATCGGCGTCCCGCTCGGGCTGCTGTTCAGTGCCTATACCGTCGGTCTGGTCAATATCGCTCCCTATGCCGCTTCGCTGGACATTCCCCCGAGCGGTGCCTCGGGGCTGATTATGGCGATTGCGGTGATGGGATTTATCGGCAAGCTGGGTTTTGGTGTGATTGCCGACCGCGTCAATCTGAAATGGGCGCTGTGGGCGGTGATGGCGCTGGCATTAGTCGGCTTCTTACTGCTCGCCGCGCAGCCCAGTTACCCGATTATGCTCGGAGCTACGGCGCTGATGGGGTTGGCCGCCGGCGGTATGGTGCCGGTGTGGGGATCGATGATGGCGGCGGCATTTGGGTTGCTCAGCTACGGCCGCGCCATGGGGCTGATGGGTCCGCTGCTGACGCTGCTGGTACTGCCGAGCTTCACTGTGGTCGGTGCCCTGTTCGATATCAGCGGCAGCTACCAGCTGCCACTGCTGATCTTTTCCGGCGTCATCGCTCTGGCTATGCTACTGCTGCTGCCATTGCGGCTGCCGCGCTGAGTACGATTGTCGCTCGCCTGACAGAATTGATGGGGTGTATTGGCAAAACTGCTGAGCTATTAACGCTTTGAGCAGGAGATGCCGATGTTAACCAGTCAGACCCGCGACGAGATCGCTGCAAAAATTTTCCACTGCCACCAAACCCAGCAGCAGATCCCCCTGCTTACTGAGAGCTATCCTGAGTTTGAGTTAGTGGACGCCTACGCCATTCAAGAGCAGGTGGTGGGGCGTTTTGCCGCCAATGGCGATCCGGTTAAAGGTTATAAGATTGGCCTCACCTCGAAAGTGATGCAAGAGATGGCCGGCACCGATGAGCCCGATTACAGTGCCATGCCGGCCAGTTTCTTTTTTGACGAGTCCTCCCCCATTACTCGCGCTCAATTCAACCGCCCCATGGTCGAGATCGAACTGGCCTTTGTCATCGGCCGGCCGCTCGATGGCGCTCACGCCACGGTGGCCGATGTGATCCAGGCGATCGACTACGTGGTGCCGGCAATTGAGTTAGTAGATTTTCGCGTTGCACTAGGCCCCGGTATGCAGGTGATCGACAGTATCGCCGATATGGCGGCGGTCGGCGGCGTAGTACTGGGCGGGCGGCCGCGCAAGATCCACGAGCTGGATCTGCGTGCAGTCAACGGCTCACTGCTGATCAACGGTGAGCAGCGCGAGTCCGGCTGTTCGTCGGCGGTGCTGGGCAACCCGCTCACCGCAGTGCGCTGGTTGGCGAGCAAAATGGCCGCGATGGGTCATCACTTCGCCCCCGGCGATGTGATTCTGTCGGGGTCGTTTTTGCGTGCAGTGCCGGTTGAGGCGGGTGACTCAATCGTCGCGCGCTTTGACAACAGTTTTGGCGATGTCGCCATAGAGATGGTCTAACTCAGGAGAGCCAGTATGCACAACATCGCCCTCAACCGCTGGCGCAACCAGCAGCCCTCTTACGGTGCTTGGATCAACCTGCCGGATATCCACATCGCCGAAACACTCGGCCGCCTGGGCACCGACTGGCTCTGCTTCGACCTTCAGCACGGGCTGATGGACTACCGAGATTTAACCCAACTGCTGCCGGCCATCACCGGTTTGGAGGTCACCGCACTGGTGCGCGTGGCTGCAAACCAACCCGACCAAATTGGCAAGGTTTTAGATGCCGGTGCACACGGTGTCATTGTGCCGATGGTCAACAGCGCCGACGATGCGGCTCGCGCCGCCGCCGCCTGTCGCTACCCACCGCAGGGCAACCGCTCGGTGGGGCCGATGCGCGATGCGCTGTTGGAGGGATTGGGCTACTTGGCCTCGGCCAACGCCGAGGTGGCCTGTATCGCCATGATCGAGACCGAAGAGGGGCTGGCCAATGTCGAGGCGATCGCCGCCACTGAGGGTGTCGACGCGCTGTTCGTCGGCCCGATGGACCTCTGTTACGGTTTGGGTCTGGCGCCGGGCAGTTTCACCGATTCCGCCTTTGTCGCCGCTATCGAGCGCATTAAAGCGGCCTGCCGTGCCGCCGATATCGCCGCCGGTATGTTTGGCTACAACGCCGAGATGGCGGCCAGCTCGCTGGCCAGCGGTTTTCAGTTCGCCTCGATCGGTACCGACATCAGTTTTATTCGCGCCGGTGCCGCCCAGGCGTTTGCTACCGCGCGCGGCGAGGAGTTGACCGAGGCTACCCGCGGCGGCTACTGAGTGGCGGTTATGACGAGCAGCTGACGCTGATGCTCTCGGCCCAAGCTGGCGGCACAGCTGCCAGTCGGTGGTGTTCTGGCTGTTCATCGTAGGGGTGTTGTAACACCTTAAAGAGTCGCTCAACCTGCTGGTAGTCGCCCGCCTCGGCGGCCTCAATCGCTTGTTCGGCGAGGTAGTTGCGCAAGATGTATTTGGCATTGACTGCGTTCATCGCGCGCCGTCTAGTCGCGCTGCGCAGCGCGCTGCTACCGACTAACTCGCTGTAGTCGCTGCGCCACTGCTGCCACTGCGATGTCGTCCAGCTAGCACCAATTTCGGTGGCCAGTTGCGGTTCGTCGTTGCTGCCGAGCCACGCCAGAGCGCGCATGCTGCGGCTGTAGTCGGCGCCACTGCTCTCCAGCAGGCGTAAAAACTCCCCGACCAAGCTGTCCACTTGGGTATCGCTGGCCGTTGTCGGCAGCCCCAGCTTAGCCCGCATATTATCGCGGTAGGCCTGTTCGAATTGCTGCTGGTAACTGCCCAGCTGCTCGACTAGCGCCTCACTGGGCAGCAGCGATAAAAAGGCGTTGGCCAGTGCGTTTAAATTCCACAAGCCGATCATCGGCTGGCGGTCAAAGGCGTAGCGACCACTGCTGTCGCTGTGGTTGCAGATCAGACCCGACTGGTAGCGGTCTAAAAAGCCGAACGGGCCGTAATCGAGAGTATCGCCGAGCAGCGACATATTGTCGGTATTGAGCACCCCGTGGGCAAACCCCACCGCTTGCCACGCCGCTATAGTGGTGGCCGTCGCCGCCACGATGTGGCTGAATAAGTTGAGATGGCGCTGGTGCTCGCTGAGCATCAGCCACTGCGGAAAGTGGCGCTCGATCAGGTAGTCGGCGAGCGCGGCGACGCGCTCTGGTTGGCCGCTGTAGTGGTAGTGTTCAAAGTGGCCAAAACGGAGAAAGCTGCGCGCCGCCCGGCAGACCACCGCAGCGCGCTCACTGCGCTCGCGCTGTACCGGAGTGGCGCTGGCCACCAGCGTCAGGGCCCGAGTAGTGGCAATGCCGAGCCCGTGCATGGCCTCGCTGCAGAGGTACTCGCGGATGCTCGAGCGCAACACCGCCCGGCCGTCGGCAAAACGTGAGTAGGGGGTGGGGCCAGCCCCTTTGAGCTGCACCTCCAGCCACTGCTCGCTGCCGCTGGCAGTGTCGCGGTAGGGCAGCTCTCCCAGCCCCAGTGCGCGGCCATCACCGAGTTGCCCGGCCCAGTGGCCGAACTGGTGGCCGGAATAGACGGTGGCAAACGGCTTGAGTGGCGGCGGTGCCGCGCTGCCAGCGAGCACTGTCAGCAACTGCGGATCGTCTAACGACACCCCGAGCTGGGCCAGCAGCGGTTCGTTGCGGTGCACCCAGTGCGGCTGTTGCAGTGGCGTGGGCGCCTGCGCGGCGACCATGCGCTCGGCATCAAGCTGCTCTGGGTCAAAAAAGCGCTGGTAAAAGTGCGACTGCAGTTGCTGGCAAATGGGTTTGGTCATCGTGCAAGCATAGCGCCAGGTTGCAGAGATTTATCCATGCAGTTGGTGCGCATTTGCCCGAGTCGACAGCGGTTGTCGCCTACTCGCCAGTGGGGTAGCGCAAGCGGGCTAGGCTGCGCTCGTGCAAGCTGGTCAGATAGAGCCAGTTGCCCATCTCGCCGCTGGTGCGCAGCGCGCCGGTAATGGTGTGATAGCCACCACTGGGGTCTTGCAATGATTCCACTACTCGGCCGTTACTGTCGATACGCAGCAGGTGGCTGTAGTGTTTCGCGGCGGGTTTAAACCGCTCTGGCAGTCGCGCCACTATTTTGCGCAGCAGTGGCCAGTCGGCTAGGGCATCGAGCAGAGGCAGCCGCGGCGACACCAAGCCGAGCCAGAAGTGGTCGCCGTCGCGGACCAAGTTGTCAGGAAAGCCCGGCAGCGCGTCAAGGAAGATCTCGCTGTGACCCTGGCGCGGGCCGGTCAACCAGTAACGCACTACGCGGTTGGCGCCGGTTTCGTTGACCAGCACAAAAGCACTATCAGCAGCGACCGCCACGCCGTTGGCAAATTGCAAGCCGTCTAACAGTCGCGTGGTGACGCCAGTGTGCGGCGAGTAGGCGAGTAGCTCGCCATGACCGCCGTGTTCGAGCAGATCGAGTATGCTCGCCGGATAGGTGCCGCCAAATTTTTCGGCGCCAAACTTGGTCGAGGCGTCACTGAAGTAGATGGTGCCATCGGCAGCGATGTCGAGGTCATCGGCGTACTCGATACGCCGGCCATCGACGCGATCGGTGAGCAGCTCAATGGTGCCGTCGCGGCTGACGCTTTGCAGCCCCAGATAGGCGTTGGCGACCAGCAGTCGGCCGCTGCGGTCAAACGCCAGACCGAGCGGTCGCCCGCCAACATTGACCCAGCGTTCGCTGCTGCCGGTAACGGGGTTGTGGCGGATAATCCACCCCTCGCCGGTAGAAAAATAGAGCTGTTGGTCAGCGCCTGCGGCAACCGCCTCGGGACCGTGTAGCTGCGCATCATCGGCGATGGCCAAACGCTCGACTGCAGCCAAGCGCTGGTTGCGCGCATAGACGCCGGCGAACTCAGACGCCTTGGCGCTCTGCCACGCCACGGGGTCGACAGCGACCGGCCACAACAGCAGGTATGCGAACAGCGTGCAGAGTACAACGAGCAGGAATTTTTTCATCTTGGCCTCAGATTTCTGGCGGTGACAGATAGCGCTTGAGCGACGGGTTGCACGCTATCATAGCCGTTGCCAGAGCGCTTTGCATGGCACTGCGACTGTCGATTCATGGACGCCTAACCACCTGCTGAGCTAAAATGCGCGCCTTGCACTGCCGCCCCATTAGTCGACAACTGGTAACCGCCATGGAAGTTAACCCGTACTACACCGCCCTCGATGATCTCGCCGCCCGCACCGATGTGCTCAGGGGGTATCTTTGACTACGCTGACAAAAAAGAGCGACTAGCCGAGGTTGAGTTAGAGCTGGCCGAGCCCGATGTCTGGAACGATGCCGATCGGGCGCAGTCACTGGGCCGCGAGCGGGCAGCTCTGGAAGCGGTGGTGGCAACGATAGACGATCTCGACAGCGGCGTTAGTGACAGCCGCGAGCTGTTGGCCATGGCCGTCGAAGAGAATGATAACGACACCGTCGATGCGGTGGTCGCGGAAATCAGCAAGCTCGAGCAGGCATTGGCGGAACTGGAGTTCAGACGGATGTTCTCCGGCGAGATGGATCCGGCCAACGCTTATCTAGATATTCAGGCCGGCTCTGGTGGCACCGAGGCGCAAGATTGGGCTGAAATGCTACTGCGCATGTATCTGCGCTGGGCCGACGACAAAGGATTTAAGGCGACGCTGGTCGAGTGCTCGGCCGGCGAAGTGGCCGGTATCAAAAGTGCCACCGTACAGGTAGAGGGCGACTACGCGTTTGGTTGGCTGCGCACCGAGATCGGTGTTCACCGGCTGGTGCGCAAGTCGCCGTTTGACTCTGGCAATCGCCGCCACACCTCGTTTTCTGCGGTGTTTGTCTCCCCGGAGATCGATGACAATATCGATATCGAGATCAATCCTGCCGATGTCCGCACCGATACCTATCGCGCCTCCGGCGCCGGTGGTCAGCACATCAATAAAACTGATTCGGCGGTGCGCCTTACCCACGCCCCCAGCGGCATCGTGGTGCAGTGCCAGAGCGAGCGCTCGCAGCACCAGAACCGCGATAAATGTTGGAAGATGCTGCGCGCTAAGCTCTACGAAAAAGAGATGATGGAGCGCCAAGCGGCGGCTCAAGCCGCTGAGGATGCCAAGTCCGACATTGGCTGGGGCAGCCAGATCCGCTCCTATGTGCTCGACGACGCCCGCATTAAAGATCTGCGCACCGGTGTCGAGACGCGCAACACACAGGCGGTACTCGACGGCAAGCTCGACCCCTTTATTCAGGCTTCGCTCAAAGCTGGGCTATAACTGACGTTCTCATTGCACGTGACCTCACAGGTACTCTCATGACCGATACACAAACCACCGCCCCGCTGGATGAAAATCGACTGATCGCAGAGCGGCGGGCCAAGCTGTCGCAACTGCGCGACAGTGCCGCGGTAGTATTTCCCAACGACTTTCGCCCTGACACCGATGCCGCTGCGCTGCAAGCAGCTTATGGCGAGCAGAGCAAAGAGCAACTGGCAGAGGCCGGCCATATTGTTGCGGTAGCAGGGCGGCTGATACGCAACCGCGGCGCATTTATGGTCCTGCAAGACAGCAGCGGCTCGCTACAGCTCTACGTCACCAAGGAGGCGCGCGGCTTTGCCAAATCGCTCGACCTTGGCGATATCATTGCGGTGCGCGGTGCGCTGCACAAATCGGGCAAGGGCGAACTCTATGTGCAGCTAGACGAGTACCAACTGCTGACTAAGTCGCTGCGACCGCTCCCGGACAAATTCCACGGGCTCGCCGACCAAGAGCTGCGCTACCGCCAACGCTATGTCGACCTGATCGCTAATCCAGAGGTGCGCGACACCTTTCGTATCCGCTCGCAGGTGGTGTCGTTTATTCGCAGCTATCTCGACGGCCGTCAGTTTCTCGAGGTCGAGACGCCGATGCTGCAAGTCATTCCCGGCGGCGCGGTGGCGCGGCCGTTTATCACCCACCACAACGCGCTGGATATCGATATGTATCTGCGTATCGCTCCCGAGCTCTACTTAAAGCGCTTGGTGGTGGGGGGCTTCGATCGCGTCTACGAGATCAACCGCAACTTCCGCAACGAGGGGCTGTCGACTCGCCACAACCCTGAATTCACCATGCTCGAGTTCTACCAGGCTTACGCCGATTACCGCGATCTGATTGCGCTGACAGAGGATATGCTGCGCCAGCTAACACAGAGCGTGCTCGGCAGCACTGAAGTGATCAATCGGGTGAAAAACGCTGAGGGTGAAGTAGTTGAAGAGATTCGCTATGACTTTGCTCAGCCGTTTGCTCAGCTCTCGGTATTTGACGCGATTTTGCACTACAACCCTGAGATTACCGCCAGTCAACTCGGCGATGAGCAGGGTGCGCGGACCATCGCCGCGGCGCTTGGTATTGCTCTAAAGCCGAGCTGGGGGTTGGGCAAGGTGCAGATTGAGATCTTCGAAGAGACCGTCGAGCACCGGTTGATTCAGCCGACTTTTATTACCCACTACCCGGCCGAGGTGTCACCACTGGCGCGCCGCAATGACCAAGATCCATTTGTCACTGACCGCTTTGAATTTTTTATCGGTGGCCGCGAGATCGCCAACGGCTTCTCGGAGCTCAACGATGCCGAAGATCAAGCCGAGCGCTTCCGTCAACAGGTGGCTGAAAAAGAGGCCGGCGACAACGAGGCGATGCATTTTGATCACGACTACATTCGGGCTCTGGAGTACGGCCTGCCGCCGACGGCTGGCGAGGGCATCGGCATAGACCGTCTGGTAATGCTGCTGACTGACTCGGCGTCGATCCGCGACGTCTTGCTGTTCCCGCACATGCGCCCAGAGTAGCCAGTTACGCCTCTCCTACGCGCAAGCTGAGCGCCTCATAGAGGTCGTCGCTGTTGGGCTGCTCGGCATCGCGCAGGTCGGCCAGCGTGCGCATCACCCGCAAAATCCGGTAGTAGCTGCGCGCAGAGAGACCGAATCGTTCTATTGCACTACCCAGCAGCTGGCGCTGTTGGTCGCTGAGCGGGCAGTGCAGCTCCAACTGTTCGCGGGTTAACCGTGCGTTCACGGTCTGCTGGCGCCGCTGTTGTCGCTGGCGGCAGCGCAAAACTTGGCGGCGCAGTTCGGCACTGCTGGGACCGCGCTGACTGAGTGAGGTACCACTGCTCTGGGTGAGCTGCTCGGGCGCCAGTGCCGCCACCTCCACCTGCAGATCGATACGATCCATCAACGGCCCAGAGAGCCGCGCCCGGTAGCGGCGAATGAGCTCGGCGCTGCACTGGCAGCGGCTGCTCGGAGCGTAGCCACACGGGCAGGGATTGGTGGCGGCGAGCAGTTGAAACTGCGCGGGGAACAGCGCCGAGGCGCGTGTGCGAATAATGTTGATTTCACCCGATTCGAGCGGTTCGCGCAGCAGATCCAGGGTGTGGCGCGGGTACTCGGCCAGTTCATCAAGAAACAGCACGCCGCCGTGGGCCAGTGACACCTCCCCGGGCTGTGGCTGGCTGCCGCCGCCGACCAGAGCTGTCGCTGAGGCGCTGTGGTGGGGAGCTCGAAACGGCGGTTGGTAGAGCGGTGTCGGCAGCGCTTCGCCAGCGACCGCATAGAGCACCGCCAGCTGGCGAAAGTGCTCAGCGTCGAGCGGCGGTAGTAGCGCCGGTAGGCAGCTGGCGAGCAGGGTTTTTCCGCTTCCGGGCGGGCCGCTAAACAGCAGGTTGTGACCGCCGCAGGCGGCGATCAGCAGCGCCCGTTTGGCAGCACTCTGACCGATAATGTCGGCGACTTCTCCGCCTTCGACAGCGCGTGGTGCGCTGCACGGTACCGCCAAGCTCTGCAGCGCCGGTAGTTGTAAGCGCTGCTGGAGATGCGCAGAGACCTCTAATAGGTGGCTGCCGCCAACGC
This sequence comes from Gammaproteobacteria bacterium LSUCC0057, assembly GCA_004535795.1. Taxonomy (GTDB): domain Bacteria; phylum Pseudomonadota; class Gammaproteobacteria; order Pseudomonadales; family Porticoccaceae; genus LSUCC0057. The sequence goes on from SPIA01000003.1 coordinate 153,519, forward strand.
CCTGCAGCGACTCCAGCAGTACCGGCGCAATGCCGTGGTCAGCGCTGCAGATCAGCTGGTGACCAGCTTCGCTGCAGGCCAGTGCTGCTGGTAGCAACCCTTCGGCGGGGCGCAGCGCACCGTTCAGCGCCAGCTCGCCAATAAATTCAATATCGCCGGTGTCGCCGGGGTCGAGCTGTCCGGAGGCGATGAGGATGCCCACGGCGATCGCTAGGTCATAATGACCGCCGGCCTTGGGCAGTTCAGCCGGTGCGAGATTGACGGTGATGCGCTGCAGCGGAAACTCAAAATGGCTGGCCATTAACGCCGATCGAACGCGCTCGCGCGACTCTTTCAGCGCTGTTTCGGCCAAGCCGATAATCGTAAAGCCGGGCAGCCCCGAGCTGATGTGCACCTCAACGGTAACTAACGGCGCGGTGACGCCGAGTTTGGCGCGGCACAGCAGCGTGGCATAGGACATTGACAGCTCACTCTAGTCTGGTCGCCGCCGGCAGTGGCGGCACTCCGTTAGAGTGTAGGTGGCTGTAGCAATTCTGCTCGGCCAGTGGCTTGGCCATAGCCGCTGCAGCGGTGGGTTAGTGGTCGAGCTGCTCGAGCTGCTGTTCGAGGCGCGCCAACTGCTCGCTGAGCCGGTCGAGCTGCGCAGCCTGGCTATCAAACTCATCGCGGGTGACCAAGTCGAGCTCTTTGAAGACCGCGGTAGCGGCTTTTTTTAGCTGCTCGCGAAACTCCTCACCGAGTTTGCTGGCCCCGGCGGGCAGCTGTTGGCTGAGTTTCTCGATGAAGCTGTCGGCAATAAAACGCGGGTCCATGGTGCTCTGCTCGTTGACGGTAGTGGTATTAGTGTAACCGGTTTTGCGCAGTAACTCAGCCGTAGCTGACCAGCTCGTGCCGCTCGATCGGGTCGAGGTGGGGGGTGTGGTTCCAGCTCGCCAATTTGATGGTATCGCGGTTCAGGTAGCAGCGGTGCAGTGCGGTATTTTTGGTCTGCAGGTTGAGGTCGACGATCTGTTCAACGCCGAGCCCCAGCACCGCGCCGATAAACAGCGCCAGAGAGCCGCCGGAGCCAACAATGGCGATGCGACGGTGCTGTTGCGACTGCTGCTGTGCCCAGGCAGTTACCGCCGCAACGCGGTCGACAAACTGCTGGTAGCTTTCGGCGCGGGTGGCAAAGCGCTCGCCCTGCCAGGCGATCAGCACCCGCCGCAGCAACCGGTAATAGACGTTTTTATCGCGTGGCTGCTGCTGTACCGCCAGCCACAGCGGGTCGTCGGCGAACTGGGCGGCATAGTCGCGGGTCAGTGTTCTGAAGTCGTACTCGTCGATGCCGGGTTGTTCGCTGTAGCCCTCCATGGTTTGGCCGAGACCGCGGCAGATACCGTTTAGAGTCTGGCGGTGACGGCGCAGCGAGCCGCAGGCGAGTAGATCAAAGTGGAGCTGCTGAGCGGCAAAGTACTCGCCGAGTAGCACGCTCTGGCGCTCGCCGAGTGGCGACAGCTGGTCGTAGTCATCGGCGTCAAACGAGGCCTGACCGTGGCGGATTAAAAACAGTTCACTCATTGGCGCGCTCCGCAAATAAAAAAACCGGCTGCGCAACCGCAGCCGGTTTGTATTTTAACCTGCAGCCGTTAGGCTTTGGGGCCGGCCGCAATCACCTCTGCGGCGGGGGCGAATTTCTTGATATTTTCGACGAACAGCCCGGCCAGTTTGCTCGCTTGAGCATCGTAGGCGGCGGTGTCACCCCAGTTGTTGCGCGGGTTGAGGTAGCTGGCGTCGACGCCGGGCACTGCGGTCGGGATCTCTAAGTTGAGCTGTTCCAGATGCTCTGTGGCACAGTTCTCTAGCGCGCCGCTGGTAATGGCGGTCACCACTGCTCGGGTGACTGGGATCGGGAAGCGGCTGCCTGTACCACCGGCACCACCGGCACCACCGGTCCAGCCGGTGTTGACCAGGTAGACGCGCGAGCCGAACTCTTCGATGCGGCGCATCAGCAACTCGGCGTAAACCGCGGCTGGGCGCGGCATGAACGGTGCGCCAAAGCAGGTAGAGAAGGTCGGGTGGATGCCGGCCTCGGCACCCATCTCGGTGGAGCCGACGCGGGCGGTGTAGCCGCTCAGGAAGTGGTAGGCGGCCGCCTCTTTGCTGAGTATAGAGACCGGCGGCAACACCCCGGTGACATCGCAAGTGAGGAAAATAATGTTCTTCGGCTCGCCGCTCTGGTTGGCGACACAGCGCTTTTCAACGTGTTCGAGCGGGTAGCTGCAGCGACCGTTCTCGCTGAGGCTGGTGTCGCAGTAGTCGGGCTGCCGCTGTTCATTGACCACCACGTTCTCGACGATGGCGCCAAAGCGGATGGCATCCCAGATGACTGGCTCGTTCTTTTGCGAGAGATCGATGGTTTTGGCGTAGCAGCCGCCCTCCAGATTAAAGACGGTGCCCTTGCCCCAGCCGTGCTCGTCGTCGCCGATCAGGTAGCGGTCGGGGTCGGCCGACAGGGTGGTTTTACCGGTGCCAGAGAGGCCGAAGAACAGTGCGGTATCGCCGTCTTCACCGACGTTGGCCGAGCAGTGCATCGGCATCACATCTTTCTCGGGGAGCAGGAAGTTCTGCACCGAGAACATCGCTTTTTTCATTTCGCCGGCGTACTTCATGCCGGCGATCAGCACCTTGCGCTGGGCGAAATTGACGATCACCACGGCGTCGCTGTTGGTGCCATCGCGGGCCGGGTCGCAGACAAAGTTGGCGGCGTGGAGAATCTTCCACTCCTCTTTGCCGGCGCCGTTGTATTTTTCGGCGCGGATGAACATGTTGCGCGCAAACAGCTGATGCCAGGCGGTTTCGGTGGTCACTTTAACCGGGATGTAGTGCTCGCTGTCTTGGCCGACATGCAGCCGCGAAACGAAGCGATCAGTGGCGCCGAGGTGGGCGTCGACGCGCTCCCACAGCGCATCGAAACGGTCGGCGGCGATCGGTCGGTTGACGGCGCCCCAGTCAATGGCATCGCTGCTGCTGGGCTCGTCGACGATAAAGCGGTCGGCGGGAGAGCGGCCGCTGCGCTGACCGGTGACGGCTAGCAGTGCGCCGCTGTCAGTGAGGGTGCCTTCGCCGCGGGCGATGGCCATTTCAATCAGTTGGGCTGAGCTGAGGTCGCGATAAACAGTCGGTTCGGTCATTCTCGTTCGTCTCTTGTCGGTACAGTTAACTGTGCAGAGCTGATAGCTTGATCAGACAGTGCCAAAATTTGAATGACATTGTGCCACAGAACAGCACTCAGTTAAGTGTGCCGAATACCACTATTCACCGCATCAATATCGTCCCTCTGGTCTATATCAGAACGCCCCAATTTAGTGCCGATGGCTCTGATCGAGGAGTGCCTGCAGCTGCCCAGCACTGAAGCTGTAGGGAAAGTTGCAAAATTGGCAGACCACCTCGGTGACCGGTTGTTCGGCAATCATCGCCGCAATCTCATCGGCGCCCAGTGCCAGCAGTGCAGCGATAGTGCGCTGCTCCGAGCAGCTGCAACGAAACTTAACCGGCAGGGCTTCACGCAGATTGAGAGGGTGCTGGTGAAACAGACGCGTCAGCTGTTGCTGATGGTCGAGCTGTAGCTGCTCATCGGGCTGCAGAGTGGCCGCCAGCAGTACCAGTTCATGCCAAGTTTCTGCGCCATCAACGGTGCGGTCAGAGGCCTGCTCGGCGGGCAGCTGTTGCAGCAGCAAACCGGCTGCACAGTCGCTGTCAGCGGCTAGCTTGAGGGTGCTTTGCAGCTGCTCAGATTGGTTGAAATACTGCTCCAGCGCGCTCGCCAAATCGCCCCCTTGCAGAGCGACAATACCCTGATAGCGTTGGCCTTGCGCCGGTTGTATGGTGATCGCCAGAGTGGCATCGCCGAGGAGTTGCGCCAGGGTCGCGTCGGCGTCGATAGCGGCGATGCCGCCGGGCTGCTCGGCGGCGGTGACTATGCCGCGCAGATTGAGCTGGTGGTCGCATTCGGCCATTACTGTGGAGAGTAAGCCGGCACCGTGGGCTTGGATAATGACGCTGGCGTCGTGTTTGAGCAGCGTTGCCAGCAGTGTTGCCGCCGCGGCAAATTGGCCGAGTAGCTGGCCCGCTGGCGGCGGGTAATCATGGTTGCCGAGCAGCTCCTGATAGCTTTGTGACAGCGTCACCACGCTGCCGCGTACATCGGCGTCGGCAAAGGTAAAGCGCTGCAGTTGATCGGCATTGCGGGGCAGTCTAGACATACTCGGTTCTCTGGTGATTAGTGCTCATCGTCGCGTTGATCGCGGTGAATAAAGCGGTGAATTTGTCGCCGCTGGCGTTTACTGGGGCGCTGCGGGGCGGCGCTGGGCGGCTGCAGCCGCCGCTGCTCTTGTTGAGCCTCGCGGGCGGCGATACTGGCCGCGGTCTCGCGGTAGAGCAGCGCCGCCTCAGGGGCGCCGCGGCGCGCTGAGCTCAGTGCGGTGACTTCGACGACCAGCCGCTCCCAGCCGCGGCTGAGGGTTATCTGCTGGCCGATCTCGACCTGACGGCTCGGTTTTACCTTGACGCCATCGATAGCGACCCTGCCGCTGTCGATGGCGGTTTTGGCTAAGTTGCGGGTCTTGTAAAAACGCGCCGCCCACAGCCAGCGGTCAATCCGCAACTTGTCTGGGCTGGCATCGCTCATGCGTCGCTCATCAGCTGGCTAAAACAGCGCAACAACGGCGCAGCGGTGTGGCTCTGCATCGGTCCGCAGCTGTCGGGTTGGCTGATGCCGAGCAGTTGGCCAATACCGAACTCGCCGGCGGCGCGCAGCACCGGTTCGGAGTCGTCGATAAACAGCGCTCGCTGCGGTGAACAGGGCAATACGCGGTAGAGATGGCGCCAAAATTGTGGGTGCTCTTTTGGGTAACCGTAGTCGTGCGAGCTAATCACCAAATCGAGCTGGTCGGCAATACCGGTCTGGGAAAACTTCAGTGCAAGACCGGCGCGGTGGGCGTTGGTGATGAGCACTCGGCGTTTGCCTTTGTCGGCGAGAAATTGCAGGAACTGCTTCGCTTGTGGCCGCTCGCTGATGCGCGCACCAACCTCGCGTTTGAGGGGCAGCAGATCCATGTCGACCAGTTCACGCCAGTGGTCCAAGCAGTACCAGTTGAGCGTACCGCGTTTTTCATTAAACCACTGGTGCAGTTGGCGGTTGGCCTCGTCGAGCGTGATGCCGCGGTGCTCGGCGTAGCGCTGGGGTAGATGTTGCAACCAAAAGTAGTTGTCAAAATGTAGGTCGAGCAGGGTGCCGTCCATGTCGAGCAAAACGGTGTCAATGCTGTCCCAATCGAGATTCACAAGTATAATCCGGCAGATGATCTGTAGCCGCCATTCTAATCTAATCGCCACCGTTTTAAAGCGCTGCTTGGCATGAGTGCGCCACTGACTCGCGAACAGATCGCGGCGCTGGCGGCACTGGCGCGCCGCGCCGGCGCTGCCATTGTCGATATTTACCGCAGTGACAACTGGCAGCTGAGTCACAAAACTGACGACTCGCCGATCACCGCTGCCGATCTGGCAGCACACCGCATCATCGTCGACGGCCTGCAGCAGTTGTTCCCGCAGCTGCCGGTGCTCTCTGAGGAATCCGAGCCGGTCAGCGATCAGCAGCGCCGCAGTTGGCCGCGCTACTGGCTAGTCGATCCGCTCGACGGCACCAAAGAGTTTCTCGCCAAAAGCGGTGAGTTCACCGTCAATATCGCCCTCATAGAACAGTGCCAAGCGGTCTTTGGCACCGTTTATCTGCCGCTCGGCGACGAGCTCTATCAAGGCGGCGAGCAGTACGGCAGCTGGGCGCAGATCGCCGGCCAGCAGCAGCCGTTGCGCACTCGACCGGCGCCGTCTGGCTGCGCCGCTGCGCCGCTGGTGGTGACTGCCAGCAGCCGCCACAGCGCCGCGGCTGCCGAGCGGATTCGCGCCGCGCTCGCGGCGCGGTTCACTACCGTGGTGCGCCAGCCGCTGGGCAGCTCATTGAAACTGTGTCGCATCGCCGCCGGTCAGGTCGACTGCTACCCGCGCTACGGCCGCACCGGTGAGTGGGATATTGCCGCTGGCCATGCGATTTTGCGCGGCGCCGGCGGCGAGGTGCTGGACCGCCGCGGTGAGCCGCTGCGCTACAGCAAGAAAACCCCTTACAACGGCGCCTTTATCGCCGTCGGCGACCCGTCACTACCGTGGTGGAGTTGGCTGCCGCAGCCGACGGCAAAAACGCCCTCGCGCCGCTAGAACAGCTCATCTGGCAGTGAATCACCGCGCTGCTGTGGTTGTTGCAAAGGCGGCAGCTGATCACTTTTGAAAAACTCTTCCAGCCCTTGTTCTGCGGGTGCTACCCGCAGCCCAGTGGTCGGGTCAATTTTGGCTTGCACAATGCCGGCCGGCTGCTGCCGCGGAAGGTCGGCGACATCGGCGAGCGCGTCGCGCATGAAATTAATCCAAATCGGCAGTGCAGCCGAGCCGCCGTACTCGTTGCGGCCCAGTTGACTATTGTCGTCAAAGCCGACCCAGGCGGTCGCTACCAATGTCGGCGCGTAGCCGGAGAACCAGGCGTCGCGAGGGCCATTGGTGGTCCCTGTTTTGCCGGCCAAATCGCTGCGCTGCAGTTCCAGCGCGCGGCGGCCGGTGCCCAGGGTAATGACATCGCGTAGCATCGAATCGATCAAAAAGGCGCTCTGCGCATCGAGTGCCCGCTCTGCGCGGGGGCGTTCGGCGGCCGGGGTGGCGAGCAGCGCCTGCTGCAGTGTGGCCAGACTGAGCCGCTCATCGGCGTCGGCACTGCGCTGGTTGAGGATAGTGAGCAGCGCTGCCAGTTGTGTCTCGCGCTGCAGCGTCTGCGGCGGTGGTTGCTGGCGCTGTTCACAGCGCAGGCAGGCGGTGGCGGGGTTGGCGGCAAAGATCACCTCGCCGCTGCGGTCGATCACTTTATCGATGAGGTAGGGCGATACCGCAAAGCCCTGATTGGCCAGTGCCGCATAGCCGGCCGCAATCTGCAGCGGTGTCATGGCAAAGGTGCCCAGCGCCAGCGACAGGTCGCGCGGCATCGCGGCGGTATCAAAACCGAACTTTTCAATGCCTTGCAGCGCGCGCTCAATACCGAGTTCGCGCAGCAATCGAATAGAGACCAAGTTGCGCGAGCGGTAGAGCGCCTGGCGCAGACGGGTCGGCCCATAAAATTTGCCGCCATCGTTCTCTGGCCGCCACGCCTCTTCGAGATTGGCGTCGGCAAACACTACCGGCGCATCGTTGATGATGGATGCCGGAGTGTAGCCGTTGGCCAGTGCGGTGGCGTAGAGGAACGGTTTAAAGTTGGAGCCGGGTTGGCGCACCGCCTGGCTGGCGCGGTTGAAGTTGCTGAGCCGGTAATCAAAGCCGCCGACCACCGCGCGCACTCCGCCATCGCTGGGGTTGAGTGCTACCAGTGCCGCCTGCACGGCGGGCAGCTGGGTCAACTGCCACTGGCCGTCGACACGGTGTACGCGCACCAGATCGCCCACTTGAAATAGCTCGTGGCTGTCGCTGATCGGTGCCGAGCGGTTGTTGACCGAGCGGTAGCGGCGCAGCCCCTCAAGCCCCTGTTGCCAGTCGAGCGTTGCCGACGAGCCGTCGTCGAGCAGCAGAGTGAGTTGCTGGGCCTGCACGGCGGTGACAATTGCCGGTACCAGCTCGCCGTAGCGCGGCGTGTTGTCGAGCGTCGTTTGCCACTCTGACTCTGGCAGCTGACGTTGTTCGAGATCGCGGTAACCGTGGCGCCAGTCGTATTCGAGAATACCGGTCTGCACCGCGCGAGTGGCGGCGCGCTGCAGTTTGGCATCGATGGTGGTAATCACTTGCAGCCCCTGAGTATAGGCGTCGAGGCCGTAGCGCTCGATCATTTCACGGCGCGCCATTTCGGCGGCATAGGCCGCTTGCAGGTCGGCCAGCGAGCCGTGATAACGGGCCGTGTCGGGCTCGGCGAGTGCGCTTTGATACTGTTGGTCGGTGAGCCAACCGAGCTGGTGCATGCGCCCGAGAATCCAGTCGCGGCGAATTTTGGCGCGCTGCGGGTTAGCGATCGGGTTGTAGCGCGACGGCGCTTTCGGCAGCCCGGCGATCATCGCCATCTGCGCTACCGAGAGATGTTGCAAGGTGGCGCCGTAGTAGACCTGAGCGGCAGCACCCACCCCGTAAGCGCGGTTGCCGAGATAAATTTTGTTGACATAAAGCGACAGAATGGCCTGTTTGTCGAGCTGTCGCTCTATTTTGAGTGCCAATAGAATTTCATTAAATTTGCGGGCAAACTCTTGGCGAGCGTCGAGGAAGAAATTGCGCGCTACCTGCATGGTGATGGTGCTGCCGCCGCTCTGAATTGAGCCGGTGGTTACCAGCTCGTAAGCGGCGCGCAACAAGCCGGCGATATCGACGCCGTTGTGGCTAAAAAAGCCGTCATCTTCGGCGGCTAAAAACGCTTGAATGAGCGGTTGCGGGATCTCTTCATAGGCGACCGGGTTGCGTTTTTTCTCGCCAAATTCGGCAATTAACTGCAGATCTTGACTGTAGATGCGCAGTGGGATCTGCAGTTCGATCTGGTTGAGCTGCTCGACTTCGGGCAGTTTTGGGCTGAGGTATAAAAACAAAAAACTGCCCAGCATTAAACTGCCGCCCACGCCGGCCAGGGCCAGTGGCAACAGCTTGCGCAGCAGAGAAAGTAACAACATCGACAGGAACTTTGACACGGTAGGCGCAGGTCTCTTTGAGCGTGTATTATAGCGCCACATTATAGAAGGTCTGCCGGCTGTGGTCTTGTCTGGCGGATAAATTGGGTCGCTGCGTGGCATGCGCGGCGATAAGTGCAACGGCTGACCACCGGCGCTGTCTGCGCGCGCCGGCCGCAAGGAGTTGTTATCAACTGGCAACGATGGCTATTACCGCGCCCGCGCGCGCTGCTTTGTATCGACCTGTCGGCAACCCATTTAACGGTGCTGCGGGTGGAGCGCAGCGTTGCGTCGACGCTTTCGATCAAGGGGTTTTACCGTCAACCGCTCACTGCGGGGGCGGTGGTCGAACGGCAAATAGTCGAGTTTGAGCCGCTGCTGGAGCAGTTGCGCACTGCGGTGCAGACGCTCGATGCGGCGGGCTGTGAAGCGGCCATTGCGGTGCCGACGGCGGCGGCGATCAGCAAGCGTCTGGAGTTGCCAGCGCAGTTTAGTGACGAACAGCTCGAAGAGTTGCTGGGCTTTGAAATTGAACAGCACATTCCCTATCCAGCCGATGAAATATGCTGGGACTTTCAGCGCTTGGGCAGTGCCGATGGCGCGCTGAATCCGGTGCAGCTGGTCGCTTGTCGGCGCGAGTATGTCGAATCGCGCGAGGCGCTACTGCTCGCTGCCGGGCTGCAGCCTATTCTGGTCGATGTCGAGAACCTCTCTCTACAGCGCGCCGTGACGCTGCTGCAACATCAGCTCCCCGACAGCGCGCAGGTGGTCGCGTTAGTCGATATCGGCGAGCACTCGTTGACGCTAGCGGTGATCATGGCCGGCGAGTTGCTGTACAGCCGCGAAAAGCCGCGGGCCAGCGCCGCGGCGTTGCCGACTCAGGGGTTGGTCGAGCAGATCGGCCGCGAGCTGCAGTTCTTTTATGCCTCCAGCCCCTATAATTTTGTCGATCAGCTGCTGGTGGCCGGTGTCGACGCCGATCAGCCGCAACTGCTGACAACCCTGGCGCAGAGCAGCGGACTCAACTGTCAATTGGCGGATCCACTGGCGGCAGTGAAGTTGGCCGACGCGCTCGATAGCGCGGTGCTGCGCAGTCAGGGCTTTTTATTGTTGCCGGCTTTGGGGTTGGCGGTGGGGAGCGAAAAATGGTCGTAACCATCAACTTGCTGGCGTGGCGCGGCCCGGCGCGAGCGCGCAAAAACCGCCGCTTTGCACTGCAGTTACTGTTGGCTGTGGCGGCGGCCATGCTACTTACCGCGCTCTGTTACGGCATTGCGCAGTGGGCCTTGGAGCGGCAACAGCAGCGCAACCACTATCTACTTGGCCAAGTTGAACAGATGGCTGCCGAGGTGGCTGAAATTACTGAGCTGCGCAGTATGAAAGAGCGTCAATTGCAGCGTGTCGGCCTAATTCGCGCACTGCAGTCGCAGCGCAGCGACTGGGTTGCGGTATTTGCCGATCTGGCCGCGGCCACCCCCGCTGGCCTCTACTTTACTGAGCTGAGCGCCGAGAGTGGCTTGATACGTGCGCGCGGATACGCAGTCTCCAATGAGGCGATATCAGCACTGCTGCGGGCGCTAGAAGCCAGTGAATACTTCTCACAAGCGACGCTGAGTCGAGTCGATCGCGATCAACGGCTAGGGGAGAGTGGCAGCCGTTTTAGCTTGCAGGTGACCGCGGCAGTGGTCGCCGAGCGGATCGCTGGTGCGGAGAGCGTAGAGTGATGGCTGGCGCGCGTCGGTGGCAGCAGATAATGATGGCGCTGCGCGTTGCTGTGCAGCGCTGTCGGGCTGTTCTGCAGAGCGATTGGCGTGCCTTGCGCCAGACCGATTTTGCGCAATTAGATGTCGCTAAGACTGGGTTGTGGCCGCCTGAGTTGCGCCGCGCCGCCTTGGTATTGGCGTTTTTGCTCAGCTTCGCGGCCGGCTTTGCGGTGTTGCTCGGCCCACAGGGGGAGGAGCGTCAGCAGGCTCAGGCGCGCGAGCAGCAGCTGTTGGATCGCTATGCGCGGCTGGCTTTTCAGGCCGCCCACTTGGCAACTTATCGCGAGCAGATGCAACAGCTTGGCGGCGATTTGGAGAAACTGTTGCAGCAGCTGCCATCAGACGCCGAGGTGCCGGCGCTGTTGGAGGAGATTACGCGGTTGGCGAACGGCTCTGGTCTGGCGGTGGAATCGCTATCGCTGCAGGACGAGCGCGAGGCAACCTTTTACACTGAGCTGCCTATCGCGCTGCAGGTGGTCGGCGGTTTTCACGACTTCGGCCATTTTATGGCCGGCTTGGCCAGCTTGCCGCGTATTGTGACACTACACGATTTTACCTTGCGCAGCGACGACAATGGCACCTTGACGCTATCGATAGCGGCGCTCACTTACCGCCATCAAGCCGCCCCACAGGTGCAACCTTGAGTGGCTCAAAGCGACAGTTGACACGGCGCTTGGCGGCGGCCGCCGTGCTATTGGTGCTGTTGTCCGGTTGTGCAGAGCCACACCAGCAATCGCTGGAGCGGGCGCTGGCAGAGGCGCGCAACCGACCTGCCGGCAGCGTGCCAGCCCTGCCACAGTTTCCTGCGATTGTGCCACTGAGCTACAGTGCCAGCGGTCTGCGCAGCCCATTTCACTCGCCGCTGTTAGATGTCGGCAGCGACCAGCTCGCCGGTGCTGCGGTGGCAGCGCCTGATCTGACGCGGCCGCGCACGGCGCTGGAGTTGCTGCCGCTCGGCTCGCTGCAGATGGTCGGTTCGATGCTGGTCGATGGGGTGCGCTGGGGGCTGGTGGAGGGTGGTGGACGGATCTTTACGGTGGCACCTGGCGATTTTGTCGGCCAAAATTTTGGCCGCGTCAGCAGTGTTGCTGAGAGCCGCATCGAGTTGTTGGAAAAAGTCCCCGGAGGCGATGGCGAGTGGCGTCTGCGCCCGCGCACCATGGTGTTGAGAAATGTTGCGAAATAACCTGACGAGCTGGCAAAAGGAGCGGCGAATGAGCACAGGAAAAGCGGTGAAAATGGCGTGTTGTGCAGCGCTGTCGCTCTGGCTGATGGGTGCTGGCGCAGTCTTCGCGGCGAGCTTGGAGGCGGTCAGTTTGACTGGCGATGAACAGCAGTTGCAGCTGCAGTTGCGCTTTGACGGCGAGCCCGCTGCCAGTGAGATCTTTCTGTTAGAGCAGCCCGCGCAGCTGGTGGTAGACCTCTACCAGAGCGCAGCAGCGGCGTCGTTGCTCGAGCAGTTGGCGCTGCGCGAGCCGCGTTTGAGCGCGGCGGTGAGCGGCGCTGATCTGCGTTTAGTGGTGCAGTTGCCGGCGCCGATGAGCTTTGTTGAACGCCGCGACAGCGACCAGCTCACTGTGGTAATGACTCCGCGCAGCACTGCTGCCAGTCGCCTTGAGGGGCTGGATTTTCGCCCGCTCGAGGCTGGCGCCGGGCAGTTGCAGCTGGTCTTTGCAGGCGGTGAGTTCGCCGTTGATGTCGAACGCAATGGCAACCAGTTAGAGTTGCAGCTGCTCGGCAGCGACATCGAGCCGTCGCTACTGCGAAAGCTCGATGTCAGTGATTTTGCCACTCCGGTACAGCAGATTGGCGTCGCAGCGGAGAATTTTGGCGCGCGCATCACCCTCACCAGCAACGCCCCCTACGACTACCTGTTAGTTCAGCGCGAGCGCAACTATCTGGTGACCATCAGACCACAACAGCGTGTAGAGCAGACGCAGCAGCGCGGAGGCTACAGCGGCGAGCGGCTGTCGCTGAATTTTCAGGATATTGAAGTGCGCTCGGTACTGCAGATTATTGCCGATTTTACCGGTTTTAATCTGGTCGCCAGCGACGCGGTGCGTGGTTCGGTGACGCTGCGACTAGATAATGTGCCGTGGGATCAAGCGCTGGATATTGTGCTGCGCGCCAAAGGGCTGGATAAGCGTCGCGAGGGCAACGTGATTATGGTGGCACCGGCGGCGGAGATCGCCGAGCAGGAGCGCCAGCGACTTGAAGCCGGCCGCCAGCTGCAAGAGTTGGCGCCGCTGCGCAGTGCCTTTTTGCGGATTAAATATGCCGCCGCTGAGGATATTCACCAGCTGCTGCAAGGCGGTGGTGAGTCAGCGCGCTTGTCTGAGCGCGGCTCGGCAATGGTCGACCAGCGCACCAATACGCTGATTATCAACGACACCGAGGACAAGTTGCGGGCGATCGAACAGTTGGTCGCCGAGATCGATGTGCCGATCCGGCAGGTGCTGATAGAGGCGCGGATAGTGATTGCCAGCACCGACTTTAGCAAGGAGTTGGGGGTCAGCTGGGGCTTTGCCGGAGTCAACCGTCTCAAAGGCGGGTTGGTCACGGCACCTGGGGACAAAACCGTGGGATTTTCCGGGCGTCGCAGTGGTTTGGCCCCCGGTGGTGGCGTAATCGAGAGCTTTAGTTACGACAGCAGTGAAATTTCTAGCACACTCTATGACCCCGATTTTGATCCAGCCACCGCCAACAGCGTGGTGCAGACCGACTACCAGCGCAACTTCGACTTTGCGCTGAGCGACTCGCTGGCGGTCGATCTGGCGGTAGCCGAGCCTTCGGCGGCGTTTGCGGTGGGTTTTTTGACCGATGACTTCTTCATCGACATGGAGCTCAGTGCGCTGGAGTCTGATGGCATGGCGGAGATTGTCTCGCAACCAAAGGTGCTGACCGGCGACAAACAGCAAGCCAGCATCAAGTCCGGCACCGAAATCGCCTACCGCAAAGCGAGCAGTAGCGGCGCCACCGCGGTAGAATTTAAGGAGGCGGTGTTGCAGCTGCAGGTGACGCCACAGATCACCCCGGATGACCGCATTATTATGGACCTCAAGGTCTCGCAGGATTCGGTCGGGGCGTTTACCCCCACCGGCGAGCCCTCCATCGATGTCACTGCGGTCGAGACCCAAGCATTGGTTGCCAACGGCCAAACTCTGGTGCTCGGCGGTATTTTTCAGACCGAAGAGCTCAACGCCGTCGACAAGGTGCCCCTGCTCGGCGATCTGCCGTGGTTGGGAAAGTTGTTTCGCAGCGAGGCGCGGCGCAGTGACAAACGCGAGGTGTTGATTTTTATCACGCCGAAAATTGTCGACGATACCACTGCGCTTGACCCCGCAGCCAGTGGCTCCATGCCCCCCGGCGAGTCGCTATGAGAGAGCAGCATCTGATTTTAATTGGGCCTATGGGGGCCGGTAAAAGTACTATTGGACGCCAGTTGGCCGACCACTACCGCCGCCCACTGGTCGATATTGACAGCGCCATCGAGCAGCGCTGTGGCGCCGATATCAGCTGGATCTTCGATGTCGAGGGTGAGTCGGGCTTTCGCCGCCGCGAAACCGCTATGCTCGAAGAGGTGTTGGCGAGCCCGGAGCCGCTAGTGATTGCCACCGGCGGTGGTATTGTCACCCAGCAGGCCAACCGCCAGTTGCTCGCCAGCGGCGGGTTGGTGATCTATCTGATGGCCAGTGCCGGGCAAATTCTGCGCCGCACCCGCAACGATACCTCGCGACCGCTGCTGCAGGTGGACAACCGCGCCGAGGTGGTGGAGAGAATTCTCGCCGAGCGCGAACCGCTCTACAGCGAGCTGGCCGATCTCTCTTTTCATTCTGGCGACGGCTCAGCGGGGCGTTCGGCGGCGCGGCTGATTGAACAAATTGAACGACTGCGTTAAATGTCAGCAGTCAATTATTATTAATAAGGAAACCGCCATGTCCAGTTGTCCCTCTGCCGCCGATCTAACTGTCAAGGTTGACCTGGCTGCGCGCAGTTACGACATCACCATCGGCGCCGGGTTGCTCGAGCGCGCCGATCTCTGTGCGCATATACACGGCCAGCGCGCCCTGGTGGTTACCAATACCACCATAGCGCCGCTGCTCGGCGAGCAGCTGTTGGCGCGGCTGACCGATAAACAAGTCGAGTTGTTGGCGCTGCCGGACGGCGAGCAGTATAAGAGCTTGGCGACTCTGGAGCTTATCTACCAGCATCTGCTCAGCCATGGCCACGACCGCAAAACCACCTTGATTGCGCTCGGCGGTGGCGTGGTGGGCGATATCACAGGCTTTGCGGCGGCAACTTATCAGCGCGGGGTCAACTTTATTCAGCTGCCAACCACACTGTTGGCGCAAGTGGACTCCTCGGTTGGCGGCAAGACCGCTGTCAACCACCCGCTGGGTAAAAATATGATAGGGGCCTTTTACCAGCCTCAGGCGGTGTTTATTGACACCGAGTGTCTGTCGACGCTGCCGGCGCGGGAATACGCCGCTGGTCTGGCCGAAGTAGTGAAATACGGCGCTATTGCCGATCGCGATTTCTTCGGCTGGTTAGAGCAGCACAGTGCGGCGCTTGTGGCGCGCGATCCAGCGGCGCTGGCGGTCGCAATAGAGCAGTCGTGTCGAGCCAAGGCGGCGGTGGTCAGCAGTGACGAGACCGAGCAGGGCCGCCGCGCCATACTCAACTTTGGCCACACCTTTGGCCACGCCATCGAAACTTGGCAGAACTATGTTGGGCTGCTGCACGGCGAAGCGGTGGCGGTGGGTATGTTAATGGCGGCGCGGCTGTCGGCACTGCGCGGTTGGCTCAGTGATGGCGATGTGGCGCGTTTGGAGGCGCTGCTGCGCGCCCTACAGTTGCCGACTGAGGTGCCGGCGGGCATGGGCCGCGATGATTTTGCGCGGCTGATGCTGCGCGATAAGAAAGTTCTCGACGGCCAGTTGCGGCTGGTGCTGTTGCACACCATTGGCGCCGCAGTGGTGGTCGCCGATACACCGCAAACGCTGCTGCTGGAGGCCCTTGAAGCTTCCCTGTAATTGCGTTCAAATAGGGGCTTACTGTCCTCTGGCCACGGATTTGGCGAATTAGCTTGGCGCGTGTAAAATACGCTGCTTTTTTTTGCCCACCGGCGGTCTCCACTCTCTATGCCGGTGATCTAACGCACTGTTTTTATTAAGAGTTTTATTATGGCTCAGAGTTTGTGTCGGCTGGACGATTTCAAAGACAACTGTGGCTTCGGGCTGATGGCGCACATCAAAGGCGCGCCCAGCCACTCGCTGTTGCAAAACGCCATAGAAGCTTTGACCTGCATGACGCACCGCGGTGGTGTCGCCGCCGACGGTAAGACCGGAGATGGCTGCGGTCTGCTGCTGCAAAAACCTGACGCCTTCTTGCGCAGTGAAGCGCGCGAACTGTTGGGTATTGAACTGCCGCCGTTGTACGCGGTAGGGGCGGTCATGCTCAACCCTGAGACGGCTGCCAACCAGCGCGCACGCGAACTGCTTAACGCCGAGCTAACTGCGCAAGGGCTCGACGTGTTGGGGTGGCGCGAGGTTCCCACCGACCCCAGCTGTCTGGGTGAAATCGCCCTGCGCACGCTGCCCGCTTTTGCGCAAATTTTGGTCGGTCCAGGCAGTACTGACGGCGCCCAACAATTTTCTGCGCGGCTCTACATGGGGCGGCGCAAAGCCGAGCAGCAGCTGCTCGATGATCCGCGTTTTCACATCGCCAGTATGGCGGTCGGGGTGGTCAGCTACAAAGGGCTGATGATGCCGGTCGATCTACCCAAGTTTTACCCCGATCTGGCCAACCCGGCACTGGAGACCGCTATCTGCGTCTTCCACCAGCGCTTCTCGACCAATACCATGCCGCAGTGGCCGCTGGCGCAGCCGTTCCGCATGTTGGCGCACAACGGTGAGATCAATACCATCATGGGCAACCGCAATTGGGCGGTGGCGCGCACGCCCAAATACCAGACGGCACTGATCCCAGATCTGGCTGAAGCGGCACCGTTGGTCAACCGCACCGGCTCCGACTCCTCGAGCTTGGACAACATGCTTGAAATGCTGGTGACCGGCGGTATCGACCTGCACTTGGCGGTGCGTATGCTAGTGCCGCCGGCTTGGCAAAACATTGAGGACCGCAACCCCAAACACCGCGCCCTCTACGAATATCTGTCGCTGCACCAAGAGCCGTGGGATGGTCCGGCAGGCTTGGTGATCACCGATGGCCGCTACGCAGTCTGCACCCTTGATCGCAACGGCCTGCGCCCCTCGCGCTGGGTGATGACCGATGATGACGTCATCACCGTCGCCTCGGAAGTCGGTGTCTACCGCTATCAACCTGAAAATGTCATCGCCAAGGGACGGTTGGGCCCCGGCGATATCCTCTCGGTGGATACCTTGGAAGGGCGCATAATCTGGCGCGACGAAATTGAAGACCAACTCGCCTCTCGCCACCCCTACGGTGAGTGGCTGAAAACGGGTCGACACAGTATTACCTCGGGCTTTGATATGGACAGTATCGAGCTGGAGGGGACGCTGACTCGCGAGCAAATTCGCTGCTACATGAAAATGTACCAAGTCTCGCTCGAAGAGCGCGATCAGGTGCTGCGGCCATTGGCTGAAGATGGCCAAGAGGCGGTCGGCTCAATGGGTGACGATACCCCGATGGCAGTGTTATCGCAGCGCCAGCGCAACTTATTTGACTATCTGCGCCAGCAGTTTGCGCAGGTCACCAACCCGCCGATCGATCCGTTGCGCGAGTCTATGGTGATGTCGCTGACGGTGGAAATTGGCCGCGAGTCTGGGCTGTTCGAGCAGACCGCCGAGCTCGCCCAGTGTCTGTCGTTCTCTAGCCCAGTGTTGTCGCCGCGCAAATATTACGCGCTCAAACACAACGAGCTGGACGCTTTCCGGGTAGCCAAATTCGCCCTCAACTACGATGCCAGTGTCGAAGATTTACAGTCGGCGCTGCGACGGGTTTGCAGTGAAGTCGAAGCGGCGGTGCGCGACGGCGTGCGGGTGGTGACGCTCTCCGACCACGATATTAAACCCGGCCTGCAGCCAATCCATATCTTGCTCGCGGTTGGCGCGGTACACACCCACCTGACCAAAGTCGGCTTGCGCTGCGATGCCGGTATTCTCGCCAGCACCGGCTACGCGCGCGACTCGCATCAGATCGCCGCTCTGATCGGCTGTGGTGCCTCGTTGGTCTACCCCTATCTGAGCTACCATGTGCTGTGCGATCTGATAGACAGTGGCGAAATGCTGTTGAGTGTCGACGCTGCTTTTAAACACTACCGCAAAGGGATCAACAAAGGGCTGCTCAAGATCCTCTCGAAGATGGGTATCTCAACCATTGCCTCCTACCGTGGCGCGCTGCTGTTTGAGGCGATTGGGTTAAATAGCGAGGTGATGTCGCTCTGTTTTGAGGGGATGCCGAGCCGTATCGAGGGTGCTGGTTTTGCCGAAATCCAAGACGATCAGGGGCAGCTGGCGGCGCTGGCATTCAAGCCGCGCAAGCCGGTCAGCCCCGGTGGTCTGCTCAAGTATGTCCACGGTCAGGAGTACCACGCCTACAACCCCGACGTGGTGCAGAGCATGCACCGCGCCGTGCAGAGTGGCGACTACCGCCACTGGCGAGAGTACGCCGATCATGTCAATCTGCGCCCGGTGGCGACGCTGCGCGATATGTTGGCGCTGCGCAGCGACATCGCGCCGATTGAGCTCGACAGCGTAGAACCGGTCGAGGCCATTGTGCGCCGCTTCGATTCTGCCGGTATGTCGCTGGGGGCGCTATCGCCAGAGGCGCACGAGGCGTTAGCTGAAGCGATGAACACGCTCGGCGGGCGCTCCAACAGCGGTGAGGGCGGCGAAGATCCGGCCCGCTACGGCACCATTAAAACCTCAAAAATTAAGCAGGTGGCGTCGGGCCGTTTTGGTGTCACACCGGCCTATTTGAGCAATGCCGAGGTGCTGCAGATCAAGGTTGCGCAAGGTGCGAAGCCGGGTGAGGGCGGGCAGCTGCCGGGCGGCAAGGTCAACGAACTGATTGCCAGACTGCGCTACTCGGTGCCCGGAGTCACTTTGATTTCACCGCCACCGCACCACGATATCTACTCGATTGAAGATCTCGCACAGCTCATCTTCGACCTCAAGCAGGTCAACCCCAAAGCGTTGGTGTCGGTGAAGTTGGTGTCGCGCCCCGGCGTCGGTACCATCGCTGCCGGTGTCGCCAAGGCCTATGCCGATCTGATTACCATCTCGGGTTACGACGGCGGTACTGCCGCCAGCCCGCTCAGTTCGATCCGCCACGCCGGCTCGCCGTGGGAGCTCGGTTTGACCGAAACCCACCAGACCCTGCGCGCCAACGATATGCGCGACAAAGTTCGAGTGCAGACCGATGGCGGATTAAAAACCGGTTTGGATGTGGTTAAAGCCGCTATTTTGGGTGCTGAGAGCTTTGGTTTTGGCACCGGTCCAATGGTGGCGCTGGGCTGTAAATACCTGCGCATCTGTCACCTCAATAACTGCGCCACCGGCGTCGCCACTCAGGATTCACGACTGCGCAACGACCACTATAAAGGCACCGTGCAGATGGCGATGAACTTCTTCAGGTTTATCGCCATGGAGACCCGTGAATGGCTGGCCGTGCTCGGTGTCTCGTCACTGGCCGAGTTGATTGGCCGTGTCGATCTGCTGCAGCTGCTGCCGGGCGATACCGCCAAGCAGCGCGGCTTGGATCTGTCGCCGCTGCTCGAGCAGCACGCCGAGTTGCAGGGTAAACCGCAATTCTGTCTAGAGCCAAAAAATGTGCCGTTTGATCGCGCTGAGCTGGCCGAGCAGATGGTGCGCGATATGTTGCCGGCCATCGAAGCCAAATCTGGCGGTGAATTCAGTTACACCATCGGTAACTGTGACCGTTCGATCGGTGCGCGGCTCTCTGGCGAGATCGCCAGCCGCTACGGTAACGACGGTATGAGCGATGTCCCGCTGCGGCTCAAGTTGACCGGTGTCGCCGGTCAATCGCTGGGTGTTTGGAACGCCGGCGGATTGGAAATCTACCTCGAAGGCGATGCCAACGACTACGTCGGCAAAGGTATGGCGGGCGGCAAAATTGTCGTCACACCGCCGGCCGTGAGCCGTTTTGCCGCACGCGACACCGCCATTGTTGGCAACACCTGCCTGTACGGCGCCACTGGCGGTCGATTGCACGCCGCCGGCACCGCTGGTGAGCGCTTTGCGGTGCGCAACTCCGGTGCCACTGCGGTGGTCGAAGGGGCGGGCGATCACTGCTGCGAGTATATGACTGGCGGTATTGTGGTGGTGTTGGGCCGTGTCGGTTACAACTTTGGCGCCGGTATGACCGGTGGTTTCGCCTACGTCTACGACGAGGATCGCACTTTCGTTGACCGCTACAACAGCGAGTTGGTCGAAATTGCCCATATCACCTCCGAGTCGACCGAGTCGCACCGCTGGTTGTTGCGCAAATTGTTGAGCGAACACATTGAAGCGACCGGCAGCGACTGGGCGCGCGAGATCGACAATAACTTTGCCGACCACGCGCGCAAGTTCTGGTTGGTTAAACCGAAAGCGGCGAGCCTGTCAGGTCTAATTGCCCAAGCGGTCGCCAACCCACAGTAACAGACTCACTGGTTGAGTCGCAGCGTTAACCGGGGGGTGCGCCCTCCCACAACCGAGGCCAGGTTTATGGCAGAGCGTTTAAACAACCATTTCCAGTTTCTCGATGCCGAGCGCATCGACCCGCCCAAGCGCGATATCGACCGGCGCAAGGTGGAGTTTGTCGAGATCTACGACCCGTTTACCCAGAGTAAAGCGGCCAGCCAATCGCACCGCTGTCTCTCTTGTGGCAACCCCTACTGCGAGTGGAAATGCCCAGTGCACAACTATATTCCCAACTGGCTACAGCTGGTCGCCGAGGGCAATATTATTGAAGCGGCAGAACTGAGCCATCAGACCAACTCGCTGCCGGAGGTGTGTGGCCGGGTCTGCCCGCAAGACCGCTTGTGCGAGGGCGCCTGTACTCTCAACGACGGCTTTGGTGCGGTCACTATCGGTTCGGTAGAGAAGTACATTACCGACACTGCACTGGCGATGGGCTGGCGGCCCAATATGGACAGTGTGGTAAAGACTGACAAGCGCGTTGCAGTCATCGGTGCCGGCCCGGCCGGTATTGGCTGCGCCGATATTCTGGTGCGCAACGGGGTGACGCCGGTGGTGTTCGACCGCTACCCAGAAATTGGCGGGCTGCTCACCTTTGGTATCCCCGAATTTAAGTTAGAGAAAGAGGTGATTCGCACCCGCCGCGAAGTGCTCGAAGGGATGGGCGTCGAATTCCGGCTCAATACCGAGATCGGTCGCGATATCAGCTTTGACAGCCTGCTGCAGGAGTACGACGCGGTATTCTTGGGTATGGGTACCTACAAGGCGATGAAGGGTGGTTTCCCCGGCGAACAGCTGCAGGGTGTCACCGAGGCGCTGAACTTCTTGGTCGCCAACGTCAATCGCAATCTCGGCTTTGAGAAGGCGCCGGAAGAATTTATTAATATGCGCGGCAAACGGGTCGTGGTGCTCGGCGGCGGTGATACCGCCATGGACTGTAACCGTACCTCGATCCGCCAAGGCGCAGCGTCGGTGACCTGTGCCTACCGCCGCGATGAAGAAAACATGCCCGGCTCGCGCCGCGAAGTGAAAAACGCCCGCGAAGAGGGGGTGGTATTCCGCTTTAATGTGCAACCGGTTGAGATTGTCGGCGACAGCAACGGCCAGGTGACCGGCGTAAAATTTGTCACGACTGCGCTTGGCGAGCCCGACGAAAACGGCCGCCGCCGCCCCGAGCCGATCGCCGGCAGCGAAGAGGTGATTCCCGCCGACGCGGTATTGGTGGCGTTCGGCTTCCAGCCCAACCCACCGGCATGGCTCGGCGAACATGGTGTCGACATCGCCGACTGGGGTGGCGTAATCGCCCCCGAGGCGCAGGACAAGCCGTTCCAGACCAGCAATCCGAAGATCTTTGCCGGCGGCGATATGGTGCGCGGTTCCGATCTGGTGGTGACCGCGATCTGGGAGGGGCGCCAAGCCGCCGAGGGGATTCTCGATTACCTCGACGTGTAACTGCCGACCACCGCTGACGGGCCGCGCTGCGGCCCGTTTGTTTTAGCCTTATTAGAGTATTGCCATGACCCGTGCCACCGAGTTTTCGCCACTGAAGAATGACCGTTTTTTGCGCGCGCTACTGCGCCAGCCGGTCGACCGCACCCCGGTGTGGATGATGCGCCAAGCTGGCCGCTACCTGCCCGAGTACCGCGCCTCGCGGGCGCAAGCGGGTGACTTTATGAGCCTGTGTAAAAACACCGAGCTGGCCTGCGAGGTGACTCTGCAGCCGCTGCGCCGCTACCCGCTCGATGCCGCGATACTGTTCTCCGATATTCTCACCATCCCCGATGCGATGGGACTCGGGCTTTATTTCGAGACTGGCGAAGGGCCCAAGTTTCACAAACCAGTGCGCACCGAGCAGGCGATTGACGCGCTCGAGGTGGTCGATACCGCGCGCGATCTGAGTTACGTGACCGATGCGGTCACCATGATTCGCCGCGAGCTCAATGGCGCGGTGCCGCTGATCGGCTTCTCCGGCAGCCCGTGGACGCTGG
Organism: Gammaproteobacteria bacterium LSUCC0057; assembly: GCA_004535795.1. GTDB lineage: Bacteria > Pseudomonadota > Gammaproteobacteria > Pseudomonadales > Porticoccaceae > LSUCC0057. The sequence goes on from SPIA01000003.1 coordinate 175,664, forward strand.
CGACCTATATGGTCGAGGGCGGTTCGTCGCGCGATTTTGCCCGCGCCAAGAACATGCTCTACACCCAGCCTGAGTTGATGCACCAGCTGCTTGCCAAGTTGGCCGCCTCGGTGACCAACTACCTCAACGCCCAGATCGAGGCCGGGGCGCAGGCGGTGCAGATTTTTGACACTTGGGGTGGTGCCCTGAGCCATGTTGCCTACCGCGACTTTTCGCTGCGTTACATGAACGACATCGTCGCTGGGCTCAACCGCCACGCTGACGGCCGCGAAGTACCGGTGATTTTGTTCACTAAAGGGGGTGGTCAGTGGCTGCCGGCGATGGCCGCCAGTGGCGCCAGCGCGCTGGGAGTCGATTGGACGGTAGATCTCGCCTCTGCGCGGGCGCTGGTGGGTGAGCAAGTAGCACTGCAGGGCAATATGGACCCGAGCCTACTGCGTGCCGACGACGCCACTATTGTCGCCGAAGTGCGCCGCATCCTCGACAGCTATGGCAGCGGCAGCGGCCATGTCTTTAACCTCGGCCACGGCATCACACCCGATATCGACCCGGCGCGGGTCGCCACCTTTATCAACGAGGTGGTCGACTACTCGCCGCGCTTTCACCTAAGTTGAGTGCCGGCGCGGGTCGCTTAGCGCTCTTCGCTAGCGATCTGTTCGCCCATTAACACGGCACAGCCTGGCTCGATAATATTGAGCCAATCGAGGCGGTCGTCGGGAAATAGCGCAATGACGGTCGAGCCAAACTTGAATCGGCCTATCTCGTCGCCGCGGGCGAAGGTGTGGTTCTCTGCGCTGTGGTCGCGCTCGCGCACCGCCCCCGGCCCCGGCTGCTCATCGCCACCCCACACCGTTTCGATTCCGGCCACCAGCATGGCGCCGACCAGCACCAGTGCAAACGGTCCGCGTTCGCTGTCAAATTCGCACACTAAGCGCTCGTTGCGGACAAATAGATTGGCCAGTCCGGTCGCCGTTTTCTCATTGACCGAGAACAGCTCGCCGGGTATGTAGCGACTGCGCACCAGCTTGCCATCGCACGGCATATGTACCCGGTGGTAGTCGCGCGGCGACAGGTAGACAGTGGCGAACTCGCCGCCGCGGTAGTGCTCGGCACTGGCGTCACAGCCGAGAAGCTGCGCCGCTGAGTAATGGACTCCCTTGGCCTGGATCAGCTCGCCATCGTCAATCTCGCCAAATTGGCTGATGATGCCATCGGCCGGAGAGACTATCGCCTCGGGAGCCGCATGGATCGGCCGCGCACCTTCGCGCAGCGCACGGGTGAAAAAAGCGTTGAAATTTTCGTAGTCGGCCAGTTCGGTCGAGGCGGCCTCGTCAAAATTTATATTAAAGTGGCTGATCGCGGCGCGAATGAGCATATTCTTCAGCCACGGGCGGCGGCTTTCGGCGACGCGGCCGATGGTGCGCGACAGCCATATCTTTGGCAACACGCGCTGCAGCGCAACAAATAGTTCAACGGCGGGCGATAGTGTCATTTGCTATTCTCAAATTAGTCTGGGTACAAGTTAACAGCGTTTGCGATGCTAACGGATCGCGGCAGTGCTGTCATCACTGCGGCTGTGGTCGGTGCTACAGGGGGTTTTCAATCGTGGCGACGATCTGCCGGTAGTTGGTGAGCCGCTGCGGCTCGATGAGCCCACTCTTTGCCGCAGCCAGTAACGCACAACCGGGTTCGTGTTGGTGGCGGCAGTCGCGAAACTTACACTGTAAGTGGGGGGCGAAATCGATATAACCGTGGATCACCGCAGCCGGTGCTATGTGGCTTAGCGCAAATTCGCGGATGCCCGGCGAGTCGATCAGTGAGCCGCCGCCCGGCAGAGAGTAGAGACGCGAGGTGGTGGTGGTGTGGCGCCCCTTGTCGACTCCCGTGGAGAGCTCGCCGACACTGCTGTTAGCGCCGGGTTGTAACTGGTTGAGCAGCGAGGATTTACCGACCCCAGATTGGCCGACAAAAATAGAGGTGTGACCGGCCAGATAGTCGCGCAGCGGCTGCAACCCCTGCTGGGTGTTGGCGGCACAGTGAATCACCCGGTAGCCGATGGTGCTGTAGAGCTGACAGAGCTGCTCCATCTCAGCGCGGTTATCGGCGTTGATCAGGTCGATTTTGTTCAGTAGCAGAAAGGGGGTGATGTTCTGCAGGTGGGCTGCAACTAGGTAGCGGTCGATCAAGTTGCTGTGCGGCTCAGGGTAGGGGGCGATGACGATGCCAATGCGGTCTATATTAGCCGCTACCGGTTTTAACTTGCCAAAATTGTCGGGTCTGATCAGTTCGCTGTCGCGCGGTTGACGAGCAATTATCACCCCAGTGGGCTGCCCGGGTAGAAACACCACGCGGTCGCCGACCACCACCTGGTCAAGATTGGCGCGCAGGTGGCAGCGCAATGCCGGTTGGTCGGCGGCCAGCACTTCAACCTGTTCGCCAAAGTGGGCGATCACCGTGCCGATCTGGCTGTCGGCTGCGGATGATGGGTAATCGTCTGCGGCGCTGGAATCCAGTTGCTGGTCGCGACTGCGCTGCTGACGCTGATCGATGCGCCGCTGCTGCTGCTGGTTGAGGCGCCGCTTACTCATAGCGTCAGCGCCGGCGCAGTTGAATGCTGTCGCGGCCGCGCAAGAGAGTAACAAGAGAAGGTATTTTTCACCCGCACAGCATAGCCGATTCGCCGGTTAATTACCCGCGCGGCGGCAGCGATGGTAAAGTGGCGCGGTATGTCCGCAGCAGATTGAGGAGAGCGCATGGCCGGCTACCACCAAGACAATTTAATCTGGATCGATCTGGAGATGACCGGCCTAGACCCGAGTCGCGACCGCATTATCGAGATCGCCACACTGGTCACCGACAGCCAGCTTAATCTGTTGGCGCAAGGGCCGGTATTTGCAGTACACCAGAGCGATGCACTGCTCGATGGCATGGATGAGTGGAATACACGCCAACACGGAGGCTCTGGGCTCAGCGACCGGGTGCGCGCCAGTGACGTCGATGAAGCGTATGCTGAGCAGGCCACCATCGCCTTTCTCGAGCAGTGGTTGCCGGCTGGCAGCTCACCGATGTGCGGCAACTCGATCTGCCAGGATCGACGATTTTTGGCCAACTATATGCCCGCTTTAGAGCGATTTTTTCACTATCGCAATCTCGATGTCAGCACTCTCAAAGAGCTCGCCAAGCGCTGGAAACCGGCGGCATTAAAAGGATTTAGCAAGCGCGGCGCGCACACCGCACTGGCCGATATCGAAGACTCAATTGCCGAGTTGCGCCACTACCGCGCGCAGTTGTTTAAGTTTTAGCGGGTGCCGCCAAGCGTTGGCGCTGAGTCGCCAGCGCCCAGTCGATATGTTCGCGCACCAGATCGTCTTGGATGTCGCTGCGCTGCTCTAGCGCAGCAATGGCGGCTTTGGCGTCGGACCAGTTGCCGAGACCGACACTGAGATTGCGCAGCCATCCCCGATAGCCAATGCGCCGAATAGGCGAACCGGCTGTGCGCGCCAGCCACTGCGCTTCACTCCACAGGAACAGCTCAGCCAGGGTGCTGTTGTCGAGTTGGTGGCGCGGCCGGAAGTCGCTCTCGTCGCTGCGCGCCGGCTGGCGGTTCCAAGGACAGTAGATCTGGCAGTCGTCGCAACCAAACACCCGGTTGCCCATCAAGGGGCGCAGCTCGAGGGGTATCGCCGCGCGGTTCTCGATGGTCTGGTATGCGATACAGCGGCGCGCATCGAGTTGATAGGGGGCAGTGAAGGCGTCGGTTGGGCAGGTGGTCAGGCAGGCGCGGCAGTTGCCGCACTGGTCGGGTTGATCGCTGCTGTCGACCGGCAGCGGCGCCGAGGTGAACAGTTCGCCGAGAAAAAACCACGACCCCGCCTCAGAGTTGATCAGCAGAGTGTTTTTGCCAATCCAACCAAGCCCCGCTTGCTCTGCGATCGGTTTCTCCATCACCGGTGCGCTGTCGACAAATGGCCGCTGCACCAACTCTGGATGCCCTTCCGGCAGCGGCATCGCCGCTATCGCCGCACGGATCTTCTGTGCCAGTTGCGCCAATCGTTTGCGCACCAATTTGTGGTAGTCGCGGCCCAGCGCATAGCGGGAGATATAGGCCTTGTCATCGCTGTTGAGTACCGCCAGCATGGTGTCGTCGGCGAGGTAGTCGATGCGCACACTGATCACCCGCAGCGTACCTGGCAGCAGTCGTTGCGGGTCGCTGCGCAGCTCGGCGCGCTGTTGCATCCACGCCATTGAGCCATGGTGTTGTTCTGCCAGCCACTGCTGCAAACGGGCCGAGGCCAGCGTCAGATCAGGAGCGCTAATGGCGGTCTGGGCAAAACCGAGCTGCGCAGACCATTTTTTTATCTGCGCAGCCAATTGCGCCCACTGCTGCCCTTCGGTCATGGAGTAATCTCGCCTATAATCGGTGAACATTTTAAACCCTAGGGTCTGTTATGTCTCAACTCCGCCAAGAAACCCTCGACGGGTCACTGCCACTGAGCAGCCGTCTCTACGATGCCGCCGGCGTTGCACAGATTGACGCCGCCGCACAGGCAGCCGGTCAAAGCAGCGAACAGCTGATGAGTTTGGCGGCGCGAGCGGCGCTCGCCGAGCTAGAAGATGAATTTGGCCGCGATCTGCCGCTGCTGGTGGCTTGCGGTGGCGGCAACAATGGCGGTGATGGCTTTGCGCTGGCCGCACTGGCGGCTAGCCGCGGCCGTGCGGTACACCTATTTGAGTTGGCTGAGCCGAGCCGCCTCAGCGCGACTGCGGCCGCGGCGCGCAAATTCGCCCAGCAGTCGGGAGTGGTATTTGTCGACACCGCCAGTGAGTTGTTGGACGATCGCGAAGGGGTGGTGGTTGACGCGCTGTTGGGGATTGGCGCCTCGGGTGCGGTGCGCCAGGAGTATGCTGCGGTGATCGAGCTGATTAACGCCAGCGGCCTGCCGGTGGTGGCCCTAGACCTGCCCAGCGGGCTCTGCGCCACTACCGGTCGCGGCGACTGCGCGGTGGTCGCCGATCTCACCGTGACCTTTATTGCCGCCAAGCTCGGGCTGTTTACCGGCCGCGGCGTCGCGTTGGCGGGCGAGGTGGTGCTGCACAGCTTAGACCTCGATGAAGCGCTCTACACAGCGCCGGTTGCGGCACAGCTGATCGATGTCGACGAGGCGCGTGAGCGGCTGCCGCTGCGCGATCGCAACGGCCACAAGGGGCTCTACGGCCACGTGTTGATTGTCGGTGGTGACTTCGGCGGTGGCGGTGCGGTGGCGCTGGCGGCAGAAGCGGCGTTGCGCAGCGGTGCCGGGCTGGTCTCGGTGGCTACTCGGCCGGAACATGTCGCCGCAGTACTGGCTCGCAGTCCTGAGGCGATGGTCTATGGCGTCACCTCGGGGCAGGACTTGGAGCCGCTACTGACGCGCCCAAGCGTGATAGTGGTTGGCCCGGGTTTGGGGCAAAGCGCTTGGAGTGAGCAGCTGTTACAGCAGGTGTTAAAAACCCAGCTACCGTTGTTGCTGGACGCCGACGCCTTGAATATTCTCGCCGCGGGACGGCTACAGCTGCGCCGCTCGCTGAGCAACTCGGTGATTACCCCGCACCCCGGCGAGGCGGCCCGTCTGCTCGGCAGTAGTAGCAGCGCCGTGCAGGCCGACCGCCCCGCGGCTGTGCGCCAGTTGCAGGCGCTGTGGGGTAGCGCGGTGGTGCTCAAAGGCGCCGGTACGCTGGTCGCTGCCGACAATGATCTGCTCGGGCTCTGCGCCGAGGGCAATCCGGGTATGGCCAGTGCCGGTATGGGCGATCTGCTCAGCGGCATTATTGGTGCTTTGCTAGCACAGCAGCTGAGCGGCGGTGACGCAGCGCGCTTGGGTGTGGCGCTGCACGCTACTGCGGCTGATCGCGCGGTGAGTAGCTGTGGTGAGCGCAGTCTGTTGGCCAGTGACCTGCTGGCGCCGCTTATCGAACTGCTGGCGGTGTGAAGGCCCCTTGTGAATGGTGAGAGCATGCACTGGCAGTTAATCGGTGAGCAGCAGATGGTCGCCTGTGGTCGCTACTGTGGCGAGCAGTTAGCTGCGACCATCGATCGACACGCTCCGGCGCTGGTGATCTTTTTGTGTGGTGACTTGGGTGCCGGTAAAACCACCTTCAGTCGCGGTTTGTTGGCGGGGTTGGGCCATTGCGGTGCGGTTAAAAGCCCCACTTATACCCTAGTAGAGCCCTATTCAGTGGCAGACTTTACTGTCAACCACTTCGATCTTTACCGCCTTGCCGACCCAGAGGAGCTGCACTATATCGGCTTTGACGAATACCTCGATATGCCCGGCATCTGTCTGGTCGAGTGGCCTGAGCGCGGTACCGGCTGGCTGCCCGAGCCCGATTTGACTCTCGCCATCAGCGACATTCAATCCGGTGCTGGCCGCCAGCTTATTTGGCAAGCCAAAGCTGGCAGGCTACAGCAGTGGTTGCAACAGCTGCCGAGCGACGAGGTGTGGCGGTGAGGCGCTGGCTGACTTGGCTGGCCACCGGACTGCTGCTGGTTGCCGGCACCGCCAGTGCTGCGCTGGTGAGCGAGCTGCGCCACTCCGAGCACAATGGCAATTTGCGTCTGGTGTTGGAGAGCCAAATACCACTGCGTTATCAACTCACTCAGCTCGCACAGCCGCACCGCTGGGTGATTGATCTGTCCACTGCGCAGTTGCCGCCTGCGCTGCAACAGCAATTGGTCGCTCTGGCCGACAACAGCAAGTTAGTGACCGCCGTGCGGGTGGCTGCGCGCGGCGACGGTTGGCGGTTGGTGCTGGAGAGTGCTCAACCACTGGCCCTGGTCGCGGCGCAGCTGCCCGCAAGCGAGGCTTCTGGGTCGCGCAGCGTGTTTGATTTGAGCGCCACAGCGGTGGCCAATCGCACCTTGGCAGAGGTGGTTGGCAAACGCCGCCGCGATATCATTGTTGCCATCGATGCCGGTCACGGCGGCCGCGACCCCGGCGCTCTGGGCCCGTATAACATCCAAGAGAAACAGGTTACCTTTGCCATCGCCAAGCAGTTGGCGGCTATTGTCGATGCCAGCCCCGGCTTTAAAAGCTACCTAGTGCGCAGCGGTGATGAATTTATCCCGTTGCGGCAGCGCTCCGCCGCTGCTCGCGCCCAGCGCGCCGATCTGTTCATCTCTATCCACGCCGACGCCTTTACCAACCCGCAGGCACACGGTGCCTCGGTGTATGCGCTGTCGGTCAACGGTGCCAGTAGTGAAGCGGCCAGCTTTCTCGCCGAGCGAGAGAACAACGCAGACCTGATTGGCGGTGTCGACCCTCTCAACATTCAGCAGCGCGAGGAGAGTGTTGCCAACCTGCTCGTTGATCTCTCCAGGGACTACACCTTGCGCAGCAGTGGCGAAATTGGTGAGCAGGTGCTCAGCGAACTAGGCAGTGTGGCGCGCTTGCACAAAAAAAAGGTAGAGAAGGCGGCATTTATTGTTCTTAAGTCGCTAGATATGCCGTCGCTGTTGATAGAGACGGGGTTTATCTCCAATCCGCAAGAGGCCAAGCGGCTCTCTGACAAGCGCTATCAACGGCGCATGGCGCAGGCGATCTTTAACGGTATCTACCGCTACTATCTGGCAAATCCGCCGCCCGACAGTTACCTCGCCGACCCTCAGGCGCTGCGCGTGCACATCGTTCAGCGCGGCGATACTTTGTCGGAGATTGCGGCGCGTTACAATGTCTCCCAGAGTGCCCTGCGGGCGCGCAATAAACTCTCCAGTTCGGCGATTAAAATCGGCCAAAAACTGCTGATCCCCGCAGCCGCTGGCGATTGAGCGATGATGACTAGAGCTGCCCATGACAATTAAAATCCTCAGTCCACAGCTGGCCAACCAGATCGCCGCTGGCGAGGTGGTCGAGCGCCCCGCCTCGGTCGTCAAAGAGCTGATAGAAAACAGTCTCGACGCCGGCGCCAGTAAGGTTGAGATCGATATCGAGGCGGGTGGTATTAAGTTAATTCGCATTCGCGACAACGGCAGTGGGATCGCCGAGCAGCAGCTGCCGCTGGCGCTGGCGCGCCACGCCACCAGCAAGATCGACCAGCTCGCCGACCTTGAGGCGGTGGCCACCTTGGGGTTTCGCGGCGAGGCGTTGGCGAGTATTGCCTCGGTGTCGCGACTGACGCTCAGTTCGGCGACAGCCGGCGCCGATATGGGCTGGGCGGCAGTGTCGGCCGGGCGCGACATGGCGGTCGAACTCAAGCCGGTCGCCCACCCAGTGGGTACCACTGTGGAAGTGCGCGATCTGTTTTTTAATACCCCGGCGCGGCGCAAATTTTTGCGCACCGAAAACACCGAGTACGGCCGCCTCGACGAGGTAATTAAGAAGGTGGCTTTGAGCCGCTTTGATGTCGGTTTTACGCTGCGACACAATCAGCGCTCGCAGCGCTCACTGCTGCCGGCCACCACCCAGCTGGAGCAGGAGCGGCGGGTGGCCGATCTGGTCGGCCCGGCGTTTATGCAGCAGGCGCTGTTTGTCGATCTGCACTCAGCTGAGCTGCGTTTGTGGGGTTGGCTGGGGTTGCCGACTTTCTCGCGCAGCCAAGCCGACCTGCAGCATTTTTACGTCAACGGTCGCGCCATTCGCGACAAGGTGGTCAGCCATGCGGTTCGACAGGCTTATCACGATGTGCTCTACCACGGTCGACACCCCGCCTATGTGCTGTTTTTAGAGATGCCGGCGGCGGAGGTGGATGTCAATGTCCATCCGACCAAGCACGAAGTGCGTTTTCGCGACAGCCGCCACCTACACGGCTTTATCACTTCATCGATTAAACGCACCGTGGCGGCAGACCGTCCCGCTGACAGGCTCGCGCAGACAGCGCTAGGCTCGCCAGCGGCAGCGCCGCTTGAGCGCGACGACCTCAGTGGCCAGTCTTCGCTGGCGCTGCGCAGCCAGCCGGCAGCTGCACTGAGCTCGCGTGTGGGTGGTGTCACCGGCTCGCAGGGCATCGACTCGAGCGCTGCTATCGAGAGTTTTCGGGCGCTGTACGGCGTGCCCGGCGCAGCCGAGGTGCGCGATGCCGACCCTTTTGCCAACACCGCTGCGGTTGACATACCGCCGCTGGGGTTTGCTGTGGCGCAGCTGCACGGGGTGTTTATTTTGGCTCAGAACGCCCACGGCTTAGTGATTGTCGATACCCATGCCGCGCATGAGCGGATAGTCTACGAGCGGTTAAAGGTGGCGTTTGAAGGCGAGGGGGTGGTGGCACAGCCACTGCTGGTGCCAGAGAGTCTCGCGGTCAGCGAGCGCGAGGCCGATTTAGTCGAAGAGGCGGCAGCGCTGCTGGCTGAGCTGGGTATCCGCGTTGAACGCAGTGGTCGCGAGAGTGTGGTGGTGAGGCAGATTCCGGCGCTATTGCGCGGTTCGCAGGTTGAGAGCTTGGTGCGCGACCTGCTTGCCGATCTGCTGGCGCACGGCGTCAGTGAGCGGGTGGCCGAGCAGCGCAATGAGCTGCTGTCGACGATGGCCTGCCACGGCTCAGTGCGCGCCAACCGCAAACTCACCATCGCCGAGATGAATGCGCTGTTGCGCGATATGGAAGTGACCGAGCGCAGCGGCCAGTGCAACCACGGCCGGCCGACCTGGACTCAGCTGAGCATGGCGGAGCTGGACAAACTATTTATGCGCGGGCGATGAGTTGAGTGCGCGCAAGCCGCCACTGCTGTTGATTGTCGGCCCCACCGCATCGGGTAAAACCGCGCTGGCGATGGCGCTCAGCGACCGCCTCAACGGCGCGCTGATCAGCGCCGATTCCGCGCAGGTCTATCGCGGTCTATCGATTGGTGCCGCCAAGCCCAGTGCCGCCGAACTGGCGCGCTGGCCACACCAGCTTATCGATCTCTGCGAGCCCAGCCATCCTTTTAGTGTCGCCGAATTTGTCGATGCTGCGCGCACTGCGATTGCCACCGCCAGTGCAGCCGGGCAGCTGCCGATTGTGGTGGGCGGCTCGATGCTCTACTGTCGGGCCCTGCTCGAGGGGTTGTCGCCACTGCCCGCCGCCGACCCCGCGCTGCGCCTGCAGCTGCGCGAGCGCGCAGCGGAGCGCGGTTGGCCGGCGCTGCATGCTGAACTGGCGGCGGTCGACGCGGCTACTGCCGCACAGCTGCACCCCAACCACAATCAGCGCATTGAGCGGGCGCTGGAGGTCTATCAACTGACCGGTCGGCCGCTGTCGCAGTGGCATCGCGACAGCCGCGCCGCAGCGGTCGCCAGCCATTATCAGACAGCCCAGCTGCTGTTGATGCCCAACAACCGCGCGCTGCTGCATCGACGAATTGAACAACGATTTACAGCAATGATGGCGGCCGGCTTTGCCGAGGAGGTCGCCGCGCTCTATCGTCGCGCCGATCTACACAGCGAACTGCCGGCGTTGCGAGCGGCCGGTTACCGCCAACTGTGGCGCTACTGCAGCGGTGAACTTACCCTCAGTGAGGCGGTCGAACAGGGCATCGCTGCCACCCGCCAGCTGGCCAAGCGCCAATTGACCTGGTTGCGCAGCTGGCCCGGCGGTGAACAGTTAGCGGTCGACGATGGCGAGCGCTACTTCAGTGAACAAGAAATTTTGCACCAGGCCTTGAAAAGCGCCGCGCTGGTCGGCATATCCTAACTACTGGTTGTCGAGAGTTTAGAACAACCGTTTTGACTGTTGTTGTCACGCCGCTGCACGGGCGTATTTGTTTGCTTGACCTTCCCCGCCGCGGCGCGAGTTGCGGCCACTACAATAAGGAGAAATGCCATGTCAAAAGGGCATAATTTGCAGGATCCGTTCCTCAACGTGTTGCGTAAAGAGCGCGTTCCGGTCTCTATTTTCTTGGTTAATGGTATTAAGCTGCAGGGCCAGATAGAGTCGTTTGACCAGTTTGTGGTGTTGCTGAAAAACACCGTCAGCCAGATGGTCTACAAGCATGCAATTTCCACGGTGGTGCCCTCGCGGCCGGTGCGTCTGCCGGTCAATCCGCAGGGCGGCGCCAATGACAGCGGTGACGATGACTTTGATGGCGACTTTTAAATCGGTTGTCTTATCGCACGCTATCCACTCTGAGGCGCCAACTCTGGCGCCTCTTTTATGTCTGGGAGTTTTCGCCTGAATGGCGCTATTTTTTGAACGGCCAAAAAGCGGTGAGTGCGCTGTCTTGGTTCATATCAACCTGCACAGTGAGCGCGAACCCGAACAGTTGCGCGAGTTCGAAGAGCTGGTGCTCTCGGCTGGCGGCGATCCGGCAGAACTGATCGAAGGTTCGCGCGCAGCCCCGCACGCCAAGTATTTTGTCGGTACCGGCAAGTTGCAGGAGTTGAAAAGTGCGGTGGCGGCCAACAGTGCCGAGTTGGTTATCTTTAACCACACCCTCTCGCCCAGCCAAGAGCGCAATTTGGAGCAGGAACTCTGCTGTCGAGTGATTGATCGCACCGGCTTAATTCTCGATATTTTCGCGCAGCGCGCGCGCACGCACGAAGGTAAGTTGCAGGTGGAGTTGGCGCAGCTCAACCACCTCTCCAGCCGCCTGGTGCGCGGCTGGACCCACTTGGAGCGACAGAAGGGCGGTATCGGTATGCGCGGCCCCGGCGAAACTCAGTTGGAATCGGATCGGCGCATGGTGCGGGCGCGCATCAAGGCGATTCAACAGCGCCTGGCCAAGGTGCGGGTACAGCGCGACCAGGGGCGGCGTTCGCGCAGCCGCACCGAAACGCCCACCGTCTCCCTGATCGGCTATACCAATGCCGGCAAATCGACGCTGTTCAATTACCTCACCGATGCCGAGGTTTACGCCGCCGATCAACTGTTTGCCACGCTCGATCCGACCATGCGCAAGATCACACTGCCCGGCCAAGGTGCAGTGATCATGGCGGATACCGTCGGCTTTATCAGCCATCTGCCACACCGCTTGGTCGATGCCTTTCGCGCCACCTTAGAAGAGGCGGCCAATGCCACCTTGCTGCTGCATATTGTCGATGCCGCGGCCTCCGAACGCACCACCAATATGCAGCGGGTGGTAGAGGTGCTGGCCGAAATTGACGCCGATCAGCTGCCGATACTCACCGTCTACAACAAAATTGATCTGCTCGAAGAGCCGCTGCCAAGAATCGATCGCGATGAGCGCGGTGTGCCGGTAGCGGTGTRGATCTCGGCGCAGGCTGGGATCGGTTTAGAGCTGCTGCAGCGCGCCATCGCCGAGCGGCTGCCGGGCGGCTTGATACGCGGCCAGTTGGTGTTGGCGCCGAGCCATGGCGCGGTGCGTGCAGCGCTCTATCGCCAGCAAGCGGTGCGCAGTGAGCAGCTCCAAGATGAGGCGCTGGGGACGCTGTTGCTGGAGGTGGAGTTGCCTGAGCCAGACCTGCAGCGAATATTGCACGGCAGCGGGTTGAATTTGACCGATTTAATGCCATTGTAAGGTATAGTTAACTATCGCTAGATGTTTGCTCCACAGGCATTAGCCCATGATTTTAATAAGGTTTTTAGTGTTAGTCAGGTGCGGTTAGCGCCGTTCATTGCAAGCGCCGCAAGGCGATAATCAGACGACGGAGATTGGTATGGCGTGGAATGAGCCAGGTGGTGGCAAAGACCCATGGGGTGGTAACCGCAACAACAATCAGGGTCCACCGGACCTCGATGAGCTGCTCAACAAGTGGCTCGGCAAACTCGGTGGCATTGGCAAAAAAGGCGGTGCTGGTGGCGACGCCGGCAGCAGTGGTCCGGCGGCGCGTGCCCTGCTGCCGATTGTGCTGGTAGTCGCTCTGGTACTGTGGGGCTTGGCCGGTTGGTACCAGGTTGATGAGAAAGAGCAAGCGGTGGTGCTGAGGTTGGGTAAATTCCACGAGACAGTGGGCTCGGGCCTGCAGTGGAACCCGCCACTGATCGACCGCGTTACCGTGGTCAGAGTGACCGAAGAGCGCCAGTATCCGGCGCGCGGTTTAATGCTCACCAAAGATGAAAATATTGTCGAGCTGTCGCTCAATGTGCAGTACAACATCGCCAACGCCCGCGACTTTGTGCTCAATGTCCGCGACCCAGAGGTGAGCTTGCAGCACGCCACCGACTCGGCCTTGCGCCATGTGGTCGGCGGTTCAACGCTGGACGACGTTATCTCGGTCGGTCGCGAACAGGTGGCTGTCAGCACCAAAGAGCGGTTGCAGGCGTATCTCAATATCTACGGCGGCGGTATCAACGTGGTCAAGATCAACATTGAGGAGGCGCGGCCACCCTCGGCGGTTAAAGCGGCTTACGACGATGTTATTCGCGCCCGCGAAGATTTGGAGCGCCTAGTCAACGAGGCGCAAGCCTACAGCAATGGCATTATTCCCGAGGCGCGCGGTCAAGCCCAGCGCTTGCGTGAAGAGGCCGAGGGTTATAAGTCTCAAGTGGTCAGTAAGGCCGAAGGTGAAGCCCAGCGTTTCGAAAAACTGTTAGCTGAGTACCAGAAAGCGCCAGGGGTCACCCGTGAACGGCTCTATCTCGATGCTGTTGAGCAGGTGATGAGCAATAGCTCGAAAATCTTGGTCGACCAGGAGGGGGGTAACAATTTGCTCTATCTGCCCCTCGATCAGCTGGTTAAGCAGGCCAATAGCAGCAGCGATACAGCGCTCAACAGCGAAGGTAACAACCAGATGGTAGACGAGATTACCAACCAGGTAATTCAGCGTCTGCAAGAGGCGGCCGACCGCAGCCGCGAGGAGAGACGACGATGAATGGGGTAGTGAAGTTAGTTGTCGCGCTGCTGGCAGTGGCATTGCTGGCCTCCAGCACGCTGTTTGTAGTGAGTGAAACCGAACGCGGGGTCAAGCTGCGCTTTGGTCGCTTGATCGAGGCGGATATTCAGCCCGGCTTGCACTACAAAGTGCCGTTCGCTGATCAGGTGCGTATCTTTGATGCCCGGGTGCTTACCTTAGATGCCACCGCCGCGAGCTTTTTTACCATCGAGAAAAAGCGGTTGATCGTCGACTCATACGCCAAATGGCGGATCGCCGATGTCGAGGCCTACTACAAAGCTACCGGTGGTGTTGAGTCGGTGGCCAACAGCCGTCTCGCCAACCGCGTCAACAACGGTCTGCGCAACGAGTTCGGTTCGCGCACACTGCGCGAGGTGGTCTCCGGTGAGCGCGACGCGCTGATGCGCAGTATCACCGACGAGCTCAACGCCACGGTGCTGGAGAGCTTGGGCATTGAAGTGGTCGATGTGCGGGTCAAGCGCATCGATCTGCCCGATGAGGTCAGCAGTCAGGTCTACCGACGCATGACCGCTGAGCGCGAGAAAGAGGCCCGTGAGCTGCGCTCAACCGGTAAAGAGAAGGCCGAGGTGATCCGCGCAGCAGCTGACCGCGAGCGCACTATCGAGCTCGCCAACGCCTACCGCGACGCCGAGCAGACGCGGGGTGACGGCGATGCCGACGCCGCCCGTATCTACGCGGCTGCCTACCAGAAGGATGCAGAGTTTTACGCATTTATGCGCAGCCTTGCTGCCTACAAGTCTGCTTTCTCTAACAAAGCAGACGTGATGTTGCTGGAGCCAGATAGCGACTTCTTCCGCTACTTGAACAATCAGCGCGGCGAGTAAACCGCAGTAAATTCTCACTAGAACGGGGCGCAAGCCCCGTTTTTTTTCTTCTAGGGTGTGCCGATGCAGCGAAAAAACCACTGCCCCTAAACCGGCATGTTTGTTAAAATAGAGTCACTAGCCGGGGTAGCCCGGCTTTTTTATGGACTCCCCGCGCTGTCAGGTTGAATGGGCATAGAGTGATGTTGTGGATCGATGGGTTGCGTGCGCTGGCGCTGTTGTTAATTCTAGAAGGGCTGCTGCCGATGCTGGCCCCTGACCGCTGGCGGGCGGCATTGCGCCGCTTCGAGCTGGCCGCTCCAAGGCAAATCCGTATCGCTGGCGCCGTCGCGGTTGCCGCAGGTTGTCTGCTGCTGGTCGCCGCCAGCGGTTGGGGGCGGGTGTGACAGCGCTGTTAGCACAGGAGAGAAGTAGGTTATGAGCGCTAATCGCTGGTTGTTGCCGGACGGTATCGATGAAGTTTTACCCGAGCGCGCGGCACAGGTTGAATTGTTGCGCAGACAGCTGCTCGATCTCTACCACCGCTGGGGTTACGACCTGGTCATTCCGCCGCTGGTAGAGTTTGCCGACTCGCTGCTCAGTGGAACTGGCGCCGATTTAGATCTGATGACCTTTAGAATCACTGACCAGCTCAGCGGCAGAATGCTCGGTGTGCGCGCTGATATCACCCCCCAAGCGGTGCGTATGGACGCCCACAGTCTGCGCCGCGAAGGGCCTAGCCGGCTCTGCTATGCCGGCACAGTGCTGCATACTCGGCCGCGTCGGCCGCTGCAGTCGCGGGCACCCATCTCAATTGGTGTCGAACTATTTGGTGAGTCCTCGGTGGCCGCTGATATCGAAGTGATCGAGTTGTTTTTGGCTACGCTGGTCGATGTCGGTGTGGCGACCCCCTGCCTGGATATTGGTCATGTCGATATTCTGCGCGGCCTGCTCGCCGACAGTGGGCTGGCGCCGGCTCAGCGCGATGAGTTGTTTGAGCTGATGCAGCGCAAAGCCAGTGGTGAGATCGATGCGTTCATCAGCCGCGAGGTAGCTAATGGCGCACTAGCCCAGCAGTTGCGCGCGCTGCCAACGTTGATCGGTGGCAGCGAGGTATTGCAGCGTGCCGAACAGCAGCTCGCCGGTGCCCCGCCGGCGGTATTGGCGGCGTTGGCACAACTGCGTGCTGTGGTCGATGCGCTGCTACCTAGCGGTATCAATATACACATAGATTTAAGCGAGTCCCCCGGGTTCCACTACCACACCGGAGTGGTCTTTGCGGCTTATCTGCCCGGTCACGGCAAGGCGATTGGCAACGGCGGTCGCTACGATGCAATCGGCGCACAGTTTGGCCGGCCGCGCCCGGCCACCGGTTTCGCCTTCGACCTCAAGGAGCTGGCGGGCGCCGCAGCCGTGGTCGCCAACCGCGGTACCGGTATTTTTGTGGCACATGCAGAGCAGCCCGATCGACGCCTGCAAATTGAGCAGTTGCGCGCCAGCGGTGAGCGCGTGGTAGAGGGTTTTGCTGGGCAAAGGGTAGATTTTGCTGAGCTGCGCTGCGACCGACAGTTGTGCTGGCGCGATGGCAGTTGGCAGCTAGAGAGAGTCTAGCCGCCTATTTTTTGTACATTTTTTAACAGCAGTGCTGTTTACGACACAAGGTAGCAACAATGGCAGGTAAAAACGTAGTCATTCTCGGTTCGCAGTGGGGCGATGAAGGCAAGGGTAAAGTTGTCGATCTGCTCACCGATAGGGCTTCGGCTGTGGTGCGTTTTCAGGGTGGTCACAACGCCGGCCACACCTTGGTGATCGATGGTAAGAAGACCGCTCTGCATCTTATCCCCTCGGGTATTCTGCGCGACCACGTCACCTGCTTGATTGGCAATGGTGTGGTGTTGGCGCCCGACGCCCTGCTAAAAGAGATCGCGATGCTCGAGGAGCGCGGTATAGTGGTGCGCGATCGGTTGATTTTGTCCGGCGCTTGTCCGCTGATTCTGCCCTACCACGTCGCCTTGGATCAGGCTCGCGAACTAAAGCGAGGCAATGCCAAAATTGGTACCACTGGGCGCGGTATCGGCCCCGCTTACGAGGACAAAGTTGCGCGCCGCGGGTTGCGGCTGAGCGACTTGGCCGACCTCGAGCAGTTTGCAGTCAAGCTCGCCGAAGTGCTGGAGTACCACAACTTTGCCTTGACCCAATACTACGGGGTCGCGGCGGTGGACTTTGATGCCACCTTGGCGCTGGCTAAACAGTACGCCGAGCAGCTGCTGCCGATGATGGGCGATGTCATCGACTGGATCCACAGCGCCCGCGAGCGCGGCGACAATTTGTTGTTTGAAGGCGCACAGGGTACGCTGCTGGATATCGACCACGGCACTTATCCCTTTGTCACCTCGTCAAATACCACCGCGGGCGGTACCGCTACCGGCAGCGGCATGGGGCCGCTCTATTTAGATTATGTGCTGGGTATTACCAAGGCCTACACCACTAGAGTCGGGTCGGGTCCGTTCCCGACCGAACTGGACTGCGCGGTCGGCAGACATCTTGGCGAAGTCGGCCACGAGTTTGGTACCACCACCGGTCGCGAGCGCCGTTGCGGCTGGTTTGATGCTGTTCTGGTCAAGCAAGCGGTCCGCATTAACAGTATTTCGGGTATCTGCCTGACCAAGCTAGACGTACTGGACGGACTGACCGAGCTGAAGATCTGTACCGCCTACCAAAACAGCGCCGGCGAGACGGTCGGTATGCCAATGCACGCCGACGACTATCGCGACCTCACGCCAGTCTATGAAACACTGCCGGGCTGGAGTGAATCGACCGTCGGCGCGCAATCGCTGGAGCAGTTGCCGGCCAACGCCCGCGCCTATATTGCCCGTATTGAAGAGCTGATCGGCGCTCCAGTCGATGTCGTCTCGACCGGTCCGGATCGTGTTGAGACCATTGTTTTGCGTCACGCTTTTGGTGATTAACAGTAACAGAGCGCTGGCCAAGGCAGCTTTTTTCGGCGATATTACCCGCTAGCTAGCGGCGCATTCGAGCACCGCTGTTACTCAGCTGCGGGAGTGCGCCATGCTTAAATCTGTCGATCTACTTCACTACATGCAACCAGACCCCGAGACGGTGGCACCCACTGATTCGCTGTTTAAAGCGATGGATATCATTCTGCGTGAGGGCATCTCTGGCCTCTGCGTGGTTGACCAACAGCACCGACTGCTCGGCGTGCTGTCAGAGATGGACTGCCTGCAAACCATCCTCAGCTGCACCTACAACGATGTCTGCAATTTGGGCAGCGTCGCCGATTATATGACCACCGACGTCGATGTCGTGCAGCGCCACGCCGATGTGGTCAACGTTGCCGAATTGATGCTTAAAAATAGTCGCCGCCGCATGCCAGTGGTCGAGAACGGTATTCTGGTTGGACAGGTCACCTGCCGCCGCTTGTTGCGAGCGGTGCGCGACTTTAATCGCAACGCGGTTTAAATTAACCCGAGCAGTGATAGGATAAAAAATCCCAGCGGCACGGTAATCGCCGATAGCAACGTGGTCAGCATCAAGATATTGGCTGCCAGCGGACCGTCGCCGCGATAGGCCACCACCATAATAAAACTGGCTGCCGCAGCCGGTGAAGCCATTAGTAAAAATAGCACTCCCAATTCGATATCGCGCACGCCGCAGCTGTAAGCCAGCAATACTGCCAGTGTCGGCGCCAAGACGAGTCGCCAGCCGACCGCTTGCCAGGCGATGCTGCCGCTGCCGCGCAGTTGCGCCAGATTCATGGTGGCACCGATCGAGATCAATATTAACGGCAGATAAAAACTGGCGATGAGACTACCTGTCTGCACCACTAGAGCTGCGGGTGGCCCGCTCGGCAGCGAGAGTAGCAAGCCGCCGGCAATGCCTAAAATAAGAGGGTTCTTGGCGATATCGGCAACGGCGCGCAGCACGCTCAAGCGCTGTTCGCTCATCGTGGTGCCGAGCACCCAGACGGCAAAAATGTTGTAAAGCGCCGTCCACGCCGCGATCGCCAGGGCGGCGGTGGTGACACCGCGACTGCCGTAGGCGCTAGCACACAGCGCTACGCCGATAATGGCTAAATTTGAGCGAAACGCTGCCTGCACAAAAACCCCGGTCTGCGTTCGCGGCAGTTGTCGACAGCGCGCATACGCCCAGCTGAGCAGCAGGTTAGCGGTAGTGCCGACTGCGCCGATGACAATGTAACGGATCGACTGCGGCTGCTCCCAATTGAGCTGGGCGGCGCCGCTGAGTAGTAACAGTGGTAGTATCCAGCGGAAGGAAAATAGCGACAACGCCTCGACACGGGCCACGTTAACCCAGCCCAAACGCAGTAATAACAGCCCCAGCAGCACCCAGCCAAAGGTGTTGATAGAGAGCGACAACGAGGTTTGCAACAGTTGCAACGATGAGTTCATAGCGCGGTTGTGTAGTAGCGGGAACGCTATTGTAGTCGAGTGCTGGCGTGCAGCGGTTGCGGCTGGAAATTTATTCGCACACAGGGTAGCCTGCCAACGTCAACTTTTCACCAAAACGTTGCTGTGAGTCCGTTATGATAAAAATTTTAAAATGGGTAATACTGGCTTTTTATTTTAGTGTGCCGCTGTTGGCACACTGGTCACTGCTGAGCCCCTACCAGCCGCTGCTGGTGCTGTTGTTTCTTTCATTGCTGGTTATCCATCTGCTCGAGTATGCATTTTTTCGCCATCGCCTCAACCAGCTCAACAACGGTCAGAACCATTTCATGCAGACCATTATGTTTGGCTTCTGCCACTGGTTGCCGTTGCTCACAGAGAAGCCTAAGGGGTGATCTCTGGCGCTGTGGTATCGGCCAGTTTGTAGGCCAGCAGTAGGTTGCCCGGCAGCTGGCCAAACATACCGTAACCGGAGCTGACATAGAGCCATTCATCGACCACGATTTGACCGCCGACATCAATGGCACCGCCGTGGCCGCCAATACCGTTGCTGGCCTGGTGCGCCAACGCGGTGCGCTGGTGCCACAGCCGTTGGCCATCGCTGTGGCGATAGGCGCCGATCTCGCCGTTGAGCCGTGCCGAAAAAACCAGGTCGTTAGTGGCGGTAACCGCGGCGGAGTGGCCGTGGTAGTAAGAGCAGGCGTAGTCGCGCGAGATATCGCGCGGTGCGCCGCTAGCGGTGGCGGCGAGGCCGACCAGAGGGCGCTGTTCGGGGTCGAACTGACAGCCGCGCTCGGCGCGCACCGCCCAGCGCAACTCGCCGCTGTCGATGTCGACCGCGTAGAGGCCGGGCTGCGGCCGGTAATCGCGACGCTGGGGCCGCTCGGGGTCCGCCAACGGCACAAACAGCTGCCCAGTCGCCGCTGCCATCCCCCAGTGGATACCGCCATTGCTGGTGCCGCTGCCGATGCGCTGCTGCCACAGCAGTGCGCCGTCCGCATCGGGATCTAATGCGTAGATATGGCCAGATTTCTGCCCGGCATATAACCGCTCGCGCCCCAGCGAATCGCTGGCGATTATCACCGAAGCGCCAAAGTCAAAGTCGGGGCCGGCATCGGCCGGGCAGTTGCCGCCCGCGGTGAGGCAGGCGGCATTCCAGACATCTTCAGCCAGCGCTTGAAAGTGCCAGAGCAGCTCGCCGCTGTCCAAGTCGAGGGCTAAAATCGCATCGCTTGTCGCGGTGGCAGGGTGCGAGAAGTTTTCGCCGCTGCCCACATAGAGACGATTGCGTTTGGCATCGATTGTCGGCGTGCTCCAGATAGAGGCGCCGGAGGGGCCAATTTGCGCGATGCCGGCCGGTGTTAGCGACCGTTGGGTTGCCTCAGCGGTGCTCTGCCAGCTCCACAGCAGTTCACCATTGCGGGCGTCCAGTGCCGCGACACCGCCGTGGCTGGTACAGCAGAAGTGGCCGGGCTGCCCTGCTGCAGCCACCTCATAGGAGGAGATAGGAACATAGAGCCGTTGCTGATGAGCGCTGATCGAACCGCTGATCACTGAGTAGGCACTGTTGCCCACTGACCGCTGCCAGTTGATCGCCAGAGTGGTTGGATCGATGGCGTAAACGGTTGCCAGTGAATCGGCCAAAATCAGCTGTTGGCCCTGTTCGCTCTCTTCTACGGTGATTGCTGAGCGGATGCCGCTGGCCAGCTTAATGGTATTGCGCACGCAGCCGCTGTAGCGGTCTAGTGCCCACAGTCGACCGGTTTTGTCGCCCAGGTAGAGAGTGTCGCCAATCACCGCCGGCTGCGAGCGCATATCGGCGACACGCGGCAGCGCCATACTCCAAGCCAGCTGCAGCTGGGCGACGTTGCCACTGTGAATCTGGCTGACACTGTTGCGCTGGTTGTGTTCGCCACCCCAGCTGCCGACAACCGGTGGCAGCGCACCGGTTGAGCTCGCCGCAGCACTACAGCGCGCCTGCTGCAGCCAGTGGTAGCTGGCGCTGTCATCGCCGCTGAGATGAAAGGCAATCAAGCCTTTTTGCAGCTTGGAGAGGTGCGCCGCCATCGGCTGCATCTTGCCAAACTCGAGTGTCACCATAATGCTCTCGAGCGCCATTTGACTCAGCGCCTGACGGCTTGGTGCGCGCTGCGCGGGGTCGTCGTGGCAGCTGGCGCAGTGGTGATCAAACAGGTGGCCGCCGAGCGCGGCAATCGGCAGGTAGTCGGCGTGGCGCAGAGCATAGCTTTGCAGCTGGCGGCCGAGTGTTGTTTGGGTGGCGTTGAGATCGCCGCGGTGCTCGACCAGCATGACCGCCAAGTAGCCCGCTATGTAGAGAGCCGCAGCGACCGCCAAACCTTGCAGTAAACGCCTTAAGGGAGAGTGGTGGGACGGTCTGGCCATCATCGGTCTCGTTGGGGAGTTGTGGCACTGCTGTCAGTGGCGTCACCGGTTAGGGAGTGATCGGGCAGAGTATAGGCGATCAGATAGTCACCGCGCGGGCGGTTGAACATCATATGGCCGCCGGCATTGACGACAATGTACTGTCTGCCGCGGTAGCGGTAGCTCAGTGGTGTCGCAGTGGCATCGACCGGCAGTTGTTGTGACCACAACAGTTCACCGCTGCCGCTGTCAAAGGCGCGCAGCGTGCGGTCCATCGCCGCGGCGATAAAAAATAGTCCTCCATCTGTGGCGATACCGCCACCGAGGTTGGGGGTGCCCCAGTGCAGTTCAAAGGGCAGCGGCAGCGGAGCCATTTCGTGCACTGAGCCGAGCGGGCGGCGCCACTCTATGGTACCGGCGGTGAGGTCGACAGCGACTAGCTGCCCCCACGGTGGTCGATTGCAGGGGGTGCCCAAGAACGAGGTGAGCGCCTGCACTTGCATGCCGTAACCGCTGCCGTGCATGACTACTTGCATTACCTCGCCATTAGCCGGATGGTCGCGACGGCTTTCGAGCTGCTGCACAGTGGCTTTGAACAGCTGACCGGCAAAGGCGACATTGTTGACATTGACCAACAATCGGTGTCCATCGACCAGCGCCCCGCCGCCCCAGTTCGCACCGCCCAAACTGCCGGGATACATCAGCGTCGGCTGCAACGCCGGCGGGGTGAACAGGCCGAGATTGCCAATAGTCTCGACCTGTCGGCGGCAGTGCCAGCGGTCGAGGGGGGTGATACCCCAGGCGCTCTCGGGGGTGAGATTGGGTTCGATTAGCGGCGGTGGCGCTATCGGGATCGGCTGCGTGGCGCTGGCCTGTTCTTGCGCCAAGGTCGACGGCGGTACCGGGCGTTCGTGAATTGGCCACAGTGGCTCGCCTGTGAGGCGGTTGAATATAAAAAGATAGCCCTGTTTGGTGAGCTGCAGCACAGCGGGAACCGGCATCTTCGAGTCGGGCCAGTTGAATAGAATCGGCTGTGCAGGGCTGTCAAAATCCCACAGATCGTGATGAACGTGCTGGAAGGCCCAGCGCAGTTGACCGCTGTCGAGCTCCAGGGCGACAAGACTGTTGGCGTGACGGTTATCGCCCGGCCTGGCGGCGCCATAATAATCGGGTGATGGGGCGCCGGTGGGCAAAAAGACCAAACGATGGTCTATGTCGACTGAGATGCCGGCCCAGACGTTGGCGCCACCGCTGTGCGGCTGTCCTTGCAGCGGATCAAATTGCCAGAGTAGCTCGCCGCTGAGTGAATCGTAACTGGCTACGGTGCCGCGCGGTGCTTGCGCCAGCTCAAAATCGACTACCGCAGAGCCGACCACCACCCGATCACCAGCCACCGCTACCGGCGAACTGCTGCTGACCTGCCCCAGCGGTTGCTCACTGCCGGGCAGCGGTTGGCGGCCGGCGTTGGCAAAGTTCTCGCAGGGTTTGCCACTCAGGGCGTCGAGCGCCCACAATTGCCGATCAGCAGTGGCTAAAAATAGTCGGTGGCGGCAGTGCTCGCCGACGCCGACGCGGCTCTCTTCGAGGTAGTTAACGCCTCGACAGCGGTGGGCGCGGCCGTTTTCGGCGCCGCGCTGTAACTGCTCTTGAGTGTGCGGATTAAAGCGCCAGCGCTGCTCGCCGGTGGCGGGATCGAGAGCTATCACCTTATCAAAAGCTGTGCAGTAGACCAAAGCGGCACCGGCGGCTTCGGGCAGTAGCAGCGGGGTGCTCTGCGCCGCGGCGCGCAGCTCGTTCATCAGGGCCTCTTCGTCGCTGCGAAAGCGCCAAGCTTCGACCAATTGGCTGACATTGCTGCGGTTGATCTGTCGGTCTTCGAAGCGGTGGTCGCTCGGCAGTGAGGTGAACTCCGCCCGCTCGCTATTGATCGCAGAAAATGTGTGCGGCGCCGCTACAGCACAGGCGGTTAGCACCGGCATCACTGCCATGGTGAGTAGCAGCAGTCTCACTGCGGTGCCCGCGGCGCGAGGCGCAGCAGAGTGGGGATGCCCCCTTCACTCTGCCAGGTGGGAAAGTGTGAGTTGCTGGTATAGACCGCCCCGGTCTGCTCTTCAATTTCGATATCGCGGGTAAAGAAGCGCTGCCGCGGCAGCGGGTAGACTCGCCACTGCTCGCTGGCGATATCTAGCGCCAGCAGCGTGTCGGATTGATTGCCGTTGACCCAGACCACCCCGCGCTGTTTATCTATATTCAACGAGTAGGGCAGCTCGTTGAGCACCGGCAGCGGGTAGTCGGTAAACTGCTCAGTGCGGGGGTCGTACTTGACCAGTAGTGAGTCCTGAAAGGCGACAATCCAGAGGTTGTCCTCTGCGTCGAGGCGCAGCCGGCGCGGCCCTTGATAGGGGAAGTCGATCATGGTGACCGCACCGCTATCGGGGTCGATCCGCGCCAAATCATTGGCGTAAAGCCTCGCCGCCCATACCGTTCCATCGCTGGCAATATCAATACCGTAGGGCATCGGCAGACCGTTACCGTCGCGGTCGGGCGCCGGTTGCGGGCGATTTTCCGGGTCAAACCAAAAAATTAGCGGCAACAACTTCAGCGTCAGCCACTCTTTGAAGCTTCGCGGCGGCAGGTCGTAGTAGCTAAAGGTTTGGCTGCGACGATCAAACATTGCCACTTGCGAGGAGACCGCCAGAGTGAACCAGACGCGGTCGCGCTGATCAATGCGGATGGTGTGTGGGTAGTAGCCCTGCGCCATTGGGTAGGTGGTGAATTCGCCGTTGTGCGGATTAAATTCGATCAGCGCCTGCTGCATGGATGGCGTAATGAACAGGTGTCCATCGCGTGGCGACAGTGCAAAGGAGTGCACCCCCATGGCGTTGTCGATTTTGGGAAATACCTTAAAGCGATTGCCGAGTAAGCCGCCGGTGCGCGCACCGTTAATAACCGGTAGTTTATGCACAGTGTGGCTGCCGCTTTGCGGGTCGACCTCATAGATGCGGTCGAACAGATTGTCACCGATATAGATGCGGCCATTGGGGTGGAGCAGAAAGTCGTGCATCTGCGAGAAGCCGTCACCAATCTCCCACTCGGTCATTTCAATGTCGGCTAACTGTGGCTGCCAGCGCCGCGGCGCCGGCACACTCTCAGGGTTTTCGCGCAGCGCGCGGTAGTCGCGCTGGAGCAGTTCGGCAATGCGTTCGTGATCGATATCCGGTAGGCGTGCGCCATAGCTGTTCATGCGTTGGAACAGCGCCTGCCACTGCTCAGTGGTGCGCTCGTTGCGCATAAAAACGGAAGCTTGTTGATGGCAGAAGCCGCAGTTGAGTTGGAAGTTTCTCTTCAGTTGGCTGTCGCCATCAAAGTGCAGTTGCGACAGCCAGACATTGCTAGGGTAGTGGGCGGGTCGCTCTTCGGCACTCATTGGCTGCAAGCTAATTTGGCTGCGCGCCAAGGCGCTCTCTACAGACAACAGCAAGTCGTAGTGATCCTGGGCACGAAAACGCAGCTGGGTTACCGCCAGTTCGCGCAACTGCTCGCGGTCAAAACTGACATGGCCGCTGCGGTCAGTAAAGCGGCTCAGATGGGCGGCACCGATATTGATCAATCCCACTGCGGGATAGCCAAGATCCGAACGGTCGACGCTCTGCTCAGGAGCTGAGGCCGTGACCATAGCGGCCACCAGCGGCCTGCCGTCACTACTGACCAGCTGCCACTGCACGGCGTGGCTTGGCAGCGCTAACAGCGCCGTGGTAATCAGGATAATGATTCTCACAGTGTGATCCTTGGGTAAGGCAGTGCAATGTAGCAAAAAGTAACACTTTGATTGTATGACTCACCGAGGCGGTGATGCAATCTATGACCTAGCACAAGAATTGGCTAGTTCTTTCGTAGTTGTACGTTGGTAGCGTTTTAAATCTATGTCTAAAGATCTACCCTGCTGTTGACCCAGTGCGGCGATTCTCTGTAGTCGCTAATAAAATTTCACCTAAGCGTAATATTTGTCAATAAAGGCTAAAATCCATCTGTAATAAAAATAACGACCCGGCATATGCAAAATCAGGACGTTCAGGGTTGCAAGGAGAGCAAGATTGGATAAAAGCAATAACAACGCAACTATGCGGCCATTGGCCGACAAGTCTGAGCAAATTGAGCGCGCGCTGAGAATAGACCCCAGTGATATTCAGCGGATCGCCGGTCAAAATGGTAGCCTCTACCAGCTAGATCTCAGCGAAGAGCAACTCGATAACATTGTGCTCTACCAGCAAGGCGACACTTTGGCGTTAGCCTACGATGGCGAATTTGTGTTAGCCATCGACGATTTTTTTAATCCACAAAATAATCTAGCACTGTCACTCGGTGGTACCTTGGTGTTTAACGCCGAGTCTCCAGTGATCGATGATGGCGGGGTTATCTGGCGCCGCGAAGATGAAGACGGTGGTGTGCTATTTTGGCTCGGTACCGGTGCTGGCGCAGCGGCTTTGGGTGCCGCTGCGGGCGGCGGTGGTGGTGGCGGAACGGTCGATGTCGATACCACCGCGCCACTGTTCACCTCTGCCGATATCGCCGATCCACTGCCGGAGCACAGCGGTGAGGGGATCTCGGTCTATCAGGCCCAAGCGACCGACCTGAATGCCATTCAGTACAGTTTGGGAGTCAATGGTGACAGTGCGCTATTCAACATAGATCCTGATACAGGCCTAGTGACCTTCAACATCGATGCTGAATTTGATGATCAGCAAAGTTACCAATTTACCGTTATCGCTACCGACAGTTTTGGCAATAGCAGCCAGCTAGTTGTAACACTACCGATCACCGAGGTGATTGTTAATTTGGCGCCAGAGATCACCTCTGGAGATAGTGCCACCGTTGCAGAAAACGTCGATTCCGGAACTCAAATCTATCTTGCTGAAGCGACTGACCCCAATTTGGGAGACACCACTAGCTACAGTTTGGCGCCCGGCAGTTCAGATCGATTTGCCATCGATGCCACCACCGGTATTGTCACTGTGGTCGGCGCGATCGATTTTGAGTCGACACCCAGCCTAACCTTTACCATTATTGCCACCGACAGTGGCGGTTTGACTGACAGCCAGGCCGTTACCGTGACGGTCACTGATGTCGACGAAGCCCCAGCTATTACCTCGGGCAATACCGCGACCATTGCCGAAAATAGCGACCCCAGTGCGGTGATTTATGTTGCCGCGGCGAGCGATCCGGACGGTGACGATGTCACTTACTCTCTCAGCGGTGACGATGCCGACAAGTTTACCTTAGACGCTATTAGCGGCGAGTTGCGCCTGATCGAGGCCGCCGATGCTGAGAGCCAAGCCAGTTACAGCGTGGTGATTACTGCCAGCTCCACCGGTAGCAGCGGCAGTGCATTGAGTAGCAGCCAGGCAGTGACTATTGCAGTGACCAATGTCGATGAAGGGCCGGCGATTACCTCGGGCAATACCGCGACCGTTGCCGAGAACAGCGCCAGCAGCACGCTGGTCTATCAGGCAGTTGCCGAAGACCCTGAAGATGACGATATCGTTTACAGCTTGGCTGAGGGTGGCGATAACGCACTTTTTGAGATTGATGCCGACAGTGGTGCGGTGACGCTGTTAGCCAGTGCCGACTTTGAGTTGGACAACAGCTACAGCATCACGGTTATTGCTACTGCCAACGGCAAGAGTGATAGCCAGGCTGTTACCGTGACGGTCACCGATGTCGACGAAGCGCCGGCGMTTACCTCGGGCAATACCGCGACCGTTGCCGAGAACAGCGCCAGCAGCACGCTGGTCTATCAGGCAGTTGCCGAAGACCCTGAAGATGACGATATCGTTTACAGCTTGGCTGAGGGTGGCGATAACGCACTTTTTGAGATTGATGCCGACAGTGGTGCGGTGACGCTGTTAGCCAGTGCCGACTTTGAGTTGGACAACAGCTACAGCATCACAGTTATTGCTACTGCCAACGGCAAGAGTGATAGCCAGGCTGTTACCGTGACGGTCACCGACGTCAACGAGGCACCCACAGCCGTGGCACTGGAGTCAGCGGTGACCACGTTGGCGGAGAACAGCGATACCGCTTCGCGGGTCAAGATCGCCGATATTGCCATCACTGACGATGCGTTGGGCACCAACGTCATCAGTTTGACGGGAGACGATGCGGATCTCTTTGAGGTAGTGGGCAACGCGCTGTTCCTCAAAGCGGGCACAGCGTTAGATTATGAGACCGCCAGTAGCCTGGCGGTGACAGTCTCGGTGCTAGACAGCAGCGTCACTGGCTCGAGTGCAGTGACAGTTGACCATACCGTGGCGATCACCGACGTCAACGAGGCACCCACAGCCGTGGCGCTGGAGTCAGCGGTGACCACGTTGGCGGAGAACAGCGATACCACTGCACGGATCAAGATCGCCGATATTGCCATCACTGACGATGCGTTGGGCAGCAACGTCATCAGTTTGACGGGAGACGACGCGGATCTCTTTGAGGTGGTGGGCAACGAGCTGTTTCTTAAAGCGGGCACAGCGTTAGATTATGAGACCGCCAGTAGCCTGGCGGTGACAGTCTCGGTGCTGGACAGCAGCGTCACTGGCTCGAGTGCAGTGACAGTTGACCACACTGTGGCGGTCACCGACGTCAACGAGGCGCCGAGCATTACCTCGGGCGCAATCGCGACCATAGCTGAGAATAGCGCTAGCAGTACTGTGGTGTACTCTACCCTAGTCAGTGACCCAGATACCGGTAGTAGCTTTACTTACAGCCTTACTGGCACAGATGCCAGCTCGTTGAGCATTGACAGTAATGGTCAGGTACGGCTGAACGCCAGTGCCAACTTTGAGGCTAAGAACAGCTACAGCTTCAATGTGGTGGTGAGTGATGGTGCTCTTACGGCGAGCAAGGCAGTAACGTTAACCATCACCGATATCAATGAAGCGCCGAGAATTACCATTGGTGCCGCTTCAAGCTTTGTTTTTGAAAACGACTCTTTGGGTGCTTTTATCTGGTCGCCCGGCGAAGTGGTCGATCCTGAGGGGGATACCGTGCAGTACCGTTTGGGCGGTACCGATGCCGGTTTATTTTTAATCGACAGCAACACTGGAGAGATAACGCTCAATAGCGCGCTCGACTATGAAGCTAATACTACCCACTCGCTGGTAATTTACGCCAATGATGGCGAGTTGGATTCAGTGCCCTGGACGCTGACGGTAAATGTGTTTGACGTTAACGAGGCACCGATTTTCTCCTCTGCTGCGACAGCTGCCGTCAACGAAAATGTCTCCCAACTCTACCAAGCCGCCGCTACCGATCCAGAGGGTAGCGCAATCACCTACTCGCTAGCTGCAGTCGGTGACCATACGCTTTTGAACATCAACAGCAGCGGCATAGTGTCGTTAAAAACAGGGCTTACCGATTACGAAACTAAAACCAGTTACACCTTTACCGTGCGCGCCAGTGATGGTTCCAACACAACAACGAAAGCGGTCACTGTCTCGGTAACCGATTTGGTTGATGAGACACCACCAGAAGCGCTGATTATGGGGTTTCAGTACGAGCAAATTAAACTGGAAGCGGCGGGGGTAACTACTCTGGATGACATTCGTCCAGATATCTTAGAGATCAATGACCGCGGCGACTACGTGGTGGGCTGGGTGGGTTATAAAACCAGTGACCAGATGGCCCCATGGCAGCAGCGATTTAACTCTGACGGCACCATGGTTAGTGGCGGCGTGTTGGAGCTTGTTGCCCCTGCGACCAGCTCGAACCAGCCAGTTGATCTTAGCGACACCAACGTGCGCATGACTAGGGTCTCCTCGACTGGCCACTATGTGCTGACTTGGATTGATCGCGAGGTGAATAGTGGGCTGGACGGCAACTGGGGAGACCCCTCACCTTATATGCAGTTGTTCAACCCAGACGGCACCGCGGTAATAGACCCTTTTAAACTTGAACGTTCAAATAACAGTTTGGGTGAGTCGCACCAGCAGGTTGCTGCCGTGGGCGCCGAGGGTGAATTTGCGGTGGTGTGGTCCTCTGAGTTTCAATCGGGCAATACCTCCACCACCGGTGGCGGCAGCGATATCTATCTGCAGCATTTCAACAGCGATGGCTCGGCCAAGACTAGTGTGCTAATCATTGAAGAGGGCACCACCGGCGACAGCTACCGGCCGGAAGTTGCCGCTATCAATGACGCTGGCGATTATGTGGTGATCTTCACCAGCCGCGAGGCGGGCTCTTCGGAAAACCGTTTCAGTATTCGTTACCAAAAGTTCAGTGCAAACGGTATCGCATCGGGAACATTGCAGGAGATCGATGGCGACAATGATAGTGGAGATTTTGATGGCCGACCGGAGGTAACCGGTTTGGGCAATAACGGAGCCTTTGCCTTTGTTTGGCACGGCGAAGACGGCGGCGGGGACTGGTCAATTTTTGTGCGCAAAGTGGCCAGCGATGGCAGCTTGCAGAGCCAGATAAAGTTGGAGGCAACCGGCAACAGCAGTGGTAAAGACCAGCTGCCAAAAATACTCAACTTGGGTGATGGCGAAGATTTTGTAGTGGTCTGGCACGGTGTAGACAGCGAGGGCGATGAGAGCGCTTACGTGCAGCGTTTTGACGCCGCCGGTCAACTGACGGGCGTCACCACTAAGTTAGAAGGTAGTCGCAGCGACGGCAACGACGAGTATATTCAAGTTGCCCAGATTGGTCGCGATGGCGCCTATGTGGTGGTCTGGCAGGGGCAAGACAGTGCCGCCGAGGGCGGTGACACCTCTATTTATGTACAGCGCTTTAACCCCGATGGCACCGTGAATGGCGATAAAGTGAAGCTAGAGGGCGATGGCCTGACTAGCGGCAACGATGAGTTACCTAAAGTGACTGCGACAGGAGACCGTGGGGCTTTTGTCGTCAGTTGGCATGGCACAGACAGCAACGGCGATAACAGTATTTTTGTCCAGCAATTCCACCTTGATGGCAGCTTGGACAAACCGGTGGTGTTACTGCCGGGAACGACTTTTGAGGCGCAGAGCAATGAAGCCGGCATGCTCTATTTAGTGCATGAGAGCCGTACCGTTACGGATGTCGAGTCTATTACCAGTATACCTTTTGATTATTTGTGGAACGCTCAAGAGGTGACTATACCGGGAGTGACGATGAATTTTTCTACCTCCGGTTTGGGTGCCGGGCGATATAACCTTTACGCAGCCGACGAGACCGGCAATCTCTCTGCCATTGCCGATGGCAGAGTCAATCTGACGAATATTCAAACGGTAGTATTTGATTTGGTTGAGGGAGTCAGTTCAGACCACTCCAGCAGAACGTTTAATGCCAGCTCTACCTACACTATCTACATTCGCGTCGATAGCGAATCGGCGCAAGCACCCAACATAGCTAGCGCCGACTGGGGTAAATGGAGTGGTGCCAACAATTTAGGTGCCGACGACAAAATCATTCTAATAGGAACCGACGGCACTGCCATTTTGGGTGACGCTGGCAAGCTTATTACCCAGAAAAGTAGCGCCGGTAACGATACTCGCTGGCGTACCAGCGGTGGCTCTAGAGCGGCAAAATTGACCAGTGCGGGTAAGTTTTCGCGCAGCGTTAGTGGGGCGAATTTCACTGTGGATCTTTGGGATAACCAATGGGTCAATAACCCCAATACCAACGACACAATCAACGCTCTATTCGCTTACAGTATGCCTGCTGGGGTATTGACCACCCAGGGGCTTACCTAGAAAGCAAGTGAGTACTGGTAAACTCTAGCGCTCACCCAGCGATGTGGTGAGCGTTTTGCGCAGTGGCTTGAGTAGGTAAGCGAGTACGGTGCGCTCCCCGGTGCGAATATCTACCTGTGCGGTCATGCCGGGTAGAATCTCCAAGGGGTGGCCGGTGGTGGTCTCAACTGGGCTGTTGGCAATTGCCACGTGGACCCGGTAGTAAATCTCTTCGCCCTGACGACTCTCCTCTTTGATGGTGTCTGGGCTAACGTAGCGCACGGTGCCGATGACGCCACCAAAAATGGTGTAGTCAAACGGGTCAAAGCGCAGCATCGCCTCCATGCCGGTTCGCACTAAAGCGATGTCGGTAGGGGCTACTTTGGCCTCGATGATCAGTTCATCGTCGACCGGAATCAGCTGCATTAGCTCATCACCGGCGCGCAACACACCACCGACGGTTGTGACGCGAACATTTTTTACAATGCCTGCCAGCGGTGCTTTGAGCACGATGGCATCGAGCTGCTCGCTGCGCTGTTTGAGGATCTGCTCGTTTTGCGCGATTTCGTCCTCCACTTTTGCCAGAGCGGTATTGGCCTCCTCAAAGAAGCGGTTTTTGCGCTGCACCACTTTGGCTTCGGCTTCATTGAGTGCGCGTTCGGTGCGAATCACCTCGGAGCGATTGACGTCGCCAGAGAGTGATAAGTCGCGGACCAACTCCAGCTCCTCACGCCCCAGCTTGACAGCTACTGCCAAGTTGTCGAGCTCTGCCGCTAAGCCGTCGCGGCGCTGCTCAAACAGCGCCGCTTCAATTTGCGCTTGGTCAGTTGAGCACTGTGAACTCTCGTCAAAGGTGACCATCGGTTTACTGGTCACCTCAGCCACCAGGCGCGAGCGCTGGGCGCGCAGCGCGCAGAGGCGCACGGCGATCTCGGCCACCGAGGCGCCAATTCGGCCCTGCTCGAGGCTGGCGATTACTTGGCCTTTGGCGACTCGATCGCCCTCGCGAACATTGAGCGACTCCAGCACACCGCCATCGACTACCTGAATCACTTGCACGCGGCTACTGGCGATCACCTCGCCTTGGGCGCGCGCCACTTGGTCTAAGACATGGCTGTTGGCCCACAGCAAAAACACCACGAGTGCGACAAGGAGTGTGCGCAGCAAAATAGAGTAATGGCGACGGTGAAAGCTGGCCAAGCGGTCAATGCGGCGCTCGTTGGCGCTGCTGTCAATATCAAAAATGGCCTCAAAAAGGGCGTTAAAGCGCATTGTTGGCTCCTTGAGGGGTTTGTTGTCCGCGTCTTTTGCGTCCCATCAGACCTTGCAGTACTTGCTCGGCGGGGCCATCTGCGGCAATCCTGCCCGCCTCCATATGGATAATGCGCTTAGCTAGGCGGTTGGCCAGCAGCGGACGGTGGGTCGACAACACCAGAATATCGTTAGGTCTGAGACTGGCCTCAATAGCGTCTAACACTTTGCGTTCGGTCTCATTGTCGAGTGACGCGGTGGGCTCATCGAGCAGCCAGATAGTCGGCTGCGCCAGAGCCACCCGAGCCAGTCCAACCAGCTGTTTTTGACCGCCAGAGAGGCCGTCGCCACCTTCGTAAATTTCGTGGTCGAGCCCTTTTGGGCTGTTGTTGACGATGGTGTCGATATCCAGCTGTTGCATCACTGCCAGCAGCTGAGAGTCGCTGGCGGCGCCCGCCAACAGCAAGTTGCTGCGCAATGTGCCTTTGAACAGGTGCACCGACTGCGGCAGATAGCCGACATGATTGGCAATTACCGCCGGGTCAGTCTCCCACAAATCCGCTTGGCCGAGCTGTATGCGACCCTCGGTGGGGCGGTAGAGCCCTGCCAACACTTTTAGAAGTGTCGATTTACCACAGCCAATGGCACCCACTAAGGCGACCCGATCACCAGCCTTAAAATTGAGTTGATCAATCTCCAGCTGTTTTATTGGCGACTCGGGGTAGCAGAAGCGCAACCGTTCCACGCGCACCTCGGCCGGGGCTTGGTCGGGAATCAGCAGTGTCTGGTCGGGTTTGCGCTCGCGTTCTAGCAGCAGCACTTGGTTGACCATCTGTAGCGAGGAAGAGACATTCTCCCACTGGGTCAAAAACTGCACGCTCTGCGCGATTGGTGCTATCACTCGGCCACCCAGAATAGAGCAGGCGATCAGTGCGCCCATGGTGAGGTTGCCGGAGGCGATTTGGCCGACGCCGACGACCAAGGCGAGAATGTAGGCACTACTGGACAGTGTGCCGGTGGTTACCGTGGCAAAGTTGCTGATAGCTTTTTGCTGAATGTTGTACCGCAACAGGGTGGTGGTAACCTCGCGCCACAGCTGGGCAAAGCGCCACGTCGAGTTGCTGGTGCGGATAGTTTCGGTGCCTTGTATAGCGTCTACCAGCAGCCCCTGACGTTCGTTGGAGCGGATCAGCTGACGTTTCATCAAGCCGCGCAGCCGCCGTTGAGTGATAAAGCCAAGCAGTGCTGCGACCGGCAACAACAGTAGATAAACCCAAGCGATAGGGCCGCCAATTACTGCAATAAAACCGACAAACATCAGCGCAAAGGGCATATCGACCAGAGCAAAAATGACGCCGGAGGTAAAAAACTGCCTGACGCTATCTAAGCCGCTAATTTGTGCGGCGAGCGTGCCCAAACTGCGCGGTCGGCTGTCGAGTTGTAGATGCATGACATGGTCAAAGACGCTCTGCGAGATGTTTTTGTCGGCGCTGTGCGCGACACTGTCGAGTATCCGTGCCCGAACCGTCTTCAGAGTCCAATCTAGGGCAATCACAATCGCCATGCCAGCCACTAGCGTCCACAGTGTGGCGTAGGCGAGGGTCGGCACTACACGATCGTAAACCTGCATAGCAAATAGCGAAGTGGCGACGGCTAAAATGTTAATGATAACTGTGGCAATTAATACATCGGCCAGCCAGCGGCGTTTTTTGAAGATCTCGCCAAGCACCAGTTTCGCTGCGATGTTGTCAGTGGTTGAAAACAGTGAAAGTTCTGGACGCGCTTTGGGCACTCTCACCCAAATTAGCGGGTTGACCGAGAGCTGCTCAGCCGCGATGGGCCGGACAGTGCCCTGCCCGTCGCGGACGGTCAGCTGCTCCTGGGCGTCGTGCTCGATTAACTGCCATTCGTCATCGAGCAGGATTAGCGCCGGCAGTCGGCTCTGGTCAAAACGGTGCCAGCGCATGATGGTGGCATTGACTCCGCGCAACTGCAGCTGCTGGAACAGCCCGTTGAGCCGCTCTACCGGGTTGGTAGAATTGGCGGCCAGCGATACCTTTGCGGCCTCGCTGAGAGCCTCAGCGGTGACATCAATTGACAATTTACCCAGCAGTGCCGCGATGACACTGTGCGCGACTAGTGGTGGTGTGTTCTCGGCCTGCGCCGAAGGCTGCGCAGTGCTCATTGCTCGCGCTCCGCGACAATTGCGTCAAGACCACCTATCAGTGCATTGATCTGCAGCGCAATGGTCAGGCGCTCATTGACCGACTGTTCCAGCTCCAGCTGCTGCTGTTGCAGCTCGCGCTGGGTGTTGAGTAGATCGAGCCAGGATTTGCGCCCGGTCTCATACTGGCGCAAAAAAGACTCGGCGGTGCCCTCCAGAGCGGTGACGGTGGCCGACAGGGCCTCGACCAGCTGATTCTGCAGGCGCAGATTACTTTTTAGTTGCTCCACTCGGTAACGCAGCTCATTGCGAGTGACATCGATATCTTGCTCGGCGGCGCTGCGACGAGCCACCGCGCTGCGCACTTGGCCCAAACTGGTGAAACCGGCGCCGTCCAAACTAGCCTCTAGCACAAGCCCGGCGCGGTCCTCGTTGAGGTCGGCAAAGTTATTTTTGGACTCATAAAAATCGTGCTCGGCCTGCAGATAGAGAGTGGGTAGCGAGGCGCTTTTGGCTTGGCGAATAGCGACATCGGCAGCCTCCAGCGCGGCTTGCTTTTGGGCTAAATCGATACTGTTGGCCAGTGCCAGTTGCCACAAATCCTGCTCTTGCGGCAGGAGCAAATACTCTGCGCTGACCGGCGCCAACTCAGTCACAGGCAGCAGTGTCAAACGCTCCAAGTCTGAGAGGGCTATTCGGTACTCGCCGTGTAGGCGCTGCAGCGTCGCTTTGGCTTGCAGCAGCCGCGAGTAGGCCAGCCTGACATCGGCATCAGAGGCTAGTTGGCCCTCTTGGCGGCGCTGTATCTGCTCATAGAGTCGCTCGTGCTCGGCGACATTTTGTCGAGCAACGCGCTGGCGGGCGACGATACCCTCTATTCTGGCAAACGAGACGGCGGTTCGGGTTAACAGCTCGCGGCGCACCTGGTCGACGCCGAGTCGCTCTACTGCGCTGTTGGCCTCGGCTTGGTCAATACTCTGACTAATCTTGCCAAATGCCCACAACGGCTGACGCAGCACCACGGTCCCTTGGGTGTTGTGGTCCTGGTTGTCGACATTGTTCATCGCTACCGACAGCGACGGCAGCCGCTGCGATTTGGCGCTGCTCAACGAGCCCTGCGCAGCCGCATATTCGGCCTGCTTGCCCGCCAGCGCCGGGTTGTTGGCGAGAGTGGCCTGCAGGGCATTCTCCAAAGTCAGCGCCGCCACCGGTGCAGCCGCGAGCAGTGTGCCGGCAGAGAGCGTCAACAAGATGGCCGCTGAACGGAGAAGTATTGTCATAAGAATTTCGCTGTGGGTAGTGGTGGGTGGCCTGGTGCTCTCTTGCTAGTCCAATATTGTAGCTTACTGCGCCAATCGTGCTGTAGCCCATGTGTTGTGGCATTATAGCCGAACATGGTAGCCCCTTCATCGCAGGTTGAGTGGGTTAAATAGAGTCATTTTGTTGTTAGGCAAGGCAATGCGGGTTTTCTGTAAAGGCGAAAAATTGATTAGCCGCAGCACATTGCTGACTATGGCAGTGTTGTGGCTGTCGGGTTGTTCGCTGCTGGCGCCAGCCCCGCCCGACGACCAGACCGATCTCTGCGAGATCTTTGCCGAGCAGCCTGACTGGTATGACTACGCGCGCAGCTCGCAGAAAAAATGGGGCACACCCATAGCCACGCAGATGGCTTTTATCCAAAAAGAGTCCTCTTTTCGCAGCCATATACGCCCCGATCGGGAGTGGTTGCTGGGAATTATTCCGTGGATGCGACCCTCTTCAGCGTACGGCTATGCGCAGGCGCAAGACCCAGTCTGGGGTGAGTATTTAGCCGAGACCGGCACGGTATTTAGCCGCCGCACACACATGAAACACGCCACCGATTTTATTGGCTGGTACAACAAGCGCAGTCAAAAAATGTTGAACATACCGCTGACCAACGCCGGCCAACTCTACTTGGCCTACCATGAAGGGCAGGGTGGCTATGCGCGCGGTAGCTATAAAGCCAAACCACAAGTGCGCCGCTCAGCGGCGCAAGTTGCCGCTATGGCTAAGCGCTACAGCGCTCAGTTGCAGCGTTGTGAGGCGCAGTTGCGCTGCGATAAATTTTACCAAGTGTGGCCGTTTTGTCGGTAAAAAAAAGGCTGCCAGCTACAGGCAGCCTTTGCTGGATCGCCTCTTCGCTTATGCGTCGCGGCCAATCACCCGGTAGAGTGTTGCGCCAAGCAGCGCACCGACAATGGGTGCTACCCAGAACGCCCACAGCTGGCCAAGCGCCCAATCACCCACATAAACAGCGACGCCGGTGCTGCGCGCCGGGTTGACTGAGGTGTTGGTGACCGGGATGCTGATGAGGTGAATCAGCGTCAGGCAGAGACCAATCGCGATGGGGGCAAAACCTGCCGGGGCGCGCTTGTCGGTTGCGCCGATGATCACCAGCAGAAACATCATGGTCATCACCACTTCGGCAATCAGTGCCGAGGTTAAGCTGTACTGGCCGGGAGAGTGCTCACCGTAACCGTTTGAAGCGAAACCCGCAGCGACATCAAAGCCGGCTTGGCCTGAGGCGATGGCGTAAAGTATACCGCCGCCAACAATGCCGCCAACCACTTGCGCAGCAATATACGGGGCCAGCTCTTTGGCATCAAAACGGCCAGCGGCCCACAAGCCGATAGAGACGGCGGGATTTAAGTGACAGCCAGAGATGTGGCCAATGGCATAAGCCATGGTGACCACGGTTAAACCAAAGGCCAGTGAAACGCCCAGCAGACCAATGCCGACATCGGGAAAGGCAGCGGCGAGTACCGCGCTGCCACAGCCACCTAATACCAGCCAGAAAGTACCGAAAAGCTCAGCAATATATTTGTTCATTGACTATCATTCCTGTGAAAGTTGTTATTTCCAGCTCAGCGGCTGGCTCACATTGGCAGAACGCAACAATAGTTTACGGCCAAGGGCCTTTACAAGCGCTGACAATGCGGTGTAATGCTAGCACGAGCGGAGAAATTGCCATAGATTTAGTGACTGAGCTGTGATCTGTTACAGTTCAACAGAGTTGAGTTATTTCCCTAGCTGGCGAGGGCGCTGCCATGAAAATAAAGACGGCTCACGGCTTAGTTACCACTGTCGCGACATCACTGTTAATAGCCAGCTGCGGCGGTGGCGGTGGCGGTGGCGGTGGTGGCGGGCCGGCCAATCAACCACCGACTGCGCGCGCTGGCGCAGATCAATTGCTATTGGCCGGCACCCGCGCAACCATCAATGGTGCAGCCAGTAGTGATAGCGACGGCACCATAAGCCGTTACCGCTGGCAGCAGCTCGATGGCGACAGTGTCGCACTCAGTGCAAGCGACAGTGCGGCTGTTAATTTTGATACACAAGCTATTACCCGTGATCAAACATTGCGCTTCCAACTTACCGTCACCGACGATGATGGTGCCACCGCTACGGATAGTGTGGCGATCACTGTCAATG
The DNA here is from genome assembly GCA_004535795.1 of Gammaproteobacteria bacterium LSUCC0057. Lineage (GTDB taxonomy): Bacteria > Pseudomonadota > Gammaproteobacteria > Pseudomonadales > Porticoccaceae > LSUCC0057. The sequence continues at coordinate 213,605 of SPIA01000003.1, forward strand.
CCGCAGTACCCGTGGCTCGCGCCGGCAGCGACCGCACTGTACTGGCACAGTCGCCACTGCAGCTTCAGGGCGATGCCAGCAGCGACAGCGGCGGTAGTATTAGTCGCTACAGTTGGGTCCAGCAAGCGGGCCCTGCGGTGATATTCAGCGACACTACCAGTGCCACGCCACTAGTGAGCTTGCCGTCGTTGAGCAGTGACACCGAGTTGCAATTTGCACTGACTGTCGAGGACAGTTATGGCGCGAGCGATACCGATACCGTTGCTATCACCGTCAACCTCGCCGCTCCAATCGCCGATGCCGGGGAGCTGCAAACGGTTGGCGAGCGTCGCAGCGTCTTTCTCGCGGCAACCGCTAGCGCGGACAATGGCGGAACAATCAGTGGTTACCAGTGGCGGCAACTGTCAGGCCCCGCGGTGGTACTTAGTGGCGATGACACGGTCGAGGCGCGCTTTGTCGCCCCCAGTGTGGCCGGTCAGGTAGCAAGCCCAGTTGCGCTGTCGTTTGAGTTGACGGTCACCGACAATCTTGGCGCCAGTGACAATGACATCACCCATGTGTCGGTCACCAACACCTTGATAGCACCGATCGCTGACGCTGGTGAGAATATAACCGTCGACACCACTGGTGCCGACAGCGATCCGGTCGTTGTGACGTTGGACGGTACCAGCAGCAGCGATCCCGATGGCACCATTGAGCGTTACCTGTGGACACAGAGTGGCCGCAGTTTAGCTGGTATAGAATTGACTGATACCGACCAAGCTCTAGCGACGGTTACTTTCAGTCAAGAGCTCACCGAAGATGTCGAACTGTTCTTTTCGCTGGCAGTGACCGATGACGAGGATCAGAGCGATCTTGATACCGTCAAAGTGACAGCGATGGCGCCCCCGCCACCAGTCGCAGAGTACGCCATTAGCGGCACTATCAAAATTGCCCCAGCCAGCCAGTTAGACAGTGATATCAATGACAGCAGTACCACGCCGATCGCCAATAGTGAATTATTGACCGCACAGCTGATGCCAAGTCCAGCAATCGTAGGCGGTTATGTCAATCAGCCCGGTAATGGTGAGGATGGTAACTCGTTTGCAGAGGGGGATCTCTACGACACCTACCGGGTCACTCTGTTGGCGGGACAAAGTGTTTTATTACTCATTGGCAACCGCAGTGAAGCCGACTTAGATCTGTGGCTCTACTCATCGAGTGGAGAGGTCGTCGACTCGTCGTTGAGCTATTCGTCTAACGAGAGTGTGGTTGCTCCCGCGGATGGCGAGTACTTTGTCGAAGTAGAGGCTTGGTCGGGGTTCTCTAATTACAACTTAGCTATAGGGTTAGAGCAGTCTTTACCGAGCAACGGTTTTAGGTTGTCTGACGCTTTTATACCGCAACAACTGGTTGCTGAGCCAGTTGCTGCCACAGCGCGAGCGGCGAGTAAACTGCAAGCACAGATGAGTGCTCTGGGTGTGTCTGCGTTGCGCGGCCAAGACCAACGTGTGCAGCTATTGCAGTTAGACGACACCCGTTCCCTGGGTGGCCGGCGCGCCGCTGCTTCTCGGGCAATTAATGCCTCGCCTGAGCAGAGCGCCAAGCTGGCGACACTGATCGCCGCTAAACAACTGCAGCAATCTGCAGCGGTCTCCTACGCCCACCCCAACTATCTGCGTGAAGCGAAGGCGATTCCGAACGATCCACGCTATGCGCAGCAGTGGCACTACCCATTAATCGATTTAGACCTGGCTTGGGATATCACCGTCGACACCCATCCGACCGGTGCACGTGTCGCGGTCATTGATACCGGCTCGCTGCCACAGCACCCAGACCTGCTCGGACAATTTGTTGGCGGTTACGACTTCATTAGCAGTGCCGGTAGCAGCGGTGATGGTGATGGCATCGATGCCGATCCAAGTGATCCCGGTGACGGCGGCGACTCATCGAGCAGTTTCCACGGTGCACACGTAGCCGGTACAGTAGCAGCGGTCAGCAATAACGGGCTCGGTGTTACCGGCGTCGCCTGGAAAACCGATACCAAAGTAGTGCCATTGCGGGTGTTGGGTGAGTTTGGCGGCACCACCTACGATGTTGTGCAGGCGATTCGCTATGCAGGAGGCCTGAGCAATGACTCGGGCACGACCATTGCGCCTGTCGATGTCATCAATCTCAGTTTGGGGGGCTCTGGCCCCTGTGCGACAAGTGAACAGCAAGCCTTTGACGAGGTTCGCGCAGCCGGTGTGTTAGTGGCGGTAGCGGCGGGAAATGACTCCAGTGATGCAGCCGGCTTTTCACCGGCAAACTGCGAGGGCATTTATACCGTCAGTGCCGTCGACGCCACCCGCGCTTTGGCTTGGTACTCCAACTACGGTGAGACTATCGAACTGGCTGCGCCAGGTGGTGATACCTCGCGCGATACCGATGGCGACGGTTATCCCGACGGCGTATTGAGCACGTTGGCGGACGATAGCAGCAGTATGCTGGATTACCAGTACACCTTTTACCAAGGGACCTCGATGGCGACACCACACCTCGCCGGGGTACTTGCATTGATGAAGTCGGTCAATCCATTGCTGACGCCAGCGCATATCGACGTGTTGATCGCCTCTGGCGCGATTAGCGAGGATATAGGTACAGAGGGAAAAGACCCGCAGTTTGGGTGGGGGTTAATCAACGCTCGCAAAGCGGTTGCAGCTGCGTTTGAGGTGGGTGGCGAGCCGCCACCACCGCTGTTGTCGGTGAGCCCGCGGCAGATTAATTTAGGTACCAGTTTCAGCCAAGCAGTGCTGACTGCTCGCAATGCTGGTAGTGGTGCTCTGGAGGTCACCGATGTGCTTTCGTCGCAGGACTGGCTGACCGTTTCGGCGATGGCTGATGAGGCGGGTTTAGGTCAGTACACGTTAACAGCCGAACGCGACGGCTTAGCGCCAGGCAGCTATAACGCCACGGTGACGTTCAATTCCTCGGCCAATCAGCGCATGGTGGAGGTAAATATGCTGGTGGTCGACAGTGATTTTGAGCCACAGGTCGGGCCGATCTATCTTCTGTTGGTCAATGATACCACCGACGAAGTAGTTGCCGGGCAGCGCTTGAGTGCGGTAGAGGGGCTTTATGAGTACCGTTTCGAGGAAGTACCGGAAGGGGCCTACCGATTGATTGCCGGTAGCGACTTTGACAATGACCAGTACATTTGTGATGCCGGTGAAGCCTGCGGGCGCTATCAGACCCGCAGTAATCCCACCGTAATTGCCGTTGCAGGCGGCGATCTCAACGATATTAACTTTACCGTTGAATACGAAGTATCCATTGCGGCTGAAGCGATGGCTGCCGAGGGTTCTGGTGTGGCGAGAACTACAACCAGTATTTCACCTGCAGCGGTGCCGAGCGAAGAGTGAGGTGATGAAAAGCTCTGCTGCAGGCGCAACTAAGCGAATAGTTGTGCTGTGTTGCGCTGCGCTGTTGTTGGCTTGCCGCAGTGAGCCGAGCGCGGTTGAACCGAACCGCGAGACGGCAGTGATGGTCGCGCACTATCAGCAATGCGGGTACGCAAAAACCACCCTAGAGCCAATTGAAAGCCAACAGCAGTGGGCGGCCTGGTTGCGTTATCGGGGCGAGACCCGTGATGCCCCAGCCTGGCGGCAAGCGGACCAGCAGCGCTGGATCGTTGCTGCGGGTTTTAAACCGACAGCGGGCTACCAGCTAAATTTTTCCCCAGCCGCAGAAGCAGACTTAGTGCAGATCACCGTCAGTCGTGCCGGCGGTATCGATGCGGTCTATGCGCAGGTGATCAGTTCGCCGTGTGTGGTGATTGATCTGCTGCAAGGGCGTTTCTCGCTTTTGGTTGTCACTCAGCCAGACGGCAGTCAACGCCGTTTCCGGCTCACGGAACCATAAGCCACTGGTATTCGCCATTGCCGCAACTGTTGTTGTAAAACCCCTTGGCAGTAGCGGTGTTCGCACTCGCTATAAGTAGATTGTGTTTATGAATTTTTCTAGCAAAGTTGCAACACTGCTTGCCAAATAATGATGTGACTCTAAAAAATTCACGGCGAATTAAAAAGGGCGTTTAGAAAGCGATTCCCAAAAAAATAATTAAAAATTGTGAGTATTAACATAGTTTTTTTAAGGCTGTGCTAATATGTTTTCCACAGGGACGATTTTAATTTATGCAAAATTGCGAACAGGATTTTATTTAAACAATTGATGGGAGTTACTGATGAAAGAGTCAGCACTGTTAATATTCGCTAAATCTAAAGCTAAGGCCAAAGCGGAGGCGCGCCGCCTCGAGCAGCCGCAGTTGGAAAAATTGATCGCCTCGCTTAATGAAGCTCTGGTGGATTTAAAGAAAAAGTCCTCAGCCAAGGCGGAGGCTGAAAAATCGGCCAAGCTCAAGCAGATCCAGGCGTTGATGGCTAAAAGCGGTTTGACCGAGCAAGATCTGAAAGCGCTGAGTGGTGGCGCCAAGCGCGGTCGCAAAGCGTCGGCCGCCAAAGCGGGTAAAAAGCGCGCCAGCGTTGCCCCTAAGTACCGATTGCTGGTCAATGGCCAGGAGCACTTGTGGACTGGTCGCGGCCGCAAACCCAAGGTTTACGCCGAATACGTCGCTAGCGGTGGTGATCTGCAGGCACTGCTGATTTAGCCGTATGCGCGGTAGCTGATCGCAGCTACCTCAACACGCTGCAAAAAAACGCCCACATTGTGGGCGTTTTTTTGTTTCAGCGGCAATAGTTAGCCACAGTAGATTGAAACTCTACCGATATCAGCGATAATAACCCTTCTTGGTTAATGCTAAACACTTAAGCCTACGTCCTTGTATTTTCAAGAGAGTTGACATTATGTGCCTGTTGAATAGAGCGCAGTTATTTGCGGTGAAGTTGTTATTGAGCTGCGCGGTGCTAGTTTTTGCCGCTGCCTCTACGTCTGCCCTTGCCCAGAGCGAGGTGGGTCTTTTCAAGACGCTTGCCGGCGTTGTGCAAGTTCAGCGTGCTGGCGCCAGTGCCGAGGCGCAAGTGGGGGCTCCGGTCTATGCCGCAGACGTGATTGTCAGCGGTGCCGAAAGCTCTTTTGGCATCACGCTGCAAGATAATACAGTGCTCTCAGGCGGTGCCGAGTCAGAGGTGCGGTTAGACAACTTCCGGTTTGATCGCCGCCGCCGCGCCGGCAACTTACAGGCGACTATCAACCGTGGATCTCTCGCGGCAGTCTCCGGTCATCTCTCAAAATCGGCACCGGATTCGATGCGCTTTAAAACTGCCACTATGACGCTAGGGGTTCGCGGTACCGAATTCTTAATAGAGGTGGGGGATAGCGGCGCCGCTGACTACGCCGGCGACAATGTCGTGTTGCTGCCAGATCTAGGCGGAGGCGTGGGTAACATTTTAGTCGAAGCCGATGGTGGAAGCGTTGAAATGAGCCAGCCGTATGAAATTGTGGAAGTGGATGCGGCTGGCAAAATCAGCTCTTTTATTGGCGATAAGCTGGCCATTATTGGTCGTTTTTGTGGGCTGCTGGATGCGCTGCCACCGCGTTCAAAGATCTACCTTTTTTACACCGATGACGACGGTGCTGTTGCTGCTGAGTCGCTGGGGATGCTCAAGGCGCTGCTCAGTGACATTAAATTACGTAAAGCCCCAGAGCTCGAAATAGCCGGTTACACTGATACTGTCGGCAGTGAGCCAGACAACGATGCCGAATCGCAGCGCCGCGCCGAGCGCTTCGCGTTGAAACTGGCGGCAGAGATTGAGCAAGCGGGTATCGAAGCGGTATCGACCGAAGTGATTGGCCGCGGCGAGCGCTCGCTGCTGGTGGCGACAGCCGATGAGGTCGCTGAGGCGCGCAACCGCCGTATTGAGGTAATTTTGCGATGAATTTAACTGCACCGATCAGCGGACTGAAAAACCTTATTTTTAGCCTTTTTAAGATTATTCTTTGGGGTGAGGGTAAATTGGCGGCGGCGGCACTGTTGGCCTATTTTGCCTATGATTTTGCCGCCAATGCACCGTTTGAGGAGTCGCTAGGTGCAGTGGCTGACGAGGCCCATGAAGTGGCTGGGCGCGAGCGTCAAAGCAGCCCTGTAACTATTGTCGAAATTGATGAGCAGAGCTTAAAAGAGATTGGCCAGTGGCCTTGGCCACGCAACAAAACTGCTCAGTTGATACGAGAAATTGGCAGTTATGCGCCCGCCGCTATCGCGCTTGATTTCTATATGCCCGAAGCCGATCAAACCTCTCCGGACAAAGTGGCTAACAACCTGCCGCCCGGCAACGAAGCGCTGGCAGAGGCGTTGCGCCAGCTGCGCAGCCACGACCAGATACTCGCCGATGCCCTCTACGAGACGCCCTCTATTTTAGGTGCGGCGGGGTTCAATTTTGAGACACTAACCACCAGCAGTGGTATGCGTGTTACGCCCATCAACGTCACCGGCGGCGATGCAATTGAGCATGTGCGCAACTTCCCCTATGTGTTGGCCAGCTTGCCAGAGTTACAAATGGCCGCCTACAGCCAGAGTGTGCTGTCGGTCGATGCCGATGCCGACAGTGGCTTGGTGCGTCACATTCCGCTGGTGTCGGCTATTAACGGTGATTTATTAGTACCCTCAATGGCGTTGGAGACCTTGCGGGTAGGTTTCGGTGTTGATGCGATCAATATCAATGTCAACAAATGGGGGGTCGAATCCTACGATATTGGCGAAATGAATTTGCCGGTGCAGTCGGACGGGCAAATTTGGTTGCACTTTGCCGAGGCCGATACCCGACGCTATCTCTCTGCCAGCGATGTATTGAGCGGTGAGGTCGACCCTGAGATGTTAGCCAACAAACTGGTCCTTTTGAGTCTCTCGGGTGCTGGATTGACTGATTACCGCGGTACCCCGCTGGGTGAGTATGTGCCTGGCATCGAGATACAGGCGCAAGTGATTGAGAGTCTGTTTGATGGCGATTACGTGTTGGCGCCACACTGGATGAAGTGGGCCGAACTCGTTTTGATGGTGCTGGGAGGGATTTTTATTATTTGGGCGGTACCGCAGATGAACGAAGCCGCGGCACTGGGAGTCACCCTAATTTTGGATTTTGTCTTTGTGCAAGCCGGGGTGTTGATGTTCCATAACTTTTCTATTTTGTTTGATTCGGGCACGCTCGGCGACAACTGGATTCTCACCTTTACGCTGTTGGAAGTCTGTATGTTGCTCAGCGATAAATATATGGGTGATGACCAAGCGCCCACACAGAATAATCAAACGGCGGCCGGAGTTTGACCATGAGAGCGTTTCTCGATAGCACCAAATTCAATTGGTTTATCACCGCGCTAATATTTTATTCGGTATTTTGCTTTTCACTGGAGACGCTTCCTGACTTAGAGCCGGGTGTGGTGCAGTTTTTAAAAATCTCCGAAGTGGTGGTAATAATTATTTTTACCATTGAATACCTAGCGCGGCTAGCGTTGGCCGATAAACCGCTAAAACACTTTTTTAGTTTTTACGCCATGGTCGATCTGTTGGCGATATTGCCCTTCTATTTGGCGTTTGCCGTCGACCTGCGCTCGCTGCGTATCCTGCGATTGCTGCGGTTGCTGCGGTTATTGAAGTTGGTCCGCTACAGCGGCGCAATTGTCCGTTTTAGCAAGGCGATGATGGAGGCACGCGAGGAGCTGATTCTGTTTGGCGGCGCCAGCATGGGCATGATCTATATTTCGGCGGTTGGCATCTACCACTTTGAGCACCAAGCGCAGCCAGAGGCTTACGGCTCAATTTTTGACTGTCTGTGGTGGGCGGTAATCACTCTCACCACGGTCGGTTACGGTGATATTTACCCGGTGACGATCGGTGGGCGCTTCTTCACCTTTGTGATTTTAATGATCGGGCTGGGCCTGATTGCGGTACCCACCGGTATTATCACCTCATCGCTGTCGGCGGTGCGCCGCGAACAGGAGCGCGAGGAGCAGCGCGCCGACCAACTGGCAGAACAGGGCGCGCCAGCCCCGCGAGAGCCCAGTTAACGTGTGATGTCAGCAGGCTTTTTGTGCGGTCAAATTTTTAAACATACTCGATAGATGTTCAGGTAAAAGTTATGGCAGGTTACATCCTTATCAGCCTCGGCAGTGACGGTGCAGAGCAGCGCCAAGCAATAGACCCTCGCTATCTGCTGGTTGTAGAGGCGCAGCCCGGACTGCGTTACCGCGTCGTCAGCAGTGAGAGCGGAGACGAGCCAGGCTTGCAGCGCTTGCATCGCCGTGAGGGCGATCTGCTGATAGAGGGTGATGGCGACGCACTGGTAAGAATTATTGGCTTTTTCTCCGAGCCACTGGCGGTCACCTACCAGGCCACCGAGAGTGTTGATATCGATGCCAGTGACCTGGGCAGTGAGCCCAGTGGTGACGGTGTGGTGTGGGACGCTGTAGACGGCGGGGGCGTCTGTCTGTTCGCCGCCGCTGCCGCCGTTGGTGCAGCGGCCAGTAGCTCAGGGGGTAGCGCGGGTGCCGGCGGTGGCAGTGCTGGTGCTTCGAGTTCAACCAGTATGGTCAGCAATATTGCTACTGCCGTTGCTAACAATGCAGTGGTCGCCGTGGGTGTTGGCGCCGCCGCTGCTGCCGGTGTCGTGGCGGCAACGGCGCAAGAGGACGACCCAGAGCTGGCAGAGTTACAGATAACCCCACTAGCAGGCCCTTTTACCGTGTCGGCGCAGGTAGCCGTTTACGGCGCTGATGGTGAGCGTCTCACCGACAGCGCTATTGAACACGACTTTAGCCAGGGTCCCTTTACGTTGATTCTTGCTGAGGGCTATGTTGGGCCGGTGTTAATAGTGATTAGTGACAGCAACGACTATGAGCCAGACTTTGTTGATGAAGCTACGGGTGAACCGCGCAATTTGGGTACTGAATTACGTGCGCTAGTGGAGGTCAATGACGCCTCGACCCTGCATGTCAGCGTAACGCCACTCACCGAGTTGGCGGTGCGTATCGCCGGTGTTGAGGCTGGTCAACCTCTCGCTGGCGAGCTGCTGCAAGCTAATACCCGCATAGGTGAAATTTTCGGTATCGATGACATTACTGCACAGGCGATAGACATATTTGATGAAGCATTCGATGAGAGCGACGGGGTCTCCGCCGCGGAGTCTTACGGGCGTTTATTGGCCGCCATCTCAGGTGTGCAGCCTTACGGTGATTTGGCTTACGCCATCGATGAAATAGCGCTCTACCTAGAGGGTGATATTAACGGTTTAGAGGTAGATGCGGATCTGTTTAGAGTTTTGCGTGATGCCGCGGAATTTTTTGAGCAGGGCCCCAATCGCGATCGCGCTGAAGTACTGCCGGTGGTCTCGCCAGTGGCACCACGTATAGCGGAATTCCAGCTCGATAGTCTCGCTGATGGCGGAGTGATTAACCGCGATTTTCTAGTCGATGGTGTCGCTATCGATGTCGATCTACCTGTGGGTTCGCAAATAGGTCACAGTGCCGTGCTGCAGTGGGGGCGACAGCGCATTGAATATGAATTAGATGACGAACATATCGCCGATGGTTACGTACGCTTCACTGTCGGCCCTGAGCAGCTGATAGCTCAGGGTAGCGGTGAGCTCGAGGTGGCTGCCAGCTTTAATGGCGAATTGTTAACACTGTCAACACGGCTAGAGGTTGATATTACTCAGCCTGTACTGGCCGGTAATGTCCAGGTTTCTTATGACGAACGCTCTGAGACACTTGAGACTCTTGCTGTGGTTCAGCAGAGTAGTTCCGATACGGCGCAAAGTTTGACGGCTTTCAAGTTCGTTGCCAGTGACAGCAATGTCTCGAGTGATGGTTATTTCCAGATTGACAACTTTGGTCAAATCACCCTGACTGCAGCGGGTAGTGGTGACAATGCTGCCAGCAACGATTATGAAACGGGTGTTAATAGCTTTAATCATCAAGTCGTTGCTCAGGATATTAACGGTAATTGGTCGCAGCCTATTACCGTCAATCTAGCGGTGAACAATATTGACGATGCTGCGCCACAGCTGCGCTCGGTAAACTTTGTCAACGGTACTACTCTTGGCACCACGCCGACGCTGCTGCTCAATTTTGATGAAGAGATTCGTCTGGGTAGCGACAGTTATGTCAAACTCACGGGCTCCTCGCAAACATTAACCTTATATGCCGATGCCACCACCCACGGTGCCGTCAGTGTTGCCGGCGAGCAGCTCACCGTCGCGCTAACCACCCCGCTGATAGACTTTGGCGAAAATTACCAGGTAGAGTTTGGCGGCACGCTGATATTGGATGCCTCTCCACTGGCCAATAATTGGGCGGGGCTTGAAGGCGAGAATGCGCTGAATTTCACTCTGGCTAGGCCTGTGGCACTGTTCAACCTCGGCTCACAGGACGTTACTTTTCAGGATCAACTGATCAAGCCCGGTCAATCGTCGAGTTTTAATGGTGGACGTACATTTAGCGATGACTTTAGCTTTGAGATTGTGGTGCTTGTCGAGAGCGATGATAACACCTGGACGCCGTTGCAGGCGGGCCAGCAATGGAGTGGTGTCGCCAATTTAGGCAGTGACGACAAGATTATCATCGCCTCGCGCGATGGCGGCGCTATTTCTGCAACGGCCATGGCACCAGGCAGCCTACCCAACTCAGTGGCAGCAGCTTTCAGTGCTGGCGCCGTAGAATTCACCTATCAAAGTGGTGCTTACACACACTTCGCTAGACTTGAGGTCGATGGTCAGTTTTATCTGTTCGCTGGCCACGAAAACGACGGTTATCATTACCACAACCGTGGTGGCACGGCACTAGATGAGACTGCCACTAAGTATCCTATCACCCTTTGGAGCGGCAGTCTCGGCAGCAACATTGCGGCGCCCAGTGTTCTCCTCAGTGCCGGTTGGTTTCTTACCATTTAGTCAAAATGATGGCCACTATTCGTGTCGGATAGGTTACCTAACCCTATAGTGTTATTGATAGACTCTGTTTTTCGGTCTACCCTACTAGACGTATGATTCAAACAGAGAATGACAGCAATGGTTATAGGGGTGAAGGCAAATTTAACACTGAAGGCTGCGTTTTTCGCCCTCTGCGTGTCTGCCGAAAGCGACTTTTGTGTATAAGCCGCTGACACTGTTCGGATGGACACTCAACTGGCCTGTTTGGCAGGCGCTGTTACTGTTGCTGAGCGGTTTGTTGGCCGGTGCTGCCGGCTTTCTGGGGGTATTGAGCTGTCTAGTGCTGAGCTGGCTCGGCGGTGAAGATGACCCGGCCAGCCACGGCATCTCGGTCGCACAGGCATCGCGAATGGGCGGCTCGATCATTGCGGTTTTTCTGTTGGTCAACTTGTTTGCTAACGCATTGAATAATCCTGGTCAGTTGGCTAATTTTTATCCCGCGGGTCTATTGGTGGTACTGGGCTTTTATCTGCTCGGTTTGTGTGAAGATCTTATCACCGATATTCCACCGCTGTTTCGTCTCATCGTTATGGTGGTGTTGGCCACTGTGTTTGTCCTCGCCGCTAGCCACTTCGCCACCCTCGGGGGGCGTGTCCAGCCGCTGCTGAGTCAATCGGTGCTGCCAGCGGCACTGCTGTTGGGATTGTCGGTTTTCTGGCTGACGTTGATCCCCAATGCATTTAACATCGCAGACGGTGCCAACGGTTTGATTGCCGGTACATCACTGATAGTCTGGATGGCACTAATTGACATCGGCGCTGAGCAGGGCTTGCCAATTCTCACTTGGGAGCTGCTGCTGGTCGCTACACTACTATTTTTAATACCCAACTTATTGCTTGGTCGGTTGTTTCTCGGCGATGGCGGTGCCTATCTGCTCGGTGCCTGTGTTGCGGTTTCGGTGCTCACGGTCGCTGCCCGCGCCCCCGAGTTGACTCTCTATTTAGTGACGCTCATTTTTTACCCGCTGATGGATCTCTGTTGGGCAGTGGTGCGCCGGCTGTGGGCTACGCGCTCACCGTTTGTCGCCGACGAGGGCCACCTACACAATCTTTTGCACAACTATTTGTGCCGTCACTTCTCTACTGGCGCGGCCAACAGCACCACCGGCATTAGCATTGCGCTGTTGTTTGCCGGCCTGCCTTATCTGGCGGCCCAGCATTGGGGTGTTAGTGCTATTGCTTGGCCGCTGACATTGCTGTTGCAAGGGATCATCTATCTTCTCCTGGTGGCAGTGTTACAACCTCGCGCTCACTGAAGCTCAGCACTAAAAAGAGTATACTTTGCGTTAATTAATCAGATTGTTTGATAGGGGATCTCTGTGTCGCGTTGTTATTCTTGGCTCTCTGCCAGTGCCGCCATTTTATCGTTAATACTCTCTCTCCCCAGCGCTCAGGCGCAGCTGCCCTCTGCGCAAACACTCCAGCAATTGCAGCAGTTGCCAGCGGCGGAGCAGCAGCGTCTGGCCCGCCAGTTAGGTATTGAACTGCCGGCGTTAGCTGGCAATAGCCCGGCGCCACTGGCGCAACCGGTGGTCGGCAGCAGCGAACTGCCCCAGCGCACAGATGGTGCACCGGCAGTCACTGGGCTAGCGCAGGAGTCGTCAGCCCCAGCAGTAGCTGTGCAGCCCGCTCGTTTTGGCCGCGCTCTGTTTGATCGCACTGTCAGTACTTTTGCCGCCACCGACAATAATAGCGTGCCCGACAGTTACCGCCTTGGCGTTGGCGATGAGCTGGTGGTGCAGCTGTACGGCAAAGAGAGCGATACGCTCAATTTGCAGATCGGCCGCAACGGCCAGGTGGTGGCGCCTAAACTCGGCCCCTTGGCGTTGGCGGGTCTCACCTTTGAAGCGGCCAGAGCCCTGCTCTTACAACGGGTCAGTGAGCAGCTGATAGGCGTCGAGGCAGTGGTGTCGATGGGGCGTCTGCGCGCGATTAACATCTTTATGGCTGGCGAAGTGGCAGTGCCGGGCGCCTTTGCGGTCTCTGCGCTCACCACCGTCACCCAGGCGTTGTTTCAGGCCGGCGGGGTGAGCGACATTGGTTCCCTGCGGCATATTCAGATTAAGCGCGATGGCGAGACCGTCGGCAGCTTTGACGCCTACGATCTGCTGTTGCGCGGCGATGCCAGCGGCGATCTGCGGCTGCGCTCGGGGGATGTGGTGTTCGTACCACCCTATGAGGCGTTGGCGCAAGTGAGTGGCGCGGTCAAGCGACCTATGCTCTACGAGTTAAAGGGCTATGAAACGGTCGATGACCTGGTTGCTATGGCCGGCGGCCTCACCCGCGAAGCCTTTACCGGCATGGCAACGCTGAGCCGTATCGATGTTGCCAGCGGTCTGCCGACCATTGAGACGGTAGCCATTGGCCAGCGCCAAATTGGCAGTGGCGCGGTGCGCAATGGCGACCACCTGCGGGTATTGGAGTCTGGCGGCGACTTGAGCAACGTTGTCACTGTGGTTGGCGCAGCCTACCGCACCGGCGAGTTTGGTTGGCGCCCAGGGCTGCGTGTTTCGGATCTGATTGGCGACGCGCATCGCGATTTGCTGCCCATCGCCGATCTCGACTACGCGCTGATCAGCTCGGTGGCCAACTTGCAGATGGATATTGAGTTGACTCAGCTATCGTTGGCGCAAGCGCTGGCCGCCCCCGGTTCCGAACACGACCCAGTATTGCGACCGCGCGATGTACTTTATGTGTTTGCTCTGCCGGGATTAAAAGAGCAAGATGCCCAAGCGGGTCAGCAGCGAGCCGAGCAGCCAGTAGAGAGCCAGCAGCAATTTTCGCGGCAGACGCTACTCAAGCCGATCCTAGAAAAATTAAACCGCCAAGCCCGCTTGGGTGAGCCAGTAGCCACTGTGTCGATCTCTGGCGCAGTGCGTGCGCCGGGCACCTATCCCTACTTTGCGGAAGCGACGCTGGCCGATCTAGTCTTTGCCGGTGGCGGCCTGACCCAGTCAGCTTATGTGCAGGTGGCTGAGTTGCGCCGGCTCGAGGTAAGCGCCGACGGCAGTGTTGAGGCCGACTATCGTCAGATTAACTTGGCGCAAGAGCTGGCGGCACAAACCCTCACGCTGCGCTCGCGCGATCATCTGGCGGTGCGCGATATTCCGCACTGGAACCCGGTCGATGCCGTGCAAGTAGAGGGCGAGGTGCGATTCCCAGGTACTTATCTGATTGAGAAAGGCGAGACCCTCGCCGACCTGATCGGTCGCGCCGGCGGCCCCACCGCCGAGGCGTTTCTGCCCGGCGCGGCGCTCACCCGTGAAACCATTGCGGCCAAAGAGCGCGAACAGGCGCGCAATTTTGCCCGCGTCATAGAAAAGACCTACGCGGCGTCGCTACTTACCGAGGAGAGTAGGGATCAATCACTGGCGGAGATTCAAGCGATGGCCGAACAGCTGCAGCGCTTCGAGGGCGAGGGGCGTCTGCTCATTGATTTAGAGGCCATTCTCGCCGGTAATAGCGCTAGCGACGTCGAACTGCTCGACGGTGATCGTCTGGTCATCCCCAAGGCGCTGACCACCGTGACGGTGGTGGGGGAGGTGCAACAGCCCGGCTCATATCGCCACGACGGCAACGCCCGGCTGGATGACTACCTTGCCCTCTCTGCCGGTATCACCAAGCGCGCCGATGCCAAGGCGATCTATATCGTCAAAGCCAACGGTGCAGTTCGGCCGTTGCGCAGCGGTCTGTTTAAGGCGCGCCGCGCCAAGCTAGAGGCAGGCGATACCATTGTGGTGCCGGTTGACTCCGCCTATAAGGAGAGCTTGACTGCGTGGCGAGAAATTACCCAGATTTTCTACCAAAGTGCGGTCTCTCTCGCTGCCGTACTGGCGCTCTAGATTGAAGGAAACAACAATGAATCAAGATGACAGAGCGGCAGCGGCACAATTGACCGCCCAGAGCTACCGTCAGATGGCCCTGCTGGACGATGACGAGATTGATCTGCGCGAGTTATTCGCGGTGCTCTGGGCGGGGCGGTTGAAAATACTTGCGGTAACGGTGACAGCAGCGCTGTTGAGTGTGGTGGTGGCTCTGAGCCTGCCTAATATTTACCGCGCCGAGGCGCTGGTGGTCTCCAGCGAGAGCGACAGCAGTGGAGGTCTCTCGGCCTTGGCTGGGCAATTTGGTGGACTGGCAAGCTTGGCGGGCGTCTCGCTTGGCAGCGGCGACAGCGATCGCACGCAACTGGGTATTGAGGTGCTGCAGTCGCGGCAGTTTTTTGCAGACTTTATCGCCCGGCGCGATGTACTGGTGCCACTGATGGCGACCGCCAAGTGGAACTCGGCAACAGGCGAATTAGTCATCGATGAGGATATCTACAACACCGAGCAGCAGCGCTGGGTACGCGAAGTAGAACCACCGCGCACTCGCCAGCCGTCGGTGCAAGAGGCCTATGCAGAGTTTGTTGAGCTGTTCTCGGTCAGCCAAGACAAAAAGAGCGGCATGGTTACGGTCGCAGTAGAGCATCAGTCACCGCAGGTAGCCCAGCAGTGGGTTAGCTGGTTGATCGACGACCTCAATACCACACTGCGCGAGCAGGATATCGCCGAGGCGGAACGCTCTATCACTTATCTGCAACAGCAGGTGCGTGAGACCAACGTCGCCGACCTGCAAACGCTGTTCTTTGGTCTTATTCAAAAGCAGACCGAGCGGGTCATGCTGGCCAAAGTGCGCGACCAATACCTGTTTAAAACGATTGATCCGGCAGTGGTGCCAGAGCTGAAAAGCAAGCCCAAAAGGGCGCTAATCTGTCTGTTGGGAACACTGTTGGGCGGCATGTTGGCGCTGTTTTGGGTGTTGTTCGATCATTACGCGCTCAATCGTCAGCGGCAAGAGGGGCGCTAGACGCCTTGGGTTACGGCGAACCGACCGCAGGCGGGCGCCTGTTTATATAGGTCTCTATAATTCTGTATGTGTTAAACAGCGCGTTGAGGGCGTGCGGTGATAGTTTGCCGCCACCTAATTTAGTGCGAGCGTGTTCCAGCTGTTTTTCTACTGTGCGGTGACTTATACCCAGTTGCGTGGCGCTCTCTTTAGCAGTCAAACCTTGGTGGCGGTAGCGCAGCATCTGCTGCTCGCGCGCCGTCAACCACAACAATTGCTGTTGGTTTAGTAGTGTTGTCTCGCGCACTGCCAGCAAAGTAAGTTTTGGCTCAGTACTGCTCTGTTGCAGCTCAATGACCAAACGCTGTAGCCAGACGGCGTGAGACTTCAGCGGGTAGTCACTGCCGCTGTCAATTATCACAACAGCGTTAGCGCAGTCGCCAGATTGTTGCACGGGGCAAAGCATGCTGCCGACAGCTAATTGATAGGGTTGCCGTGGCCACAGTGCGGCGTCGGCGCGCAGTGCTATTTTGAACACTAGCTGTCTGAGGCTTTTTTGCTTCTCGTTGCGCGTTTTGTTGGCGGTGTTGGCTGAACCGGCCTTCTCACTGTCGGGCAGCGCAGTGCAACTACTCTGGTTTTTTTGCAGCATGGATAGTCCTTATCTCTTAGCCGTTTCCGCCAATGCGCTGATCATCTTAAAGCAAAAACAACTATTTAAAATAAGTACTACTACGTATACCCATGCGGTTGTAATGAGCGAGAGAAAGGGCACCAGCGCCCCGCTGTATAGTCTGCTCTTTGCAGTATTCTCCTATTGAGCCCTTAATTATTGGCTATTAGTCGAATAGCCGTCATGGGTGGGCGGCGCTAATCTGATTAGTTGATAGGGGCGGTAGCGGTAACTTGGCTGCCCTTGCTGTTGGGGTTACCTTTTTACTAGCGCCGAGTCACAGAGCTTGGCCGCGCCATCGCGAGGATTTTATGCAACCGTTAGCTAGCGACTTAGTGCCGTTGAGTGAGCAGCAGATGTGGCGGCAAGCCGCTGCGCAAATCCACTGGACCCGGGCGCCAACGCAACTGCTCGACAGCAGTAATCCGCCGTTTTATCGTTGGTTTGCCGACGGTATAACCAACGCCTGTTACAACGCCGTCGACCTTCATGTCGAACAGGGTCGCGGTGAGCAGACCGCGATTATTTACGACAGCCCTGTCACTGCAACCAAACAGCTCATCAGTTACCAGCAGCTGCTCGAACAGGTCAGCCGCTTTGCCGGGCTTCTGCGTCAGCAGGGGGTGGAGCAGGGTGATCGGGTATTGATCTATATGCCGATGATTCCAGAGGCGGCGGTGGCGATGCTGGCTTGCGCGCGCATAGGCGCCATTCACTCGGTGGTATTTGGCGGCTTTGCCAGCCATGAACTGGCCGTGCGAATAGACGATGCCACCCCCAAAGTGGTGGTTGCTGCCTCGTGTGGTATTGAACCCAACCGCATCGTCGCCTACCAACCGCTGCTCGACCAGGCCATTGAGCTGGCAGAGCACCAGCCGAGCTGCTGCATCGTACTGTCGCGACCCCAGCACCCGGCACAGCTGGGCCCGCGCGACCTCGACTGGCAGCAGGCAGTAGCGGCTGCACCGCTCACCGACTGCCTGCCGCTGCCGGCCAACCACCCGCTCTACATTCTTTATACCTCTGGCACCACCGGACAGCCGAAGGGAGTGGTGCGCGACACTGCCGGCAGCATCGTGGCGCTGAAGTGGAGTATGAGCAATATCTATAATGTACAGCCGGGCGATGTCTACTGGGCCGCTTCCGACGTCGGCTGGGTGGTGGGCCACTCCTATATTGTTTACGGGCCAATGTTCAACGGCAACACCACCGTTATCTATGAGGGCAAACCGGTCGGCACCCCCGACGCCGGCGCCTTTTGGCGCGTTATTGAAGAGTACCAGGTGAAAGTATTGTTCACTGCGCCCACGGCGTTTAGGGCGATCCGCAAAGAGGACCCGCAAGCCGAGCTGATGCACCACTACGATCTGTCGTCGCTACAGGCGCTGTTCCTGGCCGGCGAGCGCTGTGACCCCGACACCCTCAACTGGGCGATGGCAATGCTTGAGCGGCCGGTCATCGACCACTGGTGGCAGACTGAGACCGGCTGGTCGATTTGCGCCAACTGTTTGGGCCGAGAGCAGTTGCCGATAGTGGCCGGCTCGCCAGCACGCGCAGTGCCCGGTTATAACGTACAGGTAGTCGACGATAGCGGTGAGCCGGTGTCAGCGGGCACCATCGGCGCGTTGGTGGTTAAAAACCCGTTGCCACCTGGCACCTTTACCACGCTTTGGCAGGCGCCTGAGCGCTACCAGAGTGCCTATTTTGACAAGTTCCCCGGTTTTTACGAAACCGGCGATGCCGGTTATATCGACGCCAATGGCTATGTATTTGTCATGGCGCGCACCGACGATGTTATTAATGTCGCTGGCCACAGGCTGTCGACTGGAGCGATCGAAGAGGTGCTGGCGGGCCATCCCGCGGTGGCGGAGTGCGCGGTGATTGGCATTGCCTGCCCAATGAAAGGGCAGCTGCCGATGGGGTTGTTGGTGCTTAACGCCGGTGTGACCGACAGCGAGCAGCAGGTGGTCAGTGAGGCCATTGCCAAGGTGCGCAACGAGATTGGCCCGGTGGCAGCATTCAAGCTGTGCGCTGTGGTTAGGCGGTTACCGAAAACCCGCTCGGGCAAAATATTGCGCGCCACCATGCGCAGCATTGCCGATGGCAAAGCGTGGAAGATGCCGGCCACAATCGATGATCCGCTGATCTTGGATGAGATTACGCAGGTACTGGCAACGCTCGGATACCCGCAACCATCGACAGCCGTCTAGTCCAATTGGCACAACTAATTGATGGGTGTTGGGCGGTTTTTATTGCACCGCACGGCAACTGCTGACAAAATACTGACCCGTGGGTTTTGTCAGTTTTCGTGTTTGACATCTGCATTATATTTGTCAGCAAGTAAATAGCCCGTCAGCCACTAAACCGCGGAGATCACCCCTTGCGACCGTCAGACATTGCTCACCCCGAACACTTCCATAAAGTGGTCGACTGCCAGTACGCCTGTCCAGCTCACACCCCCGTTCCTCAGTACATTCGACTGATTGCGCAACAGCGCTACAGTGAAGCCTACCTGCTCAACTGGGAGTCGAATGTATTTCCTGGGGTGCTCGGCCGCACCTGCGACCGCCCCTGTGAGCCGGCCTGTCGGCGCGGCCGGGTCGAGGAGCAACCGGTGGCCATCTGCCGTTTAAAACGGGTGGCAGCCGATTTTAAAGACGACATCAAAGCGCAACTGCCGACCATTCCCGAGCAGAAAAATGGCAAAAAAGTAGCGCTAGTTGGCGCCGGCCCGGCCGCTCTGACCGTGGCCAGAGATCTGGCGCCGCTCGGTTACCAGTTGGACATTTATGACGCCCAGCCGAAAGCGGGCGGATTTATGCGCAGCCAGATCCCGTCGTTCCGTCTGCCCGAGGCGGTGCTCGACGAAGAGGTCGGCTACATTCTCGACATGGGCCCGGTGACCCATTTCAACCACTATGTCGACAGCTTGCAGAGCTTGTTGGCGCAGGATTACGACGCTATTTTTGTCGGTAGTGGTGCGCCGCGCGGCCGCGATCTGCCCAATTTGCCCGGCCGTCAGCAGGCCGACGCCGATATTCATATCGGTATCGATTGGCTAGCTAACGTTGCCTTTGAACACACCACCTCGATCGGTGAGAAAGTAATTGTGCTCGGTGGCGGCAATACCGCGATGGACTGCTGCCGCACCGCGCGACGCCTTGGCGGCAAAGATGTCAAAGTGTTGGTGCGCAGCCCGTTCGACGAGATGAAGGCTTCAGCGTGGGAGAAGGAAGACGCCCTGCACGAAGATATTCCTATTATCGACAACCATGTGCCGACTGAATTTGTGCTGGAGAACGGCAAGTTGGTCGGTATGCGCTTTGACAAAGTTGAAGCGCACTACGACAGCAGTGGCAAGCGCACGCTGCAGCCCACCGGCGAGCAGGCCTTTTACCCCTGTGACCAAGTGTTGGTGGCGATTGGCCAAGAGAACGCCTTCCCGTGGATAGAGCGCGATCTCGGCATCGAGTTCGACCAGTGGGAGACGCCGGTGGTGGACGCCACCAGCTTCCAGTCGACACTGCCGCGCGTCTTTTTTGGTGGCGATGCGGCGTTTGGTCCTAAAAACGTCATCACCGCGGTGGCGCATGGCCACCAAGCGGCGATCTCGATCGATCTATTCTGTCAGGGTGAATCGGTGCTGCAGCGACCGGCGCCGCGGACCAATCTGATCAGTCAAAAAATGAATATTCACGACTGGACCTATGACAACGGAGTAGCCGCCGATCTGCGCTTTGCGGTGCCGTTGGCAGACAAAGAGCAGGCGCTCAACGACCGCCGCTTAGAGGTGGAACTCGGCTTTGACCTGGCCACCGCCTACCAAGAGGCGGAGCGCTGCCTCAACTGCGACGTGCAAACGGTCTTCGATGCCGCTAACTGTATTGAGTGCGACGCCTGCGCTGATGTCTGCCCGACCAGCTGCATCAACTTTACCGCCGACGGCGATGAAGACGATCTGCGCGGCCGGCTCAATGCCCCGTCGAGCAACCGCGATCAGGTGCTCTACATCGCCGATGGGCTCAAGACCGGCCGCATTATGGCTAAGGACGAAAACGTCTGTCTGCACTGCGGACTGTGTGCCGAACGCTGCCCGACCGGGGCGTGGGATATGCAGCAGTTTAATTACCAGGTGACTAAGAGTGCCGAGCTCCTCGCCGTTCCATTGGTGCCAAAACAACAGCGAGTAGGGTGAGTCGATGAGCGCAATTGCGGCTGTCAATGATCTAGTGATCCGTTTTGCCAACGTCAATGGCACAGGTTCAGCCAGTGCCAACGGCCTGTTTGCCAAAGCCTGTTTCCGTATGGGGATACCGGTCACTCCGAAAAACGTCTTTCCCTCCAATATTCAGGGGCTGCCAACCTGGTACGAGGTGCGGGTCAGCGAACAGGGCTATCTCGGTCGCCGCGAGGGGATCGACTTTATTGTCTGTATGAACGGTCAGAGTTTGGCGGAGGATATTGCCAGCGTGCGCAGTGGCGGTTATGTGCTGTACGACAACAGCAAGCCGCTGGATCTGCGCTTGGAGCGCAGCGATGTCAACTTTATCGGTATCCCGCTGGCGGCAATTTGTCGCGAGGAGTACCCAGATCTGCGCCGCCGACAGCTGATGAAGAACGTTATCTATATCGGTGCGCTGGCCGCATTATTAGATATTGAATTTGAGGTACTCAAAGATCTTATTGGCGACCAGTTTCGCGGTAAAGACAAGCTCATCGCCCCCAATATCCACGCCCTGGAGATGGGTTATCGCTACGCCCACGAGCACTTTGACTGCCCGCTGGCGCTGCGCTTAGAGCGGCGAGACCTGGTCGGCGACAAAATTATGTTAGAGGGCAATGTCGCACTCGGTATCGGCTCGGTCTATGCCGGTGCCACGGTGGTCGGCTGGTACCCAATTACCCCCTCTACCTCGGTGATTGACGCCTTCGAAAAATACGCCAACCGGCTCCGCATCGATGCCGGCAGCGGCGAAAAGAAATTTGCCATCGCCCAAGCCGAGGACGAGTTGGCGGCCATGGGTATTGTTATTGGCGCCAGCTGGAACGGTGCTCGCGCCTTTACCGCCACCTCCGGCCCCGGGGTGTCACTGATGAGTGAGTTTTTGGGGCTCGCCTATTTTGCCGAAGTGCCGGTGGTGCTGTTCAACATACAGCGCGCCGGCCCCTCTACCGGTATGCCCACCCGCACTCAGCAGTCGGACATTTTTGCCTGCGCCTATGCTTCGCACGGCGATACCAAGCAGCTGTTGCTGTTTCCGGAGGATCCGCGCGAATGTTTTGATATGGCCGCCGAAAGCTTTGACTTGGCCGAGCGGCTGCAGACCCCGGTTATTGTTATGAGTGACCTTGACCTGGGTATGAACGAGTTCCTCTGCGAGCCGCTGGTGTGGGACGACGAGCGTCAATACGACCGCGGCAAAGTCTTCAACCAGCAGCAGCTCGAGGAGATGAGTGAGAAATTTGGTCGCTACCGCGATAGCGACGGCGACGGCATTCCCTACCGTACCTATCCCGGCACCCATCCCGACAAAGGGGCATTTTTTACCCGCGGCACCTCGCGCGACCCCTACGCGGTTTATACCGAGAAGAGCGAGGTATATGTCGACAATATGGAGCGGTTGCTTCGCAAGTGGGAGAGCGCCAAACAGCTGGTGCCAGAGCCGCAGCTCTACCAGCCCGACAACGCCAGCGAGTACGGCCTGCTGTTTTTTGGTACCTCCACAGCCAGCTGCTTAGAGGCGCGCGACTTGTTACAGGCCGACGGCTTTGCCTTGGATTGCTTGCGTGTGCGCGCCTTTCCGTTCAACCAGACCATCGAGCAGTTCATCGCCGACCACCGTCAAGTGTTTGTGGTCGAGCAAAATCGCGATGGCCAGCTGCGCAAGTTATTAGTGGGTGAGTGCGATATCGACCCGAAAAAACTCATCAGTGTGCCGCTCTACGACGGCATGCCGATCACCGCGCGACAGGTGATAGACCACATCACTGCGACCACCCGCAGCGCCGTTGTTACTCCGCTGCGCCAGCAGCCAGCCCGAGGCTAAGCCGACTATGAGCTACGCAAAATCTACTTTTCGCCACCCGTCGCTGCAACCCAACCAGCTCGGTTACGACAAGCGCGCTTACGAGGGGGCGCTCTCCACACTCTGCGCAGGGTGTGGCCACGACTCGGTTGGTGCAGCTATCGTCCAAGCTTGTTTTGAGGCTAACATCGAGCCGCATAAAGTGGCCAAAATTTCCGGTATTGGCTGCTCTTCAAAAACTCCAGCCTATTTTTTAGGTAAATCGCACGGCTTCAATTCGGTCCACGGCCGTATGCCCTCGGTAGCCACCGGCGCCAACATGGCCAACCGCGACATGATCTACCTCGGCGTGTCGGGTGACGGTGACACCGCTTCAATCGGTTTTGGCCAGTTTGCGCATGTCAACCGTCGCAACCTCAACATGCTCTATCTGGTCGAAAACAATGGCTGTTACGGCCTGACTAAAGGGCAGGACTCGGCCACTACCGATGTCGGCTCGGTGAGTAAAAAAGGCCAAGCTAATCCGTTCACCGCTATCGATCTGTGCGCCACCGCACTGGAGATGGGCGCCACCTTTGTCGCGCGCAGCTTCTCCGGCGACAAAGCGCAGCTTGTGCCGCTGATCAAGGCGGCGCTGCGCCACCCCGGGTTTGCTTTTATCGATGTGCTCAGCCCCTGTGTGACCTTTAACAACACCACAACTTCGACCAAAAGCTACGACTACGTGCGCGACCACGTCGCCGCCACCGGCGCGATTGATGTGATACCGATGCAGCAAGAGATCACCACCGACTACCAGCCGGGCAGCAGCCACGAAGTGACGCTGCACGACGGCTCCGTGGTGCATCTCTACAAAGGCGATGTCGATTTAGATGTCACCTGCAAAGTCTCGGCACAAGAGGCCATCCGCCGCCACCAGCTAGAGGGCGCAGTGCTTACCGGCCTGCTCTACATGGACCCGCAGAGCCGCGACTTTCACCAGATGATTAACTCGGTGAAAGGGCCGCTGCGCGACCTAGATGAGGCGGCGCTCTGCCCCGGGCAGAAGGCGCTAGACGCTATCAACGCCAGTTTTCGTTAAGCAGCTTTCCCCGGCAACAGCGCTGCGCGACTTTTACAGTTCGCGGCTGGATCAAGCTCGGGGTTGTACAGCGTGGTCTCTATGTTGAGTAAATGGAGCACGCTGTGGATTAATGCGTCGTGGCTGGTCGGGTGTTGTGCGACCACTTTCAGGCACTCTCTATCGATCCCCAGATTGGCAGCAAAACTGGGTGAAAGCCACCAAAACATCGGCACCTTGGTTTGCAGATCGGGCGCGATAAAATAAGGTAATCCGTGCAGGTAAAGCCCCATCTCGCCAAGCGATTCACCGTGGTCGGACAGATAGATTAGTGCACTGTCGTGGCGGTCATGCTGGCTGAGTAAGTCAAGGATCTGATCGAGCACAAAGTCTGTGTAGGCAATCGTATTGTCGTAGGCATTGATAATTTTTTGTTGGCTGCAATGGCTGAGTTCATCGTCGCGGCAATCGGGGGTGAACAGAGAGTATTCCACCGGATAGCGGCGGTAGTAAGCGGGACCATGGCTGCCCATCATATGCAGCACCAATAATTGGTTGCCCTGATGGGATGGTTCCGCCAACTCATCCTTGAGGTCCTCTACGAGTACCTGGTCAAAGCATTCACCATCGGCACAAAGTTCCGGAAAACGCTGCTTGGCAATACGGTCTGTCTCGACTTCGCTGCACACCCCTTTGCAGCCAGACTGGTTGTCAACCCATTCAACACCAATCCCTGCAGTGGCTACAATGTCGAGAAGGGTCTGCTCGCTGCGGGCGCGACGGGCTTGGTAGTCATCGTGTGTCTGTCGAGAAAACATGCAGGGCAGCGAGACCGCAGTGCTGGTGCCACAGCTGCTGACATCGGCGAAACTGATCAGATCGTCGCGGTCTGCTAAATTTGGTGTTGTCGCGCGATGATAACCATTCAGTTGCCAGTTGGCAGCGCGCTGTGTCTCGCCAACAACCACGACTAAAAGTAGCGGTTTGCTGCCCTTGCCAACCGACTTTTTTTGAGCATCGGGGGCGATTGGCGCCCGAGTTACGGTCAGTTTTTCTGCTTGGCCAGTCAGTGCCTTGGGCAGCGCCGCTATGACGTTGCCCGGTGTAATCAGGTAGCGCAGCTCTTTGTGATTGCGCATTAACGGCGAGAAACTCTGAAAGCTCACCAGCAGCGCGATAATTAATACTGCCAGCGACAGCAGCGCAGTGGCGCCACGCCCTTGCCAGAGGTGGCTTTCTCGCTGAAGTCGATATCGCCAAATAATCACAACCGGGATCAGCCCCCACAAAATTAGGTGGCTCAATAGCCGCCATGTGAATAACTGGCGGCTTTCATGGAAGTCTGTTTCAAGCAGATTGGTCACCATGTCGGCATTAAAATAGGTGCCCATCTGCAGGCTAAAATAGTGAGTGCTGGCCGCCATTAGAGTCATTATGGTCAGCACCGGCTTGATAGTGCGCGGACCGCAGAGGCCAATAAAGACGAGTATCTGTGCGGCGACTAAGGCAGTGCCAAAAGCGACCACCGCGAGCCACTGCAGTATTGATGTGGGGTTTAAAAAGCCTAGGCTCTTCTGCCAAAACGGCACATTGTAGAAGAGCACAATAGAGAGCGACCAGAGCAGCAACAGCGTTGAGGCCGTTACTGAGGGCCGGTCTATTAGTTTGGCCAATAGACGGTTGACAGAGTTTTTCAGTGGCATAGTGGCGGTCTCAAAAGTCGAATTTTTTTTGTTCCGTACGTTCCAGCAGAAAATACGCCAAGAACGCGCTAACTCCCCAGCAGAGCGTGGCGGTCCAGAGATCGTGGGAGAGGAAATGAGCGCCGCGCAGCTGTTGGCCAATGCCAAACAGCAAGCCCAGCAATAGCCCAAACAGTAAGCCGTAGCGCGGCTTGATCCAGCGGTAGCGCGAGCGCCACTGGGCCGGTAGATAGTGCAACACAAAGAACAGCGCAACCCAGCAATAACCTGCGCTGGCATGCCCTGCGGGAAAGCAGTAGTGGTCGATATTGCCGAGCGGCCGAGCTTGCCAAAGAGTGAAGTATGCGTTGCTGCCGCCAAACAGATCAATATTGTAGGGGCAGTCCATCATGGTGCGGTGTTTTAGCGTTTGTATCAGCAAAGTGCTCGCAGTTGGTGCCAGTAGCAGATAGGTAAACACGCGGCGCCCCGGGCGTATGTCGGCAAACAGAAAAGAGCTAGCCAATAGTGCGAGAGATATCACGGTTAGTGCGGTGACTAAATGACGGCCGTGGTCATGTATCCATCTGCTAGTCACTGGATGGCGTCGCCAGTACCACGAGTTGTCGCCCCACTGGTAGATCAAACTGGCCAGTTGACGGTCGATATCGGCCAGTTCAATAACGAATACAGCGATGACCAAAGCGAGCAGTGGCACCCCTATCAGTAGCGGATAATTTAGCTGGTGGCGATCTTTTTGCCGCGGGCCTACGCCAGAGGCAAGGGGAACCGCTGAATCGGTTTGTAGAGTCATAACTGCGGCGGCTCAAAGTAGACGAGCCGCGAGTTTAACTAGCTAGGCTTAAGCCAAACTTAACCCAACAGTACCGTCTTCAATGTGCAGGCCAGACCGTGGTGCGGTGCAACAGCCGCTCGTGGCCCTCGTAGCCGCCGGTCGCGCGGTGCAACACCGAGCGGTTGTCCCACAGCAGTAACATATTTGGCTGCCATGTGTGGCGGTAGATATACTCCTCGCGGGTCTGTTCGGCTTGCAGCTCGGTGAGAATGGCCCGCGCTTCAGCCTCGCTGTAACCCTCTAGGCCGATGATATAGCCGAGTGTTCCATACAGTGCCGGGCGGCCGTTGTCGGGATTGATAGTGACCAGCGGATGGCTGCGCCGCTCGCGCGCTTTGTCGGAGATAATTGGCTGCATGGCGCGGCCGCTGTCAGCCGGCTCTTGGCCGTAGAGCCCATCTGGTGAGTAGCCCATTACCGCCGAGTGGACCGCGGTGAGGCTGTCGACGCGCTCCTTGAGGCCATCCTGCAGCCCGGCGTAGGCCGCGTGCTGGTTGGCAAAGAGGGTATCGCCGCCATATGGGGGGATGGTGATGCCGTAGAGCAGGGTGCCGATCGGCGGGCGCTCTTCAAAGGTCCAGTCTGAGTGCCACGCCTCGGCAAAAATCGAGGTGGTCTCATCGGCGTGACGGGCAATTTTTGCCGTGTAGCGCTGGCCCTCAATAGGTTTGAAAAACGGCTCTTCGCGCAGCTCGCCGAGCTGTGCGGCGAGGGCCTCGAGGTGATCGGCGGTCAGCTGTTGGTCGGGGAAGGCGAGCACGTGGTGCTCTGCCCAAGCGGCGCGCAGGGCGGCCAGTTGCGCGCTGCTCAGCGGTTGTGAAAGGTCTAGGCCGGTTACGCTGGCGCCGCAGCTGGCGCCGCTTGGGGTAATGGTCAGGCTCATTGCGCTACTCCTGTTACGTTTGGCCATCATAATGAATGGCGCGGCGGGTGATTGTCTAGCACTGGACAGTGCGCGGCGCCGGTGTGAACCGTGAAAAGGGCGCCCTGAGCGGTAAAATTGGGTAGAATTGGCGCCTTTATCAATCTCTAACTAGGAGACACCGATGGGCAGGGCCTACCAAAATCGCAAAGACTCAATGGCGAAAACCTCCGACATGAAGGCGCGCATTTACAGCCGCTACGGTCGCGATATCTACATGAGTGCCAAATCGGGTGGTACCGACCCTGAGGGCAACCTGAGTCTGCGCAGCCTGATCGAACGCGCCAAGCGCGACCAAGTGCCCACCCACGTGATTGAAAAAGCCATCGCTAAGGCCAACGGCCCCGACGGCGAGGATTTTGCCGCGGCGCGCTACGAGGGCTTCGGCCCCGGCAACTGCATGGTGATCGTCGACTGTCTGACCGACAACCCCAACCGCACCTATGCCGATGTGCGCCAAGCGTTTATTAAAACCAAGTCTAAAATTGGCACCCCCGGTGTAGTTGCGCATATGTTTGACCACGCCGCGGTGATGGTATTTGCCGGCCATGATGAAGAGGCGGTGCTCGAGGCGCTGATGGACGCCGATGTCGATGTCATGGAGATTGAGACCGACGAGCAGCAGCGGGTCTCGGTAATGGCGCCTGCAGCCGAGCACCACAAAGCCCTAAACGCACTCAACACCGCCTTTGGCGACATACAGTACGAGGTCGAAGAGGTACAGTTTGTGCCCAAGGGTGAAACCGCCATCGGCGACGATGACCGCGAGATGTTTGACAAGTTTATGCAGATGCTCAACGAGCTCGACGATGTGCAAAATATCTACACTGATGCACAGCTGCCCGAATAGCGCCTGCTAAGGTTGGCTTAACTCTAGCAGCAGCGTGTTTGGCTCGCTGCGCAATGGTTGGCCAATCATCTCATCGTAGGCGCTGTTTTGGCGCAGATAGAGCGCGCCAATGTGCAGTGGCGCAAGCAGCTCGCGTATCTCGCTAAGACTGTTGCTGCGCAGTCGCTGTTGTTCACTGAGCCACAACGGCTGCTCGCGGCCACCCACAGTGACGGCGCACGCTTGGTAGATAGAGCCGTCAAAAGAGTCAATAATAACTTTCGCCAACGCCACGTTGTTGAGTTGATTCAGTAGCAGTTTTTGAGTCATAGCCATGTCTCCAATCGTTGATCGCTGTAATCGCTGTGAACGACAGTTACACTAACAAAGTGTGGCGAATTCGTCACAGCAAAAGATACAGGGAAAACGACTTTGGAATTTATACAGACACTGCGCGATTTAGTCGACTACCAACAGTTTGAACAGCTCCAACAGGCCGCCGGCCACTACTACGACGAGTCGTTAGACGTCGAGGCGCTGCCGCTGCTGGCAATGGCAGCGGCGCAGTTGGGTGACCGCCAAACCGCGCTGCGCGAACTGCGTCGCGCCAGTGCAGAGCTGGCCGAACTGTCCACAGATGCTCTGGTCGACTTGGCCGGTGCACACTGCTTTCTATTTCGTATCGACGCCGCGCGCGAGTTGCTCGAGCGGGTGTTGGCCGAACAGCCCGACCACGCGCTAGCGCAGGCGCGTATGGCCTGGTTGCAACTCCAGCTCGGCGAGTTGGAGCGCGCCGAGCAGCTCTACCGGCGCTCAGCACAGCGCGCCAACCACCGCCTGCCGGTGTGGCTAGCGTTATCGCGGTTAAATCTGCAACGAGGTGACCTCGCGGCGGCAGCGCAGGCGCTGCAGAGCGCACAGCAGACCTTGAGCCAGCGCCGCGAAAGGCTCAACGCTGACGTGTTGAGCTATTTTCAGGCGCAGCTGGAGCAGCTGCAGTTAGAGATCTGGATAGCGGAAGAGAACTTCTCAGAGGCCGAGCTGTGGCTTGATGACGAGCAGGTGGTTCGCGACGAGTCGGCGTGGAGCGCGTTGCTGATCGGCTACGCCAATGCGTTGGCTGCGCGCGACCACCATGTCGCCGCCGATGAGGCACTGCGCGGTGCGCTCAAGCACTACCCAAAAAATGTCGCGCTTCACAGCCAGCTGGCCGAAATGGCGCAGCTGCAGGGGCGGCAGATGCAGGCGGTGCAGCTGTTGCGCCGGGCGCTAAAACTCAGTGACGAGCAGCAGCTGCCAACCGTGCCACTGTGGGTGCGGCTGGCCGCTGCACAGCTGCACGTGAATAAAGAGCGCGCCCGTCACGCCGCGGAAAAGGCCATAGAGCTCGCTGCTGCGCTGCAGCCCAGTGAGTCGCTGGCCGACTGGCAGATTAAACAGCAGCAGATGCAGGCCAAGAACGCGCTCGCTCAGGTCGAGAGCCAAGAGCAAAACTACGCCACCGCCGAGGCGCTATTTAAACAGCTGTTGGAGGATAACCCCTACTTTTTACCGGCGCTCAGTGGCTACGGCCAGCAACAGATGCAGCGCGGCAATATTGATGCCGCCATCGAGCTGTTCGAGCGGGTTAAAGCGATCGACCCGGCCAAAGGTTACAGCGCCCTTATCAATGCGCGCCAGTTCCCTGAAGACGACCAGACGTTGCAGCGCTTAGAGCAGGTCGCTAACCAGCCCTCGCTGGAGGGCAGTGAGCGCGCTAGCTTACTGTTCCAACTCGCCTCGGTATGGGAGAAGCGCAAGGACTACGACAAGGCGATCAGTCTGGCCCACAGCGCCAACCGTGCGACCCGCAAGTTTTTGCGCTATGACCCCACAGTACACCGCCAGCGCTGCGCGCGTATTCGCTACGCATTTGGCAGCGAGCTCTACCAACACCGGCCCGAGTGTGGTTTGCGCGAAGGTGAAGAGGCCACCGTTCCTGTCTATGTGGTCGGTATGCCGCGCTCTGGTACCACCCTGGTCGAGCAGATATTGGCCGGCCACAGCGACATTTTTGGCGCCGGCGAACTCGGCATTATTCCGCAGCGCATACAGGGCTTAGAGCGCTGGGAGCGCCATGTCGGCAGCGGTCGCAGCTACCCCGATTGCGTCGACGATCTCGACCCCTATGTCACTCGAGGCATCGCTGAAGGTATAGTCAAAGAGCTGCGCGAACTGGCGGCCAGTGACAAACCCACTGCCCGCTATGTGGTCGACAAGCTGCCGCACAATTTCGAGAATATCGGCTTTATCAAGTTTTTGTTTCCGCGCGCCAAGATCATCTCGGTGCGCCGCGACCCGCGCGACATTGCCCTGTCCAACTACTTTACCGATTACCAAGCTAAACATGGCGGTATGGGCTTTGCCTACGATCTCGAGTGGATTGGCGAACAGCTGGCGGATCACAACCTGTTTATGCATGAGTGGCAGCAGCGCTTTCCCGGTGAGATTCTCGAGATTAATTACGAAGAGGTTGTCGCCAACACCGAAGGTATGGCGCGCAAAATGCTCGACTACATCGGCGTAGAGTGGCAGCCGAAGGTGCTGGCCTTTAATGAGCTCGATCGCCCAGTCAAGACCGCCTCGGTCTGGCAGGTGCGCCAGCCCATCTACCACACCAGCACCGAGAAGTGGCGCCGCTACCAAAACCACCTAGCTGCGTTGATCACAGGTACCAACAAAAAAATTGAGTGGCAGCCGATTGAGATGGTGTCGCTGCCAGAGCCTGGGTTGCTCAACCAGGGGGTGGCGCTGTACAAAGAGGGCAAGCTCGACCATGCCGAGCGCTGCTTTAAAAAATTACTGCACCACTTGCCCGACCACGCCGCCGCCAACTTCATGACCGGCATTGTCTACGCCGACAAAGGCCACCTAGAGCAGGGCTGCGAATTGCTGGAAAAAGCGCTGGCGAAATGTCCGTGGAACCGCAATTGGCGCAAAGATCTGATTGCGATGTGTGAGGCGGCCGGACTCTACCAGCGCGCCGCAGAGCTCAAACGCCAACAGCGCAAGCGAGCTAACCGTGCAGCGCCGCTTGCAGCGCAGTCGGCTGATGGCGACACCAGCGCAGCGCAGCCGCTGGCAACGAGCGCCGCTACTAGCGCAGCATTGAGTGGCACCACCTCGCTCTTGGTGCAGTAGCGATATCAGTAGATTGGCAGAGGAGTGTTTATGTTGTTATCGCGGCTAACTCAAATAGGGGTGTGGATGGCGGTTACTACCGCGCTGGCTGCGGTAGCTGAGCCGCACCAAGGGATCAGCCACTACCCGACGGTCATTGCCAATGGCCGCGTCATCGACCCTGAAACGGGGCTCGACGCGGTGCGTAACATCGCGATTGCCGATGGCAAAATTGTCGCCATCAGTGCCCAACCGCTGCCGGCGGTGCACAGCTATGATGCCGCCGGGCTGGTGGTGGCGCCGGGCTTTATTGACCTGCACAGTCACAGCCCGACCCACTTTGGCCAGCAGCTCAATCTACAGGACGGCATCACTACCCAGCTCGACCTCGAGGCGGGAGCATTCCCCATTAGCGCCTACGGCGACCATTTTGCCGGTGGTGCAGCCCTACACTTTGGTGCTGCCGTGGGTCACGCTTTTGTTCGCATGCAAGTGATCGAACAGCAGTACCAACCGTATATTTTTGTCGGCCGGCGCGCCGGCGCCATGGCTGGCCCGAGTTGGCAGCAGCCGGCTACCGCCGCGCAAATTGCCCAGATGGCGACGCTGTTGCAACAGGGCATCGACCAAGGCGGTTTAGGCATTGGCGTGTTGCTCGACTACATGACCGATGCAGTCAACCAAGCCGAGCTAACCATGCTATTTGATGTCGCCGCACGCAACGCAGTGCCGCTGTTTATTCACGTCCGTCGCGGCGATCGCGGCGACCCCGCCGGGCTGTTAGAGGTGCTGGCGCAGGCCGAGCGCAGCGGTGCAGCGCTCTATATCTGCCACATCACCCACAACGCCATGGGGCGTATCGGTGAGTGGTTGGCGTTGCTCGACGCCGCGCGCAGCCGCGGTGTGGAGGTGGCGACTGAGACGCTCAGTTACGCCGCCGGTGGTACCTCGATCTCGGCCGATGTGTTTCGCAAACGCGACTGGCGCCGGCTGTTTGATATCGACTACAGCGACGTACAGTGGGTGGCCACCGGCGAGTGGCTGACCGAGAGCCGCTGGCACTATCTTCAGCAGCATCAGCCGCACGGCATGGTCAACCACCACTACGTTAAAGAGGCGTGGCTAGAGCAGGCGTTGGCGTGGCCGCAGATGATGGTCGCCACTGATGCGCTGCCGGCCTTCGACCGCGATCTGCTCACCAACCCTAATATTGCCGGGTCATTTTCGCGCTTTTTGGGCCACTACGTGCGCGAGCGCGGGTTGATGAGTTTGGCCGAGGGTATTGCCCGCACCAGTTTTTTGCAGGCGCAGTGGATGCAGCAGGTCTCCAGCGCGTTTGCGGCAAAAGGGCGCATTCAGGTCGGTGCCGACGCCGATATTGTGGTGTTTGACCCACAGCGCATTGGCGCCGAGGCCGACTATGGCAGCCCCTACCGGCCATCGGCGGGTATTCGCGCGGTCTGGGTGGGCGGGCGCCAAGCGCTCGACGAGCGCGGTATCATTCTTGGCCGCTATGCCGGTCAGCGCCTGTTGGGCGATCGCGCACAGCGCTGACGGTGTGTATTAAATAGCGACATTGAGCGTCTCTTTAGTGACCTCCATTACCACAATGCTGGTGGAGGCCTGTACCCCGGGAATGGCCAGCAGTGTCTCTTCTAAAAATTTGCGGTAGGTACTCATGTCGGCCATGCGCGCCTTGATCAGGTAGTCAAAACTGCCCGACACCAGATGGCACTCCTGCACCTCGGGCAGGTCGGCCACCGCCTGCTTGAATTCAGAAAAGGTCTGCGCCGAGGTGCGGTCGAGGCGTATCTGAACAAAGACGATGAGCCCAGCACCCAACGGGTTGGGGTCTATGATGGCGGCGTACTTTTTAATAATTCCGCTCTTTTCTAATTTTTTCACCCGTTCAATACACGGCGTAGTTGAGAGCCCAACCCGCCTAGCTAGCTCGGCATAGGAGATGCGGCCATCTTGTTGCAAAATGGTGAGGATTTTGCGGTCGATGCGGTTGAGTGGAATGAGAGGTTTTTCGAGCATAGTTGTATCCACTTAATTTGTTATAAATAAAAGTCTAATAAACTAAAAATATCACAAAATAATAAAATTAAACTTATTTTTTTGCCCTATTGTGGCGGTATCAACTAAGGAGATACCCCATGATAGTCGGCGTTACCAAAGAGATTAAAAACCACGAGTACCGCGTTGGCCTCACCCCTGAGGCGGTCGCCGAGCTGGTCGCCAATGGTCACCAGGTGTTGGTTGAGCAGAACGCGGGGGCGGCCATCGGTTTTGATGACGGCCAATACCAAGCGGCCGGTGGCGAGATTGTCACCAGCGCCGGCGAGGTGTTTGCCCGCGCGCAGATGGTAGTTAAAGTGAAGGAGCCGCAGCCCGACGAGTGCCGCCAACTGCGCCCCGGCCAGCTGCTGTTTACCTACCTGCATTTAGCGCCAGACCCGCTGCAGACCGAGCTATTAGTTAACTCGGGCGCCACCTGCATCGCCTACGAAACGGTCACCGACAGCCGCGGCGGGCTACCGCTGTTGGCGCCGATGAGCGAGGTAGCCGGCCGCTTGGCGGTACAAGCGGGCGCCCACCACCTAGAAAAAGCCCAGGGCGGGCGCGGTGTGCTGCTCGGTGGCGTCCCCGGTGTGGCGCCGGCCAAAGTGGTCATTATTGGCGGCGGTGTGGTTGGCACCCAGGCGGCCACCGTGGCGCTGGGTATGGGCGCAGAGGTGACCGTACTGGACCGCTCACTGCCGCGACTGCGCCAGCTTGATAGCGAGTTTGGCGGCCGTTTGACCACTCTCTACTCCTCCACTGCAACGCTGACCGAGCAGGTGCTGACGGCCGACTTGGTGATAGGCGCGGTACTAATCCCCGGCGCGGCGGCACCAAAACTGCTCACTCGCGAGCATATCGCGGCAATGCGCGAGGGCAGTGTGGTGGTAGATGTGGCGATCGATCAGGGCGGCTGTTTTGCCACCTCCAAGGCGACTACCCACGCCGACCCCACCTACCTAGTCGACGGTGTGGTGCACTACTGCGTCGCCAATATGCCCGGCGCGGTGGCGCGCACTGCGACCCAGGCGCTCAACAACGCCACCATGCCCTATACGCTGGCACTGGCCAACCACGGCTTGGCGGCGCTGCAGCGCGATGCCGGTCTGCTCAATGGGCTTAATGTGCACGCCGGGCAGGTGACCCAGCAGGCGGTCGCCGAGCTGCTCGGCTACCGCTACTGCGAGCCGCGCCAAGCACTCGCTCAATAGCGGAAAATAGGCATAAAAAAAACGGGAGCCGAGGCTCCCGTTTTTGTTGTACCCATTAACTTGCAGATTAGAAGTTGTAAGTACCTTTCAGGTAGTAGAAACCGCCGTTAATACCAAACGGGGAGGTTTCGTAGTACATACCGCCGACACCAGCTGAGACGTCAGCGGGCAGCTCTTCTGCATCTTGATCAAAGATGTTCTGCGCACCAGCTGTGACAGTGAAGTTGCTGTTGATCATGTAGCTGGCTTCGGCATCGAAAGTGACGGCTGAGCCGGCATCTTTGTCAAAACCATCACCAGATGAATCCGCGTGAACTGCATAGTACTCACCGTAGTAGTTGGCGCGGACAAAGGCCGAAACATTGTCCCAGTTTTGCGACATGGTGAAGGTGGCGCGATGGTTGGGCAGTGCCTCTTCCAGGCGACGGATTTTGAAGTCGCTAGTAAGTACGCCCGGATCGGATACTTCAGTCTTGTTGTAGTTGTAGGCCACGCTGAACAGAGTGCTGCCGTTGAACAGCGCCGCATCGGTAGTGGCAACGATATCAAGACCGGTGGTTTCGGTATCAAAGTCATTGGCAAAGAAGTTGACCATATCTGGCACCGGAATATTGGCGTTCTCCAGAGCGGTCATTTGCGCCGCGGTAATTTCTTGCGGTGGCGTCAGTGCAACACGATCAGTGACTTCAATTTTGTAAGCATCGACTGTGACGTCAGCAAAGTCGGTGGTCAAGATCAAACCGACCGCCCAGTTGGTGGACTCCTCTGGTTGCAGCACTTCACCACCTAAAAACTCAGCGGGCAGAGTTTGTACTTGAATCAGCTCAGCCGTCTCGTTAAAGGTGGTTTGTGTGTTGACCACGTTGGCTTGGCCCATAGTGGGGGCGCGGAAGCCAGTGCTGTGTGAGGCGCGCACTGCGACCATGTCGTTAATGGTGTAGTGTGCGGTCAGCTTGTAGTTAGTGGTGCTGCCGAATGAAGAGAAGTCTTCGTAACGCAGCGCGCCACCGACCAGAAGCTCATTGCTAAGCTGTGACTCGACATCGACATAGACGGCATAGTTGCGGCGGTCAAAGCTGCCCGCTGAGCTGGCAGTGAAACCGGGGAAGCCGTGCGAACCGACGTTGAAGCCTTGCTCAGCCAGCGGCCCTTGTTCCCATGAGGCTTGCTCACCAGCAATGATTTCAAAACTCTCTTCGCGCCACTCATAGCCGCCAGCCACGCTGGTATTGCCGATCTGCTTTTGCAGGTCGATATTCATGCTTTTTTCCAGCTGAATATAGCTACCGGTGCGGAAGTTCTGCGGAGAGTCTGGGCCCAGCGAGGGGTTCAGGGTGTTGTTCAAGCCAAAATCTGACTCGCTGCGACCGACAGAGAAGCTGACATCGTAATTGATGTCGTTTTTCATGCCGCGGGTACCGGCTGTCAACGAGGTATCAACAATGTTACCGGTAAAGCGCGGGGTGTAGCCGCCGGGGTACATTTCGTTCACGACCCAGCAATTGGCGTCGGCGATGATGCCGGTAAGATCTGAGGCGTCGTCTTGAATACTCCCGACTCCATCAGCGTAGATGTCTGCACAGTAGCCATCTTCGCCGCTGAAGTCACCGATCAGACGCTCGCCGTCGCTGGTGAATACGCCGCCGCGGTTGTTAGGGTTGCGGTAGTAGAAGCCGCCATCGATATCGCGCTCGGAGTAGTTGCCGAATGCGTAGGCTTCAGCGCCATTGCCAAGGTCAAGACCGGTATTGACGAAAATGGTGATATCGTCGTCGACTTTAGGCATACCCCAGATCATCGCCGGAACCGGGACGTCGGTGTTGCCAGCATCGATCAGTGCTTGCGCATCGTCGCGCTGCACACTGCGCGAGGTATCGTCTTGGTTTTTGTACTGGAAGCTGATGTTGACAAAGCCGGCATCGGTCAGCGGCAGGCCAATGTTGCCGTCATAGATGGTGGCGGCGCCATCACCTTCATAAAATTCGCCGGTTTTTACCGACAGGCTGCCGCCTTCGGCGTCATCTTTAAGGACGAAGTTCATCACCCCGGCAATGGCGTCTGAGCCATACTGCGCGGCGGCGCCATCGCGGAGAATTTCTACCTGCTTGAGGGCGATACCTGGGATCACAGAGATATCGGGGCCCTGTGCGCCGTCGTTGATGCCAGCGCCTTGGAAGGCGATGACCGAGGAGCGGTGGCGACGTTTGCCGTTGACCAGAATCAGGGTGCTGTCGGCAGAGAGGCCGCGCAGGTTGGCTGGGCGAATCATTGACGCGGCATCGCTGATCGGGTTGTCGTGGACGTTAAACGCCGGCACGGTACCCTTGAGCAGTTCGAGCATGTCGTTGCTGCCGGTTTTAGACATATCCGCGGCGCTGATGACGTCGACCGGTACCGGTGAATCCGACACAGTGCGCGGCGCGCCACGTGAGCCGAGCACGGTCACTTCTTCAATGGCAGCGTCGGCGGCAAAACTGACCGGTGCTACGGTGGTAGCTGCAATAATGGCCGAAGCCAGAGCAGTGAGCTTAATAGTTTTCATAGTGTATCCCCCAGGATAACAGTGATTGATAAACAGCTCTCGATGCCAAACGGCGGTAGGAGCCGGTTTATAGTCGACTCGCCAAACCGCGAACGGCTTGATAGTCGATCTTGATTATCTCACGGATCTCCGTCAAAAAGGCACCCCTTAAGGGGTATTTGAAAACAATTGAGCTAGGCTGTATGCCAGAGCCAGCTTAGGTTTTTAATAATAACCTTACAGACGGTTTGGTTTACTCTTGAAGTAAAATTATCGTCCTAAAAAATATCAAATGAGTGGTTTGAACCGTCAGTACCGCTGCGTAGAATGCGCTCGCATAACGTCACCAAACTGAGCCTGTTGTTATGATCGACACCGCCGTTGCCACCACGATTTACTTTAAAGGGCTGGTCACCACCGCCGGTTTGATTATCGCCATCGGTGCGCAAAATGCCTTTCTGCTCGGCCAAGCTCTGCGCCGCCAATACCACTGGCCAATAGCGCTGCTGTGCTGTTTTTTTGATATTGCGCTGATCTCGCTCGGTGTGGCCGGCATGGGTCTGCTCATCACCCGCTCGCCACTGATGCTACAGATTGTCAGTTGGGGAGGGATTGTGTTTTTGAGTGGCTATGGCGCGCTGGCGCTGCGCGCCGCTTTCGACCCCGGGGTACTACGCGCCGCTGAGAGCGGCCCGCAGACCCTTAAGGCGGCCCTGTTGACCACGGTGGCGGTTACCCTGCTCAACCCGCACGCCTGGCTCGACACGGTGGTGTTGCTGGGCGGTATTGGCGGGCGCTATGCGCTTGATGAGCGGATGATATTTGTCGCCGGTTGTGTCACCGCTTCGATTGTCTGGTTTTGCGGCTTGGCCGCTGGCGCTAAATGGCTGGCGCCACTGTTCAAAAAGCCGCTGGCGTGGCGAGTGTTAGACGTGCTCATCGCCGCAATGATGTGGACCATTGCCGGGTTGCTGCTAGTCGACACCTTGGCGCTCGGTTAGCGGCTGGTAGCAGAGCGCGGTGTTATCTGGTTCTACCTGCTGGCTCAAGCTTGGCCCTAAAGTACTCCACTAAGCCTTGCCGCTGGTGGCACGGCGCGTTGAGGGTGGACCATGAACAGCAATCAGCCAATTAAACCCAACGATGTCATCACCTCCGACAAAGAGAGTGTCTGGCACCATTTAATGCAGCACAAGGTGCTGGAGTCGGGTGATCCGCTGATTATTGTTAAAGGGGAGGGCATGCGCCTGACCGACGCCCACGGTCGCGAGTACCTAGATGCCACCTCCGGCGGGGTCTGGTGTGTCAACGTCGGTTACGGCCGCGAGCGCATCGCCAACGCTATTCGCGACCAGCTGGTAAAAATGTGCTACTTCGCCAACACCGGTGGCAATGTACCCGGTGCCGAGTTTGCCCAGCGGCTGCTGGAAAAAATGCCAGGACTGGGGCGGGTCTACTACTCCAACTCCGGCTCCGAGGCCAACGAGAAAGCCTACAAGATGGTGCGCCAGTTGGCGCATATCAATGGCGATGGCCGCAAACACAAAATTATCTACCGCCACCGCGACTACCACGGCACCACCATTGCCACCTTGAGCTCCACCGGCCAAGAGCAGCGCAAGGCGCAATACGGCCCCTATGTGCCCGGTTTTGCCGAGTTTGCCAACTGCCTCTGCTACCGCTGCCCGTTTGGCAAAAGCTACGGCAGTTGCGATATAGAGTGCGCCCGCGACCTAGAGACAACTATTCTGCGCGAGGGTGCCGATGAGGTGGGGGCGGTGGTGTTGGAGCCGATCACCGCGGGCGGCGGGGTGATACCGCCGCCGCCGGAATACTTCCCGATCATTCAAGAGATCTGTAAAAAATACGGGGTGCTGCTGCACATCGACGAGGTAGTCTGTGGTCTCGGCCGCACCGGCGAGTGGTTCGGCTACCAGCACTACGGGGTGCAGCCAGATATGGTTACTATGGCCAAAGGGGTGGCCAGCGCCTATGCGGCGATCTCTTGTACGGTGACCACCGAGGCGGTGTTCAACGCCTTCAAGAGTCAGCCCGATGACGCGCTGAGCTACTTCCGCGATATCAGTACCTTTGGCGGCTGCACCGCCGGGCCGGTGGCGGGGCTTGAGACTCTGGCGATTATTGAGGAGGAAGGGCTGCTGGCTAATGTCCGCAGCCAAGGCGCCCACCTGATGGTGCGGCTCGAAGAGCTCAAAGAGAAACACCCTATGGTCGGCGATGTGCGTGGCAAAGGGCTGTTTGCCGGCGTGGAGCTGGTCGCCGACCGCACCACTAAACAACCAGTAGATGAGAGTGTAGCGATGCGGGTCGCCGCCCACACGCTCAGCAACGGGGTGATGATCGGCCGCACCAACCGCAGCTTTGCCAGCCATAACAACACACTCTGCCTGAGCCCGGCGCTGATCGCTACCCGCCGCGATATTGACGATATCGTCGACGCTATCGACCACGCGCTGACCGCTGTGGCAACACAATGACGGTAACGGCGCTGGTCGGGCGTTTGCCGGCATTGCAGCGCGGCCTGGTCGCCGCCGCGCTGGTGGCGATGGCGGCGCTGTTTTTGTCGGTCACCTATCAGGCGCCGGTGATGCTATTTGCGCTGCTGTTGGGCATGAGTGCTAACTTTCTCTATCAGCAAGAGGGCTGCCAAGCCGGTATCGACTTTTGTGCCAGCAGCTTATTGCGCTTGGGTGTGGCGCTGCTCGGCGTCAGTATTTTTGTAGAGGATGTGCAGTCGATCGGCTGGGCGAGCCTGCTGATAGTGTTAGCGGCGCTGTTCGCCACCATTTTATTTGGCGGTATTTTGGCGCGCTGGCTGGGCCTGGACAGCCGCTTGGGGTTTCTCTCCGGTGGCGCTGTGGCTATTTGTGGTATCTCGGCGGCGCTGACGCTCTCATCGGTGATGCGCCAAGACCGCGAGTTAGAAAAATTTACCACGCTGGTAGTCTGCTTGGTCGCCACCTTTGGTGCCGTGGCGATGGTCTCTTACCCGGCCTTGGTCGCTTGGCTGGAGCTCTCAGTGGCGGGCGCCGGAGTATTTCTCGGCGGCGCTATTCACGACGTCTCCCATGTTGTCGGGGCCGGCTTTGCCGTGTCGGAGCCGGTTGGGGTTGCCGCCATGACGGTAAAAATGGTGCGCGTGGCGATGCTGGTGCCGGTGGCGTGGTTGTTTTTGTGGCTGTTCAACCGCGCTGCATCGCGTTCAGAGGGTCAGCCCAGCGCACCAGCTGCGCGGGTGCCGCTATTCTTGCTGGCCTTTGTGGCGCTGGCTGTTATCAATAACCTTACCGGGATACCGGCGCCACTGAGCGGCGCGATGGCGACTATCTCGCACTACTGTTTTATCTTGGCGATTGTCGCGCTGGGGATAAAAACCTCGTTTCGCAGCTTGTTGGAGATCGGTTGGCGGCCGATTGTGCTGGTGTTGGCCGAGAGTCTGTTTATTGGTGGCCTAGTGCTCACCTGGGTGCTGATCTAATGTCAGCAGTTGCCGCGGGCCGGTGGGTTTTTGCTATCACCGAGGGAGTGGGGTAAATTCACTGCCCTAAAACAACCAATAATAATTTAGGGCAGCTCATGCACAACGTCACCGCGGTAGGTCAGCGCAATACTCTGGTCGGTTCACTCCTTCTAGCGGCCACTCTCTGTAGCAGCCGCGCCTCTGCCGGTAGCGGCATCGACCAGTGGATCAACCAGACTGTGCAGCCGGCCACCGATATGATCTCGGCGGTGGTGTTTTTCTCGCTACCGGTACTCGGTGTGCAGGTGCCACTGGTGGTGGCCTGGTTGGTGGCGGCGGCGCTGTTTTTTACGCTCTACCTCAATTTTTTAAACCTGCGCGGCTTCAAACACGCCATCCGCTTAGTGCGCGGCGATTTTTCTAAAGCCAGCGACCCGGGGGAGGTCACCCACTTTCAGGCGCTGGCGACAGCGGTGTCGGGCACGGTGGGTATTGGCAATATCGGCGGCGTGGCGGTGGCGATCAGTGCCGGCGGCCCCGGCGCCACCTTCTGGATGATTGTCGCTGGGCTGCTGGCGATGTCGACCAAGTTTGTCGAGTGTGCGCTCGGCACCATGTATCGCCGCGAAAACCCCGACGGTTCAGTTTCGGGTGGGCCAATGTACTATCTCGAGCGCGGCTTGAGCGACCGCGGCAAACCCGGCTTGGGACGCGCGGTTGGCCGCTTTTATGCGCTGGGTATCGTGATCGGCTGTCTGGGTATTGGCAACATGTTTCAGTCCAACCAGGCCTATCTGCAGTTTGTCACCGTCAGCGGTGGCAGCGACAGCTTCTTTGCCGACAAAGGCTGGCTGTTTGGGCTGCTGATGGGTGCAGTGGTCGGCTTGGTAATTATTGGTGGTATTAAAAGTATCGCCCGGGTCACCTCCAAGGTGGTACCGTTTATGGCGCTGCTCTACAGTGCCGGCGCGCTGGTGATGATCACTATGAATTACGAGGCTCTGCCCTACGCTTTTACCGCTATCTGGCAGGGGGCGTTCAGCC
This sequence comes from Gammaproteobacteria bacterium LSUCC0057, assembly GCA_004535795.1. Classification (GTDB taxonomy): domain Bacteria; phylum Pseudomonadota; class Gammaproteobacteria; order Pseudomonadales; family Porticoccaceae; genus LSUCC0057. Next base: position 254,854 of record SPIA01000003.1, read on the forward strand.
CCGAGGGTGTCACCGGTGGCGCCATTGGGGTGATGATTATCGGTTTTCAGCGCGCGGTGTTCTCCAACGAAGCCGGCATCGGCTCAGCGCCAATCGCCCACTCGGCAGTACAGACCCGCGAGCCGATCACCGAGGGGTATGTCTCCCTGCTGGAGCCGTTTATCGACACTGTGGTGATTTGCACACTGACCGCACTGGTGATTATTACCACCTTTTATTTTGACCCCAACTTTAATCAAGGCTTGGATGGCGTGGCGATGACCTCGGCGGCGTTTGAGCGCAATATCAGTTGGTCGCCCTATTTGGTGGCGGTGGCGGGGCTGCTGTTTGCCTTCTCGACCATGATCGCCTGGGCTTACTATGGCCTCAAGGGCTGGACCTATCTGGTCGGTGAAAATGCCATCGCCGCCAACGGCTTTAAGCTGTTCTTCTGCCTAGTGGTGGCGGTCGGCTCCAGTATCCAGCTCGGTGCAGTGTTAGATTTCTCCGACGCACTGGTATTTTTAATCTGCGTGCCCAACATCTTTGGCCTCTACCTGTTGGCGCCGGTGGTGCGCCGCGAGCTGCGCCGCTACAACCACCGAGTGAAAAACGGCATCCGTTAATGGCGCTGGAGCTGCTGTTAAACCTCGACCACGGCGGTGAGCGCACGCTGCAGAAGCAGATTGTCGACCAGCTGGCGCTGGCGATCGTCAACGGCACGCTGCCGCTTGAGCAGCCACTGCCCTCCAGCCGGGTGCTGTCGGCGCAGCTGGGGGTGGGTCGCAACACGGTGATCCTCGCTTACCAGAGTCTGCTCGACGACGGTTACATTATCTCCCGCGAGCGCAGTGGCTATTTTGTCAATCCGGCGCTGTTGCGCGGCGTGCGCCCGCAACAGCTGGCCGCGCAAACGGTGCAGGGCGAGCCGGTGCAGTGGTCGCAGCGCTGGCACAACCCGCCCAGCCAGCTGCCGCGCCTCGCCAAGCCGGTCAACTGGCAGCAGTTTCCCTACCCGTTTATCTACGGCCAGATCAGCTCCAATCTGTTTCCGGTTAACCACTGGCGCGAGTGCAGCCGCGATGCTGTGAGTGTCGGCGCTATTCGCCACTGGTCGGCGGAGCGGCTCGGCCACGACGACCCGCTGCTGATCGCGCAGGTGCGCAGCCGGCTGCTGCCGCGCCGCGGGGTGATTGCCGAGCCGGAAAATATCCTCATCACCGTCGGCACTCAGCAGGGGTTGGCGCTGATCGCACAGCTGCTGTGGAACCGCCCCGAGGTGCGCGTTGGGGTCGAGAACCCCGGCTATGTCGATCTGCACAATCTGGTGGCGCTCTCTGCGGCAGAGCAGGTCGCCCTTGACGTCGACGATAGCGGTGTCATTGTCGACGCAACCCTGCGCAGCTGCGACTACCTCTGTGTCACCCCCAGCCACCAATCGCCGACCACGGTGACCATGCCGCTGGGGCGCCGACAAGCGCTGTTGCGAGCCGCGGCAGAAAACGATGTGGTGATTATCGAAGACGACTACGAAGGCGAGTTTAACTACCTGTCGCGACCGCTGCCGGCCCTCAAGAGTATGGATGTCGACGGCCGGGTGATCTACCTCGGCTCGCTGTCAAAGACACTGTCGCCGGGCATTCGGCTCGGTTATCTGGTCGCCGCCAAAGAGTTAATTGAAGAGCTGCGGGCGCTGCGACGGTTGATGGTGCGCCACCCGGCGGCCAACAACCAGCACACCCTCGCGCTGTTTTTGCAGCGCGGATACCACGACTCGCTAATTGGCAAGCTTTACTCCACCTATGCCGAGCGCTACACGGTGATGAAGCAGGCGCTGGCTGACTACCTGCCGCAGTTAACGGTGTCGCCAAGCTCCGGCGGCTCTTCATTTTGGCTGCAAGCCCCAGCCGGCGTCGATAGCGTGGCACTGGCCGAGGCAGCGGCAGCACAGGGCATTATTATTGAGCCGGGCGCGCAACACTTTATTGGCAGCGAGCCGCCCAGCAACACCTTCAGAATGGGCTTCTCGGCGCTGCCGGCCGAGCAGATTGAGACCGGGGTGCGTCTACTCAGCGAAATATTGGTCGAGCGCCTTTGAGCGGCTCTGGCACAAGCGATAGCGGTTATCTGGTTCTACACTCAGCGCGGGCTTGGGTCTACGCTTGCCGTTGATGATGGCTGTCGCGCCCCGCGACGGCTCAATGCGTAAATACTTAAATTAGGAAAGCTGTTATGCCAAGAATGACCCCCAGTGAAGCATTTGTCGAAACCCTCGTCGCCAATGGCGTCACCAAAATTTTTGGCATTATGGGCTCAGCCTTTATGGACGCCATGGATATCTTTGCCCCCGCTGGTATCGAGCTGATTCCCGTGGTGCACGAGCAGGGCGCTGGCCATATGGCCGACGGCTACGCCCGCGCCTCCGGCGAGCACGGTGTGGTCATTGGCCAAAATGGCCCCGGTATCTCCAACTGTGTCACCGCCATTGCCGCCGCCTACTGGGCGCACTCGCCGGTGGTGATGATCACCCCAGAGGCGGGCACCATGACCATTGGCCACGGCGGCTTCCAAGAGGCGCACCAGCTGCCGATGTTTCAGGAGTTCACCAAATACCAGGGCCACGTCAACAACCCCAAACGCATCGCAGAATTTACTGCGCGCTGCTTTGACCGCGCCATGTCAGAGATTGGCCCAACCCAGCTGAATATTCCGCGCGACTTTTTCTACGGCGACATCAACGTTGAGATCCCACAGCCGATGCGCATCGACCGCGGCCCCGGCGGCGACAAAAGCTTGTCAGAAGCGGTCGAGCTGCTCTGTCAGGCAGAGTTTCCGGTGATGGTCTCCGGCGGCGGCGTGGTGATGGCCGACGGCGTCGACGAGGTGAAAGCGCTGGCCGAGCTGATTGGTGCGCCGGTGGTTAACAGCTACCAGCACAACGACTCGTTCCCCGCCAGCCACCCGCTGTGGTGTGGTCCATTGGGCTATCAGGGCTCTAAAGCCGGCATGAAACTGATCAAAAAAGCCGACGTGGTGTTAGTGGTCGGCTCGCGCCTCGGGCCGTTTGGCACGCTGCCGCAGTACGGTATGGAGTACTGGCCGGAAAACGCCAAAATTATTCAGATCGATGCCGACCACAAAATGCTGGGGTTGGTGAAGAAAATTTCGGTCGGTATCTGCGGTGATGCCAAAGCGGCGGCGGTTGAGCTGACTGCGCGACTGCAAGACAAGGTGATGGCGTGCCACAAAAACCGCGATGAACGGCTCGCAGAGGTGGCCGCTGAAAAAGCGGCGTGGGAAGCGGAGCTCGACGAGTGGACCCACGAGCGCGACCCCTACAGCCTCGACATGATCGAAGAGGCCAAAGGTGAAGAGGGCAACTGGCTGCACCCGCGTCAGGTGTTGCGCGAGCTGGAAAAAGCGATGCCAGAGAACGTGATGGTTTCAACCGATATCGGCAACATCAACTCGGTGGCGCACAGCTACCTGCGCTTTGAGAAGCCGCGCAGTTTCTTTGCGCCGATGAGCTTTGGCAACTGCGGTTATGCGCTGCCAACCATTATTGGCGCCAAGGCCGCCAGCCCCGACCGCCCGGCGATTAGCTACGCCGGTGACGGCGCTTGGGGTATGAGCATGAGCGAGATTATGACTGCGGTGCGCCACAACATCCCGGTCACCGCGGTGGTCTTTCACAACCGCGATTGGGGCGCCGAGAAAAAGAATCAGGTTGAGTTCTACGACCGCCGCTTTGTTGCCGCTGAGCTAGAGAGTGAATCTTGGGCCGGTATCGCCAAGGCGATGGGTGCGGAAGGCATTGTTGTCGACCAGCTCGATGAGGTCGGCCCGGCGCTGAAAAAAGCGGTCGCCATGCAGATGGACGAGGGCAAAACCTGCGTAATCGAAATTATGTGTACCCGCGAGCTCGGCGACCCGTTCCGCCGCGACGCGCTCTCCAAGCCGGTGCGCTACCTAGAAAAATATAAGGACTACCAGTAATCGACGCGCTCGCTGCGATCGCCGCACAGGCCCGGCCGCTACAGCGCCGGGTGCTGTTTGCAGAGCCGGCTGACCCGCGTGTGCAGCAGGCGATCGCCGCACTGCTCGAGCAACAGCTGGCAGTGCCGCTGGTGGTTGCCGACTATCCGCAGCGGCCGGCCGGCTGCGAGCTGCTCAGTGCGCGCAGTGACTGGTCGCAGCTGCAGCAGCAAGCCGTCGAGCAGCTGCAACGGCTCAACCCGGTTAAACAGTGGAGCCGCGACCAGGCCGCGGAGCTGGCCGCTGAACCGCTGACACTGGCGGCGCTGTTGACCTCGCTGGGGGTTGCCGACGCCGCGGTGGCGGGCTCAGTGGCCACCACCCCGGAGGTGATTAGAGCCGGTTTGCGCGGCGTCGGGCTGGCCGCCAACAGCGGTCTGGTTTCGAGCAGTTTTCTGATGCAACACCCCGACTGGGTGTTGAGTTTTGGCGATTGTGGGGTCAACCCAGAGCCCAACAGCGACCAGTTAGCGCAGATCGCCATCGATACCGCGCGCACCCATCGGCTGCTCACCGGCCAGACGCCGCGTATCGCACTGTTGTCGTTCTCAACGCTCGGCTCGGCTAACCACCCCAGTGTCAGCAAGGTGCGCGAAGCCACTGCGCTGGTTAAAACCCTCGCCGCCAACATAGACCCGAGCTGGCAGGTGGCCGGTGAGGTGCAGGCCGATGTCGCACTGGTGGCGGCAGTCGCCGCGCAAAAGGCGCCGCAACTGGCGTTGGCGGGCGACGCCAATGTGCTGATCTTCCCCGACCTAAACGCTGGCAATATCGGTTACAAGTTGGTTGAGCGGCTGGCCGGCGCCAAGGCTATTGGCCCTCTGTTGCAAGGCTTTGCCCGGCCGTGGATCGACCTGTCGCGCGGTTGTAGCAGCGCCGATATTGCCGCCGCCGCCATCATCGCGGCACTGATGGCAAAATAACTGCACACTTGCGCCTGGCGACCGCTGCTGTAAGCTGGCGGCCCCGCCACACCACTGGTGCGACAGAGTTTTTCAGGTGCCGTTATGTTATCTCCCGACCAGCAGCAAACCGTTATAGAGCAGACCGTTACAGAGCAGACCCGGCAGTGGTTGCAGACCGCGGTGGTGGGGTTGAATCTCTGTCCGTTTGCCAAACCGGTCGTAGCCGCTGGCACGCTGCGCATAGCGGTGGCGACGGCGACTGATCGCGACAGCTTGCTGCGCAATTTTCTGCATGAGTTAGACCGTCTGCAGCAGAGTGACGAGAGCGAGATAGCCACCACGCTGCTGGTGGTCGCCGCTGGGCTGGAGTCGTTTGCGGACTACTTGGATCTGGTCGATATCGCCAACGACCTGATCGAACAGGTGGGGCTGCTCGGCACCGTGCAGGTGGCCACCTTTCACCCCGACTACCAGTTCGATGGCGAGCCCGCAGAGGCGGTCAGCCATTACACCAACCGCTCGCCCTACCCGATGTTGCACCTGCTGCGCGAAGCGGCGATAGCGACGGCAGTCGCTGCCCACCCCGACGCCGAGGCGATTCCAGCGCACAATATTGCCCGGCTGGAACGGCTCGGCCGGGCGCAGATAGAGCAGCTGTGGGCCGCTTTCAGCGCGCCGTCGCGGGATTGATGTGGCCGCCAGTCAACACTTTCAGGTCATCGTCATTGGCGCCGGCGCCTCGGGGCTGTTTTGCGCGCTGACCGCAGCGCAGCGCGGTCGCTCGGTGCTGGTGGTCGATTCGGCCAACAAAGTCGGTAAAAAAATATTGATGTCAGGCGGTGGGCGCTGCAATTTCACCAATCTTGATATCACCCCAGAGAACTATCTGTGCAGCAATCCGCACTTTGTTAAGTCTGCTCTCAAGCGCTATACACAGTGGGATTTTATCGAGCTGGTGGCGCGCCACAACATCAGCTACCACGAGCGCAACCACGGCGAACTGTTTTGCGACGACTCCGCCAAACAGATTTTGGCGATGCTGCTACAAGAGTGCCAGCAAGCCGGAGCGCTGGTGCGCAGCAGCTGCACGGTCGCCGATGTCGCCCAGTGCCAGCAGGGCTACCGTCTCACCATCAACGGTGTAGCACACCGCTGCGAGGCGCTGGTGGTGGCCACCGGCGGGCTCTCTATCCCCACGCTCGGCGGCTCCGGTCTGGGTTACCAGTTGGCGGAGCAGTTCGGCTTGGCGGTGCTGCCGCGCCGCGCCGGTTTGGTGCCGTTCACCTTCAGTGACGCCCTCAAGCAGCTCTGTACCGACAACAGCGGTACCGCTATTGAGGTAGAGGTGAGTGTGCCGGGCGCCAGCTGGCGCGACAACCTGCTGTTCACCCACCGCGGCTTGAGTGGCCCGGCGGCGCTGCAAATATCTAACTACTGGCAGCCCGGCAGCGCGCTGTCGATCGACCTGCTGCCAGAGCTGCAGCTCTCAGAGTGGCTCTTGCAGGCCAAGCGACAGCAGCCAAAAAGCTTGCTGCGCACTGTGTTAGCGCCGCTGTTGACCAAGTCGTTGGCCGCCTCGCTGGAGGGTTTGCTGTGGCCGCAGCTGGCGCAGCGGCCGCTGGCAGAGATCGGCACGGCAGCGTTGCAGACAGTGGCGGCACACTTGCACAACTGGCAGATTAAACCGGCCGGCACCGAGGGTTATCGTACCGCCGAGGTGACTTTGGCAGGGGTCGATACCGATTATCTGTCGTCAAAAACCATGGAGTCAAAACAGCACCCGGGGCTCTACTTTATCGGCGAAGTGGTCGATGTCACCGGCCACTTGGGCGGTTATAACTTTCAGTGGGCATGGTCGTCGGGGTTTGCCGCCGGGCAGGCGGTGTAGCGCTTGCTGTCAGCGGCGGTTGGCGCGGGTGCGGCGGCGTTTTTCCGCCTTGAGTTGTTCGCGCTGTTGCTGCTTGGCAATTATCTCTTGCTTGAACTGCTCTACCTCGACCAGGTCGGCGGCGATCATCTCGGGTGTCTCAAAACTGATCTGGCCAATCTGCCCGGCGCGCAGCTCGTTGATAAAAATGGTTGAGACGCGCTCTAAATCGACGCGCCCGCCGGCGCGCAAGCAGCCGCGCTGGGCGCCGATCTGCTCCAGCAGCGCCACAGGGGTGGCCGGTAGCTGTTGCAGTTCAAAGCGCTGGCGCAGCGGTTCTGGGTAGTGCTCGAGGAGATACTCGGCAGCAAAGAAGGCGACATCGTCGTAGCTCATCGCGGTGTCTTTAATGGCGCCGCTGCTGGCCAGACGGTAACTCCACGCCGGGTGATCAATCTTTGGCCAGAGGATGCCGGGGGTGTCGAGCAGCATGATGCCGTTGCGCAAATTGATACGCTGCTGCCCCTTGGTGATGGCCGGTTCATTGCCGGTTTTCGCTATCTGCCGGCCGGCCAGCGAGTTGATCAGTGTCGACTTGCCGACGTTGGGGATGCCGCTCACCAGCACCAGCGTATTGCGGCCTTCGCGTTGCGGGTAGAGGGTGTTGATCAGCTCGATAATCGCAGCGCCGGGCTCTTCTCCTTTGAGATTGACCGCCAGAGTGAGCGCGTTGTGCTGCTGCTCAAACCAGCGCTGCCACAACTCGGTAGTTGCCGCATCGGCAAGATCGGCCTTGGTTAAAATTTTAATATTGGGTTTGTCCTCGGCTAGCTGGGCAATCAGCGGATTGGAGCTGCTGTAGGGCAGGCGCGCATCAATCACCTCAATGACAACATTGATCAGTGGCAGCAGTTCGGTCATCTCTTTGCTGGCCTTGTGCATGTGGCCGGGGTACCAGTGAATTGCCATAGTTAAACTCGTGCGCGGTGGTTGGGTCAGTGTGCGATGATAGCGCAGTTTAACCGCGGCAGGCGTGCCGCCATGTTTGGGAGCAAAAGGCGACGTGAAGCCACAAGGTAATATTCATCTGCTTATGGTGATGCAGGCACTGGCCGGCGCCGTTGGACCAATCATGATCTCGCTGGCGGGGTTGATCGGTTTGCAGTTGGCGCGCGATCCGGCGCTGGCGACGCTGCCGGTGGCTGGCTACAACATCGGGGTGGCAGTGGCGATGCTGCCGGTGGCGTGGCTGTTGGCGCGGTTGGGGCGGCGCGTCACCTATCTGCTCGGTGCGCTGCTGTGCAGCGGCGCCGGTCTACTGGCCGCCGCGGCGATTGTTGGCGAACAGTTTTGGCTGTTTGCCGCAGCCGCGGCAGTGGCCGGTTTTTACACTGCCTGTGCGCAAAATTACCGCTTTGCCGCCGCCGATCTGGCCGCGGCCGGCCAGCAGCCGCGGGCGATCTCAAAGGTGATGCTGGGCGGCTTGGCGGCCGCGGTGATCGGCCCACAGCTGGTCATCTACAGCCAAGCGGCGCTGCCGGGCGCGCCGTATGCCGGCAGTTTTGTCGCTTTGGCGGGGCTGGCGCTGCTGGCGGTGCCGGTCATCGCGCGGCTGCAGGTGCCGCCGGCCGCGGCCACCGACAGCGCAGCACCGGGCAGGCCACTGCTGGCGATTGTGCGCACGCCAGTTTTTTTGGTCGGGGCGCTGTGCGGGGTCTGCTCGTACGGGTTGATGGCTTTTGTGATGACCGCGGCGCCGCTGGCGATGGTTGGCCACGGCCACGCCGTCAATGACGCCACGCTGGGTATTCAGTGGCATGTGTTGGCGATGTTTGCACCGAGTTTTTTCAGCGGCCGCTGGATAGAGCGCTACGGTAAAGTGCCGATCACTGGGCTCGGGTTACTGCTGTTGGCCGCCGCCGGGCTGGCGGCGCTGTCCGGGCTACAAGTGGTGCATTTTTGGGGGTCGCTAGTGCTGTTGGGGCTCGGCTGGAATCTCTCTTTTGTCGGCGCTACGGCGATTATTGCCGGCAGTTACCGCCCCGCCGAGCGCGCCAAGGTGCAAGCGGCCAACGACTTTTTAGTCTTTGCCACGGTGGCGGTGGCGAGTTTGAGCGCCGGTTACCTGTTAGCCGAGAACAGCTGGCAGCAGCTCAACCAGATTATCCTGCCGGTGGTGGCGGCAGTGGTGCTGGTGTTGGTGAGCTGTCGCCGCGCGGTCGCCGCTAGCGCCGGCGAGTCACTGCGCACGGTGGTCGGGGAAGATTAGCTGGTCGCTGGCAAACCCGAGCGCTGTGGCGCGGGCGGTAAACCGTTGTAGCAGCGCCTCACTGACTGTGGCGTTGCGCGCCAACAGCCATAAATAGTCGCGGTTGTAGCTGGTGACAAAGGCGTACTGGTAGTCTGGGTCTAACTCAAAGACCACATAAGCGCCGTAGAAGGGACCAAAAAATGAGACCTTGAGATGGCCGCGGTCCGGCTCGCCGACAAAGTAGGCGCGGCCCTCGGCCTCGCTGAGCTGGCCGGCGCTGTCAATACCGCGGTTGATGACGCGGATGCCGCCGTCGTCGCGGCGGCTGTAATCGGCGGTTACCGCCGTCAAGCCGCGTTCGAAGGAGTGGTCGAGGCGGGCGATTTCGTACCATCTGCCCAGATAGCGCTCCGCGTCGAAGTCGCTGACCGGTTCAATGCCGGGGGCGACGCCGGTGCAGCCAGTTGCCGCCACTGCCCCGATCAGTACAGCGGCGGCGGAGATAAAGCGCCGCAATAACCGCGTGGCGGAGCGGGCGTGAGTGTGGAGTTCTGACATCGTAAAACCTCGGATAACCCGTTGAAAGGCGTTTGAGTGGCTCGAAAAAGATCCAGCAATAATCAAGCGGTGTCGCTAAGTTATTATTCTATAGACAAAAAATGCCTGGGGCATTTTGTAATATATTATGTCATACACTCGCTAGTCAGGGCATAATCAGTTACATGAACAGGCTATTAACGTAAGTTGTAAAAAAAGGTGCGCAATGGGCAAGAAACTCGGTGAAAACAAAACGCGACTCTACCGACAAGTGGTGGATGGCGTGTTGGCGTTAATCGATAGTGGCGACTTTCCGGTTGGCTCGCGGCTGCCGGCAGAGCGCGAGATGTCGGAGCGCTTTGGGGTCAGTCGGCCGACCATCCGCGAGGCGGTCATCGCGCTCGAAGCGATGGGTCGGGTAGCGGTCGGCAATGGCTCCGGGGTCTACGTCACCGAATACCGCGGTGTCAAAGGGGTAGAGTCCTCAGTGAGCCCCTTTGAGCTACTCGAGACGCGAGTGCTGGTCGAGGGTGAGTCAGCGGCGTTAGCCGCCTCAATGATCACCCCAGAACAGCTGCAGGCGCTGGGCAAGGCGCTGCAAGAGATGGAGGAGGAGAATCGCTGCGGCAGAATCGACTCTAACTTCGCCGACCGCAAGTTTCATTTAATTATCGCTGAGGCGACTAACAACCGCGTACTCACCACCATGATTGAGAACCTCTGGGAGACTCAGGACGGCCTGCGCCACATTAAAATGGCCCATCAGGCGGTCTGCACCGCCGACCCCAGCGCGCGTATGAAAGAGCACCGGGCGATCTATGACGCATTGGCGAGCGGTGACTCGCACGCCGCCCGCATCGCGATGCGCAAACATTTTGCCCGGGGCATCGACGCCCTGCACCGTTCCACCGAAAAAGAAGCGGTTGAAGCGGTGCGCAGAAAGCTCACCGAGACCCGCGAGCGCTTCTCGATGAACCGCTTGAACGAGACAGTCGCGATCAAATAACCCCGCAAGGCCAGCGCTGTAGGATGTGGTTTTCTCTTGCCGAAAATTACTTTGATGTGAATGGGTACTTCTCGCTCAATTTGTAGACAGTGGGAAGAAGACTTCAAGTCAGAGTAGTGGCTTGTTAGATGTGCATCAGCTCTAAAATCATTCACAGTATCTTTGTCAGTGTTTGTGAGGCCTTTATGAGCCGCAACCACAAGCCTCCGGTCGAGATGTTTTTTTATTACATAAATTTTAGCTAAAAACCGCATTTTTACGCTATTTAGGTCATAATGACTCTCATAAGCCAATATTTTGTAGGAAAATTACCAGTGAGCAGCGACCAATACGATACGCTCCGCGGCAATGTCAGCGCTATGGGGCGCATGCTGGGCGAAATTATCAGCGAGGCTGAAGGGGCGGAATTCCTCGACAAAATTGAGCAGATCCGCCTGTTATCAAAGTCGGCACGCTCCGGCGACAGCGGCGATCGCGATGCGCTCACCGCTATTCTGTGCAATTTGAGCCGCGAGCAATTAGTGCCGGTGGCGCGCGCATTCAGCCAATTTCTCAACTTAGCCAACTTGGCCGATCAGCACTACACAATCGCGCGCGAGACCGATGAGCTGTTCTCGGCGACCCAGACCCTCAACAACGCCTACAGCCAGTTGGCGGCGCGCGGCGCCAGCCGTCAACAGCTGTTTGAGGTGACCCGCGATCTCAATATTGAACTGGTACTCACTGCCCACCCGACTGAGATTACGCGCCGCTCACTGATCGACAAGTACACCGAGATCGACGCCTGTTTGGCGCAGCTGGAGCTCTCCGGCACCACCGCGCGCGAGCAGCACAAAACCACCTCGCGGCTGCGCGAGCTGATCACCCAGATGTGGTTTACCTACGATTTTCGCGTCGAACGACCGACCCCTGTCGACGAGGCCAAATGGGGCTTTGCGGTGGTAGAAAAATCGCTCTGGAAAGCGCTGCCTGACTACCTGCGTCGACTCGACGAAGCGTTCCATCGCGCCACCGGCGCACAGCTGCCACTCGATGCGGTGCCGGTTAAATTTGCCTCGTGGATGGGCGGCGACCGCGATGGCAACCCCAATGTTACGGCGACAGTCACCCGCGAGGTATTGCTGCTGAGCCGCTGGAAAGCACTCGATCTGTATATCAACGACGTACAAAAATTGATTGAAGAGCTGTCGATGTCGAGCTGCAACGCGCAGCTGCGGGCAGCGGTTGGGCCCAGCCACGAGCCCTACCGGGAGCTGTTGCGGCCGCTGCGTCAGCGTCTGCGCAACAGCCGCGACAACATCAACCGTCTGCTCGCCGGCGACAAGCCGGTGGCGGGCGATGCCATCGATAGTCAGCAGCAGCTGCTCGAGCCGCTGACGCTCTGCTACCAGTCGCTAGTCGACGCCGGTATGGAGCTGATCGCCAACTCAGAGTTGTTGGATGTGTTGCGCCGAGTGCGCTGTTTTGGGCTGCATCTAGTCCGCCATGATATTCGTCAAGAGTCCAACCGCCACGCCGACGTGTTTGCCGAACTGCTCGACTACCTGCAGTTGGGTGATTACCACGCCTGGAGCGAGAGCGACAAGCAGGCTTTCTTGCTGGCTGAGCTGGCCAGCAAACGGCCGCTGTTGCCGCGCGATTGGCAGCCCAGCGCGGCAGTGCAGGAGGTGTTGGACACCTTTGCCGTGATAGCCGAACAGCCCGAGGGGGCCCTGCGCTGTTATATTATTTCGATGGCCCGCCAGCCCTCCGATATCCTCGCGGTGCAGCTGTTGCTGCGCGCCAGCGGCTGCCGCTTTGCACTGCCGGTGGCGCCGCTGTTTGAGACCCTTGACGATCTCAACCGCTCCGCCGACGTGGTGGCAACCCTGCTGCAAGTGCCGGGCTACAGTGAGCAGATTAACCGGCAACTGATGGTGATGATCGGTTATTCCGACTCGGCCAAAGACGCCGGCGTCATGGCCGCGGCGTGGGCGCAGTATCGTGCCCAAGAGCAGCTGTTGGCGGTTTGCAAGCAGCACCGTGTGGAGTTGACGCTGTTCCACGGCCGCGGCGGTACCATCGGTCGCGGCGGTGCGCCGGCGCGCGATGCGCTGCTGTCGCAACCGCCGGGATCGCTGAAGAACGGCTTGCGAGTGACCGAGCAGGGCGAGATGATTCGCGCCAAACTCGGTCTCAGCCCGATAGCGATCAAAACGCTGGCGCTCTACACCAGTGCCATTTTTGAGGCTAATCTGATGGCGCCGCCAGAACCCAAGCAGGCGTGGCGCGATGCGATGCAGAGCCTCGCCGAGCTCTCTTGTGACCACTACCGCGCGGTGGTGCGCCACGATCCTGACTTTGTTCCTTATTTTAGATTGGCAACGCCGGAGCAAGAGTTGGCCAAACTGCCGCTCGGTTCGCGTCCGGCGCGCCGCGCCGGCAGTGGCGGTATTGAGTCGTTACGAGCGATACCGTGGATATTTGCCTGGTCGCAAAACCGTCTCATGCTACCCGCCTGGTTGGGTGCAGCGTCGGCTATGCAGGTGTTACTTGAGCAGGGCAAGGGCGAGGAGCTGGCCGATATGGCCGCCAACTGGCCGTTCTTTGAAACCCGCTTGTCGATGCTGGAGATGGTCTTTGCCAAAGCCGATGCCGGGTTGTCGGCGTTCTACGACGAGCGGCTGGTGCCTGCAGAGCTGCATCCGATCGGTCAGCGTCTGCGCCAGCAGCTGCAGGCCGACACGCAAACCATTCTTAAGCTGAGCGGTGCCGAGCAGCTGATTGACGATCACCCGTGGTCGCGCGAGTCTATCGCGCTGCGCAACATCTATACCGATCCGCTCAATGTACTGCAGGCCGAGTTGCTGCGGCGCAACCGCGAGCACAACGACCCCTTAATTGAGCAGGCGATTATGGTTACCATCGCCGGTATTGCCGCCGGTATGCGCAATACTGGCTAGAGCGTATTTATGCTAATCAGCCACACTCGCAAGGGACAGTGCTACAGATATCGCGCTTTCGGTCTTAAATGGACACTATGACGTACTCAATAGGTCGATCGATCTGCCCACCTGATTAGTTGATGTATAACTTTTTGAGAATGCAACTTTCAATCAATCTTTGAGTGAGCTGTAATTAATTGTAATTACGGTTCTGGGCAATTTTCACGATCATATTCATTTGCAAAATGCAGGTTTAAAAGTCTCGCTGCGGCAGTCACCGCTTGTTCGGCTTTGCTACCTTTGCGGGCGCAGAGACACAAGCTATTGGGATAATTGGGTACCACCGCATAGCGATAAAAAAACTTATTAAATTGTCCGGGTTCGCTGAGCAACTGGTCGACAGTATCCAATACATGGCGCCGATGGGTGTCGTCGATGATAAGCAGATCGGTACTGGCGGCCAACGCTTTAACCCGCTGTAAGCTAACAGGGCTGTCGCGCATGCCCTGTGAGCAGCCGCTGCGGTCGTTGGGCGCGTCGACAAACAACAGGTCAACCTCGGGTAGCCCGTCCACTGCCTCATCAAATTGCTGCGCTTGGTACCAACCGCTATTGGCATCGATAGCCACCAACTGAACTTGTCTTTCCGGCAAACCGATAGCGCGCAACTCTAAGCGGGCTTTATTGAGCCAAAATGGGTCTGTCTCGATCGAGACAAATGTCGATTGCGCCGCTTTGGCATACTCACCCAGAGTGATGGTGCTGCGCCCTGAGCCTAGTTCTACGATACAGCGCGGTTTGGCCTGCAATAGCAGCAGTGACAGAAAGGTCCAAAAAGAGAACCCTTTGGTGCCCCACACGGGGGTTGCTGTGGTGTTCATCAGTACCACTCCGCTTTATTAAGGCTGCTAATGAATGGCGACAATGCCAGAATATTTCGCTGGCGAAGCTCTCTTGAATGAAGGCACCACGGCCAATAATAGTGGGTCAAATCGCCTACTTTTGCCATGAATTGGCGCAGCACCATACAAAAAAGCCTCTGCAAGTGCAGAGGCTTTTTTGCTGTATTTGGCTCCGCCTGCTGGGCTCGAACCAGCTAACTGGCTTGCCAAATCTATCTAGTAGCCTTGTTATTTCAATAGCTTATGATGCGTGTATGGTGCGTACAAGTCAATTGTAACAACGATTGTAACAACTATGGAGAGTTTGGTTTATGTATTGCGAGCATTTCGAAGGGGCGGGGGAGGGGACAGACTTCTTGAGTTAACAGCTGTTGCTGCCCAGACTTGCTAGAGGACAATTTCGGATGCCCACACCCCCTTAGTAACCTCCACATTCAATACTGATGATTAGCTATGCACACACGACAGGCTTAGAGAAATTCGTTACGCAATTGAGAGAAGTCGGCTATGCATAGGATGATCAAGCTGATTTGTCTTAGCCTCCTGCAGCCTTCGCGCCCATGGAATACCCCTGATCCAACTACCATTCCTGTATCGAAAGATACCTTGTCTTATACGGTGGTTACTGAGACTGTATGGTTCCGATGATGATTATCTCTCTACTCACAGTCTTTATAGCTTGATTCGTAGCATCGAGTTGCTAAGGCTTGACCTTGAACTAGCTGTTGAGGCGTCATATTAGCCTTGAGTATACCGATGTTATCTGAAGCTGTGCGACTACCCTGTGTCTTTGCTACAGAAAGCCATATGTAAGCGCGAATGTAGTTCTCTGGAACACCTGTGCCATTGGCATACATAACACCTAGATTGTATTGAGCGGAAGGCTCACCTTGTTCCGCAGCTTTTCTGTACCACTTTACAGCCTCGGCATCATCCTCTGGAACACCTGTGCCATTGGCATACATAACACCTAGATTGTATTGAGCGGAAGCATGACCTTGTTCCGCAGCTTTTCTGTACCACTTAACAGTCTCGGCATCATCCTCTGGAACACCTTCGCCATTGTTATACATAAMACCTAGATTGAATTGAGCAGAAGCATAACCTTGTTCCGCAGCTTTTCTAAACCACTTAACAGCCTCGGCATCATCCTCTGGAACACCTTTGCCATTGGCATACATAACACCTAGATTGTTTTGAGSAGAAGCATCACCTTGTTCCGCAGCTTTTCTAAACCACTTAACAGCCTCGGCATCATCCTCTGGAACACCTTTGCCATAGACATACATAACACCTAGATTCAATTGAGCGGAAACATCACCTTGTTCCGCAGCTTTTCTGTACCACTTTACAGCCTCGGCATCATCCTCTGGAACACCTTTGCCATTGGCATACATATCACCTAGATGTTCCTGAGTAGTTACATCACCTTGATCAGCAGCTTTCTTGAACCACTTGACTGCCTCAGCACCATTAACTGGAACACTCCAGCCCCAATAATACATATAACCTAAAGTGACCTGAGCTGTGATATAGCCTTGTTCAGCAGATTTTCTGTACCACTTTAACGCCTCAGTATCATCAGCTGGAACACCCCGGCCCGCGCGATACATATCACCCAGGTTGAACTGAGCCTTTGCATCATTTCTATCAGCCAAGGCCTTCATCTCATCAAATTCAGATGGTGAAGCACTCTGAAAAGACAGCAAAGCAGTAAGTATTAGAATTACTCTCATGGGGCGTTTACCTTTGTTTATCTCACATCGACTATAACCGAAAATCAGGGCTATTCAAGGATATCTAGATACTGATAGAAGGCTTATAACTCTTACTGTTATATCTGCTTCATAGCTTGGTAGTTGAGGGCGACTGAATCGCAGTCTTAGGTTGGCAGCGCTTAAACCAAACGCTCTGAAACAGCTTAATATTGCCCTTAAATGGTGTTGTGAGCATGCACATCATGAGAGATGCTCAGTCTGTGGAATGCTGTGTCCTTTGTAGCATATTCGTGTAGCATTACTGACGCCTGTGGCGTTACTTTAGACGCATATGTTTAGTGCCTACATCATGATTTATGGCTAAAAGTCAGGCTTAGCGGGCGCTAGAGCGCTTCTGAAGTTGATTAGCTGCGGGTAATGGAAGAGGGCTTTGTTATAGATACTTTGTTGTTCTGTCTGAGTTACTTAGTTTCTTAGTTATTTAGTTCTAGTGACTGTGTCTGTTGTGTCTTACGTTGCACATCATTCATCAACCTTTCAATCAACATACTTAGGGGCTGACTAATAACAACAACCAACAATCAGCATTCAACGACTCACTGTTTGATCTGTAAGATCTAAGCAGCTTTTGACTACTTACTTTACCAAAGGACTGGTTATGCGTGATGTGGACAACTCAAGATTACTAGATGTACACCGTTGGAGTGATCATCCTGAGGTGAACACCTTCGTCTATGACCTGTTTGAGTCTGAGGTTGCCCCTCTACTACTCTCTAAGTTCCCTAGCGGTGCTAAGCCTAAACAGCCCATTAAGTACCAATTCAAGGTATTGATCCTTGATCTCTATGTCTTGTGGTGTCATGACCCTGAGGCATGCTTAAGTGTTGCTCGTGCTGATAACGCGTTTAAGGTTAATAGCCGTTACAACGCAATTCATATCAGTAAGCTGATTATTACGTGTGTTGATGTGCTTAAGAGTCTTGGTTACGTTGAGCAGAAGTTAGGGTCTGAAGCAGCCGGTAGGGTCACACGCATATGGCCTACGGCGAAGCTGGAAGCATTGTTTAGAGCTGCGAGATTCACTGAGTATCATGTCGGTAGGTGTAGCGCTCAAGAAGTCATCGTCCTCAACGATAAGGTTGCCTCACCTAAACGTAAGTATAACGAGGAAACAGACGAAGCCTCTGTTCACTTTGTTGCTAAGCCAATGGAGTATAAGGACAAGGATTACGCGCCTATACCTGTCATGCGCGAGTCGCTGAGGAACTACAATGCGCTATTGGCAAGGACCTTCATCGATATCGCAGACCTTGAGCGTCCCGTCCTAATCATCAAAAAAGATAAAAAGCCTGTCCGTCGCGTTCAAATATCCCAGCACAACAAGCTTGTTAGGCGCATCTTTTCGCGAGGTAGTTGGTCGTTGGGTGGACGCTTCTACGGAGGCTGGTGGCAACATATAGATAGCAGCTATCGTCGGCGCATCATGATTGGTGATAAGCCCGTTGTAGAGGTGGACTACTCAAGTCTACACATCAGTTTGTCCTATGCCCTACAGGGTCTTCAGCCGCCTACAGATCCCTATAGATTGCCTGAGGTAATGCTGAAGGGCTTTGATGCGCAGGCTCAGCGGGCAGTTGTGAAGGGCCTGATTCTGACAGCGATTAACGCTAGAGATCTTTCATCGACCTTAAGTGCGTTTCGTAGCAAATGTGACACTGGTACGCCTGAGAAGCGCCTAAAAGACTCGCAACTGCAGCCACTGCTGAACAAGTTCATTGAGCTTAATGAGCCAGTGGCAGGCTATATAGCTGCGGACAAAGGCGTCGAGTTGATGCGGATTGATGGCAATCTTACAGCTTTTATTATGGATTACTTCACGGAAAGAGATATCGCTATCCTCACTGTACACGACTCTTATATCGTACCTCAGGGCTACGAAGAGGAGCTTATGAAGGTAATGAATAGCGCTGTTAAAAGAGAGCTAGGCGACTACAAGATTAATATGAAGCCTGAGGTGTTGACAGTCGGCCAGATACGCAGCAGCTTCCCTAGCTTTGAAGACGGGCACTTACAGCTCCAAGCCTATCGCAAGTTGGCTGCTGAACAGCCTGTCAGGTGTCTTGGGTATATTAACAGGCTTGATAAGTTTCGTGCTGCTGTCAAAGTGTAATCCCCCCATTCCCCGAAACAGTTATTCGTAGAAATTAGGCTGCTTGTAGCAGCTGTCTTGGGGGCACTACTCCGATAGCAGAGTTAGGTCTTTCATTATTGTAAGTCCAGAGCCACTCTGTGGCAAAGTATTGGGCATGCTCTATAGTTTGTAGTGTTAACTCATAAGTGTCTAGCGTATTTGAAGATGAAGATATTGACAGAAGTCTATAGGTATGTATCAATATGAAGAGGGATTAAGGCCAAAACTAGTATAAGGAAATACATCTAATGACAAGGTCCTTCTCAACGTTCTTAGTAGCGTTAACGGTATCTGCCACACTTACACCATTGGCCGCTGCGCATAGCGGACGAACCGATTCTAACGGTGGCCACAACTGTAGCGAGGCTTCTCAACGAAAGGGACTTTGCTATGGTTATCATTACCATAACTCGATAGATCTGAAAAAAGTCAATCAGCGACTCGTTGAGGCTACATATCGGCCGTTTCACGGTGATCTGGAGGCTGAACACGATAATTATCTAGAGAATTCGAGTGTAGGTTCTACAGCTAGCTTTGAGGATAGCTATTATGATTTATGGGCAGATCCAAAGTGAATAATAAAACTGTTATGGTGATCGGCGTTTTACTCTGCCCGTTACTGCTTCTTTTCCTGCTAATTAATAGAAATCCGCGCCTAATCTTTGGTTGTGGTGACGATGGAGAACTATGATGTTTATGAAACTTAGTGCTGCGGTATTGCTTTTGTTTGTGGCTGGTTGTGCTTCAATTATGGAAGGTGGCGACCAAATTGTTAATGTCCAGACTACAGGGTGCGAGGATTACGGAGCAATACAGTGTACTGTTGTTAATGATGATGGCTCATCAATTCTAACAGCACCCGCATCGGTTAATGTAGAGAAAGACAAAGACGCACTCACTATTTCTTGTCAATCCAAAGACGGTATGGCTCAAGGAGAAAAGATCGTAGAATCTTCTTATGAAGCCATGAATGCTGGAAACCTGCTGCTTGGGGGCATCATCGGTGTTGGTGTGGATGCGGCTACTGGTGCTATGTGGAAATATCCATCATCTATTATCGTACCCATGCGCTGCCCTTCTAAGGAGTAATTTATGTTCCTTCTGAAGCCCTCATCGTTAGGCGCAGGAAATAGCGTGGTAGTCCTGTTGGCCTTGTTTTTATTGCTCGCAACTGGGTGCGCATCTGTACCAATGGCTAATCTTGAAGAAGATGCAAGTCGTAAAGAATTTAGCGCGCCAGAGGAAGGCAAAGCGGGACTTTATATTTACCGGAATTCTCATTTCGGTGCGGCCGTCAAAAAGAATATTTATGTTAATCAGAAGTTTATCGGACAAACAGCCCCGATGGTGTATCACTATATTGAGCTTGATGCGGGTGAGCACATAGTTTCCACGGAGTCTGAATTTGGTAACAATGACATTTTGCTGAAGGCAGATTCTGGTGTTAATTACTTTGTGAAGACTTTTATAAAAATGGGCCTCATAGTTGCAGGGGCGGATCTAAAGCAAGTCGATGAAGAAGAAGGGAAAAGAGGAGTATTGGCCAGTAATTTAGCCAGGTAGCTTTAATTTGAAAGTAACAAACCATAGCTGCCTAACTTGCTTTGCAATATAGCCCTTCATGAGGCTGTTTGAGAGCTTTTAAAGGGCGCATTGGTGAGACGCAAAGGTGTCCTTTAAGTCGCTTAGGGTGCTTTCTAGACCCTCTCAGGCTATCTTTTGAATCCAATGACTTGATCTGTTGTAGTTATAATAATAGTTTGCTAAGACAAGCCTTTGTGAGCGTTGCTAATAAGCCGCTTTTCCCGCTATAACGCCTCTAACGCCGCCCTTCGGCTGCTCAACATCACCCTTTCGCCTAGGTATTAAATGGACATGACAATGGAAAATAGTCTGGCCTGCGACCTCGCCGCAATTGATGCCTATATTAAAGCCCTCAATAGTGGAATCGTCACTTTCAAGTGTGAGCTTTTGATTGGTTATTAGCTGATTAATGGCGTTGAGTTCAGGCTGCTCTAGGTCGAAGTAGTCAGCGACATGTCTCTTTGGTATGACAAGGGTGTGACCCTCGGTGACTGGGAAGGCGTCCCTGATGGCATACGCAAGCTCATTCTCAGAGACAATACGGTCTTTAGGTGTCTCGCAGAATAGACAGTCCGCTTGCCTTTTGCCATAGAACTCACCCCATGACCTAAAGTCGGTGTCGTCTTTGTTTCCCTTGTTGGAGTTGCAGCTATAGCATAAGGCTTGAAAGTTATTAATTTCGTCTGGACCACCCTTACTTCTGGGAACTATATGATCTACATGCAGCGCTTTTTCGACAGCTGAAGTACCACACAGCTCACAACGAAACTTAGCCCTTTTGAGCACCTCGTATCTTAAAGTGCCACTAAATTTACCAGTAGCAAGCCTCCTGTGACTGTATAGGTCGGATTTGCGGTTACCAAGAAACTCCTCAAGTTTCTGTTCGCAAAGCTCAATAAGCTCCTCTTGTTCGTGACTAGTAAGCTCACCTGATAGTTCAAGTCTGTAGTCCTTGGTCTTTCTATCTCGGTCAACAACAGAGCGACCACGAAGCACTCTACCGACCATGTTGTCGACTATCTGTTCATAGTATTCAACTTGGCTTGGGTCATATAGTAGTAACGCCTTGGCTATGTCTTCACGTGAACTTACTCCTCCTGACTTGACCAGTTCCTTAAGCATCAGGGGTTGATACACGTGGTTCATCTTCATGTGGTTCTGGATGAAGTCTTTAAGCTCCCGAAACTTCATTTGTTAAAAGTCCTCCCATTAGCCAGTCTCCGATAGTACCCATCTCGTTTATTGCTTTGTCTAGATCAGTTGGGTATCTACTACTAAGACTTATATTGCAAGCCCCACAGGAGAGATAAAGGTTGTATGGATGGTGAACATCTGCAACACCGTGGTTCTCGGCATTCCAGTGTTGAGATATACGATGACCCACGTGAATATCCTTATCCTTTAAACTGCTAAAAGAAACATGGCCACATTCCTTGCTAGGGCATCCTAGTCTATTCTCACGAGCATATTTAAGCAGCATTCTGCGTTTTTCACCTTTTATCTTGTCGTAAGACCAACCAAGGCGTAAGTATTCAGGCATTGGAGGCCTAACCTTATAGACCCCTTTTGTTGCTATTGCTTCAGACATGTTGTCTAAGTGCTTAATAGCTTCATCCTTACTTATCAATTGCAGCTTTATGGGCGCATTAGGTTTGCTTTCAGTTCCTACTACTTTTGCAGCTGCAGTCATGTATAACCAGTTGTTCTCTTCTTCGTGAGGGGTGCTGTACTTAAACCACTGGGTAATGATATATATCATCGGAATGCCGATGGCTTCTGAAAACTGCTCGGTAAAGCGATACTCCATCATTCCTGCTGCATCAGTTGGAGTTGCATAGGTGAATACTCCCATCTCATTAAGGCTATCTTCCTTATAGATACCACCGGTACGATGCCTAAAGCCCTTAACGATACCTAACCCTTTTGACCAGACTAGTCCTCTCTGGTAGTTGGTTCTGTATAGCATAGAGCCAGTTCCCTTCAGTTGGTTAAACTGAAAGTGACCACCTGACTTAGTTAACGCAAGGACATCTGCCACACTGAGCTCTTCGGACTTCATATTCCATGCATCTGTAAATGCTGTCGGTGTTGATGCAAAGGCAGCGACGATATGCCTATTGCCATCAAGGTGTGTCACTAGTGCATTCAAGAAGTTTTCAGCATTGGAGTACTTGGCATTTAGTGACTTAGTGAAGTCCTCGGGAGAAATACTGTAGGGTTGTAATTTACCTTCCTTCTCAAGCTCGAAGGTGATATTAACCATTGGTATGACAGCCCTAGTTCTATCTAAAGCTTCGTTGAATAACTCACTTACTGTACTCAATGAATACTCCTTAGTTTACAAAGTACGGGTAGTGGGAGAGGCCCTAAGTATTACCTTTATGTTGTCGACGTCGTTGTATTATTAACCATCCACTGAGTCCACCTATGCATTCTCTCTGAGTAACCCTTACACCTATCAACCTTTAGATGTTGTTCTCTAAGATGTTCTAAGCGTTTATAGTTACTCAAGGTATCCATGGGGTCTAAGTTGTTCATAGCTTGTACTCCTCCAATACCCAAAGTATCACTCTCTAGGGTCAACTTCCTACCAACAACTTTGGATGTCATCTTGTCCATTAGCTTTCTTAGTATGTCATCTTGAGTATGCTCAACAATGAACGAGTCATGGACACATAGTATTGGTAACTTCCTCTTAGTGAACTCCTTAATGACCTCGTAGGCTATCTCCCCATCGAGTCTCATCAAGTGCACCCCTTTGTCGTTACATAAGTACTTCTCAATCCTAGGGTGTTCCTCGAGGAACTTCTCCAGAAGTATTCTCAGAGTCTTGTCCTTAAGTTTAGCCTCAGGCTTCCCTTTGTTGTTGTCCCTGAAGGCCATGAAGGTCGGTCGGTGTCTAACGTTTTATAAACATGCTTCTAGGGTAGATGCGCTAGCATGCTTATTAAAGCATCTTGACGTGGTTTCAAGCGCTCAATGACATCTTTGCCTAGCTCGCCATAACCTGCCATGTGGCTAGAAAGCCCGAGCTCTTTAGCTGACCATCCGCCTAGTGCCATTTGTATGATGGAACTCACATTGGCCGCATCAGCATTGTGCCGTAGCGTATGTCTTAAGCTGTATGCAGAAGCATTGGGGTTCACCTGTTTCAGCAGCGCTTTAATCTGTACTCCCACATTGTCTTTGTCTTTACGCGTCATAACCGTCAAAGCGCCAGCCTCGATTAAACCTTTTATACGATCAACCTGATATACAAGCGGGACACTACGGTTTCTGTTTTCATTCTTGCGCTTGGAGCCGTCGCCTGAAATGGTTACTGTCGGGATAGTTGCGTTGAGATTAAAGCTATCACTCGTCAGTTGAACGGCTTCGCTGGGATGAGAGCCAGTGTGAAGTGCGATCAGAACGTACAAGGTTTTCCAATCGTCTTGGCCTTCTAGCATTTGCATCAGTGCTATCTGTTCTGAGTGATACAAGGGGGGCTTTTGGTCTAGCTGCTCGCCTTTATTTGGGCGGACTTTTGGCCGACGTATGTCGATGGGGTGGGCTAGGGTTTCGTTGTAGGCATTTAAAGGTGCCAAGATGACGGACAGATTCTTGGTGATTGTCGAGCTCTTTACGCCGTCCTGAACACGCTTATTCTTAAATTGCTGCAAATACTGTCTAACCGTTTCTTCTGTAACGAGGGCGTCACCGGCGTTGTAGGATAAGAACTTCTTCCAGATCTCCTGATCTCTTCGGTGTTCTTTGACTTGGTCGGACATCGCCCTTAATTCCCAGAAGTCCTTGAATACTTCGCTGAAGAGCTTGTGTTCTGTCGCGGCCTGACTGGGTGGTTTTTGTAAGCGCTTCCATGCTCGTTCTTGTATCTTAACGGTTGTGCTTTTTGGTTGATCTTGAGGGTGTTTGGAGTATTCATATAGAGCATCGAATACGCCGCTAGCCAGTAAGTACTCGGTTGCTTGTTCTTTTAGATAAATGTCGTCGACACTGATCAATCCATCTTGCCAGCCCTTTGCCTTGAGTAGTGATCGTGCTTTTCGTTCCAGCTCGATCTCTGTCAAGACGGACATGTTGGCTGTTTCAAGTAAACTGATGTAGTCCTCATACACCTTAGTCATGGCTTCGACTGCTTGCGCGATGGCTGAGGGATTATCTGCTGGTACGTGTAGAGGGCGTTTGAACTGGGCCGAGGTAAGCGAGGGATGGCCTTTCAGTCGAGTAGGGTATCTACGCTGGTAGTAGGGGAGACCTTTGACGTAGGTGAGATATTTCATGCTCAGTAGATATGCCATTAGATTGTTCCTATCGTAGCTTGTAACAACGAATGTAACAACTAAGGCCATCTATATACGAAAAAGCCCCTGTAAAAACAGAGGCTTAGTCGATTGATTTGGCTCCGCCTGCTGGGCTCGAACCAGCGACCCAATGATTAACAGTCATTTGCTCTACCAACTGAGCTAAGGCGGAATACTGTCTTTTTGGACAGGCGCGCATTTTATGGCTAGGGGCGGGGTGAGTCAACCTTGAGCGTGGGGTTTTTCCGATAATCGGTGCCCCACGTGGCCGTGGCTCTGGCGCGCACGGCTTTGGCTATATTTGCGCGCAGGGCTAGGTATAATCGGCGCTCAATTTTGTTGGAGATAACTGGGTGAGTGCAGCGACCAAACCACTGCAGGTAGTCAGCAGTTACCAGCCGGCGGGCGATCAACCGGGGGCCATTGCCGGACTTGTCGAGGGGCTTAACAACGGCCTGGCTGCGCAGACGCTGCTGGGTGTGACCGGCTCGGGCAAAACCTTCACCATCGCCAATGTTATCGAGAAACTACAGCGCCCGACCATTGTATTGGCGCATAACAAAACCTTGGCGGCGCAGCTCTATGGCGAGTTCAAGAGTTTCTTTCCCAACAACGCCGTCGAGTACTTTGTCTCTTACTACGACTACTATCAACCCGAAGCCTATGTGCCGTCCTCGGATACCTTCATCGAGAAAGACGCGGCGGTCAACCAGCATATAGAGCAGATGCGCCTGAGCGCCACCAAGGCGCTGATGGAGCGCCGCGATGTGGTGCTGGTGGCAACGGTCTCATCTATTTACGGCTTGGGTGACCCGGCGTCTTACTTGAAGATGGTGCTGCATCTGTCGCGCGGTGAGCAGATTGACCAGCGCGCTATTTTGCGCCGGCTCGCCGAGCTGCAGTACAAGCGCAACGATATCGACTTTCAGCGCTCATGCTACCGGGTGCGCGGTGATGTGATCGATATCTACCCGGCAGACTCAGACTTTGAGGCGCTGCGGGTGGAGCTGTTCGATGAAGAGATTGAGCGGCTGAGTCTGTTTGACCCACTTACCGGCGAGGTGCTGCGCGACCTGCCGCGTATTACGGTCTACCCCAAGTCGCACTATGTGACACCGCGCCAAACCATTTTAGACGCCGTTGAAAAGATTGAGGTGGAGCTTAAAGAGCGTCAAGAGCAGCTGCGCGAGGCGAACAAGCTGATCGAGCTGCAACGTATTACCGAGCGGGTCAACTACGATCTGGAGATGATGCGCGAGTTGGGGTACTGCAACGGTATTGAGAACTATTCGCGCTACCTCTCAGGTAAAGCACCGGGCGCGCCGCCGCCAACGCTGTTTGACTATCTGCCCGACGACGCCCTGTTAGTGATCGATGAGTCGCACGTCACCGTGCCGCAGCTGGGCGCTATGTACAAAGGCGACCGCTCGCGCAAAGAGACGCTGGTGCAATACGGCTTTCGGTTGCCCTCGGCGCTGGACAACCGGCCGCTGCGYTTTGATGAGTGGGAGGCGATCGCCCCGCCGATGATCTTTGTCTCGGCGACCCCGAGCAAATACGAAGCGGCGCACGCCGGTAACATTGTTGAGCAAGTAGTGCGCCCGACTGGGCTGCTGGATCCGATTATTGAAGTGCGCCCGGCGACCTCTCAGGTAGACGATGTACTGTCGGAGATTAATCGCTGTGTCGCCGACGATGAGCGTGTGTTGATCACCGTGCTGACCAAGCGTATGGCCGAAGATCTTACCGATTACCTGGCCGAAAATGGCGTGCGCGTGCGCTATCTGCACTCCGACATCGACACCGTTGAACGGGTAGAAATTATTCGCGATCTGCGTTTGGGCGAGTTTGATGTCTTGGTCGGCATTAACCTGTTGCGCGAGGGGCTGGATATGCCAGAGGTGTCGCTGGTGACTATTTTTGACGCCGACAAAGAGGGCTTTTTGCGCTCCGAGCAGTCGCTGATACAGACCATCGGCCGCGCTGCGCGCAATGTTAAGGGTAAGGCGATTCTCTACGCCGACAAAATTACCGGTTCTATGCAACGCGCCATTGACGAGACTGAGCGTCGCCGCTCCAAACAGATCACCCACAACGAAAAGCTCGGCCAAGTCCCCAAAGGCATTATTAAATCAGTCGCCGATATTATGGAGGGCGCGCGCGCCGCCACCGATAGCCGCGGCGGCAACCGTCGCGCTGCCAAGCCAGTGCCGATTACCGATATTCACGCCGGAGCGCCGATCAAAGATCTGGCCAAAGAGATGGCCAAGTTGGAAGCGCAGATGTACCAGCACGCTCGGGACCTGGAGTTTGAGCAGGCAGCGGCGGTGCGCGACCGTATTGAACAGCTTAAAGATCTCGCCAAAGCCGGCTAGTCTTGTGTCGGCAGGTTAGTTCTTTGGTATTAGCCGCTCAGAGTAATAGTATTACTAAGTCCAAAATTACATACTCATTTCCGTGTTCAGGATGAACGCAAGGACGAGACCTTCAAGGACGAAGCAGCAGAGGGAGTTGTTGCCGGCATGGATGCCCAACTTATCCTTGAGTGTAGGTAAATTAAGCCACGCCGCGCTTGCACTTTAGCCACCGCCTAGCTATATTACGCGCCCCGTCAAACGGGAACAGTACGACCGTAGCTCAGTTGGTTAGAGCACCACCTTGACATGGTGGGGGTCGGTGGTTCGAGTCCACTCGGTCGTACCAAATTAAACCGCCGGCAGGCGGTTTTTTTACGCCCAGCTATAAGTGGACGAGAACCACCGAAGGTGTTCGACTGAATGCGCAGCATTCAGGACGAGGCGCGCAGCGCCGCAAGCCCGCAGGGTGACAGCCGCGCAGGCCGCGGCTGTCATCAGTCCACTCGGTCGTACCAAATTAAACCGCCGGCAGGCGGTTTTTTTACGCCCAGCTATAAGTGGACGAGAACCACCGAAGGTGTTCGACTGAATGCGCAGCACTCAGGACGAGGCGCGCAGCGCCGCAACTCAGGCTAAATATGGGCTATTCTGGTAAAATTTTGCTTTTGCAGGAGAAACCATGCCTAGATCTCAATGCCAACGGCTCTCTTTACATGTTCTTTTACTTGCGCTGTTGCTCTTGGCAGGTTGTAACAGTGCGACTGCGGTGGAAGAGAGAGCTGATCACTGTCTCCACTGCGAGCCTGCGGCACTGATCCCACGGGACTTGTCTGCGGCGCAGATTGATCCGCAGATCTATTTTGACAAAGCCGACCCCTCAGACCCTTTTGCCGAGGTTTACGCCAATTTTAGGGCCCGGCGCGCAGCCGATATGATTAATCCTGATAAGCCTCGTCCAGTCGAGGCTTATCAGTCGGTGCATCGCAACAGTGAGAAGCCCTGGGCTCCGCTTGAGGAAATATTGGCGGCTGATTGGCAGGCCATTGCCAACGACTACCCCGAGGCTCTGCGGCAGCTGCGCGATGCGGTCAAAGTGCGTATTGCGCTAGACCATCCCGATGTAAAAATTGTGCAAATGATGTTGGCGCCGGGCGCTTATATGCCTGCGCATGCCGAGGGAGCGCCGGGCTTGTATTACGTGATTGGCGGCAGCGGTGAAATTGGCGTTGAGGGGCAGACACAGACAGCGACACCTGGCACTGTGGTTAAGCTCAACCCCTTCGACGTCAGACAGATTTACGCGGCGTCGCCTGAGGGGCTGAAATTGTTGTGGTTCCGTTGGGCGCCGGGTGGCGACCAGAGTTATCTAAAAGCGGGATATTATTTGACCGGCGCTAACCAACATATCCAGCCTAAAGAAGCAGTCCTTGACGATGGCTTCCAGTTTTGGGGTCAAGCCTACAGTACAGAATCTATCGATGTCCCCGTAAAACTTGGCTCACGTTTCTCTGAGTCGTCCTTTATAAAGCAGCAGCGCGAGCAGTTGCAGGTTTTGCGTCAAGAATTGGGCGCGGCACGAGACCTCTACCCAAATAGCGAACGTTTCAGTCACGAGAGCGATAAGGATTGGCTGACCAAAGGGATGGAAGTAAATTTTTTCTGGGCTAAAGATATTCTCAGTATTGGCGAGTTACTCGATCGTTGGATCGAGGTTATGCGTTACAAAGGTTTTTTTCAGGCATCGCGCCCAGCCGGCGGTTGGGATTTTAATATCTCGCAAATGGTCTGGGGGCCGCACGCTCGTTATGTCGAGCACAGCCACTCGATACCCGAATTTTATTACATGGTTAGCGGGCCGGTTGAGCATTGGCTGGGCGATACCAAATATATTGCCCAGGCTGGAGATGTGTTCTTGACCAACTCTTATCAACCTCACGAGTCGCGCGGTATTGTTGACGATTTGCCCTTTCGCAACATTAGTGCCAGCTGGGCACCCAACGGCGATCGAACTGTCTTTCAGGGCCCCATGTTCTTGCTTGAACCACTGTCTGAGCAGAGCCCAGGTGCAACGCTCGAGGCTTCGAGTCGCTTCCACTAGCGCTGTCTTTGGCGGCGGAGGCAGGGGCCTCTGCCGCGGCGACTGCCGGGCTGGTACAGAGATTTATCCGCTAAAATCGGCGTCAGTGAGACAGTTCGTATTTGCTGTTGGTATTGCTAAAGCTAATCGAACTCTTCGCGGCGACAAGGCTAACCGGGCAGCTGGAAAATGCCTCGAAATGAATACCGTGGGCGCGGACGTGCCCTTTAAGCTGTATGGTCTGAAGAGTGCTGCACTCAAGCCTGAGTAGATCTGCCAGCGTTGCCATTAATAACCATACGAATGCGGGGTTTGTTTTTGCGCGGCCAACCGCTATCTTCAGCAATGACATTGTGTCACTACAATAAAGGAGAGGGCGATGAACTTACTGTCTGCAAAAACACTCTACACCACGGCTGCTGGCTATGACGCGCTGGCGCTGCGGCTGGTGGCTGGGGCCATTTTTATAGCCCACGGCGCACAAAAACTGTTCGGCTGGTTTGGCGGCGGTGGCTTGGAGAAAACCGGCCAATGGATGGCGTCGATCGGCTTGGAGCCCGGTTACCTAATGGCGCTGCTGGCAGGTGGTGCCGAGTTCTTTGGCGGTTTGCTACTGGTGGTCGGTTTGCTGACTCGCCCGGCGGCACTGGCCTGTGCTTTTACCATGCTGGTGGCGACGGTGGTGGTGCATTTAGACAACGGCTTCTTCGCCCGCAGCGGCGGTTACGAGTTCAGTCTGGCACTGCTGGCGATGAGTGTGGCTCTGCTGCTGCGCGGTGCCGGCAGCTGCTCAGTCGATGCCCAGCTTGCGCAGCGCCACGGCGATTAAGCGCTGCTAGTGTTGCCAACGCCGCCTGCGGGCGGCGTTTTTAATGGCGACCCAGCGTGGTGGCCAACTCGAACAGCACCGGCGTCAATGACAGCAGTAGCAGCGCCCCCATGGCGCGGTTGAATTGGCGCAGGCGCTGCGGGTTCTGGACCCATTGTTTAAGGCTGCGGCCCAACCACAGCCAGGCAAAGTTGCACGGCGCGCCAAAGACGATAAAGACCGCGCAGATGGTCAACACCTGCAGCAGGTAATTGCCACCGCCCACCGTGAAGGTGACGATGGCACCAACGGCCATCACCCAAGCCTTGGGGTTGACCCATTGAAAAGCGCAAGACTGTAAAAAGCTCAGCGGCCTACCAGTAGCCGCGCCGCTGCTGCTGACTGGGGTGGTGGCGATGCGGTAGGCGAGGTAGGCGAGATAGCTGACTCCGGCAACTTTTAACAGCGCATGCAAAAAAGGCAGTCGCTCAAACAGTTCGGCAAAGCCAAAGCCGACCGCCAGCGCCATGGCTGGAAAGCCCAATGCAATGCCGAAAAAATGTGGCAGTGAGCGGCGCACGCCGTAGTTCAGACCGGAACTCATCAGCATCGAGTTATTGGGCCCGGGGGTGGCAAAGGTGGTCAGCGTGTAGGCGATTAGCGCGGCGTATTCCATAACGATACTGGCGGTTGTTAAGCAGCCAGCAGCTTAGTGAGCCGAACGAACGGGTGCAATAGCTCGGTGGTGATTCCCGGTAAAGTTGAGTGGCGTATTAATAGAAAAATCCAATGACAAATATATGAGCAATTAATTATCGCTTTACTATTGGTGGCTCTATTGTGTACGAGTAGTTGTGGTTTCTACACGGTTAATTTTTTTCAATCAGGAGAAAAATAATGAATAAATTACACACGCGTGCCAACACCCACAAGCGCTTTGCCAAGGCCAAGACTCTCGCGCTGGCCATCTCCATGGCACTGCTGCCCGCCACCGCCAGCCAGGCGATGGATAACACCCAACCGCGGTTCTGGTGGCCCGAGCAGATTAACCTGCAGCCACTGCGGCAACATTCGCCAGTCTCCAATCCGTTGGGCGAAGACTTTGACTACGCTGCGGCGTTTGCACAGCTAGATTTAGACGCCGTGAAAGCGGATATTGAAGCGCTGCTGACCAGCTCACAGCCGTGGTGGCCGGCCGACTACGGGCACTATGGCCCGTTCTTTATTCGCATGGCGTGGCACAGCGCCGGCACTTATCGGGTGGCCGATGGCCGCGGCGGTGCCGGTGGTGGTCAGCAGCGTTTTGAGCCACTCAACAGCTGGCCCGATAACGGCAACCTCGACAAAGCGCGGCGGCTGCTGTGGCCGGTCAAGCAGAAATACGGCGCCAGCCTGTCATGGGCCGACTTAATGGTGTTGGCGGGCAATGTCTCACTGGAGTCGATGGGCTTTAAAACCTTCGGTTTTGCCGGTGGCCGGGTCGACGACTGGGAGCCCGATCT
Organism: Gammaproteobacteria bacterium LSUCC0057; assembly: GCA_004535795.1. Classification (GTDB taxonomy): domain Bacteria; phylum Pseudomonadota; class Gammaproteobacteria; order Pseudomonadales; family Porticoccaceae; genus LSUCC0057. The sequence continues at coordinate 285,798 of SPIA01000003.1, forward strand.
AGTCTACTGGGGGCCAGAGAGCGAGTTCCTCAAAGACGAGCGCTACCAAGGCGACCGCCAGCTGGAGAACCCGCTGGCAGCGGTACAGATGGGTCTTATCTATGTCAACCCCGAGGGGCCTAACGGCGTCCCCGACCCGCTGTTAGCAGCAAAAGATATTCGTGAAACTTTTGGCCGCATGGCGATGAACGACGAAGAGACGGTGGCGCTGATTGCCGGCGGCCACACCTTTGGTAAAGCGCACGGCGCTGCTAGCCCAGAAAAATGTACCGGGCCAGAACCGGCCGCTGCCGCACTGGAAGAGCAGGGCTTTGGTTGGACCAATAAGTGCGGTAAGGGCAACGCCGAAGATACTATCACCAGCGGTTTAGAGGGGGCGTGGTCGGCCAACCCCATCGCTTGGACCAGCCAGTATCTGGACAACTTGTTCGGCTTTGAGTGGGAGCAGACTCGCAGCCCAGCGGGCGCCATTCAGTGGGTGCCCAAAGGGGGCGCTGCTGCACAGCTGGTGCCAGACGCTCATGTCGCCGGTAAACGCCATGCGCCCATTATGTTTACCACCGACCTGTCGCTGAAGTTTGACCCCGCTTACCGCGAGATCGCACTGCGCTTTCAGCAAAACCCCGCTGAGTTCGAAGACGCCTTTGCTCGCGCCTGGTTTAAACTGACCCACCGAGATATGGGGCCTCGCGCCCGCTATGTGGGTGCCGATATCCCCAGCGAAGTGCTCAGCTGGCAAGACCCGGTACCGGCGTTTGACCACCCGCTGGTTGGCAAGCGCGATATCGCCAAGTTGCAAAAAGCGATCCGCAACTCCGGCCTCACCACCGCCGAGCTGGTGCGCACCGCCTGGGCGTCGGCCGCCTCATTCCGCGGCACCGATATGCGCGGAGGAGCAAATGGCGCGCGGCTGCGCTTAGCGCCACAAAATGGCTGGGAGGTAAACAACCCTGACGAACTGCAGCGCGTGCTGGCGACCCTCGAGGGTATTCAGCAGCAGTTTAATGGCGAGCAGCGCCGCAAGCAGATCTCGCTGGCCGACCTGATTGTGCTGGCCGGTAACACTGCGGTCAGCGATGCAGCCGCCGCCGCCGGTTTTGAGCTAGAGGTGCCGTTTAACCCCGGACGCGGCGATGCCAGCCAAGCCGAGACCGACGTCGAGTCGTTTGCGGTACTCGAGCCCGCGGCCGACGGCTTCCGCAACTACTACAGTGACCGCTCTATCTATAACCCCACCGCGGCAATGGTCGACCGCGCCGCGCTGCTCAACCTCACCGTGCCGGAGATGACCGCACTGGTGGGTGGTTTGCGGGTGCTTGGCGGCAACAGCGGCGACAGCCAACACGGGGTACTGACCCAGCGCCCCGGCCAGCTCAGCAATGACTTTTTCGTCAACCTGTTGGATATGGCCACGCAGTGGCGCAAAGGCGATCAGCCCGGTCTCTATGTGGGCGTCGACCGCGCCAGCGGTGAACCGCGTTGGACCGCCAGCCCGGTGGATCTGATGTTTGGCTCCAGTTCAGAGCTGCGCGCAGTAGCCGAGGTCTATGCTGCCAACGATGGCGCCGAGAAGTTTGTACAAGACTTTGCCGCCGCCTGGCACAAGGTGATGAACTTAGACCGCTTCTAATTTCCCCCGCCACACTTGAGCGCCCTGCGGGGCGCTTTTTTTATCCCAGCTCCTGTGAGCGAAGTGTTACTACTGCTATTGAGAATCTACGATCAAGCCGCTGATGTCGCGGCCTAAGACCGCGAATAGTCAGCTCAGGCCCTGGGTAGTGTAGATATTGCTCCAGCTGCCGGCGTGAATGGTTGCCAGGTAGTTAACCGCCACGCCGCCACTAGCATCGAGCTGGCCATCGGCACTATTGAACAGTTGGAAGGTTTGCGACTGGCTGCTGACTGCGCGTGAAGCAACACCCGATGATCGGATTAAAAAAGCCTGTTGACTAGTTGACGCGGTGGGTTTGGAGGCCCAGATCAGCGCGCTAGAGCTAACTACCGCAGTCGTCACTGCACTGCTCATAAAGGCCATCACTTCGCCGCTGGGGTTATTGCCGACCAACCAGATGGTGTCTCCGCTGCCGAGGTTATTCCAGCTGCGCCACTGCTGCTCGGTGGCTATTGACTGCATATCGACGCCGTCGCTGTCGACAATGATAAAAATGTTGTAATCAATATCGGTGGCGAAGGAGCGGTCGACGCCGTGCTCGCTGGACTGCCCGGTGGTGAGATCAAAAATTACCCGATCGTTGTACTGCACGGTAATCTCGGCACTGCTGGTATCGGTGATCTGGTTGCCAGCTACATCCACCACGGTGGCAGTCACCTCAATACTTTCGCCGCCGCTAAATTCATCCAGCGAACGGCGGTCGATCTGCCAGTTGCCATCGCTAACGGCGACGTCGTTAAACAGTTGGCTGCCAATGGTGACATTGAGCTGCTCACCAGCGGCCAGTGTCGCCTGGCCGGAAATATACTGCGGTAGGGGGGCATCAATGGCCGGCACAGCACTGTAGATAAAGGTGGCATCCACCACGGCGCGGCTGGGGAGTGCGGTGTCGATGGTGATTGCACTGCTGTTGCTGCTGACTGCTGACAGGTTGCCGGCAATGTCGCTTTGGCGCACCTCTATCTCTCCGCTGGCGTAGTGGCTGTTGGCGGCCAGTTCAAAGCTGCTGCCGCTGCCGGTCTGCCATTCGCCGCCCTGTAGCCGGTACTGCCAGCTGGCGAAATCGCTGGCCAGTGTGACATTGACGGTGGCGTCGTTGGTAACACCATCACTGGCGGAGCTGCCGCTGTCGTTGGCCAGCTGCAGGGCAGGGGCTGCAGTGGCAAGCGTATCGATGATGATGTTTTCACTGTTACTGGTAGTGGCCGATAGGTTGCCGGCCATGTCGCTCTGGCGCACCTCTATCTCTCCGCTGGCGTAGTGGCTGTTGGCGGTCAGTTCAAAGCTGCTGCCGCTGCCGGTCTGCCATTCGCCGCCCTGTAGCCGGTACTGCCAGCTGGCGAAATCGCTGGCCAGTGTGACATTGACGGTGGCGTCGTTGGTAACACCATCACTGGCGGAGCTGCCGCTGTCGTTGGCCAGCTGCAGGGCAGGGGCTGCTGGGGCGAGTGTATCGATGATGATGTTTTCACTGTTACTGGTAGTGGCCGAGAGGTTGCCGGCCATGTCGCTCTGGCGCACCTCAATTTCTCCGCTGGCGTAGTAGCTGTTGTCGGCCAGTTCAAAGCTGCTGCCGCTGCCGTTCTGCCATTCGCCGCCCTGTAGCCGGTACTGCCAGCTGGCGACATCGCTGGCCAATGTGACGTTGACGGTGGCGTCGTTGGTAACACCATCACTCGATGAGCTGCCGCTGTCGTTGGCCAGCTGCAGGGCAGGGGCTGCTGGGGCGAGTGTATCGATGACGATAATTTCACTGTTACTGGTGGTGGCCGAGAGGTTGCCGGCGGCGTCACTCTGACGCACCACGATGGCGCCGATCGGGTATTCAGTATTGGTGGCCAGCACAAGCCGGTCGCCACTGCCGGCTTGCCAGTGGCGTCCGCCATCGAGACTGTACTGCCAATAAGCGGCATCGGCCGCCAGCTGTAGTTGCAGCTCGGCGGTCTGAGTGATCAGATCGCTGTTGGAAATGCCGGTGTCTTGGCTGAGGCCAAAACTGGCTGCAGGCGGCGGTGTATTGTCGACACGGCCGCCGTCGCTGGCGCTGCCCAGGGCGCCGCCGGCGCCGATCAGCGCGGCGACACAGAGCCACAGTGGCAGGGCTGACGAGTCATCGCTGCCCTCACTTTGCGGCCACAACTGTCCCTCTGCGGCAGCGGCGTCTGCTGTCAGCGCCAGTGCGCCGTACTGTGCATCGGTAAAGAACAGCTGCACCGGTGCATTAACTGCGCTCTCTACAAAAAAGTTGTCGATAACCACTAGTGGCTGGTCGTCCAACCACAACTGCAGCTGTTGGCCGTTGCGCCGCAGAATGAGCTGATCGGAGTCGGCGCTACCCAGCAGTTCAAATTGGCTGTTGGGCTGTGCGATGAGCTGCAGCACATCGCCTGCAGTAAGTGGCCAGACGCTGGGCTGCGCAGCAGTTGCTGTGGTTGCGCTGAATTGGCGCAAAGATAATGGTGGTCGGCTCATTCGCGGCTCCTTCGCGGGACGCTCGTAGTGCGCCCGATTGTAGCTAGGCTGCCCATTAATATAAAGGTGCTAGCCGTTGTCGGTAAGGGCGCACGCAGCAACCCGCGACCACGCTGAGTCTATTGGCGGGCAGAGAGAAGCGGATGGTAATAGTTGGGCTGAGTAACGGCTGGCGGTATCGCACTCTGTGCGGCTGGAGCCTCATCGAGTTACTGTTGGGGTTGGCGCTGATGCTGCTGTTAATTACCGCGACGCTGCCAGCGCTGGGCCAGTGGCTGTGGCGCCAGCAGTTGTACAGCGAACAGCTGGCGCTGTTAGCGGTGGCCCGCCAGGCGCGCCAGTTGTCGCTCGGCTCACCGGGTGACTGGACGCTCTGTATGGTTAGCGATACCGCCACCGACCGCGCCGACTGTCAATCGGTAGGAGACGTTGGCGACGAGTGGATACTGTTTGACGACCGCAATCGCGACGGCCACTGGAGTCAGCCTGAGTCGCTCGCACAACGGTTACCCATTCACCACAGCCGTCAGCAGCTGTTCGCCTCGGGCCGTTCCAGCCTGCGCTTTGCCAACCGTTGGCGGGCGATTGATTCGGGCAGTGTCTTGTTGTGCAATGCGCATCTGTCCTTTGGCGTGCGGGTTATTCTCTTTCAGTCGGGCAGTATTCGACTCTCCACAGACCGTGATAAAGACGGTCGCGAAGACCGCAATGGAACGCATCTGCACTGTGGCGACTAACATCGAGCGGCAAGCATTGACTGTTTCTCCTCACCGCCCAGAGCCGATAGAATAGGGAAACTGTAATACTGTGAAAGGTCGCACCTATGCTGGCAACCTCTGGCGAGACAGCCGCCACTACCACCCCGCGCGCAGCGCTGGGCTTCACCCTCATCGAACTGCTAGCGGCACTGCTGGTGATAACGCTGTTGGCGGCCACCGCTTACCCCTCTTACAGCAGCTATGTGCAGCGCTCGGTGCGCGCTCAGGCGCAGCAGACGCTGCTCGATCTCTCCATTGTGCAGCAGCAGCGGCTGTTGCAATACGGTGCCTACCTAGAGCTTGACGATACCGCCGCCGTGTCAGCGCAACTGTCTGTGCCGGATAAGGTCGCTGAAAATTACACGCTCAGTGTCAGTTACCGCAATGCCAGCCGGCAGCAGTTTGTGGCTACAGCGACACCGCTGCTCAGCGGCCAGATGAGCGCAGATTCGGTGTTGGCTATTGACGAGCAGGGCAATCGCTCGCCGGTTGAGTTGTGGTAAGGCTAAACCGCCACCAGCAGGGACTCTCTCTACTAGAGCTGCTAGTCACGCTGACCATTGCCGTGGCGCTGTTGCTCGGTGTGCTGCCCTCGTTTAACCAGTGGATCGATGACCGTCGTCTCCACAGTGCCGCCGGGTCGCTGCTCGACGCGCTGCGCTTGGTGCGCAGCGAGGCGATCAACAGCGGCTACAGCGCTGGGTTGATCATCGCCGACGACGGGCCAGTAGCCGTCGAATGGGTGACTGCGCAGAGCAGCGAATGCACAGCCGAACTGCGCTGTCTGCGCTGGCGCAGTGCCGCGGATATCGCGGTGGCGAGGCGCGATCTTGCGGTCGACCAACTCCACTACCAAGCGACCGGTCGCCCGCTTGAAGACGGTGCCGAGCCGGTCTGTTTCACCCTGCAGAAAGTCGGTAGCGACCTGATCGCCTACACGGTACGGCTGCGGCCCACTGGGGTGCCGGTGCTGGTTGTACCGGCCGTGCAGCAAACACCATGCGCGTAAATACCACGCCGGCGGCGCAGCGCGGCTTTACCTTTGTCGAGCTGTTGGTGGCGCTGCTTATTTTCAGCTTTGCCGTGATCGGCTATGCGGCATTGAACAACCGGTTGTTGGCTTCGCAGTGGGCGCAGCAGCAGCGCGGTTTGGCGCAGCAGAGTGTCAACTTTATGGTTGAGAGAATTAAAGCTAATCCCGCCGCGCGCGGCTGTTATGCCGTGTTGGCGGAGCAGTTGATCGCCGCCGAGGTCGACCCGACGGCATTGCAGTGCCAGGCCTTTGGCACTCAGGCAAGCCAAGCGAGCGCGGTAGACGATGTCGCGCAGTGGGCGCGACTGCTCGCCGGCGAGCAACTTGTCGTTGCCGAGCAAGCTGTGCCGATACTTGCGGAGGCAGTGGGCTGTGTGGCCGAGTTAGAGCCACAGCGCAGCTACCGGGTCACCGTGGTGTGGGCGTCGAGCAGTGGTGGTGCAGCACCTGCCGATTGCGCGCCACAGCAGAGTGCCACGCGGCAGTATTTGAGCGAGAGTGCGCAGCTAGACTTTGCGCAGTTAGTGCAATGAATCGCCGCCGGCAGAGACGACAACAGGGTTTTACGCTGGTCGAGCTGATGGTGGCGATGTCACTGGGCTTGATGTTGTCGTGGTTGGTGGTGGATGTCTATATCAACAGTTCGCGCAGCCAGGCGGTGCTGTTGCGCAACCAACAGCTCAATGAGAGCGGTCGCTACCTTGCCGAGTTGCTGCGTCGCGAAATCTCTGCGGCCGGATTTTACGGCTACACAGCATCAGTGCCCAGCGCGCAAACCGAGCCCGAGCCGCTCTGCCAACTGCTCGACAGTGCGCCGGCAAGCCAACAGCTCAGCTACCCGCTGCTCGGCGTCGACAACGCCACAGCTAGTCTCACCTGCAGCGATCAGCGCAACAGCGCTACGGCGAGCGACCTGTCTAGTTGCACGGCGCAGGGCAATCTCACCTTAACCGCCGCCACGGGCAGCGACCTGCTTTTGTTGCGCCGCGTCGCCTTTACCCCGAGTTTGGCCGAGGCGACCGGTTCGCGGGTGATCAACCGTGAGCTCGACAGTTGTCAACACTATCTGCTCTCGGCGCCAGACGGGGCGACGCTGGTGAAGTTTGTCAAAGGCGATGGCAGCAGCCGCCAGCTCACTGATGGTGCGGTATGGCGCTACCTAGAAGATATCTTTTACACCACTGCGTCGGGTCAGTTCCAGCGGGTTTACCTCGACCAGGGCCGATTCAAAAGCTCGCGTACCATCGCTGAGGGGGTGGAAGATTTCCAGCTGGAGTACGGTATCGATAGTGATGGCGATGGCATCGTCGATAACTGGACCACTGCACCGCAGAGTGCTGCGCAGTGGGCGGCAGTGGTGGTAGTCAATTACTATTTGCTGATGGTGGCCGAGGCTGCACGTGCCGAAACTGCCGCACAGACCTTTAATTACGCTGGCAAACAGCGGGTTGCCGACGATGGTCGCATGCGGCAACTGTTCAGTGGCTCGGTGCGAGTGGCCAGCCCGGCAATGCGCAGGGCAGGGCAATGACTCGGCCGCAGCCAAGCGCCGCTGGCCAGCGCGGTGCGGTGTTGGCGGTGACCTTAGTGTTGCTGTTGTTGTTGGCACTGACCGTGACGGCAACGGTGCGCAACCACTCAGTGCAAACCCTACTGCTGGCCAACCAACAGCGCAGTATCGCCATTGAGCGGTTGACGGAGCGCAGCGTAGAGGCAGTGGTGAGTGATGCGGACAATTTTATGCAGTGCCAAAATAGCACGGTGGCGTGTGCCGCGGCCATGCAGCAGCTGGCTGCCGATATCGATGTCGCGCTGCAGTGCCGCGTTGCCTATGTGGGCAAGCGGTCGGGTTTGGGCTGCAGTATAGGTTTGCAGTCTACCGCCCCTTGTCACGCCGACTATATTTGGGATGTCAGCGTTGCGGCGTTGGATTTGCGCCGCGACAGCACTGGCGACTTTTCCCGGGCAGCCGTCGCGGTGCGCCAAGGGGTCAGTTTTTTTCATCGATCCGGTCTGCCGGGGTGTGATTAATGGCTAGTCTTAGGCAATTATTAATCTGTTTGCCACTCACAGCTGGGGTCGCTGGGGCGACCGATCTAGACATCTTCAGGAGCGCTGCAGGTGCCCCTAAGCCGATGCAGCTACTACTGTTGGTCGACAATTCTCCGAACTGGCAGAGTCAAATCAATGGCGTCAGTCAGCGCCAGATCGTCCACGAGGGGCTCTACCGCTTTGTCGACAGTTTGCAGACCACTTTGGCCGCTGCCGACAACCCGCCGATTCAGCTGGGGCTAATGGCTTTGAATGAGTCGGAGCGCGTTGCAGGTGGAGAGCCGCTGATCGCCTTTATGCCGCTGGCCACTGCCAGTGAGCGCGCCGCTGCTGGCGCTGCGATCAAACAGCGACTCTACTGTGAGAATGGTGCTCTCAGCCGCGCAGAGACTGCTCAGTGTCGTGCCCAGCGACAGCTGCCGTGGCCTCAAGACGAACTGCCAATGGTGAGCTACAACGACCCAGACAGCGGCGCGCAGGTCTCGGCCCGCTTTGATGTTAGTCTTTTTCATCGCTCCATGAGTCTGCCTGAATCGAGCGCCGCACCGACCACACTGGCGCTGCACGAGGCGCGTCTGTGGTTTAACGGCCAACCGCCGCGCGCAGGCCAACTCAACCCGATTTATGATGGCAGTGACACCCGCGGTTATGACCCCGCTGCGTTTGCTGCGGGCAACTACCGTGCACCCACGCTCGACGGCAGTTGCCCGCGTCACCAGCTCACCTTGATCGCCAGTGGTGCGCCGGGGGTGAGCGAGAATAACAGCGCTGAGCAGCTGTTGCAGTCGCTGGCCGGACGCCGCAACCCCAGCTATCCCTTTCAGCTGCCAATCAATACCTCGCAAGCCAACTGGTTAGATGAATACGCGCACCTGTTGGCTAGCCAAGACCTCGACCCAGTATCGAGTGGTATGCAGTCGATCGTCACCCGCGTTATAGACCTGTTTGACAAGCGCAATAGCGCCGGCGAGCGCTACGACCCCGGTGATGCCAGTACCGACTACCGCGATTACAGCGATCTCAGCCGCCGCCAGGCCGGGGAGCGGCAACTGCTTTACAGCGCCGGGCGCCGTGGCAGGGGCGGTTACTGGCAGAGCGCCACTGCAGCGCAGTTGGCCGAACAGCTGCTGGCCAGCCTCGACGCGGTGTTGGCGCGTAATTCGGTGTTTGCCGGGCTGGCGCTGCCGATCTCGGTCAACGCCCGCGGCACCAACGAAAACCAGGTGTATATGGGGCTGTTTCGCCCCGACACGCAGCAGCGTTGGCGCGGTAACCTCAAGCTCTATCAGATTGGTTTAAGCGGCGATAACCGCCCGCGGCTGGAAGATGCCGACGGCAATGTGGCCGAAGATCTGGTCAGCGGTTTTGTCTACCCGCAAGCGCGCAGCTTCTGGACACGCGATACCGCCTTTGACTACTGGCGCGAGCTGCCAGAGACCAGTGACGGCCAGTATCAGCAGAGCGATGCCCCGGACGGTCGCGAGGTCGAGCGCGGTGGTGTCGCACAGGCGCTACGCGAGTTTCAGCCCAATCGCCGTCAGCTCACCTGCGACGCCAACTGTACTACTCTGGTTGCGCTCGAGCCTGGCGCAGTCTCGCCAGAGCAACTCGGCCAGCGCAGCGCAGCGCAGCTCGACCAGCTGCTCGCTTGGCTGGCGGGAGAGGATACCGAAAATTTACACAACCGCTCAGCCAAGCGCCCCTATTTGCACGGCGATGTGATTCACAGCCAGCCGGTCGCGATCAACTACGGCGAGGCGGGTATCTATCTGTTTTACGGTGCCAATGACGGCCTGTTTCGCGCGGTGCGCGGTGGCAGCGATGAGGCCCTAGGCGACGACAGCGGCTGGGAGGTGTGGAGTTTTGTCGCCCCAGAACAGTTTGCCGCGCTCGGCAGGCTCTACGCCAACGGCAGCGCTGTCGATAGCAATGGCTTTGGCCCCAAGCAGTATTTCTTTGACGGCCCGGTGGGCAGTTATGTTGAGTACCAGAGCGACGAGCAGGGTCGTCAACAAGTTGCCAAAGCCTACCTCTATCTCACTGCCCGGCGCGGCGGCCGCTACATTTATGCACTTGATGTCAGCGACCCGCTGGAGCCGGTGCTGCTGTGGCGGCGCAGCGCCAGTGACGGCCTAGCCGAACTCGGCCAGAGCTGGTCGAAGCCGTTGGTGGTCAATGCTGCCGGGCTCGACCAGCCGGTGCTGTTTATGGGGCTGGGCTACGATGCGGCGATCGACGATCAGCGTGTCGGCAGTGTGGTCGGCAGCCACACCATGGGGCGGGGTATTGTCGCTTTGGATGCGCTGACCGGCGAAACTTTGTGGCAGGCGGCAGCGGCGCCCGGCGATGCCCCGGTGAGTTTTATTGACAGCCGGTTGCGCTACAGCGTGCCGAGCGATCTGGCGGTGCTCGATCGCAACGGTGACGGCACCGCCGACAGAATTTACTTTGGCGATACCGGCGGCCAGTTGTGGCGCGTCGATATCAGCAACGCGCTGCGCTCAGAGTGGCGCGCCACCGTGCTGCTCGATGCCGGTGTACAGAGTAAGTTTCTGTTTGCCCCCGATGTCGCTATTGGGCCCGAAGGCGGCTACGACGCCGTTATCATTGGCAGCGGTGATCGCGAGGATCCGCTTAACAGCGAAAACCAAGATGCCCTCTATCTACTGCGCGACTATCGCCAAGCGGGCTTGCTTGACAGCAGTGCGCCAGCGCTGACACCGCGCGACCTACTAACCCTGGCCACCAATGCCGACGGTTCCAGTTTTACCACCGACCCCGATCAGCTCAGCAGCGCCGAAGCGGTGCGCTATGCCAATGGCTGGCAGCTGCCCCTGCAGCGCGGTGAAAAAACCGTTAGTCGGGTTCTCACTGCCAACGGGTTGAGCACCTTTGCCACCAATCTGCCCAGTAGCGGCGACAGCTGCACGGCGCTGGGCGAGGCGCGTATCTATCTGTTCAACCCGTTTACACTGGAGGGTGGCGCAGATTTCCAGCGCAACTGGAGCAGTGTGCCAGGTGGCGGATTGCTACCGCCGCCGGTCGGCTTTACCGTGGTGGTGGGCGATAAAACTGTCAGTGGGGTGATGTTTGGTGTCCATGCCGAACAGGCCACCAGCCAGCCGCTAGCGACCCGTCGCAAGCTTTGGTGGCGGACCAACCGCGGCATCCAATAGTGGCTGTCGATTAGTCGTAGAGGGTAGGGATGGGCTGGCGCTTGTGTTGGGTGCGCTGGTAGATGGCGATCAGTTTCTCTTCAACGGCGGCAGTGACCGGCAACCCCTCGAGAAAGTCGTCGATATCGTCATAGCTGAGCCCCAGCACCTGCTCGTCGGCTTTTTGCGGTGCCAGGCACTCAAGATCGGCCGTGGGGGTTTTGTCCACCAGCTCAGCGGGGGCGCCGAGAGCGGCCGCCAGCTGGCGCACTTGGCGCTTACTGAGGCCAAACAGCGGTGCCAGATCGCAGGCGCCGTCGCCAAACTTGGTGTAAAAGCCGGTAATATTCTCCGCCGAGTGGTCGGTGCCCAACACCAGTCCGTTGAGCAGCCCAGCCAGCTGGTACTGAACGGCCATGCGGGTGCGCGCTTTGGTATTGCCTTTGGTGAAGTCGGCTTTGGCGTGGTCTAGCTGCTGGATAACACCGTGCTCGAGCAGCATGCCAACGCTCTCTTCGTGAATGCCGTCGGCACCCATTTTGATATTCACCGTGAGCTGTTGGCTGGGGCGGATAAACGCCAGTGCGCGTTGCGCGTCGGCCTCATCGGCCTGAACCCCGTAGGGTAGCCGCACGGCAATAAATTGGTAGTGGCTACCACTCTGTCCACTGTTGAGCCCCTCGACCGCCAGCTGGGCCAGACGGCCACAGGTGGAGGAGTCGACGCCACCACTGATGCCCAGCACCAGCGCAGTGCAGCCCGAGTTGAGCAGCTGCTGCTGGATGAAGGCAACTCGCCGGGCAATCTCCTGCTCGGCATCGATGCTCGGCTGTACTTTCATTTCGGCAACAATGGTTTCGCGCATGCTCACCGCACACCTCCTCAACTTAGTTGTCGTTGTCCAACAGGCCGAAGCTGAGGCGGTTTAACAGTGACCGCGGTGTCTGCTCGGCATCTTCAGGGTCAATCTTTTCGGCGTCGCGATAGGTGACATTGTAACGCGCGCGGGTGTCGTAGGCGGTCGGTCGCTCACCGCTGAACAGCCCGAAGGTAATACGGTCAAGCAGAGCGCGGTCATCTTTGGCCAGCGCCATCGAATAGTCGAACTCGCCGCGGCTGTTGAGTGCCGGGTAGTCGGGGTAGTTGGCCGCCAGCGTGCGCACCGCATGGTCGGCCAGCTCCATCATCTGCAATCGGTAGTAGCCTTGCGCCATCACCGCTAAGCCGTCAGGCACGGCTGGGGTGGTCTGAAAATTCTCTACCACAAAGCGACCGCGGTTGACGGCTGCGAGGTAGGCGCCGCGCTTGAAGTAGTAGTTGGCGACGTTGATCTCAGCGCGAGCCAACACATTGCGCAGGTTTAACAGCCGTTTGCGAGCATCGGCGGCATAGCGGCTGTTGGGAAAGCGGTTGAGCATTTCGGTAAGGGTCGCAAAGGCGTCGCGGGCGGTGCCGGGGTCGCGCAGCGAGGGGTCGGTTGGCAGAAAGCTGTCAAAAAAGCCCTGGGTTTGCGAAAGTTCAGAGAGCCCTTTGATATAAAAGGCATAATCGACGCTGGCGTGCTGCGGGTGCAGACGAATAAAACGCTCCGCCGCGGCGATGCTCTCTTCGTAGTCACCAGTGCGATAAAGAGCAAAAATCAACTCCAACTGCGCCTGTTCAGCATATTTGCCAAACGGGAACTGTGACTCCAGTAGTCGTAAGTTATCAATCGCCATACGCCAGTTTTTGCTGTCTAAACTGGCCTCTATGCGCTCAAAAAACTCCTGCTCGGTCATCCCCTCGCTCTGTTCTTGCGCGGGTGCATCGTCGCCACCGAGCCAGCTACAACCACTCAGCGCAGTGGTGGCCAGTAGTGCCGCGAGCAGTAGAGCGGCCGATTTAGACGATGTTTTCATGGTATATTCTCTGGGTTTTTAGCAGGGTCTGGCGCAGCTTGGAGCAGCGCCAGAGCGCATATAAATAAAGCCACAACATTTAACCACATAGGGTGGGCGAACAGCAATTGAGCGACCTTCAGCAACCGCAGCATGAGCTGCCCGACAAACGCGTAGCGCTCTCTGCCTGCGTGCCGATGCAGGCGGCCGGTCAGCGCTTGGATGCCACCGCGGCGCAATTGTTCCCCGACTATTCGCGGGGGCGCCTGCAAGAGTGGATTAAAACCGGTCAACTGCGGGTCGATGGCGACACCGCGGTAGTTAAGCAGAAATTGCGCGGCGGTGAGCAGCTCACCGTCGCGGCACAACTTGCCGAGCAGGGTGATTGGACGCCAGAGCCGATGCCGCTCGATGTGGTCTACCAAGATGAGGCTTTAATTGTCGTTAACAAACCGGCTGATCTAGTGGTGCACCCGGCCGCCGGCAACCGCAGCGGCACGCTGCTCAATGGCTTGCTCCACCACTACCCAGAACTGTTGCAGGTGCCGCGTGCCGGTATTGTCCATCGCCTCGACAAAGATACCACCGGGTTAATGGTGGTCGCGCGCACCGTGCCCGCGCAGGTGTCGCTGGTCGCGCAACTGCAGGCGCGCACCGTGTCGCGTCAGTACGAAGCGATTATTGTTGGTGAGCCAACCGCCGGCGGCACCATTAATGCGCCGATTGGTCGCCACCCCAAGCAGCGCAAGTTGATGGCGGTAGTGGCAAACGGCAAACCGGCGGTGACGCATTTTTCGATTGTGCAACGCTTTCAAGGCTACACCCACGTCGCCGTTAAGCTAGAGACCGGCCGCACCCATCAAATCCGTGTACACATGGCCGAGAGACGCTGGCCACTGGTTGGCGATGGCACCTACGGCGGCCGCTCGCGACCGGTGAAGGGCACGGCGCCACAACTGCGTGAGGCGATCGCCGCCTTTCCGAGGCAGGCGCTGCACGCTCGCGAACTGGCACTCATGCATCCTAGCCGCGACGAGTTGATGAGTTGGCAGTGTCCGCGCCCGCCCGACTTGCAGCAACTTCTCGACGCATTTAAAGCTGGGCGGTAATTGCTGTGGCGATAGAATTGCTGCCGATGCAGTGGCCGCTGCCACAGGGCGTCAACGCCGCGATTACCCTGCGCGGCGGCGGCTGCAGTCGGGCCCCCTACCACAGTGCCAACTTTGCCAGCCACGTCGGCGATGATCCCGCCGCGGTAGCGCGCAACCGCACTGTATTGCAGCAGCAGTTGGCGCTGCCGGCCGCGCCGTTGTGGTTAAACCAAGTGCACAGCGATCGCGTTGTCGATGCCAGCGAATGGCAGCCACAGTTGTCTGCCGATGGCATAGTCACCCGCAGCCGCGGCCAGGTCTGCGTGGCGATGGGTGCGGATTGTCTGCCGCTACTGTTGTGCGATAGTGCCGGTTCTCAAGTAGCGGCAGTGCATGTAGGTTGGCGCGGTCTAGCTGCCGGGGTGGTGGAATCGGCGTTGGCCCATTTCCGCCAGCCGGCGCTGCTGGCTTATTTGGGCCCAGCGATCGGTGCGGCCAGTTTTGAGGTTGGTGGCGAGGTCTGCCGAGCGCTGTTGGCTCAACCCTGGCGCTACCACTGCGCAGAGCAGGCTGCAGCCGCTTGTAACCCTATAGGGGGCGATAAATATCGGTTAGATCTGGCCAAACTGGTTGAGTTGAGACTATTAAAGCGCACCGCTGTGACAGTTTTTGGTGGTTGTGTCGACACCTATGCTGAGCCGCAACGCTGTTTCTCCTACCGCCGCGACGGCGTCACTGGCCGCCACGCGGCACTAATCTGGATGAGCGCGGCAAGCACGGTGGAAAAGTAGTGAATTTGTTGGCTAAAAGCCGGTTTTTTGCTTTCACAGCTATTGCCTAACCCCTTGCCCTGCTTTAGAATTGCCGCCCTCTCGCCGAGCTGTTAATTGCGCTGGGTGCGATAGAAAAAGGCCAGCGATTGCGGCCTCCCAAAGACGGAGTAGACAATGTACGCAGTAATTAAAAGTGGTGGCAAGCAGCACCGAGTCGTAGAAGGGGAGACCCTTAAGCTTGAGAAGCTCGATGCCGCCACAGGTGAGACCATCGATTTTGACCAAGTATTGATGGTAGGCGAAGGCGCCGACGTTAAAATTGGCGCCCCGCTGGTAGCCGGTGGCAGTGTTACTGCCGAGGTGATCTCACACGGCCGCGCCGACAAAGTAAGCATTATCAAGTTCCGCCGTCGCAAGCACTCGCGCAAGCAGCAGGGTCACCGACAGTGGTTTACCGAAGTTAAGATTACCGGCATTAACGCTGGCTAATATTGAGAGGAGATAACTCATGGCTCACAAGAAAGCTGGTGGTAGTACTCGCAACGGTCGCGACTCAGAGAGTAAGCGACTGGGTGTAAAAGTTTTTGGTGGTCAAACCATCTCTGCAGGTGGCATTATCGTTCGTCAGCGCGGCACTAAGTTCCACGCCGGTGACAACGTCGGTTGTGGCAAAGACCACACCCTGTTCGCCAAGGCAGATGGCGTAGTCACTTTTGTACAGCGCGGTCCACACAGCCGCAAGTTCGTCGACGTTGTCACCGCATAATTGACCCGTTGCGAATAAAAAAAGGCCTGCGGGCCTTTTTTTGTGCCCGTAAAAAATGCCCGGCCGGCCACTGGTTTATAATGGCGGCCAGCCAGAGAGACGATTATGAAATTTGTAGATGAAGCGACCATTACCGTGCAAGCCGGCAAAGGCGGCAACGGCTGTATGAGCTTTCGCCGCGAAAAATATATTCCCAAGGGTGGCCCCGACGGCGGCGATGGCGGCGATGGCGGCAGCGTCTTTTTGGAGGCCGACGAGGGGCTCAACACCCTCATCGATTTTCGTTACACGCGGCGCTTCAAAGCAGAAAATGGTGAGCAGGGCAGCGGCGCCAACTGCACCGGCGCCAAAGGCGAAGACCTCATTCTCAAGGTGCCGGTTGGCACCACAGTCATCGATCTCGACAGCGACGAGCTGTTGGGCGATCTCACCGAAGTAGGGCAGCGGCTGAAGATCGCTCAAGGCGGTTGGCACGGGCTCGGCAATACCCGCTATAAGTCGAGCACTAACCGCGCCCCGCGCCAGACCAGCAATGGCACCGAAGGTGAGTTGCGCGAGTTGAAGCTGGAGTTAAAAGTACTGGCCGATGTCGGTCTGCTCGGCCTGCCCAACGCCGGTAAGTCGACCTTTATCCGCGCGGTGTCGGCCGCTCGGCCGAAAGTGGCTAACTACCCGTTTACCACGCTGGTACCCAATTTGGGTGTGGTCGGCATGAGCGCCGACCAGAGCTTTGTTATCGCCGATATTCCCGGCCTGATTGAGGGCGCCTCGGAGGGTGCCGGTTTGGGGATCCGTTTTCTCAAGCACCTCACCCGCACCCGGCTGCTGTTGCACCTGGTCGACATGCTCCCCTACGATGAGAAAACCCCCGCTGAGCACGCCGCCGATATTGAAAATGAGCTTGCCAAGTTTAGCCCTACGCTGGCTCAAGGAGACCGCTGGTTGGTGTTGAACAAAACTGATCTACTCCCCGCCGAAGAGGTTGAGGTGCGCTGTCGCGAGGTGGTAGAGGCGCTCAACTGGCAGGGGCCGGTGTTCAATATTTCGGCCATTAATGGCGTCGGCACCAAAGCCCTGTGTACTGCGATCATGGCCTATATCGATGAGCTGCGCGAGCGCGAGGCAGCCGACCCGGAAGTGGCTATTGCGCAAGAGCAGCGCCGCCTGCAGGTGCAAGCCGAGGCGCGTGAGCGCATCGCCGAGCTGTCCGAGTGGCGCCGTCAAAATCGTAAAAACGGTGCTGCAGTAGATCCGCTTGAGGCCGATTTTGATGACGACGATGACGACGACCACGAGGTCGAGATTGAGTACGCCCCGTAGTTAACCTGCAACGGAATAACCCGATGGAACAGAACCGCGACAACGCACAGCGCTGGGTAATTAAAATTGGCAGTGCACTGCTCACCAATGACGGTACCGGTTTAGCGCGCACCGCGATCGATGACTGGGTGACGCAGATTGCCGGGTTGTTGGCGCAGGGTATCGAGGTGGTGCTGGTCTCCTCGGGAGCAGTTGCCGAGGGAGTGGTAAGGCTCGGTTGGCGCCAGCGTCCGGAGGCGATTCACCAACTGCAGGCCGCTGCGGCGGTAGGTCAAATGGGCTTGGTGCAGGCCTATGAGTCTAGCTTTCAGCGCTATAACCGCCACACCGCCCAGATACTGCTCGACCACGACGATATGGCAAACCGCCAGCGCTACCTCAATGCCCGCAGTGCCATTATCACGCTATTGGAATTGGGCGTGGTACCGGTCGTCAACGAGAACGATACGGTGGTCACCGACGAGATCCGCTTTGGCGACAACGACAGCTTGGCGGCGCTGGTCGCCAACTTGGTCGACGCCGACCTGTTGCTGATTCTCACCGACAAGGACGGTCTCTATACGGCCAATCCGGACAGCGACCCGAGCGCTACCCTGATCGGCCGTGCTGACGCCGGCGATCGCAGCTTGGATGCCATCGCTGGCGGCAGTCGCAGTGGGCTCGGCCGCGGCGGCATGACCACCAAACTGCAGGCGGCGCGGTTGGCGGCCCGTTCGGGGTGCGATACGCGCATCGTTGGCGGCCGTATCGACACAGTGTTAACCCGCGTAGCCGCCGGTGAGGCGCTCGGCACACTGCTGATGGCCGGACAGAAGCCGCTTGCTGCGCGCAAGCAGTGGCTGGCCGGGCAGCTACAGCTACGTGGTGCGGTAAGCTTGGATGATGGCGCCGTGCGGGTTGTGCAGGGCGCCGGTCGCAGTCTGCTGCCGGTTGGCATAACTGCAGTGAGTGGCCAGTTTAAGCGCGGCGACCTGGTGAGTTGCGTAGATGCCAACGGCGTCGAGATCGCCCGTGGGCTTATTAACTACAGCAGCGATGAGAGCCGCAAGATCCAGGGGCTCTCCAGTGAGGCGATCGGTACGGCACTTGGCTACTGCGATCACCGCGAATTGATCCACCGCGACAACCTGGTGCTGGTATAGCTGGTTACAGCAGCAGCCAGTAGCAGACCAGTGCAATTACGCTCGACACCGTCGCGCTCAGCAGCGCCCCTTCGCGGGCCATCTCGGCAATAGTGAACTGGCCGGTGCCATAGGCAATGGCGTTGGGCGCTGTTGCCACCGGCAGCATAAACGCCGAGCTAGCGGCCATCGCCGCCGGTATCATTAATGCTTTAGGATCGACATCAATCGCCACCGCGGTGGCCGCCAGTATCGGCATCAGCAGGGTGGCGGTAGCGGTATTGCTGGTGATCTCGGTGAGGTAGGTGACCGCAAGACAGACCGCCAACAGCATCAGCCAGGTGGGCAGATTGTCGAGTGCGCGCAGGCCATCGCCGAGCATAGCGCTCAACCCCGAGGCATCAAAGCCTTTGGCCAGACAGATGCCGCCAGCAAACAGCAGCAGCATCCCCCACGGAATAGTGACCGCACTCTCCCAGTCGAGCAGCCGCTGACCGCCGCGGCCACTGGGTGTGACAAACATCATCACCACCGCCGCGAGGGCGATGGTGCTGTCGCCGATGCCCGGTAAGCCAAGCCAACCACTCCAGCCGCCAAACGGTTGGCTGCGGGTGATCCACGCCACAATGGTCAGCGCAAAGATGATTAGTACACGGCGCTCTTCAGGGCGCCACGCGCCGACCTCTGGCAGTTCGAACGGCTGGTTGTGACCGACATGGCGACCCAACCACAGCGCCATCAGCGGTATTGCCACCACCACCACCGGGATGCCGATCGCCATCCAGTCTAAAAAGCCGACTTCGCGGCCGGTCTGCGCCTCGTAGATACCGGCAAAAATCACATTGGGCGGTGTGCCAATCAGCGTGCCCATACCGCCGACACTGGCGGCATAAGCTATACCGAGCACTAGCGCGACAGTCAGGGTGCGGTTGTTGGCTGCAGCGCTAATCGCTAGCGCCATCGGCATCATGATCAGCGCTGTCGCAGTGTTGGAGATCCACATCGACAGCAGCGCCGCGCTGACCATAAACCCAAATAACAAGCGTCGGCCGCTGTGGGCGCCGATTAGCGTTAATAGGTAGACCGCCAATCGCTGGTGTACCAAGCTTTTCTCCAGCGCTTTGGAGAGCATGAAGGCGGCCATCAACAACAAAATGACATGGCTACCCAGTGCCGCGGCGGCTGTTTTATGGTCGATCACCCCAGCTAGCGGCAGCGCTGCAAATGGCACTAGCGAGGTCGCCGGGATCGGCACCGCTTCGCTGACCCACCAACCCACGGTGAGTACTGTGACGGCAACGGTGATGGCTACTGGATAGGCAACCCCAAAGCTGTTGCTGAGCACAAAGCATAAAATGGCCAACAGTGGCACCACGGTAATCGCTCGCATTGCTAACTACTCTTTTCGTCCAGAATATGAGGTGGTTGCTCAGCTAGCGGCGACTCAGCTACCAAGGGCGGCAACTCATGCGCAGCTGAGATGGTGGCATCACTCTGCTCTGGCCCGCGTGGGTCCATGTCAAAACTGGTCGGCGCCATCTCGGTAGCCGCTACCGCGAATTCACTGTGGTGGCTCTCTCCGCTAGCTGTGGTTTCAAAGCGTTGGGTTAAAAAGTACAGCGCACCGACAAAACTCATGGCGGCCAGACTGATCCACAGCGCTGCTGGGCCAATTTGGCTCATCGCCGCGCCGATAAACGGCGGCGCAATAACGGCGCCACAGGCGTTGAGCAATAACACCGATGAGCCGACCAGAATAAACTCGCCAGGTTCGGCGCGGTCGATGGCGGTGGCCAGCGCCAACGCATACAGCGGCATCGCCAAAGCGCCGAACACAAAGCCACTCACCAGCAGTAGCGTGCTGCTGTTGACGCTGGCGATAAAGCCGCACACCAGGGTACCCAACAAGCACAGCGTGGTGAGTACCCGCTGGCGGCCAATGCGATCGGAGAGAAGACCGACCGGGTACTGCATGAGCGCCCCACCGACAATGGCCGCACCGACAAAGGCCGAGGCGCCGCCCATAGAGCCAAACGATTGTTCGGCAAATATCGCCCCCAGTGACCAAAAGCTGCCGGTGATTAACCCCGACAGCAGCGCCGCCACAAAGGCCGTCTTGGAGCGGGTATAGAGCAAGCCAAAGCTGATCTGGGTGGGTACCATCGGTGCCGGTGCCAGTTGGCGGGTCAACCCCACCGGCACAATAGCGACCGCGAGAAAGATCGCGGCCAGCATCAGCGGAGTAGCCGAGCCCACCACCAACCAGCCGATAATCAACTGCCCCAGCGCCATGCCGCTCAAGGTAATAAAGGTATAGGTGGCCAGTACCCGACCGCGGTTTTCGCTGTTTGACTGGTCGTTGAGCCAGCTCTCGATAATGGTGTAGAGGCCGCACATCATCGCCCCCAGCGTCAACCGCACCAGCAGCCAGGCCGGCCACCAATCGGTGAAGGCGAGTGACAACAGCGCGGTGATAGCCAGCGCGGTAAAGACCGAGAAGCCGCGAATATGGCCAACGCGGGCAATCAGTTTAGGTAGCGTAAAGCAGCCGAGGATGAAGCCGGCAAAATAGGCCGAACCGGTCAGGCCGATAATGGTGTCGCTCAGGCCAATGGTGGTGCCTCGCAGCGGTAGCAGAGTGATCTGGATGCCGTGACCGATCAACAGCAGCGCCGTTGAGAAGAGCAGAGAGCTTAGGGTAATGATGGTTCGCATGGCGGTGTCGAGTAGTGCAACAGATAGACAGGATATCGGGATGCGCAGGGGAATGCCAAACAGTTCGCGCGACTGATGGCGGTGGCTTAATTGAATATATCTGTTCTTCTATAAAGAACCACGTACCGTTGCGATTGATTGCCAGCGCCGCTTGTACTGACAACACTGCGGGCTGCGTCGCTGCGCTCCTCGTCCTCAATGCTGCGCATTGAGTCGAACTCGGACGTTCTCATTAACCGATGTGGAAATAAAAAACCTCAGCCGTTGGCTGAGGTTTCTATTCTTTTGTGAAGAGCGGCGCACCCGTCGAGATTGATTGCCAGCGCCGCTGCCGCTGACAACCCTGCGGGCTGCGTCGCTGCGCTCCTCGTCCTCAATGCTGCGCATTGAGTCGAACTCGGACGTTCTCATTAACCGGTTTGGAAATAAAAAAACCCCAGCCGTTGGCTGAGGTTTCTATTCTTTTGTGAAGAGCGGCGCACCCGTCGAGATTGATTGCCAGCGCCACTGCCTGACAAGCCTGCGGGCTGCGTCGCTGCGCTCCTCGTCCTCAATGCTGCGCATTGAGTCGAACTCGGACGTTCTCATTAACCGGTGTGGAAATAAAAAAACCCCAGCCGTTGGCTGAGGTTTCTCTATTTGGCGCACCCGGAGAGATTCGAACTACGCATATATGTATTTATAGCCATATTGCTTGTACTGCTAATAATGATTGAATTAAATGCCTTCCATGTCAATCACTTTAAAACAGTTAATGTGTGTACTTTTGTGTGTACGTAGTGATCCTGGGTGTTAGATCTCTATTACGTAATAGGGGCGGGGGGCTCGGCTAAGTCCTTGTGATTATTACTGTATCCGCACAGGCACTTTATAAGCCTATTTCGAAAAGGCTACTCATTGACCAGCATCTGACCAATCTTGGATAACTTCCCCTGTTCTATATAGTTATTGAATTAACAAACAAAAGTTAATGCCTGATGAGACTAATTCTAATCCTTACAGCTTTACTGGCTTTTGAGAGTGCTGCTGCTTCTGAATTTGATGAGACGAAGGCCTTGGCTGATCTGGGTCATGCAGAAGCTCAGCACATCCTAGGTGACATGTATGCCGATGGCCAAGGTGTGCCAGAGAATGATGCTGAGGCAGTTAGTTGGTATAGGACAGCTGCAGAATGACGAGCCGATTGTGGACCGCGAAACGATGCGACAAGCCACCTTCGAATACATCGAGGTTGATAACAACCTTACTTGGAGGCACAGCGCTTTTGGTTACGTTAGCCCTGCGGTATTCGAACAGCAGTTAAGTGCTTAACGGGGTGTCCGATCTTGGCAAAGAGCATCACCAGACTACTGGGTCAAAATGCGGACAGGGCCTGCCAAACCGGGGATAAAAATGTCGCCGTCGGGAAGCAACTGCAACTGACCCCACGCACCGTTATAAGCCTGGCTGTAACCCAGGTTCATCTCGGTTTTAAGCTCGCCGTTCTTCAAATCAAAGCCAGCCACATACCAACCCTCGTCGTCCCAGGCCATGGTATAGGCCTGGTGGCTACCGGCGCTAATCAGCGGAATAACGGCCGCGGGCGTACTCACCTCGGAGTGTGCCCACATCGAACGCCACTGATTCGTGCTTCTATCGCGCTGGAAGAGCTCAACACCTTTAGGCGGGGCGATCAGTGGCCCCTGCATTAACAAGTTGTCCAAATCGGGCTTGATGTTTTCAGGCGCCATGCCGTTCACCACAAACGCATAGTCACCCCACACCGCTATCGATACCTCAGTTTGGATATATTCGCTGTCCAGACCGCCCATGCTAACCGGGATTTGGGCCGCGATACGCCGTGATTGAGTGCCGGGCTGCTGCACAAAATCTGCGGGGATGTCATTGCGCCAAAACGCCACAAGGTTCATACGCTTTTCGCCATCGGCGATGACTACCCAGTCGCCCATCAAGGAAGGGGTAGTACCTGAACCGGTACCACCGCCTCGCACCCCAGGCAGAGGGACTTCTGTAAGATCATAAGGAGACTTCCAAGCACCGTCGAACTCGGCGTCCGAAATGGTCTCGCCGGTCCATACCAATTTATACATGTTGCGATCACTAACCACATAGAGGCCGTTTTGCTCATCAATCGACAGCGAATTTGCCAAAATTTCGTCTTTGATGAGGAATGTCTGGGCAGGCTTGGCAAAATCGCGATCCACTACAATGATATTGCCCCCCACCATGGTAAACACCAAGTGGCCATCGTAGGTCATATTGATCCCCAATGGCACATCGCTGAAACGCATCAGACCCGACCGCATTTCGGGTGATAGCGTCACCCCTAGGCTCTCCATCCGTTTAATCAACAATTGGCGAATTTGCTCGCTGCGTTTGAGCGCCTCTGGAATTTGCCATTGTCGCAATAACACAATCGCAGATCGAGGATCGCTGCTGTCGGCTTGCCCATAGACATTCACACCGCTTCGGGTCAGCACATAAAAATCACCACGCTCGTCTGCCAGTGTATAAATGCCAGCTTCACGCGCCTGGGCTTCAGCATAATAAGGCAAATTTTGGGCGAGATACGTTGCCAATTCTGCACGGCTCTGCGACGAATCAAACGCATTCAAATGGCGATTGACTTCGTCTGGCGGCATGTATTGCATACCCGTGATGGGCATCTCAGCAAGTAATTCCCAGTGATCACCATCCATGCGAATTTTTGCCACGCGGTTATTGTTAGCGTTCCAGGTTGCCTCGGTGCCATCGGGATAGCTCAATTTGCCAGCATAATTGATGGTAATAATTCCGCCGGGAACGCGCTTGATCCGCTCTGAGGGAATGCGTCCTATCTCGGTTGGGCCTGGCACATTTTGGCTATCGGTCGCACCGGCATTGGTATGCGTAATGGCAGGAGCGTCCGCTGAAAGAAAGGGGTGGGATACTATGGTATTAGTCATCTTGGATGTTGGCATCTTTTGCGCTGGGTCGCTTGACGAGCACGCAGTGAGTGCCAAAGCAAGGGCAACAGAGCTAATCCGCCTGATATTCATCATGTATTCTTCCAGAGTAATTATTTGACAAGTTAATTTCGCATTTACACATTAAATGAATGAGAATATGGCAGTCAATGTCAGTGGTTTTAAAAACGGGGATGAAAAGGGTTCGTAGCTAATCCATCTGAGGTATAGCTCAAAGCCTTGAATTAGTCGGAACAACTGAATTAGTTAAGTCTGTCTTGTAGGTTTTGGTTGTCTTCTCATCTATCAGACACATATAGGTTTCTTCAAATCTGCTATTGAGTAGCTCTTTAATAGCTATTTGCGCTGCTAGATTTATCGGCCACCTGTATATGCCTGTACCCATCGAGACGAATGCCACGGTCTTGGCATCACTTGTTTCGTATCAGATATCGTTAGGTCACTGTCTAAATAGTCTCAAACTTGCTTGGTACGCTAGAACGAGTCTCAAGCATCTTCTCGTAGACCATTGCTTCATGCTGCTCTGGTACAGCAAAAGCGTCGTGAACGACTAAAAGAGGCAGCTCTATACTTGTAGCCCATGCCATCATCTCTAATGCAATCTCACCTTCTAGGAACTGTAATTTGCTGCCTGTATCATTGTAGAAAGCGTTATGTTTAGCTAGCCATGGGTATGTACTTTCCAGTGCAGACAATATTGATCGCATGTTATCTGAGCTGCATGCGATTTTGCGCTTGCTCGCATCTGCTATCGTCTTTCCCTTCTGCTTGAGATTCCTTGCGCCAAGCATAACCGTAGTGACTGATTTGACTTGGTCTCTTGTGCAGCCCGTTATCTTAACTATTTCATTATATGGATCGTCAGGCAGCTCTTCACCGTGGAGCTTACTAAACATCCATAGATGATTAGCTGTAAAATCAGGCTCTGCTATTGGGTAGCCGTCTATTAGAGTTGTCGCTCTGAGAGGAAAGCGACGGTTAGCAATGTTTTGAAAGTGGTTGTAGATCCTTCCGCCTCTTTGAGGAGCCTTGCTCATACTCCTGTAGGAAGGGCTTTTCATCGCCCAGCTATGGTCGCGCATGAAATTGTTATAGTTTCTAATGATGGCTAGCTTGTCTTGATAGCTGCTGATTGGTGGTATGTCTTTTTGCGGTACATCTTTGAAGATGTACAGCTTGTCATCAGTCATATCATCCCATCCACCGAAGTCTGTGTAGAGCGACTCGAAGAACATATTCATAAACTGTTTAGTCGGGAAGAATTGAGCAGCTTGATTGATGCCGTTTGGCGATAAGAAGCCACACCTTAATTGATACATCCAGCCTGTATCGGGGTCCTCGAGATACTCCTCACCACCACAAAGCGAATCGATACAGCGAACTACTATTCGGCGTGTTAAGCCTATGTGATTAAGATACCTACCTTTAGTATAAGCGTCTGGGCTCTTTGGTAATGCCACGGACTCCCATCTGAACATACATTGAATAAGTGTATGTGTGATGATCTTTAGTGCTGCTAAATGAGCTTTCTTGTCCTGATCACGCTGTGACTTTAATGTAAGCGGTAATAGACTCTCAACGAACTCCTCGAAGTGTTTAGTATTTGCTGCTGTCTCACGGCTATTGAGTAATAGTGGTGGTGTGCTTTCCCTAGCGTGAGGCGGAGGTCTATCGTAGAGAGAAGTAAGAACGTCTCTAAAGTGCTTTTGCATATCCATTGCATAACCTCTTACTAAGTACCTGCTGTTGAACTAAGTCTGCGTTAGTTTTAGCTTACATAATACTAACATGCTGTCTGCTGTCTGCTGTCTGCTGTCTGCTGTCTGCTGTCTGTTGTGTGTTGTGTGTTGTGTGTTGTGTGTTGTGTGTTGTGTGTTGTGTGTTGTGTGTTGTGTGTTGTGTGTTGTGTGTTGTCTGAATAGTGCTAACGGCTAGATGATGTGCATACCGTTATATACATAAAGAAGCTAAGTAGTTAAGTAGTTAAGTAGTTAAGTAGTTAAGTAGTTAAGTAGTTAAGTAGTTAAGTAGTTAAGTAGTTAAGTAGTTAAGTAGTTAAGTAGGTCTATTTAGACACTAGCATGTACACATCTCTGAAAGGCATCAGATACGGTGTGTTAATGCCTTTTCTGAATGGTAGAGGTGTCTCTGATGCAGCAAACCACAGCTGCCTAACTTGCTCTTCAAACAAGCCACTTTTAAGGCAGTTTAAGGGCTTTTATAGGATCGACTGGGGATCCAATAAAGGCGCCCTTAAAGTCGCTTAGGGTGCTCCCTAGGCCCTCTCTCGCGGTCTTCTCTGATCAGTGACTACGTCAGTGGTAATTATAATAATAGTTAGCTAAAACAAGCGCTTGCGAGCTTCACTAGTAAGCCGCTTTTCCCGCTATGACGCCTCTAACGCCGCCTCTAGGCTCCTCAACATCACCCCTCCGTCTTGGTATTAAATGGACATGACAATGGAAAATGGTCTGTCCTGCCACCTCACCGCAGTTGATGCCTATATTAAATCCTTCAATGGTGGAGTCGTCGGTTTCAAGTGTTAGCTTTTGATTAGTTATTAGCTGATTGATGGCGTTGATCTCTGGCTGCTCTAGCCCAAAGTAGTCGGCAGTATGCCGTTTAGGGATAATTAGCGTATGTCCTTTGGTGACAGGAAAGCCGTCTCTAATGACATAGGCAAGTTCGTTTTCTTCAACTATTCGTTCTGAAGGGATTGAGCAGAAAAGGCAGTTCTCGTCTCTGGTTTGATAGAACTCACTCCAAGATCTAAAGTCAGTATCGTCTTTGTTGCCCTTAGTTGCATTGCAGCTATAGCAGAGAGCTTGGAAGTTAGTGATATCGTCAGTTCCACCTTTGCTTCTTGGGACAATATGATCGACTTCTAGTGCTTTCACCTTTGCTGAGACACCACATAACTCACAGCGCAGCTTACTCTCTCGAAAACCTCATAGCGGGTAGTTCCCTTAACGTAGCCCTTAGAGACTCGTCTGTGGCCGTATGGGTCCATTTTGCGACTTGCTAAGAAGTCCTCTAGCTTTCGCTCACAAAGCCCTACAAGCTCCTTTTGTTCACTCTGTGTGAGCTCCTGAGATATTGTTAGTCTGTAGTCTTTAGTCTTTCTATCTCGGGTAACAATTGAGCGACCTCGGAGTACCTTGCCGACCATTTTGTCGACTATTTGCTCGTAGTACTCTACTTGGCTAGGGTCATACTGAAGGATAGCTTTTGCTATATCTTCACGACTGCTAATGCCACCACTTTTGATAAGTTGTTTGAGCATCAGGGGTTGGTAGATGTGGGACATCCTCATCTCATGGAGCAGGAAGTGTTGAAGTTCTTGAAAGGTCATTAATTCCCCTGGTTGTTAATTCCTAAGCCCTTCATAACTCGTCTCAACTCCTTTTGACGCTGATTCATTATTGTCACTGGTATCTTGAGACTAATAGTTAAGAGAGATTGTATACTTTTAGCCCAATTACGAGCCAGAGCAATTAAAGTGCGACTATAGACTCGGTAACAGTGCAGCTTTAAAGAGCCGCAAGCAAGTATCTAGCTTTTAGTTTCAGATCTGACGGTGTGCCATATTGGTCGCTGATATCTTTAGCCCAGCCACCTAGTTCGTCGCGCTTCTCCTTGGGGCACTCTGCGTTCCTAAGCCTCGTCTGTAGGGTATGCCTGAAACTATGGCAGGTAGGACTGGACGGGCCCAGGAGAGCCTTAAGTCGCTTATTGCAGGCTGCAGATGCGGCAGTGTTTTTAACGTCATTACCAGCTTCGTTGACGTAGCGCGGGAACAAGTAGTCATTTGTTGCTGCGGCGACCAATTTCGTCACAGCGCTCAGTGAGGCTCCTACTAGAGGGACTAACCGCTGGCTGTTCTTGTTTTTAAGGCCTCGGATATTGTTCTTATAGAGTACTAGGTGAGGTGTTTCAGCTTGCAGATTTACATCTCTTATAAGTAGACCGCAGCACTCTTTTACACGCATGCCTGTATCGAGCATGAGATGAATCATGCAATCTATTTCTAACGTATTTGACGGCGGCATCCGTCTTATTTCGACTATATGTTCTGGGGTAAAGTCTTGGCGGCTTTGCGCATCATCACCACGCCCAGGGATACTGACTCTCTCGAAGCAGTGCTGCCTGTCTAATTTGATATCCAATTCAAGCGCAACGAAATTAAACATAGCGGTGATGGATTTTAGCTGTCGGGAGACTGTCGCTGACTTCTTGGTTTTGAGGCTCACTTCAACGTAGTGGTTAACCTCTGCTCGTGAGTATTCGCCCGGTGGTTTGTCGCCACAACACTGTATGAAGCTACTCATGGCGTTATTGGCTTCGTTAACGCTTTTGCGCTTCTTGTCTTTGCCTTTGCGACGCAGGTACTCGGCAGGATATTCAGAGGCTTTCAGTCTAAATTGTCCTTTTGCTATGGCGAGTGCTGTCCGTTGAGCGTCGTTCAGTAAATGGAGCGGGAAGGGCTTCTCACCGTATCTAAAGGCGGCATAGTCTGAATCTGACGATTTGGCTCTGATAGTGTCATCTAAGCTTTCAAAGAAGGACTCCTTGATCTCATCGTAACCTTCACCATTCGCTTTGGCCTCTGCTTCGGTGAGCTTGTGACTGGCCAGAAGAGCTACAGCGCTTTGATAGTTGGTTAGTACTTCGCTTTTAGGTAGCCCCCGTCGCAATCGAGCAAACTCTTCTTCGACCCTCCGGTGGGTCTCTTGGCAAATAGCGGCTGCTACTGTCCTGTCTGTTTGCTTGAGGGAGATCTCTATGGTTGGTCTAGAATAGTGGCTGAGCAGATCGTTTGGAACGCGTCTGCGGTAGTAGTATGTGTTTCGGTTGCTACGTTTAGTGAGATATTTCATTGAGATAGTGTAAGTGCCGACGTTGAATCGCATCATAACGTAAAAAGCCTCTAGTGTGTGTACGTTTGTGTGTACATAACTAAAGGCTTAAACGGCTAGATCCCTTGATGTATATAGGATCTATCTACTTAATTGGCGCACCCGGAGAGATTCGAACTCCCGACCAAGTGGTTCGAAGCCACCTACTCTATCCAGCTGAGCTACGGGTGCATAAACTGTTTAAAAATTAACGTTCCAGATACTGAAGTTTGTTCGGCTTGCCATCCCACTCAGCGGCATCGGGCAGTGGCTCTTTCTTTTCGGTGATGTTGTCCCAGACTTCGGCCAGCTCGGCGTTGAGCTCGAGGTAAACCTCTTGGCCGGCGGGGATCTCGTCTTCAGCAAAAATGGCGCCGGCGGGGCACTCGGGCTCGCACAGTGCGCAGTCGATGCATTCGTCGGGGTGGATGACGAGGAAGTTGGGGCCTTCGTAAAAACAGTCTACGGGGCAGACTTCAACGCAATCTGTGTACTTACACTTGATGCAGTTATCACCGACAATAAAGGTCATCTAACCACTCTCTTTGTTTCAATTACTATGAGGCGCTGCTGCAGGGCAGGCCGGTTGCGCGCAGCATTATAGCAGGATGAATGTCGCTGTATATGCTGCAGGCGGGCTTTTTCGCAGGCTCACAACCGTGCTCAAAGCAGCGCCTTGAGCTGGTAGATAAGCTCTAGCGCTTGGCGCGGGGTCAGCCCGTCGGGTTCGCTCTGCTCGAGCAGTGTTATCAGTGCCGGGTTGCTGGGCTGGGCAAACAACTCGCTCTGCTGCGGCAACAGGCTCTGTTGGTTGCGCTGGGGGTCGAGTGCGGTGGCCGGCACGGCGGCGCTGGTCTGCTCTAAGTGCTGCAGTTCGCGCCGCGCTAGGGTAAGCACCGCGTCAGGAATGCCGGCTAATTTGGCCACTTGCAGGCCGTAGCTCTGGTTGGCGGGGCCCGGTTTGACGCTGTGCAAAAAGACGATGGTGTCTTGGTATTCGCTGGCGCCAAGATGAACATTGCCCACCCCGGTGAGCTGCTCGGGCAGGGCGGTCAGCTCGAAGTAGTGGGTGGCAAACAGGGTTAGCGCACCGATCTTTTCGGCCAGGTAGTGGGCACAGGCCCAGGCCAGCGAGAGGCCGTCGAAGGTGCTGGTACCGCGGCCGACTTCATCCATTAACACTAAGCTGTGGCGGCTGGCGTTGTGCAGAATGTTGGCGGTTTCGGTCATCTCTACCATAAATGTAGAGCGGCCACCGGCGAGATCGTCCGAGGAGCCAATACGGGTAAAGATGCGGTCGACCACTCCGATGGTGGCTGAGCTGGCCGGCACATAGGCGCCTATCTGCGCCATCAGTACGATCAGCGCGGTCTGGCGCATGTAGGTGGATTTGCCGCCCATGTTGGGGCCGGTGATGATCAGCATGCGCTGCTGCTCGTTGAGCAGGGTATCGTTGGCGACGAAGGGCTGGTCGGAGACACTCTCGACCACTAGATGTCGCCCGCCAACAATATTTAAGCCGCTGTCATTGCTCAGTTGTGGGCGGCACAGCGACAGGGTGGCCGCGCGCTCCGCCAGTGCCGCCAGCAGATCCAGCTCGGCCAGTGCAGCGGCGCAGCGCTGCAGTGGCTGCAAATGCTCGTTGAGCTGCTCCAGCAGCTCTTCATAGAGCTGTTTCTCGCGGCTCAAGGCGCGGCTTTTGGCGCTCAGCGCTTTGTCTTCAAACTCTTTTAACTCTGGGGTGATGTAGCGCTCACCATTTTTCAGTGTCTGGCGGCGAATGTAGTCGGCTGGGGCTTTGTCGGCACTGCCTTTAGAGAGCTCGATAAAATAGCCGTGCACGCGGTTGTAGCCCACTTTGAGGGTGCTGATGCCGGTGCGCTCGCGCTCGCGTTGCTCCATGGCCAGCAGGTAGTCGCCGGCGTTGCTGTTGAGTTGGCGCAACTCATCGAGCTGGCTGTCGTAGCCGTCGGCGATAACACCGCCTTCGCGGGTGGTCACTGGCGGATTCTCGGTGATGGCGCTCTGCAGCAGGGCGACCAGTTGCGGCTGTTCGACCAGATCGGCTGCCAACTCGAGCAGCCGAGCACTGCTGAGCTCGCACCAGTGTGGCGTCAGCTCGGGCAACACCGCCAGCGATTGACCGAGACGGGTTAAATCGCGCGGTCTCGCCGAGCGCAACGCCAGTCGGGCGAGAATGCGTTCAAGGTCGCAAACCGGCTTGAGCAGACGGTGCAGCTGCTCGTAACGGAACTGCTCGAGCAGCTCGCCGATGGCCTGCTGGCGCTGCTGTAGGGCATCAATATTGCGCAGCGGTTGGTTGAGCCAGCGTCGCAGTAAGCGGCTCGCCATGGTGGTCTGGGTGGTGTCCAGCACGCTGAACAGTGTGTTGAGTTGACTGCCGGAGAGGTTGATGTCGAGCTCGAGATTGCGCCGCGTGGCGGCATCGAGAGCGACAAAATCTTCTGCCGACTCAGCGACGATCGGCTGTATATGCGGTAACTCACCGCGTTGCGTCTGCTGGACATAGCCGAGCAGCGCGCCGGCGGCGGCAATCCCCAGCGGCAGGTGGTCGCAGCCAAAGGCGGTGAGATCGCGGGTGCCGTACTGTTGGCAGAGCAGGGCAGTGGCGCTGTCGCTGTCAAACTCCCAAGCCGGCAGCAGGCGTCTGCCGGGCAGTTTGCCGAGCAGCTGGCTGAGCGTGCCATCGAGCGAATCGGGCAGCAGCAGCTCGACCGGCCGCAGCCGCGCAATCTCGGCCTCCACAGCGGCGCTGTCGGAGAGCTCGCGCAGCAGAAAACGGCCAGAGCTGACATCTAAACTGGCTAAACCGTAGCGCTCGCCCTGATGGCCGAGCGCAACAATAAGGTTATCGCTGCGCTCGTCGAGCAGCGCTTCGTCGCTCACTGTGCCAGGGGTAACTACCCGCACGACTTGGCGCTCTACCGGCCCTTTGCTGGTGGCCGGGTCGCCAATCTGCTCGCAGATAGCAATCGATTCGCCCAGTTTAACCAGTTTTGCTAGGTAGCCCTCAGCGGCGTGGTAGGGGACGCCAGCCATCGGAATAGGTTTACCGTTCGACTTACCGCGTGCGGTGAGAGTTAAATCTAGCAGCCGGCTGGCGCGCTCGGCATCCTCGAAAAACAGCTCATAAAAATCGCCCATACGGTAAAACACCAGCTGATCGGGGTGTTCCGCCTTGATGCGCAAGAATTGTTGCATCATTGGGGTGTGGCTCGCCAGCGAAGGCGGCTGTTGCTGAGGGTCGTTACTCATTGGCGCACTTGTGGTGGTCGGATAGGATGCAAGCTCCAACAGCACTTGCTGATCTGCTATTGTAGGGATAACGTTAATTTGTCGCCAGCAGCGTGTGATCAGTGGGCTGTTTGGCCTCGTCAAATCCCTCCACAGGCCATTTATGCAACAGAGCTTACAACAACAGTTAGCAACCATTCTGCAGGCGCGCGGCTACCGCATCGCCGTTGCCGAATCTTGCACCGGTGGTGCTATCGCCGCCGCCTGCACCGCGCTGCCTGGCAGCTCGGCCTGGTTTGAGGGGGGTGTGGTGAGCTACTCCAATGCCGCTAAAGTGGCACTGCTGGGCGTACAGCAGCTCAGCATAGAAGAGCATGGCGCGGTGAGCCAGGCGGTGGTAGAGCAGATGGTGGCCGGCGTCTGCCAGCGGCTCGGGGCCAGCTGTGGCATCGCCACCAGCGGTGTCGCCGGGCCGAGTGGGGGCAGTGCCGAGAAGCCGGTGGGCACGGTGTGGATTGCCACGCAGTTTGACGACCAGCGGCTGTCACACTGTTACCGATTTAGCGGCGACCGTGCCAGCGTGCAGCGGCAAGCGGTAGAAAAATCCCTACAGAGCCTATTGCAACGCCTCACTGATTAGACTACTGTACACCCATACAGTTGTGGGGTTGTAGTAGTAGCCAGCCCCTAATAAACCATCGCCGATAACCGAGAGAGACGAGGAAGATTATGGACGCCAATAAAGAGAAAGCGCTGCAGGCCGCACTGGGTCAAATTGAACGCCAGTTCGGCAAGGGCACGGTGATGCGAATGGGCGACTCACCGCGCTTGGCCATTCCGGCTATCTCTACCGGCTCCATAGGGCTGGATATCGCGCTGGGTATTGGCGGCCTGCCGAAGGGGCGAGTGGTTGAGATCTACGGCCCAGAGTCTTCCGGTAAAACCACCTTAACGCTGCAGGTGATTGCCGAGGCGCAAAAAGCCGGCGGCACCTGTGCCTTCATTGACGCCGAACACGCGCTCGACCCTATCTACGCCGAAAAACTCGGTGTCAATGTAGACGATCTGATCGTTTCGCAGCCGGATACCGGCGAGCAGGCGCTCGAGGTGACCGATATGTTGGTGCGCTCTGGCGCCTGTGATGTGTTAGTGGTCGACTCGGTGGCGGCGTTGACGCCGCGGGCAGAAATTGAGGGCGAAATGGGTGACACCCACGTCGGCCTGCAGGCGCGACTGATGTCGCAGGCGCTGCGCAAGCTCACTGGCAACATTAAAACCTCTAATTGTCTGGTTATCTTTATCAACCAAATTCGCATGAAGATTGGTGTGATGTTCGGTAACCCAGAGACCACTACCGGTGGCAATGCGCTCAAGTTCTACTCTTCGGTGCGGCTCGACATTCGTCGTATCGGCGCGGTCAAAGAGGGCGATGAGGTGGTCGGTAACGAGACCCGCGTCAAGGTCGTCAAAAATAAAGTGGCGCCGCCGTTTAAACAGACCGAGTTCCAAATTCTTTACGGCCAGGGTATCAACCGTTATGGCGAGCTGATCGATCTGGGTGTGAAACACGACATGGTCGATAAGTCGGGTGCTTGGTACGCCTACAACGGCAACAAAATAGGCCAAGGTAAAGCCAATGCCTGCAACTTTTTGCGTGAAAACCCCGAAATTGCCGCCGATTTAGAGGCGCGCATACGCGCCAAAGAGCTCGGCGGCGACACCCCGGCAGCCGAGGCGCCGGCAACGGCCGAGGCGGAGTAACCGTTAGCCGGGAGTTGCCGCCTCGGCGTAGCACTCAACAAACAGCGGCGGCATTCGGCACGGTTTGCCGTTGCTGAGGTTGATGCAGACAAACTCCAGCTCGGCGCGACAGAGCAGTGCGCCGCTGCTGCGGTTAAAAATTTGAAAGCGCCGACTTAAATTAAGGCGCCTGTCGCTGTGGGTTATCCAGGTGGCGACACATATCGGGTCGCCCAAGTAGCTAGCCTGCAGGTATTCGTAGCGAGCACTGCGAATCGCCATAGCGCGCTGCAGTGTCTGGTAGTCGGACAGCGCAACGCCCAGCGTCTGGCTGTGCGCCCAAGCGGTATCTTGACACCAGCGCACATAAACCTGGTTGTTGGTGTGGCCGAGGCCATCGATGTCGTCCGCTTTAACCCGGTAGTGCTGGGTAAAGGGATGCGGCCGCTCAAAGGGTAATGGGCTGTCCACGGTCTGCTCGCTGTTGGCTGTTAGCCTTTTAGCATAGCGGTTGTGTCGCCGCTTCTCTAGACTCTGCAGCGAGCTGGTAGCCAGCGCTGCTGGCCTTATTGCCCAGTTAGGAGCTTCTGTCTTTGTTTAGTCGCAGCGATCAACCGATAACCGCCAGCGCTGTTCGCGCCTACGCCATGGAGCTGTTGGCGCGGCGCGAATACGGCGCTGCTGAGTTGGCCAAGAAACTGGCGGTTAAATTTGATCACAGCGAGTTAATTGGCGATGTGCTGGCTGGCCTGCAAGCCGACAATTTACAGTGCGACCGCCGCTTTGCTGAGTCGTTTGTGCGCTCGCGCATCGGCCGTGGCCACGGGCCGCTGCGCATCCGCCGGGAGATCGGCCAGCGCGGTATTGCCAGTGAGCTGATTGAGGCCGCTTTTGCCAGCTGCCAGCCCGATTGGTTTGAGCTGGCGCGCGAACTGCGGCTGCGGCGATTCCCGGTGGTCGGTAGCGATCCAAAGCTGCGCGCCAGGGTACAGCGCTTTTTAAGCTATCGCGGGTACAGCTACGACCAGATTCACTACGCCCTAGCGGGTCCCGAAAACGACTGAGTGGTTAACCGAGCGCCTGCTCAAACAGCGCAACCATGCGCTGCTCTATCCAAGTCTCTCCGCGCCAGTTGGCGATAAATCCGCAGTGGCCGCCGTATCGATGGCGCTCTATTTGCAGCAGTTCAGGGGCATTGATGCGGTCGAGATCAGCGATTGGAATGACCGGGTCATCTTCGGTGGCAATCAGCATAGCCGGCAGTGCTAAATTGGCTAGCCGTTCTCCGGTAATGGCGTAGCTGGCGAAGTAATCTTCGACTTTATTAGAGCGGCTAAAGCGCGGAATAAAATAGTTATTGAGGTCATCTAAGTTGCGCGCCGTCGCCAATATATCGCCGTAATCCAACTCGGGCCAGCAGTGCAGCTTTTTCTGCAGCGACTTGCGCCATTTGCGATAAAAGTACTGCCTGTAGATAAAGCTGCCGCGGTTGATCGCTTGCATAGAGCGGTAGGGATCGGTCGGTGGGCAGACCGCCACCGCGTAGTGCAAACCCAGTTGCTGGCCAAAGTCGGCGGCAATGCGCAGGGTAAAATTGCCGCCCATCGAGTAGCCCGCCATCACCACTTGCGGATAGGGGTGGCGCTGTAAAAAGTCGCCAATAGCCGCCGCCACCTCATCGTGTCGCTCGGTATTGAACAGCTCTGGGTTTAGGTGGTGGCTGTCACCGTGGTCGCGAAAATTCACCCGCAGCACATCAAAGCCGGCGGCCAAAAAAGAGCTGGCGGTTGTGACCGAATAAGAGGAGCCGCTCGAGCCTTCCCAGCCGTGCAGTAAAACTACCAAGCGACGGCCGGGCGCTGCGCAGTCGCCGCTGCTGCAGTCCCACTCGGCGAGCAATCGCGCACCATCCACGCTGTGCAGCGTCAGTGGCCGACTGTTGAGTGAACGCAGTAGCTTTTTGGCGCGGATCTCGCGCGGTCCTTTGCTGTTAAAAATACTCTGAATGTGCGGGTGGCGCAGGGTGCGCGGCGGCTTAAAGGGGCTCATAATATTCGGGCTATTTGCTAACAGATCTGTTGTACTCAGACTATAAACCATAGCATCGCAATGCATTTTTGTCGCTGTTAGCGTTGCGCAAATTCGTTGCCAAGCGCGCCGGGTGATCTGGCTGAGAGGTTTTTACCGTGGCCTCGCAGCACGTCTGCGTTGGCTGGTAAAATCAACACTAGCACCATTGATTGCGGCACGGCGCGGGGGTGAGAGAACGATGGACAGAACAGATCGACTCAGTTGGCGTTGGAGCCTACTGCTACTGCTTGTGTTAGCACTGCCGTTGGCCAGTAAAGAGTCGCTGCCACTGTCCGAGCAGCTGGCTCAGTTGGAACAGCTCGATGAGAGTGAATGGGGTATTCGCAACGGCTGTGTACTGTTGTCGCGGGTGCGGCAGATGACGTTCATCGATGACCAGCACGCGCTGTTAAAACTCTCGGGTAACAGACGCGCGCGGCTGACACTGGCGAGCGAGTGCCCAGGCATTGCCGCCAACGGCTATCTGCTGATTAACCGCAGTGGCCGTCTGTGCAGCCGCTTCGACAGCGTTGCGGTGCTCGACAACAGTTTTGGTGGCGCACGAGCCGGCCAGCGCTGCGCTATCGAATCTATCGCGCCGGAAGTGGAGCTGGAGCAAGATGGTGGTTAATGGTACCCACCGGCCGCTCTGGGTGGCGGTTGTGGCACTTTGCAGTTCGCTGCTGTTGCATGCTGCCAGCCCATCGCCAGTATTGCACTGGCAGGGCAGCTGGCAGCCGGGCGGGCTGATGGTGACAACGGTTGCCGACGACTATCGACTGCACTGGCAGGGTCGGCCGCTGCCCGCCGATCATCACGGCCGGGTGTTGTTAGGTCTTTCGCGCGATGCCAGCGGTCCGATTGCCGTAGAGTTAGAACATCTGCCCTCGGGTCGACGCTGGCCGTTCAGCTACCCGCTGCAGCCGCGCGACTACGCTATTCAGCGTATCGAAGGAGTACCGCAACAGACGGTGACACCGCACCCGGAACAGCTAGCGCGAATCCGCCGCGAAGCGGCGCTGGTAGCGGCGGCGCGCTCGGTCTCGCACACGGAGCCACTCTATGCCAGCGGTTTCCAAGCGCCGGCGCAGGGGCCGATTACCGGCGTCTACGGCAGCCAGCGCGTCTATAACGGCACACCCGGGCGACCGCACTACGGTGTAGACTATGCGGCCCCAGAGGGTGCTGCCGTGGTTGCGCCAGCTGCAGGAATGGTGGTGCTGGCCGAGCCTGACCTGTTTTACTCAGGTGGCACGGTAATTATTGACCACGGCTTTGAGCTCTATTCGAGTTTTTTGCATCTCAGCGCAGTCAGTGTGGAGGTGGGCCAGCGGTTGGCTCAGGGCGCGCGTCTCGGCGCGGTTGGTGCCACGGGCCGCGCTACGGGCCCGCACTTGGATTGGCGCATGAACTGGGGGGCGACCCGTATCGACCCGCTACTGGTGTTGGCGGCCTTGCCCACAGCCTCAGCGGTGGATTAATTTCACGGTTATTCATGGCGATAACAGCCAATTTTGCGTAAACTTGCCGCCGGAATTTTTTTTGTCAAACGGCCATGCAACCGCCACCGGAGCGTGTTTTGGATAAGAAATTACTCAGTATATTAGTCTGCCCTGTCAGCAAAGCTCCGCTCGAGTACCACCCCGAGCAGCAGGAGTTGGTCTGTCGTGCCAGCGGCCTTGCCTACCCGGTACGCGATGGTATTCCGGTGATGCTGGAGAGCGAAGCGCGCGCGCTCAGCGCCGACGAAAAATTGCGCAGTAGCGATGGCAGTGGGGTGGGGCAATAATGGCCGACGAGAAGACCTTATTCAGCCGCATTGCCGACGGTGATCTGCCCGCCGAGATTTTGCACCGCGACGAACACTGTTTTGTGATTAAAGACATTTCGCCGCAGGCCCCGACTCACCTATTGGTCATACCCATAAAGCCAATCCCGCGGCTGGTCGATGCCACTCTGGCCGACCGGGCTCTGCTCGGCCACCTGTTGTGGGTCGCTGGCGACATTGCCAAACGGGCGGGCTGTGGGGAAGCATTTCGGCTAGTCATCAATAACGGTGCAGGCGCGGGCCAGACGGTCTTCCATCTGCACCTGCATGTATTGGGAAATACTCAATTTAACGAAGCTAGTCTGCTCGGCTAGCGCACTGCCGGCAGCGCGGGTCTTGTCGCCCGCACCGCCGGCCACTACTACGGAACCTATCGCAGTGACCACACCGACGCCATGGAGCAGTGCGACTATTCGCCAAGCTTTCCTCGATTACTTCGCCCAGCAAGGCCACACAGCCGTCAGCAGTAGCAGCTTAGTGCCGGGCAACGACCCGACGCTGTTGTTTACCAACGCCGGAATGGTGCAGTTTAAGGACTGCTTCTTGGGTGCCGAACAACGCGACTATGTGCGTGCGGTGAGCTCGCAGCGTTGTGTGCGCGCCGGTGGCAAACACAACGACCTGGAAAATGTCGGTTACACCGCCCGCCACCACACCTTTTTTGAGATGCTGGGTAATTTCAGTTTTGGCGACTACTTCAAGCGCGACGCTATTCGCTTCGCTTGGCAGTTTCTCACCGAGGTGTTGGCGCTGCCGGCAGAGCGGTTGTGGGTGACTGTACACATCAGCGACGACGAGGCGGCCGATATTTGGGTCAAGGAGATCGGCGTTGACCCGGCGCGCATGTCGCGGCTGGACGAAGACAACTTCTGGCAGATGGGCGATACCGGTCCCTGTGGTCCCTGCACAGAGATTTTTTACGACCATGGTGAGGGTGTCCCCGGTGGCCCGCCAGGGAGCGAAGACGACGATCTCGACCGCTACATTGAGATCTGGAATCTGGTTTTCATGCAGTACGAGCGCAATGCCGCCGGCGAGATGAAACCACTGCCGAAACCCTCGATTGACACCGGTATGGGGCTGGAGCGTATCGCTGCGGTGATGCAGGGCGTGCACAGCAACTATCAGATCGACCTGTTCCAACATCTGATCGCCGCGGCCGCCGTGGCGGTGGGTAGTCGCGATCTGCAGCACGACTCGCTCAAAGTGATTGCCGACCATATTCGCTCCTGCGCATTCTTGGTAGTAGACGGGGTTTTGCCAAGCAATGAGGGCCGCGGCTATGTACTGCGCCGTATAATTCGCCGCGCCTTGCGCCACGGCCACAAGTTGGGGCAGAGCCAGCCGTTCTTTCACACCCTGGTGGCGGCGCTGGTTGCCGCCATGGCCGACGCCTATCCCGAGTTGCAGCACAAGCAGGCACTGATAGAAGCAACGTTGCTCAAAGAAGAAGAGCAATTTGCTCGCACGCTGGATAACGGCATGGGTGTGTTAGAGAGTGCCCTCGCCGAGCTGAAAGAGAGTGTAGTGCCGGGCGATGTGGTTTTTCAGCTGTATGACACCTACGGCTTCCCCACCGACTTGACTGCCGATGTCGCCCGCGAACGCGGTTTCAGCATCGATATGGAGGGCTACGAGGCGGCCATGACCGAGCAGCGCCAGCGCGCTCGCGCCTCGGGCAACTTTGCCGTCGACTACACGCAGACACTGCAACTGCAGGGGGAGACCGCTTTTGTCGGTTACCAACAGCTCAGCGAACAGGCTGTGGTAACCGCTATTCTGGTCGACGATCACCAAGTCGAGACTATTCGCGCCGGCCAGCAGGGCGTGATTGTGCTCGATCGCACGCCATTTTATGCCGAGTCTGGTGGCCAGTGTGGCGACAGCGGCTTACTTGCGACCAGCGACGGCCAGTTTGAAGTAGCCGACTGCCGAAAGCACAACGGCCATCACTTGCACATTGGCCACCTACTCACCGGTGCTATTACGGTCGGCGAGACGCTCACGGCAACGGTCACCAACGAGGTGCGCGCAGCAACTGCACGCAACCACTCAGCGACCCATCTGCTGCATGCGGCATTGCGTGAGGTGCTCGGCGAGCATGTCGCCCAGCAGGGCTCTGCGGTAGATTCACTGCGGCTGCGTTTTGACTTTTCCCACGGCCAAGCGGTCACTCCTGAGCAATTGCGCGCCGTCGAGCAGCGTGTCAACCGTGCAATACGGGCCAATATCGCCACTCAGACCGAAGTGATGGATATGGAGAGCGCCAAGCAGCGCGGTGCTGTCGCGCTGTTCGGCGAAAAATATGGCGATGAAGTGCGGGTGTTGAGTATTGCTGGCGAATTTTCGGTAGAGCTGTGCGGCGGCACCCATGTCGAGCGCAGCGGCGATATCGGTCTGTTCCGCATCAGTGCCGAAACCAGTGTCGCTTCGGGTGTGCGCCGTATAGAGGCGGTGACCGGCAGCCGCGCCGAAGCACTGTGCGATGACAACCAAGACCTGCTGCGCCAACTGGCTGCGCAAACCGGTAGCGATCGCAGCCGATTAGCTGAGAAAGTGGCGAAACTGGTCGCCGATGTTAAACAGCAGCAAAAAGAGCTAGCGCAGCTCAAAGCACAGTTAGCCGGCGGCGCCGGTGGTGATCTGTTGGCTGCAGCGCAGCAAGTGGCCGGGGTTAAACTGCTGGCTGCGGTAGTGCCCGGTGCCGACAGTAAGTCGCTGCGCGAGGTGGCCGATAAAGTGCGCGACAAAATAGGCTCAGGCCTGTTTGTCTTGGCCGCAGCCGAGCAGGGCCGCGCAGCACTGGTCGCTGGTGTCACCAAAGATCTCACCGACCGCTTTAAAGCCGGCGACCTGCTCAAACAGGTAACGGCTGTCACCGGCGGCAAAGGCGGCGGCAGGCCAGACATGGCTCAGGGTGCAGCAGAGCAGGCCGATCAACTCGATGCCGGCTTTGCGGCGCTTAAACAGTGGTTGGCCAGTCAGTAAACAAATTTTTCTTGTAATTTTTCAGAGCGAAATCTACAGATGAGTGTGATTGTTCAAAAATACGGCGGTACCTCGGTTGGCAGTGTCGAACGCATAGAAGCCGTCGCTGATAAAGTGATTAGCCACTGCCAGCGCGGTGAAAAAGTAGTGGTGGTGGTGTCGGCGATGAGTGGCGAGACTAACCGTCTGATCGGCCTCGCCAACGAAATAAGTGATGCCCCCAGCGCGCGCGAAATGGATGTGCTGGTTTCCACCGGCGAGCAGGTGACCATTGCCTTGCTGAGTATGGCACTACAAGCCAAAGGGCAGGATGCCCGCTCATACACCGGCAGCCAAGTGCGCATTCTCACCGATACCGCGCACAGCAAAGCACGTATTGAAGAGATCGACGCCCACCGTATGCAGCAAGACCTCGACGCCGGTCGAGTGGTGGTGGTAGCCGGTTTCCAGGGGGTCGATGAGCAGGGCAACATCACCACGCTCGGCCGCGGTGGCTCAGATACCACGGCGGTTGCATTAGCAGCGGCGCTCAAGGCCGACGAGTGTCAAATTTATACCGATGTCGACGGTGTTTACACCACCGACCCGCGCGTCGTCGACAGCGCCCGCCGGCTCACTAGCATCACCTTCGAAGAGATGCTCGAAATGGCCAGTCAAGGCTCTAAAGTGCTGCAAATTCGTTCGGTCGAGTTTGCTGGCAAATACAACGTACCGCTGCGGGTGCTCTCAAGTTTTCAAGAGGGCCCAGGCACACTGATTACCTTAGAGGATGATGGAATGGAAAAGCCCGTAGTCTCAGGCATAGCCTTTAATCGCGACGAAGCCAAGTTGATGATTCGCGGTATACCCGACCAGCCCGGCGTCGCATTTAAAGTGTTGGGGCCGATCAGCGCCGCCAACATTGAGGTGGATGTCATCGTCCAGAACGTGGCGGTCGACAATTCCGCCAATATCACCTTTACTGTACACAAGAACGACGTCAAAAAAGCTGAGCAGATTCTGCAGCAGATCGCTGCCGAACTAGGCGCTAAAGAGGTCGCAACCGATTCCAGTATCGCCAAAGTCTCCCTTGTCGGTGTGGGTATGCGCTCTCACGCCGGTGTAGCGGCAAAAATGTTCGAGTCGCTGGCTAACGAGGCAATTAACATCCAGCTGATTACCACCTCAGAAATTAAAGTAACGGTGGTCGTCGACGAAAAGTATCTAGAGCTCGCCGTGCGCGCGCTGCACAGCGCTTTTGAGATGGACAAAGAGCCCCAGCAAGAGGCCTAAGCATTGGAATCCACGCAGGGGTTGGTATAATCGCCCGCTTAACTAATACTAATGTACTAATTCTTCGGAGAGCACGATGTTAATTTTAACCAGACGAGTCGGTGAAACACTGATTATCGGCGACAATGTCTCGGTCACAGTGCTCGGTGTGCGCGGCAATCAGGTGCGTCTGGGTGTCGATGCGCCCAAAGACGTCGCCGTGCACCGCGAAGAGATCTATCAAAAAATCCAAGACGAGAAAGACAGCAGCGCTGACCAGCAGTAATTTCGCCCAAAGGTCTATGAATTTCAAGTTGGTATGGTATTATGCCGCCCCTGTTCTGAGGCGGCTTTTTTACGCTAAGGCAGTTAAAAACTGGGCATGCTTGCGCGACCTGGGAGCGCCTGTTTAGAGATAAACAGAAACACCAGACGAACAGATTGAGTTTTAAAGAATTGGTGAGGTGGCCGCGACGTGCTCCTGCCGTCGCGGCATTTCCGCCATCCATGGCGGTCGCCGAGCGACTGATTAAATGCGCAGCATTTAAGGCGGCGCCAGCCGATTCTGCTGTAGGCAGAACAAGAAAGCCTTAAGGCTTTCGCAGCAACGCGCGACCTGGGAGCGCCTGTTTAGAGATAAACAGAAACACCAGACGAACAGATTGAGTTTTAAAGAATTGGTGAGGTGGCCGAGCGGCTGAAGGCGCTCCCCTGCTAAGGGAGTATACGTTAATCGCGTATCGAGGGTTCGAATCCCTCCCTCACCGCCACACAAACGAGCCCAGCGCAAGCTGGGCTTTTTTGTGGGCGCAAGGGTGGGTGAGAAGCCTCGCCGGGTTTGACTGATTGCGCAGCAATCAGGCCGAGTCGCAACGCGACGTAGCCCCGCAGGGGGCGTTAGCGTGTAAGCACGCTAACGAGCAATCCCTCCCTCACCGCAAGCTGGGCTTTTTTGCGGGTGCAACAAAAAGCGAATCAACCAGAATAGGGAGACTTTGCTAGGCATCAGCATTGATGGATAAACTCTGACAATACTTTTATATTGCCGCTGTCGCATTGATACTCAACCCTGTGAATCTAGTTGAACCACCATGAAAATAGTGCAAAAAAACATCATCAACTCTGGTGCCGATGTCA
This sequence comes from Gammaproteobacteria bacterium LSUCC0057, assembly GCA_004535795.1. Taxonomy (GTDB): domain Bacteria; phylum Pseudomonadota; class Gammaproteobacteria; order Pseudomonadales; family Porticoccaceae; genus LSUCC0057. The sequence goes on from SPIA01000003.1 coordinate 328,733, forward strand.
TTGTCATATCGGCGAACAAAGCGCTGTTAGCGGGTAGCGGCGTTTCTGGCGCAGTGCATAAAGCGGCAGGCCCAGCGCTAGAGGCTTATGTTAAGCCGTTGGCGCCGGTGTTGCCGGGAGATGCAATTATTTCGCCTGCATTTAATCTGCCAGCTAAGTATGTGGTCCACGCCGTCTGCCCCCACTTTTATGACGGCTTGCGCGGTGAACCGCAGCAGTTAGCTGCAGCATTCAATCGAGCAGTAGAGTTATGTAATGGCTGCGATGATGTCGACAGTGTAGCGTTTATGGCGATGGGCATGGGGGTGTGCAACTGGCCGCTCGCAGAGGCGGCGGCAGTAGCGGCACAGGAGCTGGCCAAGAGCCGTTACCAGAGGACTTATCTTTGCTTGATTGAGCCCAAGTTAGTGGCAGGTTACCAGCGTGCCTTTGACCGCCAATGCGAGGATTTTAATCTCTCAGGCGAATGTGGTTAAGCCAAGTAGTGGAGCGATGTTGCGTTAGCCGTTGAGGGGCGTTCTGTAGATCTGTCACTGTTAGTGTCACGCCAGAAACAACAAAGCCCAGCAATTGTGCTGGGCTTTGTTGTTCTGTGCTTCACTGCCTAGACAGGTTAGCTGACCAAGCAGAGTGCTTGGCACTTAAAAATGGTAAATCACCAGCTCCAAGTGGCACCGGCAGCCACAACCTTGCGATCTTGGGTGTCGTGCGTGGCACCAAATGATAATACGGTGGTATTTTTGTAGCGCGCTTTAAAGCCTAGAGCCAGTGCTTCTTCGCCTTCGAAGTGGCCCGCGCCAATACCAAATGAGTAGCGCTTACCCTCTAGTGGAGCCGTGATCTGACTAAGAGCAGCCACGCCTGCTATACCGGCATAGGATTTTTTCAACTGTCGTACGTTTACAGCATCAAAATCTGCAGACCCATCGTAAACACCGTGCACTTGAATCGGATTGCCGTTACTGGTGTTGCCGAAGGTGGCCCCGCGGTCATCTAGGATCATGGCGCTAGAGTAACGGCCGCCAGAGATGACTGCGCGCTGTTCATCTACATAGAAACCGTGAGTGTTTCCATCGCCATTAGTGACGGTGATAGTGGCAGAAGATTGAGCGACTTCTGCTGCGCTTTCAGTCGTGGTTAATTTACCAAACTGGTCGGCAGTAGTATGTACAGCAACGGCGCCCTTGAGCACTGTGCCACTGTGGGCGGTGGTGGTGCCATTGCTGCTGTCAACCAGGACGGAATCACCAACTCCGTCTCCGGCAGTTAGCTGCGTTGTCGACGCGCCATTGATGATTCGGGTGGTGGTATTGCCCGCTTGTGTGGTAACCGCCGAGCCGGCAGTAGTGCTACCTATGGTAGTGGTTGAAACACCACTACCCACGCCAATGTTGTTTTGGGTGGCACCCGTCCCGCCGCCAAGGTTGTTAATAACATTGCCTGCGCCGTAATTTAAGCCGATATTATTGTGTATATCTTGCCCAGCAACGGGTTGTGGCGAAATAATCTGCACGCCGTAGTCGGTAATTAAAATAGCCGAACCGGTGCCCTCGCCATTGTAATGTGCTGACTGAATCGCAACGTCTGCCCAACTGGGTGTAGGTATGGTAGCGGTGGGATCAAAAGGTGCTTTTTGTGCGCTACCAGTGATTAATACTCCGGTTGTCGCGGTACTGCTATCGTCTAGAGTGCCGGTTAGGCTGAGTGCCGGATTGCTGCCCAAGCCATCATTGATCTGCAGCGAATTTGCTCCAGAGATCAGTTGGGTGGCGGTGTTGTTGCTGCCGCCCAGAGTGACACTAGTGGTGGTGCGATCGTCACCGACATCGCTGCCGTTGACGATCAAAACATCAGTCTCACTGCTAGTGGCAGTGCCTACTGCTAGAGTGGCACGAGCGTCCTGAAGTGCCAAGCTTGCCGAATTTGTGCCGCCGCTGAGTGTGGTTGTGGCGGACTCGCCATCGATATCTAGCCCGTGGCTACCGAGCATTAATGACGCATTGTCTTGGCTCAAACTCAGTGCCGCATTGCCAGCGGTGGCGCTGACCGCGGTTTCAGCGCCACTGTTGCCAATTGCGGTAGCGGCGCTGCCGGTGGTGTTGATGTTGGTGGTGCCGATCTGGCTGAGGGTGCCTGTGTTGCTCAGCCCAAGCGATGAAGTGGCGCCAGCCACATCGAGATTTTCACTAATGTTGACGGTATCGTCACTACCATCGGAAATAGTACCGTCCAATATTAGATCGCTGCTAATGGTAGCGTTGCCCGCTATGGCGATATTTTCTCCAATATTGACTGTGTCATCGTTGCCGTCAGTGATGATACCGTTGACAGCTAAATTATCGGCAATATTAACTGTATCGTCATTGCCGTCGGAGATTGTCCCGTTGACAGTCAAATTAGCGCTGACAGCGGCTGAGCCAGCAACTGCTAAGTCTTCGCCAATATTGACTGAACTATCATTGCCATCAAAAATAGCCCCATTCACTCTGATATCGGTACCTACATCTAGAGATGTGCCCACTGAGGCAGATTTCTCAATAGTAGTGTTGTTATACAGCGTTGTTCCCCCGGTAGTTACCCTGACCCCTACTGTACCGGTTGAGACTTGATCTCCGTTTATATCGATTCGAGTTTGATCAAAACCAAGAAAAATGCTGCCTTCTCCATTACTGCTGACATCGGCATTGATTAATACGTTGTTGTTTCCGGCTAATTCGGCATCGTCAGCCTCCTTAGCCGGCATATTGGCTGCACTTGCGGTGCCAGCTGCGATGGCTGCCCATAATAAAAACCCCCGACGAAAGGCTGTGCTGCTGGCTTTACGTGTAAATTTGTTCATGGTCTTTACCTCGTTAGAAACGTTCTTTTTTTACAGTGAGGCAGCCTGTACCGGCGGCCATTAAAAAAGTGGTTGTGGTAGCAGAGACGTCAAACATCTGTATATTGCCAACAGTGCGCCGGCTGGTGAGCGCGCGCAGCTGGCTGTTGGCGAGATCGTTACAACTGCTGGGGTGGTAGCTGACGGTCTCGTAACTTCCCTCACAGTTGCCCGTCCCATTGGGGTTAAACGTGGCCGACGCGTAAACAGAGCTGTTGTTCTGGCTGCGAAGCTCTTGCGAGAGGAAGATAGTGGATTGATCAGCGGGTGGATTGGGTGCGTACAGATAAACATTGGGCTTTTGCCCGTTGGCAAGAAATCGGGTGACACGATCAACCTGCGACAGACAGCGGTGCACGCCAGTTTGCGCCAGAGCCTTGGTTACTGGATTGCTCCAGCTACTCTGTTCCACAGCGGTAGGGGCCGATAGTTTCTCTGTCTGCAGAGGGCTGGTTGAGGGACTGCCTGCTGGCAGAGCTTGCTCGGGTAGGGTGGGCATTAAAACAAACCACAATACGGCTAGCGTTAGAGCCACTGAGAATAGAACCGAAATCACCACCAAGGCAACGACTTTGGCGCCAGAGAATGGCATCGACAGAGCATCAGAACCACTCATAGGGTGGTACTGCCCCACCAAAAAGGAGTGGCCACATCCAAGTCAATGCTCGCTTTGCGCAAGGTTGTCATTCGACATAGTCTAGTAACCTCAGTGGCTTGGGTTCGTTCTGCTCGTTCCATGGGCTGGCAAACAGTGGCGCGGCTTAACAATAGATTAATTACAGGTAATTACTTAATATTGTTGCAGCAGTTGATATCCGTTCACAGCGCTAATTGAGAAAAGGTACCGCGGGTCACTTTATGGTAATTGGTTATACACCCCCCAAGCAGCAAAGAGCGATTGAGACAGAAAACCGTTTTCTCGACGCTATGGATGAGTTGTTGGTGACCACATCCTATGCACAGTTGACCATCGAGCGTATTGCTGTAAAAGCGGGTCTAAACAAAGGTGCATTTCTCAACCGTTTTGGCAATAAAAAACAGGCACTATTTGTTCTTTTTAAACGTTATTGTGACGAGTGCCAGCAGAGGATAGCGCAGAAATCTAGCAATATTAGCAGTGCTGATCTACCGCTCGATGAGATTTGCGCCGAAGTCTCTGAGCAATTTGAGCAGCTCTTAATCAAACACTTTTCTGCAAACCGCGCCATGTATGAGTGTTTTACTCAAGAGTTGGAGGTCGATGACATGACCAAAAACATTTTTAGGAGTGCAGTAGCACTGATGATGGTGATCCAGGATCGTTATGCCATTGCGGTAGTGGATAGAGAAGAGAGCGCTTTTTACGCCACTCAACTGCTGGTTACGCTCAATTTTAATTGCGTAATGAAAGCGATGCCAGCCATGCCTGTGGATAAGTCCAAGCGACACAAGCTGGTGGGTAAACTGTTGGCGCAGGCTCTGATGTTTGGCTAATTTACACAGCTGGCCATGCCGCAATAGACTCTGCGGCCCCGTTGAAAAGCGGAGCACACTGACATTGTCACTTTCACTGTCAGAGCCACTGCAGCAGGCCAGACGGTAGCGTTCCCTCGCGTCGCTGCGGCGCCGTTGTCCGGCTACATCTCCGAGTCGCCAATGACGATGTTTGAGGTGGCGGTGTCGAGGCGAATTTTTTTAAATGGCAGGTATTCGGGGTCGGCTAAAAACGCCTTGGCGGCGGCTTTGTCTGGGAACTCTGCCAGCAGCACACGTTTGGGGCTCCAGTCTCCCTCCATCACCTCGAAGTCAGAAATTCGGTGGGTAATTTTACCGCCGTGCTTGGCAATCAGCGGCCACACTTTTGGCGGGTAGGCAGAATAGCCGGCCATGTCGTGAATATCGATCTCCATCAGTATAAAAGCGCTCATCAATTCTTCTCCAAGTTGAGGGGTAGGACTATCTGTTGTTGGCAGGGTCAGCCGGTAAAGTCGAGCAAGATCTTGCCGGTTCTGCCGCGGGCGGTTGACGCTTTTACCGCGGCAACGGCTTGGTCGAGTGGGTACTGCGCATCGACTTGGCTGAACAGCAGGCCGGTGGCGCTGAGTTTTGCCAATTCAGCGAGAGCTTCATTGCGCGCCTGCAGACTTTGTGCCGCCAGCCAGCCGGGTAGATAAAAGCCGCTCAGAGTGGCATTGGTCATCATCAGGTTGCGCGAAAACAGGTTGAAGCTGGGCGCGTCAAGGGTGCCGTAGAGTAATGCTCGGCCGCGTTCGGTGAGGCAGCCGATGAGTGCTTCAGCGGTGCTACCGCCGACACAATCGAGCGCCATCGCTACGCCGCGGCCGGCGGTGATCTCTTTGACCCGCCGGGCAAGGTCTTGCTCCTCGCTGATCACTACCTCGTCACCGAGTTGGCCGGCATTGCCGTCGGCACTCGCCCTGTTGCGGACAATACTGATAGTCTTAAAGCCGTAATGGCGACCGAGTGCGGCGACCATCTTACTCACCGCAGAGGCGCCGGCGCTCATTAACAACCAGTCGCCCGGTTGGGCTTTGAGTATGTAGCGAGTCATGGCCAGCGCAGTGAGTGGGTTTATCATCATCAACGCGGCTTGCTCATCGGGTAAGGCGTCGGGCAGGGCCACTGCCTGTTGCGGCAGCACATTGAGATACTGTTGCCAGGTGCCGTTGGGCGGCCCGGCAGTGACAGCCACGCGCTTGCCAAGCCACTGTGCGCTGTCGACGGCGCTACCACAGCTCTCTACAATGCCAACTCCTTCACCGCCGGGTATACACGGCATGGTGGGGTGAGGTTGTTGGCGCGCGGCGTCGAAGGTAGGTTGACTCTCTTGATAGTTCCATAGCAACTTCTCTAGCCCAGCGCGGTAGTCGCCGCGGATGTAGTTGAGATCAGAGGGGTGTACGGCCGCTTTGACCATACGCACCGAGAGCTGCTCCGGGCTGGGCGCTGAGCGTTCGCTAGCGACTATTTGGACGCCCGATAGGTCGTCGGAACTATTGATGATCTGCACAGTGTGCATGGTCGACTCCGTTTGCTGCTCAATGTATTGCAATTTTAGCGAGGCTGTCACATTGGCAATGCAAACCAGCTGACAAATGGCAGTTTTTTACATAGCGGAGCAAATACTGTTCATAGGATAAGTCAACACGCCGAGCAGACTGAAGCGGCGCTTGGTATACCACGGTGTAGTGTTTGCTGAGATTGTCGATATGCTGCGCCGTGAGTTGGCCGAGCGGTTGCGCGGCGCTAGGCTGACGCCATCAACGACAGTGCAAAGCCGATAAAAGCGGCACCGACCAATGCGGTGGCGGCGCTGGCGACTCTGACGTGTTGGCCAAATAGCGCGGCCAGCCGCACCCCAGTAAAAATTAACAGGGCGAGGTAGAGCATGCTGATGACTTGCAAAATAATCGCCAGTAATAAAAAGCTTAGCAGCGGTGCTGGTGCATCGGCGGCGACAAACTGAACAAAAAACGAGACGAAGAACAGGATCGCCTTGGGGTTGAGCAGGCTGATGATCAGCGCTTGGCGAAACGGCTGCTGGCGGTTGGGTTTAGGAGTGGCATTGGGCTGCGAGAGGCCGTCTGTGTGGTTGTCGCCGCGCCATATGGCCAGGGCCTGTTTCAGCAAGCCGCCGCCAAGGTAGATTAAGTAGCAGGCGCCAAGCAGCTGTAAAAATTGCAGTGCGCTGGGCGAGCTGTTGAGCAGTGAGGCGGCGCCGAGCACCGCCATCAGCATCAGCAGGGTATCGCCACAAAATACCCCAGCGGCGCCTTTGGCGCCCTGTCGCCAGCCCACTCGGGAAGCGGTGCTCATTACGTAGAGAGAGTTGGGGCCAGGCAGCAGGACAATAAACAGTGTGCCCAAAATGTAGGTGGTAAGGCCTGTGATGCCGGCGAGCGCTGCCACGGTGCAATCCTCAAATATGCAAAATGGCGGCCAGTGTATACCTGCCGAAAGACCCAGTATAGGGGATTAGGCGGGCTGTTGTTGCAGCTCGATGGTATTGCCCGCGGGGTCTTTAAACCAGATGATCTGGCCGCTACCTTCGCCGAAGTGGACAAACTCGTCAGTGAGCGCTTTAACCTCGTCCACCGCCGCTTGGATATCTTCGACATACAGCGACAGATGGGTGTTGTTGGGCAGCGCCATGGGCCCCTCGGCGGGGTCGCTGATGACATGGACAAAGGTCTCCTCGACCCCTGCCCAGAAGCCGTTGACCAGAGTGGCGGCGCCGCTGCGCGGAAACTCGCGCATGCCCAGCACATTGCGGTAAAAGTCTTGTGTCTGCTGGTGTTTGCCGGCTGCGTTTAAGCCTATGTGGTTGAATCCGGTAACTTTCATTTTTTACCTATGGCAAATCGTTGGACTGCACCGCACTCGGTGCAGCCGCTTTGAATGGAGAGATTAGTAGACAGCCATCAGCAGCTGGACGACATAACAGCTGACCAGCGCCCATTGGGCGATGTAAAAAGCGAACCGCACCAGTACCCAGTTGCGGCTGCCAGAGATTAGGTGGGCGAGGCTCTGGCCGATGCGTGCATAGAGCAGCCAGCAGACGGTCTGGTCGGTAATCTCACTAAGGCCGAGCAGTTGGGCTGCCAACAACACACCGATAAACAGCGGAATGTTCTCGTAGTTGTTGCAAGTGACCCGGGTGATTCGCGCGGCTAAACCATCGAGGTCATTACCGCTGGGGTCAAATTTTATTTTGTTCTGTTGGCGCGAGGTGATCAGCCGGACAAAGACCAGCGGTACTAACATCAGCGCCCACCAGGCCGCCAGCCAGAGCACTGTACTCATGGTGGGGTTGATCATTACCACTTGGTTTAACGTTTCCATAACCCTGCCTCTTGTTGTTGTCGTTAATGTGGCTGCTCGAGCAGCGTGTTGATAGTAGCACTGATCAACGCCAGCGAGGCCGGGTCGGAGAGCCGGTGGCCGCCGGTTTTGAGCAGTTGCAGCTGGCAGTCGCGGCTGCTGAGCTGCTCAATAATGGCGCCACCCACGCGCCACGGCACATCTTCGTCGTCTACCGCATGCAGCAAGCGTACCGGCACATCGATGGCGATGGGCTGCTCGAGGAGGGTGTTGTGGCGGGTGCCGTCTTCTACCAACTTGTTGTACATGCGGTAAAAGCCGCTGTCGTCGTAGCAGTTGGGTACATCAAAGTAGCCCTGGCTCTGTAGCAGCGCCGCCTGCTCGGCAGTTAGCTCCTGCTCGACAAAACGCTTGGTAAAGTCTGGTGCTGCTGCAAGTCCGAGCAGGCTGTGGATACGCTCGGGGCGCGCCAGTGCGGTCAGCAGCATGATCCAGCCGCCCATTGAAGAGCCGACAATTAGCTGTGGGCCGGTGGTCACTTGGTCGAGCACCTGCAGGGTGTCGTCGCGCCACTGGCTGATGGTGCCCTCGGCAAAATCCCCACCCGACTGGCCGTGGGCCATGTAGTCAAAGCGGGTGAACTGGCGGCCCTGTGCGGCGCACAGCGCTTCTATGGCGAGCGCTTTGTCGCCGTTCATATCCGATTGAAAGCCGCAACAAAACAGCACCCCGGGGCCGCTGTTGCCGGCGGCGGGGGTGTGGCGGTAGGCCAGCTGATGGCCTACCGGACTGGTGAGAAACTGCAGCTCTGACACCGCTTAACCGGCCTCCTGAAATTGCACAACTTGCTCGGGCTCGCCGTGGCGGAACACCTCGAGCAGCGCTGCCCAGCGCTGGCGGGTCGCCGCTACATGGCGCTCTTTGACGTGGCCGTAACCGCGAATAGTCTCGGGCAGTGCCGCCAACTCTACCGCCTTGGCAAAATTATCGCTGTTGAGATTGGTAACAATCTCAGCCAGCAACGCCTCGTAGTCGGCGATTAACTGGCGCTCCATTTTGCGCTCGGCAGTTTTGCCAAAGATGTCCAGTGCAGTGCCGCGCAAAAAGCGCAGTTTTGCCAGCAGCCGGAACGCCGGCACAATCCACGGGCCAAAGCTGCGCTTTTTCAGGTGGCCGGTGACCGGGTCGCGCTTGCTCAATAGCGGCGGGGCGAGGTTGTACTCGACACGCATGTCGCCACTGAACTGGCTGCGCATGGCGGCCAAGTTGGCCGGATCGCTGTGCAGCCGCGCCACTTCGTACTCGTCTTTGTAGCTGAGTAGTTTGGCGTAGTAGCGGGCTACTGTGGCGGTCAATTGTTCGCTGGCCGGATCGAGCGCCTGCTCAGCCGCGCGGACACGCTCTACCAGCGCTTGGTAGCGCTGTGCGTATTGAGCATTTTGATAGCCGGTGAGGTGTGCACTGCGGTGGGCGATGAGCTCATCGGCGCTCTGCGGCAGCGCCGCCATTGGCTGAGCCGGTTCAATCAGTGCCAACAATTTATCGAGGTCGTGGGCGGCCACCCGGCCGAGACGGAAGGCGTTGAGGTTAAACGCCACGGCGGTGCCGTTGAGCTCAATGGCGCGCTCGATGGCTTCCACCGAGAGTGGCAGCAGGCCGTTTTGGCAGGCGAAACCGACCATAAACATATTGCTGGCAATGGTGTCGCCGCACAGTTTCAGCGCCAGTGTACTGGCGTCAACCAGGTGCAGGTGCTGTTCGCCGACGCGCTCGGCCAACTTGCCTTCGAGCAGGCTGTTGTCGACTTTGTCGTCGGGGTTGAACTGGAAGATCACCGTATTGCTGACCCGGCTGTTACCGACCACATGAGTCTTGCTGGCCAGGCTGGGGAAGGCGTCGCCGCCGACCGAGGCGACCATATCGAAGCCCAGCAACAGGTCGGCTTCGCCGGTGGCTATCTGCTGGGCGCCAATATCGCTGTTTTGATCGGCAATTTTCAGGTGGCTGTAGACGGCGCCGTTCTTCTGCGACAAGCCGGTCATGTCGTAGATGGAGCAGGCGCGGTGTTGTAGGTGCGCCGCCATGCCCAGTACTGCGCCGACGGTAATCACGCCGGTGCCGCCGATGCCGGTGATCATAATGTTGTAGCTGTCGCCCTGCAGTGCCGGCGCTTGTGGGGTGGGCAGGCCGTCAAACAGCGAGCCGGCAATCTCCAGCGCCTCGGGTTTTTTTGGCTGGGCGTCGTAAATAGTGACAAATGAGGGGCAGAAACCGCGGTTGCAGCTGTAATCCTTGTTGCACGAGGACTGGTCAATTTGACGCTTGCGCCCCAGCGCAGTCTCCAGTGGCTGAATACTGACACAGGTGGACTGCGCCGAGCAATCGCCGCAGCCCTCGCAGACCGCTGGATTGATGTACATGCGTTTGGCCGGATCTTCGAGTTTGCCGCGCTTGCGACGGCGACGCTTCTCGGCAGCACAGGTCTGCTCGTAAACAATCACCGTACAGCCAGGGATTTCGCGCAGTTGCCGCTGCAATTGGTCGAGCTGATCGCGGTGCAGCACCTCGACGCCGGCGGCGAGCTCGCTGTTGCCGCGGTATTTTTCTGGGTAGTCACTCACCACCACGCAGCGTTTGACCCCTTCGTGCAGCACTTGGTGGGTGATCTCCGCCACTGAGATAGGGCCATCGACCGGCTGGCCGCCAGTCATCGCCACAGCGTCGTTGTAGAGAATTTTGTAGGTGATATTGACCTTGCCGGCAACCGCGGCGCGGATCGCCATCAGCCCAGAGTGGTAGTAGGTACCATCGCCCAAGTTTTGGAAGACATGCTGGGTGTTGGTAAAGGGTGCGATACCGATCCAGTTGCAGCCCTCACCACCCATCTGCAGTGGTGCGAGGGTGTCGGGGCGGTAGGCGCTGGCCATGGCGTGGCAGCCGATACCGCCCATGGCGACGCTGCCGGCGGGCACTTTGGTGCTGGTGTTGTGCGGGCAGCCCGAGCAGAAGTAGGGGGTGCGCATTACCGCCAGCCCGGATTTTGCCGCCTCGGCCACTGCTTGCTCAGCGTAGCTGGTGATCATTGGCTCTTCACAGCCGTTGGCGACCAGCCGCAGCGCAATGGCGCGGGCGATCATTTGCGCGCTCAGCGACAGCGAGCTCGGCAGCAGCTCATCGCCCTCCGGTGAGCGCTTGCCAGAGAGCCGCGGGCGGTTGGCTAAGTTGATAATCAGTTCGGCAATTTGTGGCTGCATGAACGCTTTTTTCTCTTCGACTACCAGCAACTCGCTGTGGCGTTCGGCGACCTGCTGGATGCCTTGCGGCTCAATTGGCCAGATACAACCGAGCTTGTAGACGCTCAGCCCCAGCTCAATTGCGCGGGCTTTGTCTATGCCGAGCAGCTTGAGGGCGGCGACCGTCTCTTGCCACGCCTTGCCGGCGGTGGCGATGGCGAGTTTACCGGTGGCTTGCGGATCGCCGTGAGTGATGCGGTCAATGTGATTAGCGCGGATAAATTTATGCAGCAGCGGAATACGGTAGTCGGCGACAATGACCTCTTCAAGCTTGGGGTCCTTGGCAATTGGCCGGTAGTTAACACCGCCCTCCGGCAGCTCGCCGCGATCGGGCAGGGTGAAATGAATATTGTCTAAATCGACTTCCACCGTAGCGGTCTGCTCGACGGTTTCATTGACGCATTTAAAGCCGATCCACAGCCCGCTGTAGCGCGAGGCGGCCCAGCCGAGCAGACCAAATTCAATAAATTCACCGACATTGGCTGGGTAAAAAGAGGGGATCATCGCCGCGGCTAACGCCGGTTCGGAGTGGTTGCAGATGGTCGAGCTTTTGCCGGGGTGGTCATCGCCGTAGAGCACTAGCACACCGCCGTTTTGGTCGGCACCGCTGAAGTTGCCGTGGCGCAGGGCGTCCAGCGCGCGGTCGACTCCCGGGCCTTTGCCGTACCAGATGCCAAACACGCCATCGTGGGTGGCGTCGGGGATCAGCGACAACTGCTGACTACCGGTAACTGCAGTGGCCGCCAACTCTTCGTTGAGGCCGGGCTGAAAGCACACATCGGTGGCTTCTAGCGCCTGTTTAGCCTGCCAAAGAGCGGCGTCGTAGCCACCCAGCGGCGAGCCGCGGTAACCGGAGATAAAGCCGCCGGTATTGAGGCCGTTGCGGCGGTCGAGCTGGTACTGAATGAGTGGTAGCCGCACCAGCGCTTGGTTGCCGCTCATAAACAGCATGCCGCTGTTTTGTGTGTATTTGTCGCTCAGTGAGATATCGCGTAGTTTGCCCATACTGCCCTCAGATAAGTGCTATTGTGGTTGTTTTTGAGCCGCTACAGATCGCGGAAGCCGCCGCGGTCGGCGCTGCTAGCGAAGGCGGCATAGGCGCGCAATGCGCGGGTGACCACCCGGGTGCGCTGGCCGCGCGGTTGCCAGGCTTGGTCGCCGAGCGCCTGCATGGCGCTGCGCCGCTGCGCCAAACTGGCCTCGTCGACCAACAGGTTGATGGTGCGCGCCGGGATATCTATCTCTATCAAGTCACCATCTTCTACCAGCGCTAAAGTACCACCATTTGCCGCTTCTGGGGAGACATGGCCGATCGATAAGCCAGCCGTTGCGCCCGAGTAGCGCCCGTCGGTGAGCAGGGCGCAACTCATGTCTAACCCTTTGACTTTGAGGGTCATAGTCGGCTTGAGCATCTCTTGCATACCGGGGCCACCTTTGGGCCCCTCGTAGCGGATAATGATGACTGTGTTGGGGTCTATCTCGTCTCCCTCCAGAGCCGCTAGGGCGGTCTCCTGCTGGTCGAAGACCCGCGCGCTACCTTTAAATTGATACATCGACATCGGCACTGCGCCGGTTTTAACAATACAGCCTTTTTCGGCGAGGTTGCCAAACAACACCGCTAGACCGCCCTCGCTGCTGTAGGGGTGGTCAATATTGCGAATGCAGCCTTTCTCGCGGTCCATGTCCAGGCTCTTCCAGCGCGCCTCTTGGCTGTAGGCGCGGATGGTCTTCACCCCGCCCGGAGCGGCGCGGTAGAAGTCGAAGACCTCGGGATCGTGGCTGCGCAGGTAGTCCCACTTGGCCAGCACTTGTTCCAGGCTCTGGCCGGAGACATGGTTGACACTGGTGTCGATCAGCCCAGCGCGGTCGAGCTCGCCGAGCAGCCCCATGATGCCGCCGGCGCGGTGGACATCTTCCATATAGTAGTCCCGGGTCGCCGGCGAAACTTTGCAGAGGTGGGGGATCTGTCGCGACAGCTGGTCGATGTCGGCCATGGTAAAGTCGACATCGGCCTCTTGCGCCATCGCCAGAAGGTGCAAGATGGTATTGGTCGAGCCACCCATGGCGATGTCGACCTTCATGGCGTTGACAAAGGCGGCGCGGGTGGCGATTGCGCGCGGCAGCAGCGTGTCGTCGCCGTCGAGATAATGCGCTTTGGCCATTTCGACAATGCGCTTGGCGCCGCCAATAAAGAGCTTTTTGCGATCGACGTGGGTGGCCAGCATCGAACCGTTGCCCGGCAGCGCCAGCCCCAAGGCTTCGGCGAGGCAGTTCATGGAGTTGGCGGTGAACATGCCGGAGCAGGAGCCGCAGGTGGGGCAGGCGCTGTTTTCGATCTGTTTGGCGCGCTCGCTGGTGTCTTCATTGAAGGCGGCGATGTAGGTTTCGATCGGATCGACGCGGACAATCTGGTTGTCGATCTCAGTGCGACCGGCCTCCATTGGTCCGCCGGAGACATAGATCACCGGAATATTGAGCCGCAGCCCAGCCATCAGCATGCCGGGGGTGATTTTGTCGCAGTTGCTGATGCAGATAATGGCATCGGCACAGTGTGCATTGACCATGTACTCAATACTGTCGGCGATAATTTCGCGGCTCGGCAGGCTGTACAGCATGCCGTCGTGACCCATGGCGATACCGTCGTCGACGGCGATAGTGTTGAACTCGCGAGGGATGCCGCCCGCTGCCCAGATTGCGTCGGCGACCAGCCGCCCGACCTCTTGCAGGTGGACATGGCCAGGCACAAATTCTGTAAACGAGTTGGCGATGGCAATGATCGGTTTGCCAAAATCTTTGTTGTCGACGCCGCTGGCCATCCACAGTGAGCGCGCCGCCGAGGCGCTTTTGCCCACGGTGACTTTATTAGAACGATATCCAGCCATAGCAGACTCCATTTTTGTTGATAGAAAGTTCGGATTACGCACACAGTAGCGCTCCAACCCAAGCCACTCTGCTAATTTAGCGACAAACTCGCCGTGGTCGGCGCGGTAAACTGTACCGAGCTGAAAATACTCAACCAACGGCTTTGAGGAGTCCCCATGCACACTATCTTAGTTACCACCGCGCTGCTGCCCCGGGCGTTTACCGACTCACTGCAACAGTTTGGCGAGGTGCGCTTGGCGCACGACTACAGCGGTGAGCTGTGGAGTGGGGTCACCATTGTGCTGGCCACGGTGATGGACGCTCTGCAAGCAGAGCAGATTGCCGCTATGCCAGAGAGCGTGCAGCTGATCGCCAACATCGGTGTGGGTACCGACAACATCGACCTCGCCGCCGCCGCGGCCAGAGGGATCGCCGTGAGCAATACCCCGGTGGTTACCGAAGATACCGCCGATTTGGCGATGGCGCTGCTGCTCGACACCTGCCGACGATTGAGCGCCGGTGAGCGTTTTCTGCGCGCCGACCAGTGGCTGCAAGCGCAGGGCAAGCTGGGGGTGCGGGTGCACAGCAAAAAATTGGGAATTGTCGGTTTTGGCGACATTGGCCAGGCGCTGGCGCGCCGTGCCCGCGGTTTTAATATGGAGATCTTCTACTGGGGGCCGCGCCGCAAAGAGGCGGCTGAACAGGCGCTCGGCGCCACTTACATAGATAGCCTCGAGGCGCTGGTCGGCGCGGTCGATATGGTGTCGCTAAATTGCCCACTGACAGCAGAGACCCACCACTTGGTGGATGCCGCACTGCTGGATAAATTTCCCGCACACAGCGTGTTGATCAACACCGGCCGCGGCCCGCTGATCGACGAGCAGGCGCTCGTTGCGGCGTTGCAGGCCGGCAAATTGGCCGCGGCTGGGTTAGATGTCTTTGAGCACGAGCCCGAGGTGACCGCGGCGTTGAAAACGATGGACAACGTGGTGTTGACCCCGCACATTGGCAGCGCCACCGCCGAGTGTCGCGGCGATATGGTGCGCCGCGCCGCCGGCAATATTGCCCAGTTTGTGCAGCAGGGAACGCTGATCGATAAAGTGGCGTAACTACTGCACCGGCGTCAGCGCTTTGAATGCAGCCAGTGCCGCGGCGCGAGCCTGGCTGTAATCTATGATCGGTTCCGGGTAGCCGCAGGCGTGGCGCAGCAAAGTCGGCGGGCAGTGAATCTGTTTGGCCGGCAGCTCGGCCAGTTCGGGGACAAACTTGCGAATAAAGTTCCCGTCGGGGTCAAACTTCTCAGATTGGCGGGTGGGGTTGAAAATGCGGAACCACGGTGAGGCATCGCAGCCGGTCGAGGCGCTCCACTGCCAGCCGCCATTGTTCGACGCAAAATCGCCATCGAGCAGCTGCTGCATAAAAAACGCCTCGCCCTGGCGCCAGTCCATAAACAGCAGCTTGGTGTAAAAGCTGGCGGTGATCATGCGCAGGCGGTTGTGCATCCAGCCGGTGCGCTGCAGTTGGCGCATGGCGGCATCGACAATTGGAAAGCCGGTTTTACCCTGCTGCCAGAGCTGGTTGAGTGCCTCGTCGCGCTGCCAGTACAGCTGTTCGGTCTCGGCTTTAAAGGCGCGGCCGCGGCTCAAGCGCGGGTAGTGAATCATCAAATTTTTATAGAACTCGCGCCAGCCCAGCTCGCGAAACCAGTGATCCTCGCGCCAGTCGCGGCGATTGCCCTCACAGGCGGCCACTACCGCGGCAAAAATTTGTCGCACGGTGAGCACGCCGCTGGCCAAGTAGACCGATAGTGTACTGGTGCCATTAATGCTGGGTATATCGCGCTGATCGCCGTAATCACTGAGCTGGCGCAGGGTAAAGCTGTGCAGGCGCTGCTGCGCTGCCGCCTCGCTGGCCGGCCACAAATCTTCGCGGTAACTGCTGGCGCCGGGCAGTGCAATGGCGGTTGCCGGTACCGCCACAGCGGCGCCGACGGCCGCCGGCGTCTGCAGTGTCGGCAGGGCCAATTCACTGTTTTTGCGCACCCAGTCGCGGTACCAGGGCGAGAACACTTTGTAGGGCTGACCCTGGCCGTTGAGGGTCGGCTCGGCAAACAACATATCGCCATGGCAGGCGTTGACGGTTAGCCCCTGTTGGCTGAGCGCGGCGCTGACCGCCTCATCGCGGTGCTGCTCATCGAGCGGGTATTCGCGGTTGAACCAAAGGTTGCTGGCCTGCAGCTGCTGCAGCTCTGCCAGCAGTAGGGCGGGGATATCCTTGTAGTGAGGGCACTCCAGCAGCAGCAGCTCAATGCCGAGCTCGGCCAACTGCTGGCGCAGTGAAGTCAGCAGTTGGCTGCGCAGTGCCAATTTGGCCGGCGCCTCGTCGTGGTAGTGCCACTGCGCCGGTGTCGCCACATAGACTGCGGTGACGCGGCTGCCGGTTTGGCGTGCCGCAGCGCAGGCGTGGTAGAGCGCCGGGTGGTCGGCGCAGCGCAGATCGTTGCGCAGCCAGACGAGGTGGTGGGCCATAGCGGTACTCCTAGTCGATCAGCTGGTAGCGGCTGGCCAGCAGTTCAATAATCTCTGCGCGCGGATTGTCGCTGAGCTGCAGTGCCTCGCCGGTGATGCGCTCGGCGGTGTGGCGGTAGGTGTCGGCGACGCTGAGCATAATCTCTGCCGGCAGTCGATGGTCGCGCGCCAGCGCGTAACGCTCTTGCATGCGGTCTTTGTTGACAAGAATATCCGGGTCGTCAAAGTGGTTGAGCAAAAACTGCCGAAACTGCTCTTTGGAGCGCTCGACTACCACGCCGTCGCGGTAGCTGGCGCCATCCCAGATTCTCGATGAGTCGGGGGTGCCGACCTCATCCATGTAGATCAGCTCATCCTCGCCAGAGGCATTGCGGGCATAGCCGAATTCAAATTTGGTGTCGACAAAGATCTGGTCGTGGCCCGCCATTTCGGCACTGATCAACGCAAATCCATCACTGAGCAGCTGCTCGTAGCGGTCGATGTCGGCGGCGCGGTCAAATCGGAAGGCGCGGTAGTTGGCGCTGATATCGCTGCGGCTGACATTGACATCGTCCAGCTCCGGGATGCCGGCGACTCCACTGATCACCCCTTTGGTGGATGGCGTAATCAGCAGTTGCTCAAGGCGCTGGTCGCGCTGCAGCCCCTCGGGCAGGGTGATGCCGCAAAATTCTCGTTCGCCTTTGGCGTAGGCGCGCCACATCGAGCCGGTAATGTATTGGCGGCAGATCGCTTCAATCATCACCGGCCGCGCCTGCTGGACAATCCACACCAGCGGGTGGGGGGTGTCGACAATATGGCTGCGGGCCAAGCCGTGTTGTTTAAAACGGTTGAACCAGTGGTTGGAGATGGCATTGAGCGCGGCGCCCTTGCCGGGGATGCCAGACAAGCCACCTTCGCCCTCCCATAGGCATTCGTAAGCGGAGATACGGTCGGAGATCACCATCACTGCCAGAGCCGCATCGGCAGCGACCGGGTAATTGTTGGCTGCGATCAGCCGCGCGCTGTCGCTGTCGTTGAGCCAGTAGACAGAGCGCACCTTACCGCTGTGCACTGGGCGGTTTGATCGGATTGGCAAGTCGTTATTTACTGCCAAGACTTTATCTGCAAGACTCATGAACATGCTCATCTAAGCGGCGCGGTGGCCGGTGGTAACAGTAAGCGATTCTAGCAGACTCACCGCCGCTAACGCAGCTTTGGTGGCCGATCGTCAAGCAACCCGAGGTGGTTTTATGAGCAACAGGACACTGATTACTGGCGGCAGCGGTTTTATCGGCCAGCACTATATTGCCGCTGCGCTGGCCGCGGGTGAGCAATTGACCGTGTTGAGCCGCGACCCAGCAGCGGCGCAACGGCGCCTACCGCAGTCGGCACAGTTGGATTTTATCGATTCTATAGACGCTTTAGAGCGCTGTGCGCCGTTTGACCGCCTGCTCAATTTGGCCGGTGAGCCGCTCGCCGAGGGGCGCTGGAGCCAACGACGCAAAGCGGCTTTTTATGCCAGCCGAGTGACACTGACCGAGCAGTTGGTGGCTAAATTCACAGAGCTCGGCCACGCGCCCAGCGTTGTAGTCAGCGGCTCGGCGATCGGCTACTACGGCCACGGCAGCGAGCCGCTCGGCGAAGATGGTAGCCCCAGCGACGGCTTCTCACATCAACTCTGCCGCGCCTGGGAGCAGGCGGCGCTCGGTTTTGAGGATCTCGGTGCGCGGGTGGTGCTACTGCGCACCGGCATCGTGCTCGGCGAGCAGGGGGCGTTGCAGAAAATGTTGCCGGCATTCAAGTTGGGGCTGGGTGGGCCGATCGGTAGCGGCCAGCAGTGGATGTCTTGGGTACATATCGACGATATGGTTGGCCTGATTGCACACGCATTTAATTGCGCCGAACTTTGCCACGGCTTTAACGCAACCGCACCGTTTGCGGTGACTAATCGCGATTTTGCTCACCAGCTCGGACAAGCGTTGCGCCGCCCAGCTGTACTGCCGATGCCGGCATTGGCAGTTAAATTATTGTTTGGCGAGATGGGTGTTGAGCTGCTGCTCAACGGCCAGAATATTCTGCCCGCCAAGGCACTTGAAAGTGGCTATCAGTTCGCCTACCCAGAGCTTGGCAGCGCGCTACAGAGCTTGCTGAAGTGAGCGGATCAGTCGCCAACGTAGCGGCAGCCGCTGGTACAGGTCTCTTTAATTTCAACGGCGCTGAGCAGGGGTAGAGCAGGTTTTAAGCGCTGCCATATCCAGCTGGCGAGGTTTTCACTGGTCGGGTTTTCGAGCCCCTCGACCTCGTTGAGGTAGTGGTGGTCGAGCTGGTCATAGAGCGGTTTGAAAGCGGTTTTAATGTCGGCAAAGTCGATCACCCAACCGCTCTGCTCGCCGACCGGACCAGCGACTTCAATGCGCACCAGAAACGAGTGACCGTGTAGCCGTGAACATTTGTGCCCAGCAGGCACATTGGGTAGCCGGTGGGCCGCTTCTATAGAGAACTCTTTATACAAAAACATAGCTTGATATCCCGCGAGCAGAGCCCAGTCTGAAAACCAGCTATTCTAAAAGTGCCAACGAGCGATGTATAGCAGAAGCGCTTTTGTCTGGGCGATTAAAAAATGTTTGACAGCCCCAACCAATTCAGTAGAATGCGCACCTCTTCCGGAGGGTGGTTAGCTCAGCTGGTAGAGCATCGCCCTTACAAGGCGAGGGTCAGCGGTTCGATCCCGTTACCACCCACCATTTATACCTCTGCAGTGTGCTGCTGCACGCTGCAGGACAGTTTATGCGGACCGGTAGTTCAGTTGGTTAGAATACCGGCCTGTCACGCCGGGGGTCGCGGGTTCGAGTCCCGTCCGGTCCGCCACTAAAATAAAAAACCCCATGCCTTTGGCGTGGGGTTTTTTATTTTCCGGCCGGCATGCGCCTCATAACCCGCGGAGCGGGTTCGACTAAAAGCGCAGCTTTTAGGGCGCCGCAGGCGGGGCGTAGCCCCGAGCAACGGCATAGGCCGTTGCGAGTCAGTCCCGCAGTTGAATCTGCCAGCAGTATTAATCCCATGCCTTTGGCATGGGGTTTTTTATTTTCCGGCCGGCATGCGCCTCATAACCCGCGCAGCGGGTTCGACCAAAAGCGCAGCTTTTAGGGCGCCGCAGGCGGGGCGCAGCCCCGAGCAACGGCCCCAGCCGTTGCGAGTCAGTCCCGCAGTTGAATCTGCCAGCAGTATTAACCCCATGCCTTTGGCATGGGGTTTTTTATTTTCTGGCCGGCATGCGCCTCATAATCCGCGCAGCGGGTTCGACCAAAAGCGCAGCTTTAACCTCTGTGGCAAACTTTATTTACCGCGCAAGCTGCGACGGTCAGCTCTACTTTTCGGTTACACTTCGCTCAGTCAGATAATTGGGAGGGGTTATGCGCGGCTTCACCTTCAATACCACCGCTGCACTGCTTTGCGAGCCCGGCGCTGTAGCGCGCTTGGGTGAATTGTGCCGCAGCCGCGGTATTGCCCGTCCGCTCGTTGTCACCGACGCCGGTGTGGTAGCTGCCGGTTTGCTGGTGCGGGCAGTGCAGCCGCTGCAAGCGGCTGGACTGACCGTGTCGGTATTCGACGCGGTGGTCGCCGACCCCCCCGAACGGGTTGTACTGGCCGCTGTGGCAGAGGCGCAACAGGCCGATGTTGATGCGGTGATCGGTTTCGGGGGCGGCAGCTCGATGGATTGTGCCAAATTGGTGGCGCTGCTCGCTCACTCCGAGCAAACACTGGACGAGATCTATGGTGTCGACCGGGCGCGCGGCCGCCGACTGCCGCTGCTGCTGATCCCCACCACGGCGGGCACCGGCTCAGAGGTGACAGCGGTGGCTATTGTCACCACCGGCGAGCACACCAAAGCAGCGGTGGTGGCGCCACAATTGCTACCCGACTTAGCACTGCTTGATGCGCAACTCACTTTGGGCTTGCCACCGGCCATAACCGCCGCCACCGGTATCGATGCCATGGTCCACGCCATTGAGGCGTACACCGGGGCGATCGGCAAAAACCCCTATTCGGACATGTTGGCCTATCAGGCGTTGCAGCTGCTCGGCGGCAATATTCGCACCGCTGTGGCAGAGGGCGACAACCTCGCCGCTCGCCAAGCAATGCTGCTTGGCGCTTGTTTGGCCGGCCAGGCTTTTGCCAACTCGCCGGTGGCGGCAGTACACGCACTGGCCTATCCGCTCGGCGGCCGTTTCCACCTATCACACGGCGTCAGCAATGCGCTGGTGCTGGCAGCGGTGATGCGGTTCAATAGCGCCGCTGTGGCCGATCTTTACGCCACATTGGCGGTGGCGGCTATTCCCGAATTTGTTCCAGCCGCTAGCGCCGAACAGAGTGCCGAGCAGTTTATTGTCGCCCTAGAGCAGCTGATCTGCGACTTGTCGCTGCCGACTCGCCTGAGCGATGTGGGTATTGGCGAAGCAGATTTGCCGCTTTTAGCCGAGGACGCGCTGTTGCAGCAGCGACTGCTCGTCAACAACCCACGGCCGCTCAGCTATGGCGATGCGCTCGCCATCTATCGTGCAGCGCTGTGAGCGCAGCGATCTACTATTACCGGTGAGAAATTATGAGTGAAACCACTGACGCCACTCTGGCGCTACTGC
Organism: Gammaproteobacteria bacterium LSUCC0057; assembly: GCA_004535795.1. Classification (GTDB taxonomy): domain Bacteria; phylum Pseudomonadota; class Gammaproteobacteria; order Pseudomonadales; family Porticoccaceae; genus LSUCC0057. Next base: position 349,734 of record SPIA01000003.1, read on the forward strand.
GCAGCGACTATCCTTATCTGCAGAGTATCGCCACGCGCTGGATGGATAACGATATTTACGGCCACGTAAATAATGTGAACTACTATTCGTACTTCGACACCATCGTCAATCAATTTCTGATTGAGCGCGGCGGTTTAGATATTCACGGCGGCAATACGATCGGTTTTATTGTCGAGTCGCACTGTCACTACCGCAGTCCGGTCGCTTTTCCACAGCAGCTGCAAGGCGGCGTGCAGGTGTTAAAGTTGGGCAACAGCTCGGTCACTTACGGGGTGGCTATCTTTGCCCCAGAGCAACGGCAAGCGGCGGCGCTTGGCAGTTTTACCCATGTCTTTGTCGACCGCCACAGCCAGCGGCCAACAGCATTGCCGCAAGAGCTGCGCAGCGCTCTACAGAGCCTGCGGGTGGAGGACTAAGAACAGACTGTATTGGCCAATCATGTCGCGCAGTTGCTGGTTGCTCAGTAAACTTGGAGAGTTCAAGGTTTTTACCTCACCCTGCTCAAGGGAATAACGCCCCTCTTAATTGACGTACTACTCGGGCAGAGTGTCAAGGTGAGCGCTGGTGGTGATAGGGCTTCATTAAAGTGAATGTAAGTATTGCGACAACGAATCAAAGCCTGCACGGGCCGCTAGAGCAGCAGCATTAAGCCCTTCTTTGTTGCGTTTGCTGGGATTGGCGCCGCTGGCTATCAGTATCTTTGCGGCATCTATGTGGCCATTGCGAGCGGCTATCATGAGTGCTGTGAGTGACTGAGTGTTACGCATGCCGACGTCGGCGCCTTGCTCTAAAAGCCAAATGATAGCTGCTACATTGCCAACTTGAGCCGCCTCCATCAGTGCGGTTGAGCCGAGTTGATCAGTGTCATTGATAATGGCCTCGGTTATCTCAAATTGCTGGAGTTGTTGCTCATTGGCCACTGCGGCTAATAGGTGCAATGGGGTCACTCCTTGGTGATCAGCTTGGCCTAATTCACTGCCAGCCTGATGAAACAGTAGCGCTGTCTCGATGAAGCGGTAATGCAGCAGCCACCAGAGTGTGCTGCGTTGCAGCGAGTCCTTTTTGTTAAGGATAACGCTAAGCGTCTGCTTTTCCGCATGTTTGGGCAGACTCTGCAGTAATGCTGTAGCGCTCTTGACCCGCTGTTGTGAGGCCATTGTATTGAGGAGCACCGAAAGTTCTGAAGAATCAAAGTCTCTAGATAACGGTTGTGCCTGCCTAATTATTGCTAACAGCACATCGTCACTGCCAATCACGGCAGCATGCTGTAATAGTCTCAGCAAACTTTGATTCGAGCTCTGCTCAGTTTTTTGTAGTAATAGCGTTATTGTCGCCAGGCTATCTGTTCGCAGGGCGTGATCAAATGCAGTGAGTCCCTGGGGATCTACTGTCATAACTGATGCGCCATAATTCAGCAAAATGGCAACAACGTCGCTGTGACCTCGCATCGCCGCACGCATTAACGGCGTGAACCCGGTGCTGTCTGTTTGGTTGACGAAGGCTTGAGCAAACCCGGTCTCCGTGGCTGAATCAATTAAGCGCTCTACCACTGCTGAACTGCCTAACCAAGCGGCTACATTTAATGGCTGCCACTGCGCATAGGGAGTGTCATCGAGCGCGTCGAGAGCCTCTAATGCGGTATTATTGCGCTCTATTTCAGAGATGTAAGCCTGCTTAACAGCGGTGGTTTTTTTTGCACCGTATTGGCTGAGCAGTTGCCGGATGGCGCGATCGCTTTCTGCGGTTAGGTCAAATGGAGAATTTTCAGCGTTATTGCGACAATTAGGATTAGCGCCCAGTTGCAGCAACAGATTGATAATTTCTTCACCTGCTATTCTTACGGCATGGTGCAAAGGGCAGTTACCCAGTGAATCCCGACCATTAATGTTGGCCCCTTGTGCTGCCAGCATACCTACCGCTGCTGGTGATTGAGCGAGCACGGCGATAGTTAGCGGCGGCTGGCCAAAGCCAGTCAAAAGGTTTGGGTCACTCTGCTGCAGTAACAGCTCCACCGCCCAGATCTCTTTATTCGAGATGGCGTAGCTGAGCAGAGAGTGTCCGCTGGTCAGTAGCTGTTGGTAAAAGAGCGGCTGGTTGGTCAAGGCTGTCTTGAAGGTCTCTGTTTGTTGTTGGACGATCATGACTTGCAGCTCATCGATGGTGTAAGTTTTTTTCAGTTGTTCACGCAGTCTTCGCAGGTCTCTTTCGGCGACAGTTGCTCCAGCAGCAGCAGCCTTTTCAAGTGTCTGCAGCGCGGCAGAAATGCTCTGATTGGTGCCCCGTCCATACTCATAATAGCGTGACAACTCTTTACAGCTAGCCGGGTGTTGGTGTTGGCAAGCCTTATTTAGCAATTCAAAGGCGTGTTGCAATGATTTCGTGACGCCACTGCCGCGCTGATAGAGCGCAGCTAGTCTAAAACGAGCATCGTTGTTGCCTTGGTTGGCTAACGGCGTGAGTAATTTGACTGCGGGAACAAACTGCCGCTGGCGAATTAAAAAAATAGCCTCCTCGAGCTGAGTTGTGTCGACATCCTCAGCTCGTGACATATCGATGAAAAGAGCGGGGAAAAGAGCCAAAACCGCTAACTGCCGCCAGCTGCTGAGTTTTGCCTTTTGCTGTTTAGCGATTGCCATATTTCGTGTCTACCTGAATACCCATTTTGGTTAAAAAAGCGCTGGGCAGAATGCCACCTGCACATATAACGACTAGGTCAGCAGCAACAGTATGAGTCTGTTGTTGCTGTGCAAGGACTACCTGTGTTGAAGTAATTCTTTGTATTTGTGAATTGAGTCTAACCTCTACCGCACTGCGCTCTAAGTTAAGACGATTTTTGCTCTTGGCGCGGCTAAATCCACTGCCGCGGTAACTTAGTACAACCTGAGTATGGGGTTGTTCGGCAAGAGCTAGCGCCGCTTCAATTGCGCTATCTCCACCGCCAATGACGACCGCGCTGCAACCAGTATACTGGCTGGCGTCGGTGAGACTGTAAACCACATGACTCAGTTCTTCGCCCGGGACCTCGAGCTTGCGGGGTGTGCCACGTCGGCCGAGACACAATAGAACGGCGCGACACTGCAACTGGCCATGGCTGGTCGTCACCGTGAAGTCGTTGTAATCACCCTCCAGTCCAATCATTTGCTCACCGAAGCGTATGTCAGGCTGATGTTCAGTGATAATGTTTTGCCAGAATTCTAACAACGACTCCTTGCTGGTTTCGCGCAGCTTGACTTTGCCTACGAGCGGCAACTCTACGGGCGCAGTCATGACAATTTTATTGCGCGGGAAATGGGCAACGGTACCGCCCAAAGTATCTTGCTCTACAACAGTACAAGATATGCCGAGCTTCTTCGCAGTGAGTGAAGCCGCTATGCCTGCAGGCCCTGCGCCGACAATAACAAGATCACAGCCAGCACTCTGTGGGTTGACTGCGGGCTGCTTGCGCAGTCGTTCGGCAACGCTTTCGCAGGCCTGTACACCTTGCGTAATAGCATTGCGGATGAGGCCCATACCTCCTAGTTCACCGGCAATCCAGACTCCGTCGCGAGTTGTTGAAAAGTCACTGGCCAAAGCCGGTATATCGACGCCGCGCTCAGCAGTGCCGAACACCAAATCTATAGCATCAAAGGGACATGCCGCTTGGCAGGCTCCATGGCCAATGCAGTTCGCCGCTTCAATTAACTCAGCGCGGCCGTCGATGAGTCCAATAATCTCACCCTCGGGGCAGGCAGTGACACAGGCGCCACAGCCACGACAAAGATTGGGGTCAATGGTCGGATGCAGTGTTGGAGGCTGATCTAAGCCTTGAGTTATCGCCTGTTGTTTACGGGCCTGTGCGCGTTGTTCGGTTGCTTTACGACGGTGCGCGAAGAGCCACCAGATCAGTATCATCACCAGCAGATAGATCAAGACAGGGGAGTGGGAGAAAGTCATAAATACCTATAACATCAAAACAAGGGCCAAGCGCTGAGAAGCAATGTAGTGTAAAAGTCAGGGCTTAATTTGAGCTTAAGAAATCTCAACTAGATGCCACAACGGCAATGAAATCATGGGTCTAGGAAGATTTGCACAGTTTTAATAAAAGCTTAAGGTTGTGCTGTTATCATATATTACTATTATAATTCTAAAGAATTACGAAATAACCAACCAAAACTTCCTGTTTCATCCAATTTACTGGAGAAAGCGCATGTCTAGATCAAACATGGCCCCTTTACTGCTCAGCTGCTTAGTTGCGGTGTTAGTTCTGGCCATGCCGATGCAGGCTATGGCACAACGAGGTTTGCCACCTGCCCCCGCGCCTGAAGGCCAGGTCGACTCAGTGAGTGATTTGCTTGCCGGGTTGGAGGCGCGTCTGGCACGCACACCTGAAGACCGCGATGGTTGGGTTTTGTTGGCAAAGTCCTATCACTACTTAGAGCGTTATGAGGAGTCCAAGATAGCTTTTGCTCGGGCTCGTGAGCTTGGTTATGAAGGCGAGCCGATGTCACAGTCAACAGGTGTAGCGCAGCCTCGCTCATTATCCAAAGGTGGAATTAAAATTCATCAGTATATCGGTGACACTTATGCGCCAGGCTCTGAGAATCAGCCCTCGTCAGAGTAGTGGCCGCTAGCCTATGACTGCTCAAAAAAATTGGATAACACTGGTAGATGGATCTCGGTATCGAACCTCTTCGATCCCCACCTTGCTGAGTGCCCTATTGATTTCATTGATATTGGCGTTTGGTTGGTCGATCCGTGATGAATACTTTATCAATGCAGAGCATGGATTGGGTTATGCCCTGGGTATTGTCGGCGGCTTAATGATGCTTGTGCTGTTAATCTATCCGCTGCGAAAGCGGCTACCCCGCTCAAATTGGTTTGTATTGACGGTGCCTGGCTGGTTCCGTTTGCATATGTTGCTGGGTTTGCTGGGCCCTTTGGCGATTCTCTACCACAGTAATTTTAGTTTCGGCTCGACCAACAGTAACATCGCCTTAGTTTGTATGCTGTTGATGGCCACTAGTGGTATTGTCGGGCGCTACATATACAGCCGTATCCACGCCGGGCTGTATGGTAGGAAACTACAGATGGCGGAAATGATCGCCGATAAGCAGCAACTCACAGACACTCTGACTAATCAGCAGACTGTAGTAGTTAGTGAAGCTGTGCTTAAACAGTTGCTCGACTTTGAGGCAAGCGTGCTGCCACAGGCGAACAAAGCCAACCAGAGCCTAGCAAAAAGAGCTATCACAGCGTTTAAAATAGCCCTGCAAACACGACAGTTGGCAAGACAACTGCGTTTACAGCTGCGTGCCGAACAGCTTAATCTCGAGTTTAGTTCGCCTAGAGGGAGTGAGCAGCGTTTGCTGTTGCTCAAGGTACAGCGTCAGGTTGTCGATTACCTCAGTTTAGTGAGACGTATTGCCGAGCTGGATTTTTTTGAGCGCCTATTTTCACTCTGGCATATGTTACATATGCCGATCTTTTTCATGCTGATTATTGCTGGATTTGTGCATGTCTATGCTGTGCATGCCTACTGAATTATGTATAGAGCGAGCAGACCAGCAGTTATGCATTTGTGTATGGGAATTTTCCTGATGCTGTTGTCTGTCTCGTCTTGGGTTCACTCCGAAGAGCAGCAAAAGGACAGCAAGCCTCGGGCGGCATCGATATTCAAGACGCTGATAATGCCCGGCAAAGTCGTTGAGAGCCACGCACATCTTGAGCAGCAGTGTGACAGCTGTCATGGTGATTTCGACGATAGTTTACAGGCGCAACTTTGCCGAGATTGTCATGAAGAGATTGATGCCGATATTAAACTGAAGTCCGGCTATCACGGACTCTTAAAGTCCGAGCAGCTCCTCGAGTGTCGTCAGTGTCATTCAGATCACCTTGGGCGGGAAGCAGATATCGTGCAATTAAATCCCCGCACTTTTGACCATGCCAATACAGATTTTGCGCTCGATGGAGGGCATCAAGAACTTGCATGCGAAAGCTGTCACAGTAGCGATAAAAAGTTTTCTGAAGCACCACAGGCCTGTGGCGATTGCCATGAACAGAGCAAAGGCCACGGTGGTGAGAAAGGGGATCAATGCACCACTTGTCACTCAACAGAGCGCTGGTCAGAGTTGTCGTTTGACCATGACGAGACCGAATTCCCTCTGCATAACAGCCATGCGCAAACAGGATGTAATCAGTGCCATATAGATGATCGCTATCAGCAGACTGCTCAGTCCTGTAACGCTTGCCATGCGCTCGAGGATCTTCACCGTGGACAGCGGGGTACAGATTGCGCCGACTGTCACAATGATAAAAAGTGGGCAGAAATAATCTACGATCATAGTAAGACAGACTTTGCTCTTGAAGGCGCTCACGCAGAAGCGACCTGTAGTCAATGTCACGATGAAACCAGTTACCAAGATAGTAAGAATTTTCAGCTCCCCGATATGGCATGTAGTGCTTGTCACAAAGATCAAGATATCCACCTCGGCAGCAATGGTACGCAATGTGCGGACTGCCACAGCGTCAAACGCTGGGATGATGTCGAATTTGACCATTTCAAAGAGAGCAAATTTGCTCTTGTGGGCAGTCATAAAACACTGCGATGTGACAGCTGCCATATTAGTGCCGACGTCGAGATTGATAGCGAATGTGGCAGTTGCCATGCCCCTGATGACGTCCATTATGGTGGCTTGGGACAGACTTGCGAAAAGTGTCATACCTCACAAAATTGGCACAGTGACATCCGTTTCAATCACGATTTAACTGATTTCCCCTTGTTGGGAATGCACGCTTTATCCTCTTGCGACAGCTGCCATGCTGGTGGTAGCTATCAACAGTTGGAATCGACTTGTCACAGCTGCCATCGCGATGACAGCCCGCATGATGAACAATTAGGTGAGCAGTGTCAGCAGTGCCACAATCCCAACGATTGGCGTTTGTGGCTTTTCGATCATGATTCACAAACCGACTACCCCCTAGAGGGAAAGCACAAAAATCTGCAGTGCCAAGACTGCCACAATCGCGATCTGGCCATAGCCCCAGCGCATACAGCCGGCAAGGCTGATTGCTACCAATGTCACCGACAAGATGACACTCACCGCCGACGTTTTGGTACCGATTGCGGCCGCTGTCATGTACCAGACTCGTTCCGAGAAATACGTATAGAGCAACCGCTATGATTAGATTATTAAAAGATATTAGCTCGATAACAATTATCTCGTTGCTGCTCTATTCAGCCCAAATGTTTGCCGAATCATCAGTAGGTTTTGACCACAGCGGTGTGACACAGTCTTGCGCAACTTGTCATAATGGACTGGAAGCAACGGGAAAGCATTCAGCGCACATTAATAGCAGCAATGACTGTGCGGCTTGTCACACCACCAACGATTTTTCAGTGGTCAATCAATTTGATCACGCCGGGGTGGTTGGCAGCTGCGCATCCTGTCACAACGGGATAGCGGCTACCGGTAAGAACAGTGGTCATATCAATAGCAGTAATAGTTGTGAGGCTTGCCACACTACTAATAGCTTCTTAGCCCAAGTGCGAGTAGACCACTCAGCGGTGGCGGGAAGTTGTGTAAGCTGCCATAACGGCACCACCGCTGAGGGCAAGTCGCCCAACCACATTGCTAGCAGCAACAGCTGTGAAGACTGCCACACACCTAACAGTTGGAGTAGTGCAACATTTGACCACAGCACTATCTCAGCTAGCTGTGTCTCCTGCCACAATGGTGGTACTGCCATAGGTAAAAATAGCGGTCACATCAACAGCAGTAATAGCTGTGAGGACTGCCACAACACCAACAATTTCAGTACGGTGAGTAAAGTCGATCACAGCGCAGTGATTGGCACCTGTGCCAGCTGCCACAACGGCACCGTTGCTGAGGGTAAGTCGCCCAACCATATTGCTAGCAGCAACAGCTGTGAAGACTGCCATACCACTAATAGCTGGGAAGGGGCGGTGTTTGACCACTCGGCCGTCACCGGTAACTGTGCCAGCTGCCACAACGGTATCGCCGCTACTGGCAAAAATAGCGGCCACATCAACAGCAGTAATAGCTGTGAGGACTGCCACAACACCAACAATTTCAGTACGGTGAGTAAAGTCGATCACAGCGCAGTGATTGGCACCTGTGCCAGCTGCCACAACGGCACCGTTGCTGAGGGTAAGTCGCCCAACCATATTGCTAGCAGCAACAGCTGTGA
>SPIA01000004.1 GCA_004535795.1 Gammaproteobacteria bacterium LSUCC0057
CGCATTGCTTGATTATTTGTTAAAGAACGTTCGCTCCGATGAGCGGGAGGCGCATTCTACAGTAGCGCACCACCCTGTCAATAGCCTCGCGGGAATTTGTTGCTAAAAATCGCCGTAAACACGCGTTTTAACACCGGCCAAAGCCACCCACTACCGACACCGACCGCAGCGGCGCAGTGCGCTTTGCAGTCGGGACGCGCATCATAGCGCCAGACCCCACAGAGTCAACCAATAATTGTCAAAAAAGCGTAAAAAACTGCCGGCACCCGCGTCGCTGTGGGCAAACTAAAAAGCCGGGGCGCTGCCCCGGCTTTTTAGTGGCGACGCTGCAGCGGTTATTCAGCGGCAGGCGCCTCTTCAGCAGCCGCGGGAGCCTCGGCTTCGGGAGCTGCCTTACTGACCAGCGGCGCTCCATTTTCGTCGGCAATCGCCTCTTTGATCGACAGCTTAACGCGACCGCGGTTATCGATCTCCGTCACTTTGACTCGAACTACCTGCCCTTCGCTCAGGTAATCGGTTACCTTGTTAACGCGCTGATCGGCGATTTGAGAGATATGCACCAGACCATCGGTACCTGGCATGAAGTTGACAAAGGCGCCGAAGTCAACGATACGCACAACCGTGCCATCGTAGATCTCACCGGGCTCGGGCTCAGCGCAGATCGCTTCAACGCTGGCAACAGCACCGTTGAGGCCGGCGGCGTCGACGGCGTAGATCTTAACTGCACCGCTGTCATCGATGTCGATGGTGGCGTTGTGCTGCTCACACAGGGCGCGAATAGTCGCCCCACCTTTGCCGATCACATCGCGGATTTTATCCGGATCGATCTGCAGCGTTTTCATCCGCGGCGCAGTCTCCGCCACTTCGGCACGGCCCTGCGAGATCACTTTGTTCATTTCGCCGAGAATGTGCAGTCGAGCGTGCAACGCCTGCTCGAGTGCGATCTCCATAATCTCTTCGTTAATACCTTCGATTTTAATATCCATCTGCAGCGCGGTAACACCGGCTACGGTGCCGGCCACTTTAAAGTCCATGTCGCCGAGGTGGTCTTCGTCGCCGAGGATGTCGGTGAGAACAGCAAAGCCTTCCGCCTCTTTGACAAGACCCATGGCGATACCTGCTACCGGCGCCTTGAGCGGCACACCGGCGTCCATCAGCGCCAAGCTCGAACCGCAGACAGAGGCCATGGAGCTTGAACCGTTTGACTCAGTAATCTCAGAGACCACGCGCATTGCATAGGGAAAATCAGCTTCGCTGGGCAGCACAGCGGCAATACCGCGGCGCGCCAAACGGCCGTGGCCAATTTCGCGGCGACCAGTAAAGCCGATACGGCCGGCCTCACCCACCGAGTAGGGCGGGAAGTTGTAGTGCAGCATGAACGGATCGTCTTTGCGGCCTTCCAGCGAGTCGATCATCTGTGCGTCGCGAGTGGCACCCAGTGTGGCGGCAACGATGGCTTGAGTCTCGCCGCGGGTGAACAGCGCCGAGCCATGTACCTGACCGAGCACGCCCACCTCAACATCGATAGCCCGCACAGTCTTGCTGTCGCGACCGTCGATGCGCGGTTCGCCGCGGATGATGCGGCCGCGAACAATATTTTTCTCGAGCTTCTTGAAGCTATCTTTCACATCGTCAACCGAGGGGCCGTCTTCGTTGGCCAATTCAGCAACCGCCTGATCGCGCAGGGCGTTTACCGCCGCCACGCGCGCCTGCTTGTCGACCACTTGATAGGCCTGATCGAGCTGAGCGCCGACCAGTGCCTGCAACGCCGCTTTAAGATCGGCATTTTCAGCTTCTGGCTGCCACTCCCAGCGCGGCTTGCCGACTTCGGCGGCAAGCTCTTCGATGACCTTGATAACCGCTTGCATCTCTTGGTGGGCGTAGAGTACCGCGCCCAACATAATATCTTCGGGCAGCTCTTTGGCTTCAGACTCCACCATCAATACCGCGTCGCGGGTACCAGCCACCACCATGTCGAGCAGCGAGCTCTCAAGCGCTGTGTAGCTGGGGTTGAGCAGGTAGCCAGCCTCTTCACTGTAACCGACACGGGCACAGCCGATTGGGCCATTAAAGGGAATACCCGAGATAGACAGTGCCGCCGAGGTGCCGATCATCGCAGCGATATCAGGGTCGATACCTTTTTGCGCTGACACCACGGTGCAGACAACTTGTACTTCGTTCTTGAAGCCGCTCGGGAACAGCGGGCGGATCGGGCGGTCGATCAGCCTCGAGGTTAGGGTCTCTTTCTCACTGGGACGCCCTTCGCGCTTGAAGAAGCCACCGGGGATTTTACCCGCAGCATAGGCTTTTTCTTGGTAGTGCACGCCGAGCGGGAAAAAATCTTGGCCCGGCTTGGGCTCTTTGACACCGACTACGGTACACAGCACCTGGGTATCGTCCATCGAGACCAGCACCGCGCCGGTGGCTTGACGAGCAATGCGACCGGTCTCTAGGGTGATGGTGTGCTCACCGTACTGAAATTTTTTGACTAATGGATTCATATCGCTACCTATTGAGTATATTGATGATGGTTAATCGCTAGCACTCATCGATGGCGGCGCTGCTCGGGTTACTGCTGGGCTCTCGCAAGAGCACACCAGTAACTCGATCAACTCGCCCTACACGACTGCTAACTGTTTGGGAGCAGAGCCCCCGCTGGTGACTTATTCACTGGCCACCACAGCAGTGCGGCTCCCGAAGGAGCCGCCCAGTGCCTTTTAGCGACGCAGACCAAGGGTCTTGATCAGTGCGCTATAACGCGCCACTTCTTTGCTCTTCAGATAGTCGAGCAGCTTGCGACGCTGGTTGACCATACGGATCAGACCGCGGCGCGAATGGTGGTCTTTCTTGTGATCACCAAAGTGGCCTTGCAACTTGTTGATGTTGGCAGTCAGCAGCGCTACTTGAACTTCCGGTGAACCGGTATCGCCAGCGCCCTTGCCATGCTGGGCAACAATTGCCGCTTTCTCTTCTGCACTCAGTGCCATGTTACTTCTCCTAAATATGCAGATTAAAGTCCAGGTTATCCGCGCATATTTACAGGTAACCTAGGGGCTCGCGCCCGCTCTGTAGCAGCTACCCGGCGGGGTAGACCACTAATCTTTTCGGCGCCAGCAGGCCATTATCGGCGAGAGTTGCGACACCCAAAAATCGCTGATCTTCAGCGAAGACGCGCACTATACCTGCTTCTCGGCCATTTCGGTAGGCCTCTGGCGCCGCCACCGGCTGTCCGTGCATGAAGCCCTGTTCGGTACTGTGCGGCAATGTAACATCGAGCGCCCCCTGTACGGCGGTCTCCATCGGCAGCAGCGTCTGGTCGGCGGCGCTGGCGCCGCCGGCGGCAACCATCGCGGCGAGCTGCTCGGGGGTATGCGCCGCCGCTAGCGCAAACGGGCCGGCCGCGGTGCGCCGCAGCGCAGTGACATGTGCGCCGACACCGAGCAATTCACCCAGATCAGTCGCCAAACTGCGTATATAGGTCCCTTTACTGCAGTGGACATCGACATCAACCTCGGCGACAGCACCGCCGCGGAACGTCAACAGCTGGTAGTTAAACAGGGTGATACGGCGCGACGCTCGCTCAACTTCAATACCCTGACGGGCGAGCTTGTAGAGTGGCTGCCCCTGGTGCTTTAACGCCGAAAACATCGATGGCACCTGATCGGACTCACCTTCAAATGTCGCCATAGCGGCAGCCACCTGCTGTTCGGTGAGGTGGCTGGCCGAATTGCGACTAATCACCTCACCATCGCGGTCCCCACTTTCAGTGGCCACTCCCAGTGCAAAGGTGGCGGTATAGCGCTTATCGGCATCGAGCAGGTACTGGCTAAACTTGGTCGCCTCACCCAGGCAGATGGGCAACACGCCGGTAGCCAGCGGATCGAGCGCGCCGGTGTGGCCCGCCTTATTGGCATTAAATAACCAGCGAACACGCTGCATGGCGTTATTGGATGAGATCTCCAGCGGCTTATCGAGCAAGAAAATGCCATTGACCGCACGGCCTTTGGTGCGCCGCCTAGCCAAGCTTACTCATCGCCAGAGTGAGGCTCGCCAGACTGGCCTGCTCGGTCGGCAGTATCTGAGGCGACGGCAAAATCGATCAGCGCCGATAGGTGCTCACCGCGACGACCGCTATCGTCGTAGAAGAACGTCAGCGTCGGGGTAATGCGCAGCTTTATTTGCGCCGCCAGCAACCGACGCAGGTAACCGGCAGCGCCATTGAGCGCCGTCACCGCTGCTTCAATCTCCGCTTGTGAGCGATCGCCCACAAAGCTGATATAGATTTTGCTGTAGGCAAGATCGCGACTAATCTCGACATCGGTGATCGCTACCATGCCGACCCGCGGATCGCGAACCTCTTCGCGAATAAGCACCGAGAGCTCGCGCCGAATGGCGTCGGCGACCCGCTCCGAACGACTGTACTCTTTGGCCATTAGGCTCTCCTAGCGGCGCTTAGAGCGTGCGCTCCACTTGCGTGACGTCGTAGACTTCGATCAAGTCGCCCGGCTTAACATCGTTGTAGTCCTTAACGCCGATACCACACTCGGTGCCATTGCGCACTTCGCCGGCGTCGTCTTTAAAGCGACGCAAAGACTCCAGCTCACCCTGATAGATCACCACATTGTCGCGCAATACACGAATCGGCTTGTTGCGGTAGACCGTGCCTTCAATCACCATACACCCGGCAATAGCGCCAAACTTGGGCGAACGGAATACATCGCGCACCTCGGCAATACCGACGATCTCTTCTCGAGTTTCAGGTGCCAACATGCCCGACAGCGCACTCTTAACCTCATCGAGGAGGTTATAGATGATGCTGTAGTAGCGAATCTCAACGCTCTCCTGCTCGGCCAGATCGCGGGCCCCTGTGCCGGCGCGAACATTGAAGCCGAGCAGAATGGCACCGGTAGTGAGCGCCAGATTGACGTCCGACTCGGTGATACCACCAACACCCGAGGCGATCACGTTAACGCCCACTTCATCGGTACCAAAGTCGTGCAGAGCACCAACAATGGCCTCCAGTGATCCGCGCACATCGGTCTTAATCACCAGCGGTAGAATTTTCTTGTCCGCCTCGCCCATATTGGCAAAGATGTTTTCCAAGTTGGCGGCCTGGGTGCGCGCCATCCGCTCTTGGCGAGCGCGCTCTTGGCGCGTTTCGGCTATCTCTTTGGCGCGGCGCTCATCGGCCACGACAAAAAACTCATCACCGGCATTGGGCGCGGCATCCAGCCCGAGAATCTCTACAGGGATGGAGGGCCCGGCCTCTTTCACCGCGCGGCCAGCCTCGTCGGTCATCGCTCGCAACTTGCCGACACTCTCGCCAGCCAACATAAAGTCGCCGCGGCGCAGGGTACCGGACTGCACCAGCGCGGTGGCAACCACTCCACGGCCCTTCTCCATTCGCGACTCGACAATCACACCGCGTGCAGGTTGGTCGACCGGGGCGGTCAACTCAAGCAGCTCGGCTTGCAACAGCACCGCCTCGAGCAGCGCGTCGATACCCTCACCGGTGTGCGCCGACACTCTGACGAACTGGATGTCGCCACCCCACTCTTCAGAGATGACATCTTTAGCCGCCAGTTCGCTGATAACACGCTCGGGGTCGGCGGTCTCGCGATCGATCTTGGTCATAGCGACCACAATAGGCACACCGGCAGCTCGTGAGTGCTGGATAGCCTCGACGGTCTGCGGCATTACGCCGTCATCTGCCGCCACCACCAAAATCACCACATCGGTACTCTGCGCACCGCGCGCGCGCATGGCGGTAAACGCAGCGTGACCGGGCGTATCCAAAAAGGTCACCATGCCGCGCTTAGTCTCAACATGGTAGGCGCCAATATGCTGGGTGATGCCGCCAGCCTCACCAGAGACTACCCGGGTTTTGCGAATGTAGTCCAACAGTGATGTTTTACCGTGGTCGACATGCCCCATAACGGTAACCACCGGCGCGCGCGGCAGGCTTTCGGCCTCCTCGCTCAGCGATTGGAATTGTGCCGCAAGCTCGTCTTCGACACTCTGCGCCACCTCGGCAACTGGGGTGTGACCGAGCTCGGCGACCACCAAAAAGGCCGTCTCTTGGTCGATGGCCTGATTCTGATTAGCCATAACACCGAGTTTCATCAGCTCTTTGACCACCGCCACCGCTTTGACATTCATGCGCTGCGCCAACTCGGCGACCTGAATATTCTCGGGCACCTCGACCTCAAGCACCTGCTTGGCGGTCGGCTTCTGGAAGGTGTGCTTGTTGTCGATCTTTAGCGGGGTTTTCATACCCGACTTGAGGCGCGGCTTCTTGTTGCCATCCTCGTCGAGACCATCGTCCAGCTGCAGACGAGTCTTTTTCTTGACCCCTTTGAGCGCCGGCTTTTTACCTTTCTTAACGCCTTTATCATCGTCATCGTCGACTGGCGCACCATGGCGACGGCCGCGCTCGTGCACCGGTTCGGCTGCAGCGGCCGCCGGCTTGGCGCGCGCCCGTGCGGCGGCGATTTCAGCTTTGCGTTTTTCTTCCTCAAGTTTGGCCGCAGCTTCTGCCTCAGCGCGCTCTTTGGCCAACTTCTCCGCTTCGCGGCGCGCGACTGTCGCGGCCTGACGTTTCTGTTCAATGTCGTCAAAGGCATAAGAGGAGACGGTACTGACAACCGCCGCGACTGGCTCTGGCTCAGCAGGCGCCTCCGGCTCCGGCTCGACGGTCTCTGCCGCTGGCGCCTCGGGTTCGGCTGGCGTCGCTTCCGGCTCTACCGCTGCCGGCTCAACGGCCGCCACTTCAGCCTCGACCACTTCCGGCTCGGCGGCGGGCTCTGCCTCAACCACTTCCTCGTCGCGCTTGACGTAGGTGCGCTTCTTGCGCACTTCAATATTGACCGTTTTGCGATTGCCGGTTTTCAACGTGCCGGTAGTTTTGCGCCGCAGCGTGATTTTGCTCGGCTCTGCGGTGGCGCCGCCGTGCAGCCCCTTCAAATAAACCAACAGCTGCTGCTTCTCTTCATCGGAGACCACTTCGTCAGCGGATTGATGTGCAAGGCCTGCCTCACGCATCTGGGTCAGCAACCGCTCGACAGATGCGCCTACGGTTTTTGCCAGTTCACTTACTGTAACTTGTGCCATCGGTTGTCCTCTATTGCCAGCCGATTATATGCTGGGGGCTATCGCAGCGGCCATCCGCTGCACCAGCATCTAATTAACGTTTCATATCTTGTCGCTCTGCCCGACGCAGATTAAGCCTCGTCGGCAAACCATGGCGCGCGCGCAGTCATAATCAGTGCCGCCGCCGCCTCTTCACTCATCTCTTCAATTTCGATCAAATCATCGACCGCCAGCTCGGCGAGATCTTCCATAGTGCAGACACCCTTGCTGGCCAGTTTGAAGGCCAGAGCGCGTTCCATACCTTCCATCTCCAGCAGATCGTCGGCCGGATCGCCAGCCGCCAGCTCTTCTTCGCTGGTCAGCGCCATGGTCAGCAGCGCATCCTTGGCGCGGGCACGCAGCTCTTCGGCCACCTCCTCGTCGAATCCGTCGATCGCCGACATCTCATCGAGCGGCACATAGGCCACCTCTTCGATCGAGGTGAAACCCTCTTCGACCAGCACCTCAGCGACATCCTGGTCGATATCCAGCACCCGCATGAAGTTCTCAACGATAGTCACGGCTTCAGCCATCTGTTTGTCTTCGGCATCTTCCACGGTCATGACGTTAATCGCCCAACCGGTCAACTGCGAAGCGAGGCGGACATTTTGCCCACCCTTACCGATAGATTGCGCTAAGTTGTCAGCGGCCACCGCGACGTCCATCGACTTGGCGTCTTCGTCGACCACGATCGACTCAACCTCAGCCGGTGCCATGGCGTTAATCACTAGCTGCGCCGGATTGTCATCCCACAAGATAATGTCGACGCGCTCATCATCAAGCTCGCCAGACACCGCCTGCACGCGCGCGCCGCGCATACCCACACAAGCACCGACCGGGTCGATGCGAGCATCTTTACTTTTCACGGCAATTTTGGCTCGCTGGCCGGGATCGCGAGCGGCACCTTTAATCTCAATGACGCCCTCGGCAATCTCGGGCACCTCGATGGCAAACAGCAGCGTCAACATCTCTGGTACCGCGCGCGAAATAGCCAACTGCGGCCCGCGCACATCTTCTCGTATACCGGTCAACACCGCGCGGGTGCGATCGTTAACACGGAAAATTTCACGGCCCACCAGCTCCTCGCGCGGCAGCAGGCCCTCAGCGTTATCGCCAAAATCAACCACAATATGATCGCGCGTCACTTTCTTGACGGTGCCGTTGAGCAGCTCGCCAACGCGATGGCGGAAGCGGTTAATGATCAGCTCGCGCTCGGCCTCTTTGACCCGCTGAACAATCACTTGCTTGGCAGTCTGCGCGGCAATGCGGCCAAAACCGATATTTTCTACCTGCTCTTCGAAGCGATCACCCGGCTTCAGCGAGGGGTCTTTCTCCAGCGCTTCGTCAGTGGTCAACTGGGTGCCCAGTTCAGCGAGCACATCGTCCGGCATCACGTCCCACCAGCGGAAGGTCTCATAGTCGCCTGTCAGAGGGTCGATGACGACGCGAATATTGGCGCCCTCTTCGTAGCGTTTCTTGGTCGCAGTGGCCAGCGCCTGCTCAATCGCTTCAAAAATAATGCGCTCTTCGACCCCTTTCTCGTTGGAGACCGCTTCTGCAACCATCAAAATTTCTTTGTTCATCAGTTAACCCTCTAACGCCTCAAAATTGAGGAACCACATTGGCTTTTTCAATGCCTTCGACTGGAAACAGATACTCGTGATCTGCCACCGCTAAAACAATATCGTCGCCCTCAACCGCCTTGAGCAACCCCTTAAAATTGCGCTGCCCTTCATAAGCAAAGCGCAGTTTCAACGCAATCTGCTCACCGAGCAGCTGCTGGTAGTGCGCCAACTCATAGAGCGGCCGATCCATGCCCGGCGATGACACCTCGAGCACATACTCACCCTGAATTGGGTCCTCGACATCCATCACTGCGCTGACCTGACGGCTCACTGCCGCACACAGCTCGACATCTACCCCCTGCTCGCGGTCGATGTAAATGCGCAACAGCTTGCGCCGCCCACCGCTTTGCAGATCGAGCCCCCAGAGCTGTGCGCCGAGCGCCTCAACCACCGGTTGCAGTAGATCGCGCAATGTCTGGCCTCTCTCTGCCATGCCTGTTTACACCCTCGCTACAGCACCGCTCGCGGCGACGCTCACCAACAAAAAATGGGCCATCGGCCCATTTCTCGCTTGCTAAAGAAAATCCCAAACTGGGGCTTTCCGACCATTTACTCAGCGGCGCCGATTACCGCTAGCACCGTTTCTAGCCAACTTCACCGTGCGTTACTGTCTACCATTAGAGGGAGCCCGCACTGGAGCGGCCACCATTGTACATGATCGGCCAAAAAAAAGCCCCAAACGCAAGCTTGAGGCTCTTTTTAAAATACTTGGTAGCGGGGGCTGGATTCGAACCAACGACCTTCGGGTTATGAGCCCGACGAGCTACCAGACTGCTCCACCCCGCACCGACTGTGGCAATCTCTGCCACCCTCCCTAGAGAGGACGCGCATTATAGGTAGCGGCTGTCACTCGGTCAACCGCTAAACCGTTAATTCGCTACTTTTCTCTCTGCACAGATAGTCTCATAGGCGGCGCGTATTTCCTGAGTGCGCTCAGTGGCCAACTGCACCATATCGGCTGGCATCCCTTGGCCAATCAACTTATCTGGATGGTTCTCGCTGAGTAGTTTGCGGTAGGCTTTTTTCAGCTCCGCGTCAGTTGCGCTAGCGGTCACCCCCAGCGCTTGGTAAGCGGTCGCCAGCACTGACGCCGGTGCCGGCCGCGAAGCGTCGCCGCCAGCAGCGCGAAATTGGCCCTGCGCCTGCACCATCTCTATGATGCGGTCCAGCGCTGCGCGGTTAAAGCCCAACTGCGCGGCAACGCTGTAGAGCAGATCGCGCTCACTGTCGTCGAGGCGGCCATCGGCCAGTGCCAAGGTTAACCAGTAGTTGAGCAGTTGCAGTTTTAACCGGTAGTGATGGCGCGAAATCTGTGCGAACGCTGCCACCAGCGCCACGCCGTCGACGCTGCCAGAGGCGCCCTGTTTAAAACAGTCGATGGCGGCGCGGCGATGCTCTGGCGACAACCCCAGCGAGGCGATAATGGCCTCGGTATGGGCGATCTCAGCCTCGGAGACTCGCCCGTCGCTCTTTGCCAACTGCCCGGCAACGGTAAAGGCGGCCTGCAAAAATTTAGCGGTGAGCTGGCGCCGGTGCGCTGGCGAATTGAGCTCACCGAGCCGCCATTTATCGTACTGATGGCCGATAAATAGCCCCAGCAGGGCCACTAAAATGCCCCCGGGCATGAGCACCCCGAGCAGACCGCCGACGAGTTTACCGATCACCGCTATTCCTTAATTTGCTGTCTAAATTGCAAGGTTACAGCAATCACTTAAAGCACAACAGTCCGTCATCAACCGGCTGCTGCAGCAACATTTTTTTGTCGCTGGGGTAATCCATGGTCACCTTCCAGGGTGCACTGTTGCCCTGTCGCGGCAGCTCGTCCGCAGCGCGCTGTACATAACCGGCTTGCAGCGCTGCCATCATCGACTCACAGCTGCGCTGTTGGGGCTGCAACAGCGGCGTCACACTGCGCGCCTGGCGCTGCTCCATCTCAAGCCACAACCGGTAGAGATAGCGGCTGACAATATCCACCTTGAGCGTCCACGAAGCATTGATATAACCAAACATCACAGCGGCGTTGGGCACACCCTCGATCATTACACTTTTATAGAGCATGCGGTCATTGAGCTGCAGCGCTACACCATCGACATTCACTTTAATGTCGCCCAGCAGCCGCAAATTGAGGCCGGTCGCCGAGACCACAATGTCTGCCTTGAGCTCGCGGCCACTGCGCAAGCGCACGCCATCAGCGCTGAACTGCTCAATACTGTCGGTAATCACCTCAGCGCGGCCGCTGGCAATCGCTTTAAATAGGTCGTTGTCGGGCACCGCACAGAGTCGCTCGTCCCAAGGGTTGTAGTCGGGGGTAAAATGCGCGGCCTGAATCTGTGCGCCAACCTGACGGCGCACCAGATAGAGCAGCAGCCAGCGCAGAGAGCGCGGCGCGCGGCGACTCCAACGGTAGAGCCAGTGGGTGCGGGTGATGTTCCAGCGGCGGGCGAGCGATGCCGCCGCAGTCGCCGGCAACAACTGTTTCAAAGTGGCCAACAGTCGGTCTTTGACCGGCACCGAGAGGAAAAATGTTGGCGAACGCTGCAGCATAGTGACGCTTGCAGCCTCATCCGCCAGAGCCGGCACCAGTGTTACAGCAGTGGCGCCACTGCCGATCACCACCACCCGCTTGCCTTGCCAGTTGAGCGTTTCTGGCCACTGCTGCGGATGCACCAGCGCCCCCTGAAACTGTTCAACACCGGCATAATTGGGCAGGTAACCTTGGTCGTAGCGGAAATAGCCGGTGCAGAACAGCACAAAGGCGGCCTCGTAATGGCGCTCAACAACTCCGGTGGCAGTCTGCTCCAGCACTGCCAACTGCCAACAGCTGCTGTCAGTGGACCACTCCGCCGAGAGTACCTGGCTGTTAAAGCGCAGCAGCGACTGCAACTGACTGTCGGCTATCACTTCGCGCAAGTACTGCACAATGGCACTGCCCGGGGAGAGCACCTGCTCACCCTGCCACGGCTTGAAACTGTAGCCGTAAGTGAGCATATCTGAATCCGACCGCACCCCCGGGTATCGGAACAGATCCCAAGTGCCGCCGGGGTTACCGCGCCGCTCAAGTACTACTGAGGTTTTTTCCGGCAACAGCCGCCGCAACCAACTGGCTGCGCCAATGCCGCCCACCCCGGCACCGACGACAATGTAATCAAATCGTTCAGCCATCAATTGCACTCCTTCCCCGCAATCTTTTTTCGATTATAGTGTTTCGAACAACGCCCTGTTCATGTTGATCGACAATCACAAGGATACTCCATGCAAATTGAGCTGTTTACCACCGGCGGCACCTTCGACAAAATCTATTTTGATGCACTCAGCGAATTTGCCATCGGCGCACCGCAAGCCCCCACCCTGTTGCAGCAGGGTAATGTAAGCGCCGCTATCACCGTCACCGAGCTGCTGCGCAAAGATAGCCTGGAGCTCGACGACAAAGACCGCGAACTGATTGCCCAACAGGTCAAACGCTCCACTGCCGAGGGCATTGTCATTGTCCACGGCACCGACACCATGGCACTCACCGGCCAGCGGTTGGCCGCCATCAGCAACAAAACGATTGTGCTGGTCGGCGCCATGCAGCCCGCGGCGATGCGCGACAGCGATGCGCCATTTAATCTCGGTTTTGCCTTAGCCGCCGTACAACTGGCGCCTGCTGGAGTGTATATCGCTATGAACGGGCAACTGCTACCAGCTGCCCATGCCATTAAAGACCGCCAGCGGATGTGTTTTGTCGACTCTCGCGGCTAGGCGAGCTCAACATCTAACTGGTACTGAAAATAGTCAGGGTTGTATTGAATGGTCAAAAAATCGACCACTTCACCGCCGGCCGCGCGGTTGTAGGTGCGGCGCACCATCTGTAGCATCGGCGCCGCTACCGCCATATCCATCACTTCAGCCACCTCTTCACTAGCTGCCACCGCGCTCAGCGTCTGGGTGACATGAGTCATAGCCAGACCGCGCTGGCGAAAATAGGTAAGCCGGGGTGTAGCCGCCAACTCGGCGAGATCATCCGGCGCCTCAACGCCGCGCGTCCAGCTCTCATAATAACCAAAGCGAATACCGTCGCTCTGGCGCACCCGCCGCAAGTGCAACGCCGTCTGCCCGGCAGCGAGGCCCAGCTCTTGGCGAATCTGACCGGGCGGCACCTGTAGCGCACTCTCAAGAATCACCGCACGCGAGTTGGCCGCCATGGTCTCGATCTCTTCCAGCACCCCCACCAGCGGCACATCGAGCGGGTTGGCGCGGTAGCGGTAGACGACATAGGTGCCGCGACCGCGCTGACGCGCTACCAGACCGGCGCTGGCCAACTCATCCATGGCGCGCTTGGCGGTGATGCGCGAGACCAGAAAAGCGTTGGAGAGCTGCTCTTCGGTGGGCAACCGATCGCCGTAGCTAAAGGTACCGTTGAGGATGCGCGTTTTCAGCAGCGCGTAGAGCTGATGGTAGAGCGGCGTCGGCGAGTCCGCGCTCAAGCTGCGGCGCTGTTCAGTGGTGAATAAATCGTCAATTGCGTGCATAATTACTCCGTTGCGCCCTGCAGTTACTTTGCTAGGGACAATTGTACTAATAATATAACATTAGCACATAAAAGAGTAGCCACACCGTTATTTTCGCCCCCCATAACCCCCGCCTGGCGCCAACTGAACTGCGCGCCGGCTTGCCGCGAGCCTCCTATGCCAAGCACTGTCGACAGCCAACAATTCCGCCAACTGATGGGCCGCTATCCAACCGGGGTGGTCATTGTCGGCGCCCAAGATAGCCACGGCCAACTCCATGGCCTCACCGTAGGGTCGTTTACCTCAATTTCGCTCGAGCCCTGTCTGGTTGGTTTTTTTCCCGGAGTCAACTCGCAGAGCTGGAACGCTATGCGCGAGATCACGCGCTTCTCAATCAGCGTGCTGAGTGCCGAACAAGGGGCGATCTGCAGCGCTTTTGCTCGCTCAGGGGAGGATAAGTTTGCCCAGGTTGCCCACACCATCAGTGCACTGGGCAATCCGTTGATCGATGACGCTATTTTGTGGATAGAGTGCGACCGCCACTCGATCACCGAAGCTGGCGACCACCTACTGGTGATGGGCGAAGTACAGCGCATCGCCGCCGGCACTGCCAAAGCGCCGATGATTTTCTGCCAGGGCGGCTACCCGCAACTCAATATCGGCAGCTAACTGCGGTAACCGTCGGGATTGCCGCGCTGCCAGCGCCAGCTGTCGGCGCAGATCTGTGCCAGTGTTTTTTCTGCCCGCCAATTGAGCCGTTGTGCCGCTAGGCTGGCGTCGGCGTAGAACTCGGCGATGTCCCCGCTGCGTCGCGGTTCGATGCGGTAGGGAATTGCAACCCCCGAGGCCGCCTCAAAGGCTCTGATCACCTCGAGCACGGAGTAGCCGCGCCCCGCCCCCAAGTTAATCGCCTCAAATCCGGCGACCAGAGCCGCCAGTCCAGCCAGGTGGCCGCGCGCCACATCGACGACGTGCAGGTAGTCGCGCACGCCGGTGCCATCTACCGTCGGGTAGTCGTCGCCAAATACCGCTAGCTCGGCGCGGCGACCAACCGCCACCTGACTAATGAACGGCATCAGGTTGTTGGGGATACCCTCCGGGTCCTCGCCGATCTCGCCGCTCGGGTGCGCGCCGACTGGGTTGAAGTAGCGCAACGCCAACAGCTGCCAGCGGCGGTCGGCGGCGGCCATATCACTCAGCAGCTGCTCGCAGATCACTTTCGACCATCCATATGGACTGGTAGCACTGCGCGGCATGGGCTCGCGATAGGGAATCGGATTGCACTCGCCATAGACCGTGGCCGAGGAGCTAAACACCAACTTAAATACGCCAGCGCGCTGCATCGCTGCCAGCAACGAGAGGAGACCGGTGACATTGTTATCGTAGTAAGCCAACGGCTTTTCAACCGACTCGCCGACTGCCTTTAGCGCAGCAAAGTGAATCACCGCATCGATCGGGTGCGCGGCAAATAGTGCGTCGAGATCGCCGCTATCGCGCACATCGCCCTCAATAAAACTCACTGTGCGGCCAGTCAATCTCTCGACCCGCTGCAGCGCTGTCACACTGGCGTTGCTTAAATTGTCCAGCACTACCACTTGGTAACCGCTATTGAGCAGCTCTACTACAGTATGGCTACCGATGTAACCGGCCCCGCCGGTGACTAAAATTGTGTTGGTCATGCTGAACCCATTAAAACGAAGCAGACACTATACGCCAAATAATTACTCAGTCCGCAGGTGCCGTGAGCTGTTCGGCCAGCGCCTCCAGCACCTGTTGGCGCGAACCCTCGGCAGTGGGGCTGAGTGCACCCAGCGATAAAAAGCCATGCGGCTCCTGCTCGAAGTTGTGGTGACTGACCGTCACCCCGGCAGCGGCGAGGCGCTTGGCGTACGTCATTCCCTCGTCGCGCAGCACATCCAAACCCGCTGTTACCACCTGCGCGGGCGGCAGGTCAGCAAGATCCGGCGCTGACAGCGGAGAGACTGTGGGACAATTCGGATCACTGTCAACACTGAGGTACTGCTGCTTGAACCAGGCCATGTCGGTAGCGCGAAGCCCAGGGCCGGCAGCAAACCTACGATAAGAGTCTCCAGTCATCTCAGCGAGGCTCGTCACCGGGTACCAGAGCACCTGTAGTGCAATAGAGGGACCCGCGCGATCACGGGCTAATTGGGCTACCACCGCAGCCAAATTACCGCCGGCACTGTCGCCGGCCACCACCAACCGATCAGCATCGCCGCCCAGCTGGTCAGCATGTTCAGACACCCACTGCAACGCAGCATAAGCGTCATCCACAGCGGCTGGATGTTTATGTTCCGGTGCCAGTCGGTAATCGACCGACACAACAATACAGTTGGCTGTGAGCGCAAGCTGGCGCGCAAGCGAATCGTGGGTATCAAGGCTACCGATCACCCAGCCACCGCCGTGGTAGAACACCACCAGCGGCAGCCCTTGCTCCGCGGTTGGCCAGTAGACCCGCCGCGCCGGTACTCCGCCCGCGGCGGGTAGCGACTCTAGCCGGTATACAGACAGCGCCGGCTCAGCAGCGGCGAGTCCTTCAAAGTAAAGCCGTAGATCGCCCAGCGGTATGCTGTCTAACTCTGGGATCTCGACGGATGGCGGGCCTAGCGGGTCACCCATAGCATGCTCCTAAAAGTTTGAACGGAGTTTTACATCGCTTAGCCGAGCCTGCAGCGCCTCTATTATTGTTGCGGCACCATGCACATCCAAACAGTTGAGGCTAGTTCAACGGCCTCCGAACACGGTGTGCGCGCGACCGAGGAAATGGCTGACTGGCGTTGTATGTTTATTCTTGAACACCAGACTGACTGTGCAGATAAGCCATTGCTTTGGATATGAATTTTTCGGTCTGTTTAAAGCCGCCGAACAGCTCTTGCTGCTCGGCTGGGTCGGTAATTTCAGCCCAGTGTGCAGCTACCTGCTCAGGCGTTTGCTGCTCCTCGGGCAGATAAATACCCTCGCTTTCAACAATACGACTAGCGGCATAACCGCCCGCTCCAGCGCAGAGAATGGTGCGATTGGGCGCTTCGCTGTGGCACAGCACCATGGCACCGGCAGTCACAGAAGATGGTGTTAAAAGCTCTAAAACTTCCGAGGCCACCAACCCTTCCAGCATACGAGTACCTGCAGCTGGAGCTAGCGCATTGGTGTGAATATTAAATTTTTCACCCTCCAGCACCAGTGTATTCATCAAACCCAGCACCGCCATTTTGCCGGCACCGTAGTTGGTCTGACCAAAGTTGCCATACAGCCCGGATGATGAGGTAGTCATGACGATGCGGCCATAGTTTTGCGCCTTCATGATCTCCCAAACTGCCTTGCAGCAGTTGACCGAGCCCATCAGATGGACATCGATAATCAGTTTAAATTCGTCCAACGTCACCTTTGAAAAACTTTTATCGCGCAAAATACCGGCGTTATTGATCAGTATATCTACGCGCCCCCAGCGCGCCATGGCGGCGTCCACCATCGCTTCAACCTGGGCGTAATCGGTAACATTGGCTCCGTTGGCCAGCGCCTCGCCACCGAATGACTCGATTTCTTCAACCACAGCGCTGGCAGCCGCCGTCGAGGCACCGTTGCCATCCACCGCCGAGCCGAGATCATTGACCACCACCTTGGCACCGCGCCGCGCCAACTCCAGCGCATGCGATCTGCCCAAACCGTTACCGGCACCGGTTACTATGGCCACTTGGCCGTCAAATCGTATAGACATTACTTTCCCCATTATTGTGAATTTCTATTCTCAACCCAGCGCTATTTAGCTCAGCTGAACCATCAGCATGGTCAGCCATACCGCGACCAGTGCCGGTAACTCTGCCCCCTCTATCTCAACCGTAATTTCCGATTTGAGCAGAAACTGACCCGGTTTTTTCTCAGTTACATCGATAATTTTGGAGTGGCCGCGAATGCGGCTGCCGGCCGCCACTGGCGCCAAAAAACGAACGGAATCAAAGCCGTAGTTAACCCCCATCTGCGCGCCCTGCACATTCAGACCAAAACTTTCGGAAAAATGCGACAGCATCGACAGCGTCAAAAAACCGTGTGCAATGGTACCGCCAAATGGCGTCTGCGCCGCCGCCAAAGGATCGACATGAATAAACTGATGGTCCAGCGTAGCGTCGGCAAACTGGTTAATTTGTGCCTGATTAACGGTATGCCATGGCGTCGGCTCGGCTTGGTGGCCAATATAGTTACGCAATTGAGAAGCGGCGATGGGCTGTTGCATTATAGTTTACCTTTCTGAGCCATCTTAGCTGGACGAATGAATGGTTGACCCTATCTTATGCCACCCTGTCCACTGGGTAAATCTGCGCTTGCGGTTTTATCACTGCAACCTAGAATACTCCTCTAAAACAACCACTCAAACACAGACAGGGAATCATTATGCTTACCAATAAAGTGGCACTGATCAGCGGCGCGGCATCGGGAATCGGCTTGGCTGCCGCGCAAATACTCTGCCAAAAAGGGGCACACGTCTATATCGCCGACATCAACGAGCAAGCCGCTATCG
Source organism: Gammaproteobacteria bacterium LSUCC0057 (assembly GCA_004535795.1). GTDB lineage: Bacteria > Pseudomonadota > Gammaproteobacteria > Pseudomonadales > Porticoccaceae > LSUCC0057. The sequence continues at coordinate 17,778 of SPIA01000004.1, forward strand.
CTGCTGCTCAGTCACTCAGCGCACAAGGCCTGCTGGCCACAGGCGTGAGTTTAGATGTCACCTCAGCTGAGCAGTGGCAGCGCACCATCGCACAGATCGATACCGAGCAACAGCGGCTCGATGTGCTGGTCAACAACGCTGGTCTCGGCGAGGGCTCAACCATGGACGACGATCTCGAGCTGTTCAACCGAGTGATGAACGTCAACGTCAATGGGGTGTTTTTGGGGTGTAAGTATGCAATACCGTTAATGGCCCAAAGTGGCGGCGGCTCGGTCATCAACATCAGTTCGATCTACGGCATCGTGGCAGACTCGCAGACGCTAGCCTATTCGACCTCCAAGGGTGCGGTGCGCTCCATGACCAAATCACTGGCTCTAGATTGTGCCGAGCGCAACAACGGCGTGCGGGTCAACTCGTTGCACCCCGGCTTTGTCGAGACCCCCATGGTGATCAATGGTATCAGCGCCCTGCCCGCCGATGTGGCGAAGGAGTACACCGCAAGAACCGTTGGCCTAACGCCACTCGGACGAATTGGCCAACCGCACGAGCTGGGCAACGTTATCGCCTTCCTGGCCTCTGACGACTCCTCATTCATGACCGGTTCAGAAGTAGTGGTGGATGGCGGCTTTACGGCGCGGTAATCCTGTCCATCAATGCCTGAGGGGGAGTAGCCAGAGCCTGTTTGTTTTCAGGGGGATTCTGATCAGCAAAATTTAAGGTCGCTTGAGAAAGCGTTAAAGCTAATTGAAAAAAACTCTTCGTCCAATTTTTCATGCCTGCAAGGTATCCCAATTTTCATGAAGTATTACAAGATAAGACAGACTGATAACACCATTAAAAAGCTTTTAAGTAGTGATCGCAAACGGCCTTCTCGTAGCACCTGAGTAGAACAAAAAAAATAATTTATCGCTTTGCGTCTACAACAAGCCAGCCCAGTAGTGTTGTGCAATAGGAGTCACCCATAGCAAACAAAAAGTCGTAGCCAGCGGCACTAACTCTGCCAGACAGATCAGCAAAACCGACATTGCCAACGATATTCCAGAGTATGATCTCGAGCTTGGCAAATAGATCAAAACTCTCGCCAACCGGAAGCAAGCCAACGCTGCAACAGCAGTATTGATTTTACTTATCACTATATTTTCCCCGGTGGCTGCCTACCCTCGGTCAGTGAAATGCTTCTGCCGGTGCAGCACCGTACCTCACTACAACTTCGCCGCATAGAGACCTTTGGGCAAGACTATGCACAGACTCTGAAAATGTGGCACCAGCGCTTTAGCGAAAAAACCAAAGACCTTGCCAAACTCGGCTACAACGATGACTTCCAGAGGCTATGGCAGTTCTATTTCTGCTACTGCGAAGCTGGATTCAGAGAGAACACTATTGATCTGGTGCATTTTGTCTGCCGCCGACAGCCACACAGTCACTAGCGAGCCTGTTATGACGGATTTACCCAGACGGAGTGCGGCTGCAAGATAGCTGTTGGCAAAAAGAGGCAAATAAAAAACCCCGCGCACCATCTGAGTTAAACAATGATGCGCGGGGTTTCTATGTATGGTGCCCAAGGCCGGACTTGAACCGGCACGACCGAAGTCACTACCCCCTCAAGATAGCGTGTCTACCAATTCCACCACTTGGGCATAAGGGGTGAGATCCGAAGATCTCGTATTCTTTGTAACCACCAGCCTTCGGCTGGTATAGCGTGGTCGCTCTAGACATCCTGTCATCGCGACACTTGGGCATCCTGCCCATCGTCTCCCATCCACCGCTTCGGGCATAAGGGGTGAGATCCGAAGATCTCGTATTCTTTGTAACCACCAGCCTTCGGCTGGTATAGCGTGGTCGCTCTAGACATCCTGTCATCGCGACACTTGGGCATCCTGCCCATCGTCTCCCATCCACCRCTTAGGCTTCAGGGGTGAGATCCGAAGATCTCGTATTCTTTGTAACCACCAGCCTTCGGCTGGTATAGCGTGGTCGCTCTAGACATCCTGTCGTCGCGACAATTGGGCATCCTGCCCATCGTCTCCCATCCACCGCTTCGGGCTTAGGGGTGAGATCCGAAGATCTCGTATTCACTGAGGCAGATCGCTGCCAGCGGCTGGCGGTTGGCCAACACTAGGCAAATCACTCTCTGCTGCCGGAATTGACATCAACTCTGGCAAAAACTCATCGTCAATGACATTGCGATTCTTGGCGACTACCGCCAAGGTGATGCTGGTGACGAAAAAAATGGTCGCCAGAATCGCAGTGGTGCGGCTGAAGAAATTCCAGCTGCCACCGCTGCCAAAAATAGTTTGTGAGGCACCGGCACCAAACGATGCACCCGCTTCTGCGCCTTTACCTTGCTGTAACAGAATAAGCACCACCAGTGCCACTGCCACCACAAAGTGGAATACCAAAATTGCGTTTTCCATAGTTACCGCTCTGCCGCGTTAACGACGTTTATAAACTCTTGGGCGTCTAATGACGCGCCTCCTACCAGTCCGCCATCGATATCGGGCTGGCTAAACAGCGCCTTGGCGTTGCTGGCATTCACACTGCCTCCGTAGAGGATGCGTGTTGTTTGACCTTGCTCGCCGAGTTGCTGGCGTATAAATTTATGTACCGCTTGCGCCTGATCAGGGCTGGCGGTAACACCTGTGCCAATCGCCCATACCGGCTCGTAAGCGATGACCGCAGCGGCGACAGCACTGACACCTGCCAGCTGTACAACAGCTGCCAACTGAGCTGCGACTACCTGCTCGGTGTGGCCCGCTTCGCGCTGTTCCAGCGTCTCACCAACACACAATACCGGGTTCAAGCCACCGGCCTGTAGCGCCACAAATTTTGCCGCTACCTGTAAATCTGTCTCGCCATATAGCGCGCGACGCTCTGAGTGGCCAACTAGGCTCCAGCGGCAGCCAGCTTCTGCAGCCATGCCCACCGAGAGCTCCCCAGTAAATGCTCCTGAGCTGTGCTGGCTGACATTTTGCAAACCAACACCGACACAACTTGCCGCGGCGGCGACCACGCTGTCGACCAGTATCGCTGGGGGAAAAACCACCAGCTCGGCACTGCAACCACCGTTGACACACTCAACCAGCGCATTGACCAGCTGTCGCGCCATGGCGCGATCGCCATTCATCTTCCAGTTGGCCGCCACCAGAGGCGTTCGGTCATTATTCATTCTTTACCCCCTACTGCGGCCAACTCGTCTCACCAGTAGTGCCCAGTTCGAGGGGCGCAAATGCTACCCGATGGCCTGCCAGTTTACAAGCGAGCGACGCCCCTTATTGAACAATTATTTCAGCTGCCCAACTGTTGTTTAACCACTGCGGCCAGCGAGGCGGCCAGCGCAGCCACTTCGTCGCGATTCTCGCCCTCCACCATCACCCGCACCAATGGCTCGGTGCCAGAGGGTCGAAGCAGTACACGGCCACGTCCCTGCAGCTGCTGCTGGGCAGCGGCGACGGCGGCATCAATCTCAGCATTGGCAGCAATCGGCCCTTTTTTCGCTAGCGGCACGTTGATCATAGTCTGCGGCAACATTGCCATACCGGCTTTGAGCTGGGCGAGTGGTTGGCCGCTATCGGCAATCGCCCTGAGCACCTGCAGCGCGGCGACAATACCGTCGCCCGTGGTATTGAGCTCGGCGCACAACACATGACCAGAGCTCTCGCCTCCGAGCGTCCAACCCTTTTCGCGCATCGCCTCGACCACATAGCGATCACCCACCTTAGTGCGCAGGAACGGGATATTGAGCTTTTGCAACGCCAGCTCCAAGCCGAGATTGCTCATTAATGTGCCGGCCACGCCACTGCAACCGCCGTGGTGGTGGCGGTGCTGAGCGATAATGTAAATCAGTTGGTCACCATCCACGGTGCTGCCATCGGCGTCGACAAACATCACCCGATCACCGTCGCCATCAAAGGCGATGCCAAGCTGTGCGCCGCTATCGACCACCGCTGTCGCCAACGGTTGCAGATGCGTTGAGCCACAGTCGCGGTTAATGTTGACGCCATCGGGGCTATTGCCAATCACCTGCACCTCGGCGCCGAGCTCGCGGAACACTTTCGGCGCCACGTCGTAGGTGGCGCCATTGGCGCAGTCGACCACCAGTTTAAACCCGCTTAAACTGAACCCGGCCGGCAGGGTACCTTTGCAGAACTCGATATAGCGACCGCCGGCATCGCTGACGCGCTGTGCTTTGCCGAGCTGGCTCGAGTCGTTGGTGACCAGCGGCTGGTCAAGCAGTGCCTCGATCTCTGCTTCAATTTCATCGCTGAGCTTGAAGCCGTCGCCACCAAAAAATTTGATACCGTTGTCTTGATAAGCGTTGTGCGAGGCGCTGATAACAATACCGGCATTGGCGCGGAACGCCCGAGTTAAGTAGGCGATAGCCGGTGTTGGCATCGGCCCCAACATAAACACATTAACCCCTGCGGCAATTAAGCCTGCCTCTAACGCCGACTCAAACATATAGCCAGAGACGCGAGTATCTTTGCCGATCAGTACCCGCTTTTTTCCGTTGGCGTGGCGGGTAAGCACCTTACCTGCGGCCCAGCCGAGCTTGAGAACAAAGTCGACGGTGATAGGGTGTTGCCCGACCCGACCGCGAATACCGTCGGTGCCAAAATAGTTGCGCGCCATAATCAATCCCAATAACTGTTTTAGTTCTCTTCCAGTGAGCGAGTCGCTTGCCACAGTTTTAACGCCTGCACGGTCTCCTTGACGTCGTGCACCCGCAGAAGACAGCCCGACTGTCGATGCAGCGCTTGCGCCGCCAACAGTGCCAACACCACGCTGCCGTTAGTGCGCTCAGCTACCGAGCAGTCTAACAGTTGGCCGATCATACTCTTGCGCGACACTCCGACCAGTAGCGGCAGGTGCTGCTGCGCCAGCTGCGGCAGCGCCTGGAACAGCTCAAGGTTGTGCTGCAGTGTTTTGCCAAAGCCAAAACCGGGGTCTAACAGCAATCGCTCACGGCTAATACCGGCTTGCTCGCAGCGGTTGATACGCTGCTGCAGGAAAGCCCCAACCTCAGCGACCACATCAGTATAGCGGGGCGAAGCCTGCATAGTGGCCGGCTCCGCTTGCATATGCATGAGACAGATCGGCAGTTCGGTGGCGGCAGCCGCGGCCAGCGCACCATCGCGACGCAGTGCACGCACATCGTTGATCATACCGGCGCCGGCGCTAGCAGCGGCGGTCATCACCGCTGCACTACTGGTATCGACAGAGAGCACCACATCGAGCCGCGAAGCCAACGCCTCAACCACCGGCAGCACGCGCTGCAGCTCCTGCTCAACCGAAACCGGCGCGGCGCCAGGCCGAGTGGACTCGCCACCGATATCGATAATGGCGGCTCCGTCAGCGACCATAGTCGCTGCGGCGTCGATGGCGCCAGCGATGTTGGCTGAGCTGTCACAGAAGTAGACGCCGCCATCAGAAAAAGAATCCGGCGTGACGTTGAGAATTCCCATGACCACCGGCTCAGCCAGCGACAACTGTCGCTGGCCACAGCGGAGAACTGTCACTAGCCCTCTTCCAACGGCTTGCCAACGCCCTCGGCTGAATCGCTCGGCTCGGCCTGCTCAGCACTCGGCGGCTGCGGGGGTTCTGGGTCTTGGTCGTGCCACTGGTGGGGGGGGCGCACCGGCCGGCGCTGCATCAGGTCGTCAACCTGTTCGGCGTCGATAGTCTCGTACTCCATCAGTGCGTCTTTCATCGCCTCGAGGACATCGCGGTGAGCCTCTAACAACGCTTTGGCCTTGCTGTAAGCCTCGTCGAGGATGCGTCGCACCTCTTGATCAATCTGCCTAGAAGTATCCTCTGAGTAGAGTGGGCCACCGCCGCCAGGCGCCTGCGACTCCTCTTCGCCATAGAGAATCGGGCCCATCTTCTCGGTGAGCCCCCACTTGGTCACCATATTGCGCGCCATCTGGGTGGCCCGCTCGATATCGTTCTGCGCACCCGTGGTGACACCATCCAGCCCGCCGATCAGCTCCTCGGCGATACGGCCGCCAAACAGACTGCACAGCTGGCTGAACAACTGGCGCCGGCTCATACTGTATTTATCTTCCTCGGGCAGATACTGAGTAACGCCCAGCGCGCGCCCACGCGGGATAATAGTCACCTTGTGCACCGGGTCATGCTCGGGGACCAGGCGGCCGACAATGGCGTGGCCGGCCTCGTGGTAGGCGGTATTGATTTTCTCTTTTTCGCTCATGACCAGCGAGCGCCGCTCGGCGCCCATCATGATTTTGTCGCGCGCTTTCTCAAACTCTTCCATGCTCACTGTGCGGCGGTTGTCCCGCGCCGAGAACAGTGCTGCCTCGTTGACTAAGTTGGCCAAATCGGCGCCGGAAAAGCCCGGGGTGCCGCGCGCCAGCACACTCAAGTCAATCGACTCCGCCAACGGCACTTTGCGCGAGTGCACTTTCAGAATCTGCTCGCGACCGCGAATATCGGGCAGCCCAACGTAGACCTGGCGGTCAAAACGACCGGGGCGCAACAGTGCTTTATCGAGCACGTCGGGGCGGTTGGTTGCAGAGATGACGATGACCCCCTCGCTGCCCTCAAAACCGTCCATCTCGACCAACAGCTGGTTGAGGGTCTGCTCGCGCTCATCGTTGCCACCGCCCCAGCCACCGCCACGATGGCGACCGACCGCATCGATTTCGTCGATAAAGATGATGCACGGCGCCTGCTTTTTCGCCTGCTCGAACATATCGCGCACCCGCGAGGCGCCCACACCAACAAACATCTCGACAAAGTCGGAACCCGAGATAGAGAAGAATGGCACTCTCGCTTCGCCGGCGATCGCCTTGGCGAGTAGGGTTTTACCGGTGCCGGGCGGGCCAATCATCAACACGCCCTTGGGAATTCGGCCACCTAAACGCTGAAACTTACTGGGATCGCGCAAAAACTCCACCAACTCGCCGACATCTTCTTTCGCCTCGTCGACACCGGCGACATCGGCAAAGGTGGTATTGATCTGGTCTTCACTGAGCAGCTTGGCCTTGCTTTTGCCAAAGCTCATCGGGTTACCCTTGCCACCGCCACCGCCCTGCATTTGACGCATAAAAAAGTAGAAAATACCGACGATCAACAAAATCGGGAAGGCGGCCACCAGCAGCTGCGAGAGCAGACTGGGCTGCTCGGGCTCTTTGCCGATCACCTCGACGTTGTTGTCGAGCAGATCGCCCATCAAGCCGGGGTCGCTGATATTGGGCCGCACAACACGAAACTTAGAGCCGTCGCGGCGAGTGCCATCGATCACTAGACCGTCGATCGATACCGATTCAACGCGCTCATTTTGCACATCGGTGACAAATTGCGAATAGCCCAGCTCGTTGCTGGCAGTGGTCGGCCCCATATTGTTGTAGACGGAGAACAGCACGCCACCAATGATGAGCCACAAAATTAAATTTTTTGCCATATCGTTCACTGTGTTGTCCTCACTGTCAGTTTGCCGCAGTTGCGCGGTAACCCTGCCCCACTAAATACACCTCTCGCGATGCCGAGCGCGACGCCTCTGGCTTGCGCATCTGCAGCTGCTCAAACTGCCGGCGAGCGTCGCGCACCAGCTGGTCGAAGCCCTCGCCCTGAAACACCTTGGCAATAAATAAACCGCCGGGCGCCAGCACTTTGCCCGCCATCTCCAGCGCCAGTTCTACCAAGTATAAACTGGCCGGCTGGTCGATCGCCTTAACTCCTGTAAGATTGGGGGCCATATCAGAAATTACAAGGTCTACACGGCGCTCGCCAATCAAATCTAACAGCTGGTGGTAAATAGCCTGTTCAGTAAAATCGCCCTGAATAAACTCGACCCCGGCGATGGCATCCATCGGCAACAGATCTAAAGCAAATACATGGCCGCTATCGCCCACTCGCTCGGCCGCCACCTGTGACCAACCGCCCGGCGCCGCGCCCAGGTCGACCACCGCCATGCCGGGCTTGATCGGACTGTTGTGGCCGAGCAGTTCCAGCAACTTGTAACTGGCTCGCGAGCGGTATCCGTCGCGCTGCGACTGTTTGACGAAGGGATCGTTGACGTGACGTCTTATCCAGTCGCGATTTTTTGATTTCGCCATGGGGGGGTTTTCGCTACAATTTACACACTGCCGCAACGGTGTTAACCCACGCGCGGCGCCACTCCAGCGCGGACTATAGAGTCGGCACTGCTACCTGAGCCTAATCGGCAAGCGATGATTATGACAACTTCTGCACAAGATAAAAAACATTTACGCCGTATCGGCCACGGCCTCAATCCGCTGGTCACCATCGCCGGCAAAGGTCTGACCGACAACGTCATCGCCGAACTGGGCCGCGCCCTGGACGATCATGAGTTGATCAAGGTGAAACTTGTGGTCGGCGACCGCGATGCCAAAAAAGCGCTGATCGCTGAGATCTGCGCCCAGACACAGGCGGAGCTGGTGCAGTCTATCGGCCACGTGATTCTGCTCTACCGTGCCGCGCGCCAGCCCAATCCCAAACTCTCTAACCTGCTGCGGCCGCAGTAACCACTGTGAAGCTGCGCACCCTTCTGCGCTTTTTAGCCGCCCCGGTAGCTACCGGGCTGGTGGTCGCTGCACTGTTGATGTTGCTGTTCCCCTCGCTGCGCAGCGGCCTGCCTGTGGAGGAGTTCCGCAACCCATTTGCCGCGACCAAGGCGTTCTCGCCCGGCGCCAACGGCGGCCCAGTCTCTTATGCACGCGCTGTAGAGCGGGCGGCCCCATCGGTAGTGAACATTTACACCAGCACCGCGATCAAGAGCGGTAGCAGCCGCGCCCACCCGCTGTTACAACACCGTCTCGCCGAGCGTCAGCAGCCACAAGTCACGCTCGGCTCTGGGGTTATTATGCGCCGCAGCGGCTATATTTTGACCAACCACCACGTAGTCCAGGGCGCCGAAGAGATCACCATACTCACCCACGACGGTCGCGAAGCGGCCGCTGAGCTGGTGGGCAGTGACCCCGAGAGCGATCTGGCGGTGCTGCGTATTCAGCTCGCCGGGCTGACCCCGATCGTGCTCGGCACCCCCAGCAACGCCCGCATCGGCGATGTCGTGCTGGCGATCGGCAACCCACTGGGACTCGGTCAGGCGGTGACTCAGGGCATCATTAGCGCCACCGGCCGCAACGGCTTGGGGCTCAATACTTTCGAAAACTTTATTCAAACCGATGCCGACATCAACCCCGGCAACTCCGGTGGCGCGGTGGTCGACGTCGACGGCCAACTGCTCGGCATCTCCACGGCGATACTCAACCAAAGTGGCAGCAACGGTATCAGCTTTGCCATCCCCGCCGACACCGCCGAACAGATCATGAGCCAAATTATTGAACAGGGCAGAGTGGTGCGCGGCTGGCTCGGCTTTGAGGCGTCACCTCTGCCCAGCAGCATCGCTGTACAGCTGCAACTACCGTTCAACACCGGGTTGCGCGTGACCGCCGTCGCCAGCGATGGGCCCGCCGAGCGAGCCGGTTTACAGCGCGGCGACATTGTCACCAGCCTTAATGGCGCCGCTATCGCCGACGCGCAAAGTGGCATTGCGACCATTGCCGCACTGCTGCCTGGCTCGTCGTTGCAACTGGGCGTCTGGCGCAATGGCCAGCGCCTGCAACTGCAGGCCGTCACCGGCACACGGCCGCTATTCTAAGCTGCCACAATCTCGGCTAAGGCCGCCAGTAACGCACTGTTCTGCTCGTCGCTACCGGTGGTGATGCGCAGATAGTTGTCGATTCGCGGACGGTTGAAATGGCGCACAATAATGCCGCGCTGGCGCAGCGCAGCCGCCACCTGTGAGGCGTCATAGCCTTGCGGCACCGCGGCAAAGACAAAGTTGGCGGCCGAGGGGATAACCGCAAAGCCGAGCGACGACAAACCCTCACTGACTCGCTGACGCTCGGCAATCACCGCCGCACAGCAGTGCTGGAAGTAGTCGCGGTCGGCAAAGGCGGCGGCGGCACCAGCCAGCTCAACACGCCCCAGCGGGTAGGAATTAAAGCTATCTTTTACCCGGCGCAAGGCCTCCAGCAAGCTGCTCTGGCCGAGCGCCAAGCCCACTCGCAAACCGGCTAAGCCGCGCGACTTTGACAGCGTTTGCACCACCACTAAGTTGTCATAATAGGGGATCAAGGCCGCGGCGCTATCGCCACCAAAGTCGATATAGGCCTCGTCGACAACTACCACACTGTCACGATTACTCTGCAGCAACGTCTCAATCGCCTGCAGCGGCAGCAGCCGGCCGGTTGGCGCATTAGGGTTGGGGAAGATAATGCCGCCATTGGGGCGCTGGTAGTCGGCGACGTTGATGGCCAGCTGCTCATCTAATGGCAGCTGCTGGTAGTCGATACCGTACAGCTTGCAGTAAACCGGATAAAAGCTGTAGGTGATATCCGGGAACAGCAGCGGCTGCGGGTGCTTTAACAGCGCCTGAAAGAGATGGGCAAGCACCTCATCTGAGCCGTTGCCGACAAACACCTGCTCTGGCTGCAGCTGGTAGAAGTCGGCGATTGCCGCAACCAACTGGTCGCCATTGGGGGCCGGATAGAGCCGCAGTCGCTCATCGAGCTGGTCTCGCATCGCTGCCAACGCCAGCGGCGAAGGGCCAAACGGCAGCTCATTGGTATTGAGTTTGATGAGGTTATCTATCTTTGGCTGCTCGCCGGGCACATACGGCTCTAGCTGCTCGATCCGCTCGCTCCAAAATTTACTGCTCATAGCTCTCTCCGCGCATCTCTGCCGAACGGGCGTGGGCGGTCAACGACTCACCGCGCGCCAACACTGAAGCGATGCCGGCCAACTGCGCTGCACCGCTGGCAGAGCAGTTGATCAACGAGCTGCGCTTCTGGAAATCGTAGACCCCCAACGGCGAAGAAAAGCGCGCAGTGGCCGAGGTTGGCAGCACATGGTTGGGGCCGGCGCAGTAGTCGCCCAGCGCCTCTGGGGTGTGTCGCCCCATAAAGATCGCACCGGCGTGGCGGATCTCTGCCAGCCACGTCTCTGGCTGCTCTACCGACAATTCGAGGTGCTCGGGGGCGATCACATTGCTGACCGCAACGGCCTGTGCCGGGCTGTCGACCAAAATGAAGGCGCCGCGGTCGTTAATCGACTTGGCAATCACCTCGGCGCGCTCCAAGGTCGGCAGTAATCGCTGCATACTGGCCAGCACACGCTCGAGGAACTCACTGTCCCAGCTGATCAAAATAGACTGCGCCTGTTCGTCGTGTTCGGCCTGAGAAAACAGATCCATAGCAATCCAGTCAGGGTCGGTTTGACCGTCGCAGATAACCAGTATCTCACTGGGCCCCGCGACCATATCCAGGCCGACCGCACCAAACACCATACGCTTGGCGGTGGCGACGTAAATATTGCCGGGGCCGACAATCTTGTCCACCTTGGCAATACTCTGCGTGCCGTAGGCGAGCGCCGCCACTGCCTGGGCACCGCCGATAGTGATGACCCGATCCACGCCGGCGATCGCCGCCGCCGCCAACACCATTGGGCTGAGCTGGTTGTCCGGCGCCGGCACGGTCACTATCAACTCGCCAACCCCGGCCACTTTCGCTGGAATAGCGTTCATCAGCACCGAGGAGGGGTAGCTGGCCTTGCCGCCGGGGACATAGAGGCCGGCGCGGTCGAGCGGGGTAATTTGCTGGCCGAGCACGGTGCCGTCGCTTTCGCGGTAGCTCCACGACTGTTGCAGCTGATGGCGGTGGTAACTCTCAATACGCGCCGCAGCGGCTTCCAGAGCGGTGCGCTGCGCGGCGGGGATCGCCTCAAGCGCCTGCTGCAGTTCACTCTGGGGAAGCTCTAACTGGGTAAAATCGGTGACGTTGCGGCGATCAAACTGGTTGCTCAACGCCACCAAGGCGGCGTCGCCGTCGCGGCGCACCGCGGCAATAATATCGCGCACGCGCGCCTCGACTTGGCTGTCGGAGACCTGCTCCCAGCTGATCAACTCGCGCAGTTGGCGGTCGAAGTCGGCGGCACTGGCGTCTAAGCGTTGGGGTGAAAGTGGGGACATTACAGCTCCTCACGCGGCGGCAGTGCCGCGGCAATACCATCGATCAATGCTTGTATCGGCGCGTATTTGGTCTTCAACGAGGCTTTATTGACGATCAGCCGCGAGCTGATATCGGCGATATGCTCACGCGCCTCCAAGCCGTTGGCGCGCAGCGTGTTACCGGTGTCGACAATATCGACAATCTCATCGGCCAGCGCCATGATCGGCGCCAGCTCCATAGCGCCGTAAAGCTTGATCAGATCGACCTGCTGGCCGCGCTGAGCGTAGTAGTCGCGTGCAATATTGACATATTTGGTAGCTACCTTAATACGTCCGCTCGGCCGCACTGCCCCCTTGATACCGGCGGTCATTAACCGGCAGCGGGCGATGCCTAAGTCGAGCGGCTCGTAGAAGCCGTCGGCGCTCTCCTCCAGCAGCATGTCGCGCCCGGAGACGCCGATGTCTGCGGCGCCAAACTGCACATAGGTGGGCACATCGACACCGCGCAGCACCAGCAGACGGACGTCGGCGCGGCTGGTCGGGAAAATCAGCTGGCGGCTGCTAAACAGGTCATCCAGCGGCTCCACCCCGGCGGCGGCCAGAAGCGGTAACGTCTCTTTTAAAATGCGCCCTTTCGTCAAGGCGATGGTGATCTGACTCATAAACAGTTGCTCTTGGTGGTGCCGCATTGTTGGCGCAACGGCTACGACGCTTCAGTCTCTGGGCTGTCGCGGCGCACAATAGTCGCGCCCAGCCCCTGCAATTTCTCTTCGATGCGCTCGTAACCGCGATCGATGTGGTAGACACGGTCGATAATCGTCTCGCCGCTGGCCGCCAGCGCGGCAATCACCAGCCCGGCCGAGGCGCGCAAATCTGATGCGCGCACTGGCGCGCCGCGCAACTGCGCCACCCCTTTCACCAACGCGGTGTGCCCCTCCACGGTAATTTTAGCTCCCATGCGGTTGAGCTCTTGCGCCTGCATAAGACGGTTTTCAAAGATCGTCTCGTGAATCATCGCACTGCCCTCGGCAGTGGCGTTAACCGCCATCAGTTGCGACTGCATGTCAGTTGGAAACGCCGGGTATGGGGCGGTGCGAAAGTCTACCGCTCGAATCGCGCAACCGCGGCTATCCAGCTCGATCCAATCGCTGCCGCAGCTGACTTCGGCGCCAGCCTCTTGCATTTTCAACAACACCGCCTCCAACGTGGTCGGGTCGGTGTGGGTAGTGCGCACCCGCCCGCGGGTCGCCAGCGCAGCCGCAAGAAAGGTACCGGTTTCGATGCGGTCGGGCATCACCGTGTAGCGACCACCGCTCAACGCCGCGACGCCGTCGATCACCAAGCGGTTGCTGCCGGCACCACTGACTCTGGCGCCCCAGGCATTCAAGCAGTGGGCGAGGTCGACTATTTCTGGCTCGCGAGCGGCATTTTCGATCACCGTCTGTCCCTGTGCCAACACCGCGGCCATCATCAAGTTTTCGGTGGCACCCACCGATACCACATCCATCAATATATGGCTGCCACGCAACCGCCCAGCCGGCACTTGCGCCTTGATGTAGCCGCCGTCGATCTCGATGACTGCGCCCATCATCTCGAGACCGCGCAGATGCAAATCGACCGGCCGCGAACCGATCGCACAGCCACCGGGGAAGGAGACTTCGGCGCGGCCATGGCGGGCCAGCAGCGGCCCCAGCACCAAGATCGAGGCGCGCATTTTCACCACCAACTCATAGGGTGCGACCACCCGTTCGGCACTGCCGGCATCGATGCGCCAGCTGTGGCTGTCGAGGCGCTGGCAGCGACAGCCCAGAGCATCGAGCAACTCGATGCTGGTGGTGATATCTTTTAGGTCTGGCAGGTTGTCAATCGTCACCGGTTGCTCAGCCAACAGCGCCGCCGCCAAGATCGGCAGCGCCGCATTCTTGGCCCCGGAGATCGCCACCTCGCCCTCTAGCGGCCTGCCGCCGCTTACGATTAGCTGTGCCATCGACGCAACCTATTCAGCACCTGCAACTCGACAGGCCGCTCAACTGCGCTGCGCCCACTCGTCGCGAGTAAACAGCTTCATATTGACCGCATGCATGGCCCCCGAGGCGATGGCACTGTTGAGTACGGCGTAGACCAACTGCTGGCGCTGGACGCTGCGCTTGCCGGCAAAACAGTCGCCGACTATGACAATGTTGTAGTGGCTGCCCTCACCCTCAACCTGAATATCGCAGTCGTTCAGCGATTCGCCGAGCAGCACTTTCACTTGTTCTGGGGTCATTGCTATTCCTCTGTTGTGGTGGCCCAGCCATCTATCACGGCATCGATATCGCCGCCGTTGCGGTTGGCGGCCTGGACGAACTGGCTGCGGAAGGTTTTACCCAAATTAATGCCATTAATGATCACGTTGATAATCTGCCACTCGCCACTGCTGCGATTCTTACCCATTGAATACTGCAGCGGGTAGATGGTGCCTTCACTGATAATCTGTTGTCGGACAGTCACCGTGCGCTGCTCTGGGTCTACCGCTTCGTGCGGCAGCAATTCGATGCGCTGATTGTTGTAGCTGCCCAAGCCGCGACCATAGGTTTCGATCAGCCCGGCGCGAAACACCGCGATAAAACGCTCTATCTGCGCCTCACTGGCACGACCATAGAAGGGGCCCATCACGCCGCGGGCGATATAAGTAAAGTCGACATGGGTGTCTAACAGCTCACCCAGATCAGCAAAATAGGCCTGTGAGCGGCTCTCGTAGTCATCGCGGTATTCGTCGATTAACTCCAACAGCGTTGCGGTGATCAACTCCACTCGCTGGTAAGGGCCCTGAACGGAATCGGCGCGACTCTGCGCACTGGCAAACACCAGCAGCAACAGTGCCAGCCCCGCACAGCGGCCGAGCAGGCGATTTAGGGCAGATAAAGGCTGGGCCAACAACGGCATAGTGGTCTCTCTTATTCAGGCTGGCGACGGGGATAAAAACGCGCGCACTTACTGACTTTCATTGCGCGACACTATACCATTCGCGCCACGGTGAATAAACGCCGCGCGGCAACCAAATTGCCGCCATCAGCGCGCCGCCAGCGGCACTGTCACAATGGGATGATCGCTACCATGCTCGCCACTTTGCTCCCCTATTTCGCGCTACTGTTTGGCATTGCCGGGCTGATCGTCGGCGCCGATCGCTTTGTGCTGGGCAGTGCCGGAGCGGCTAAGAATTTTGGCATATCGCCGCTAGTGATCGGCTTGACGGTGGTCTCAATCGGCACCTCGGCCCCGGAGGTGATCGTCTCGGTAAGCGCAGCGCTGCGCGATGCCAGCGCGCTAGCGGTCGGCAACGCACTGGGCTCCAATCTCGCCAATATCGGCTTAGTATTGGGGGTTACGCTGCTCATAGCACCGCTGCCGGTACAGCGTCATCTTATTGTTGAAGAGGGGCCGGCACTGCTGTTAGTTACACTGCTGGCGGGGATCATGCTGTTCAACAACTATCTCGGTCGCTGGGAGAGCGTCGGTTTGATGCTGCTGGCGATCCCACTGCTGATCGCCACCGTCAAATATAAGCAACACCACCCCGACCCCGAGCTGGTAGCCGAGGGCGAAACGGTCATAGCGCTGAGCAATAAAACCGCTGCGCTGTGGATTGTTGTCGGCCTTGGCGTGCTGCTGTTGTGCGCCGAAATCACCGTCTGGGGAGCGACACAGATTGCCACGCAGCTCGGCGTCAGCGAACTGATCATCGGCCTCACGGTGGTGGCGATCGGCACCAGCTTGCCAGAATTGGCCGCCTCGGTAGTCAGCGCCATTAAAGGACACACAGACATCGCCCTAGGCAACGTGCTGGGCTCCAATCTGTTTAATCTGATGCTAGTGATGAGCTCAGCCGGCATTATTCAACCCAGCGCCATGGATAGCGCCGTGTTTAGCCGCGACTATCTCAGCATGGCCCTGCTGACCGTTATTCTGGTCGCCGTCATCGCTTGGGCGTTGCGTCGCGGCACAGCGTTGCGTCGACCGGTTGGTGCGCTGCTGCTGCTCTGTTACGGCGGCTACTACGCGCTGCTGGCGCCAGCGCTGCTTTAGTGCCCGGCGCAGCCGGCTAGACCCCCATCGCTGCCAGCGCCTATAATGCTGGCATGTTTTTTGCCACTACCGGGTAGCACGCTTAATGAGCACCGCATTCAACCAATCTGCACGCCGAACCATTGCGCTAGAAGCCGAGGCTGTCGCCGTGCTCGAGGGGCGCATCGACGAGTCATTCACCCGCGCCTGTGAACTTATGCTCGGCTGCCAAGGGCGGGTCATTGTCACCGGCATGGGCAAGTCTGGACACATCGGCAACAAAATAGCGGCCACCTTGGCCAGCACCGGAACACCGGCATTTTTTGTCCACCCCGGCGAAGCCAGCCACGGCGATCTGGGTATGATCACCGCCAGCGATGTGGTTATTGCCATCTCCAACTCAGGCTCCACCGCCGAAGTGGTGACACTGCTGCCACTCATCAAACGACTCGGTATCGCCCTGATCTCGATGACCGGCGACAGCCAATCGGTGCTGGCGCTGGCCTCCGCCGCCCACCTTGATGTCAGCGTCGCCAGCGAGGCTTGTCCGCTCAATCTCGCCCCCACCACCAGCACCACTGTGACCCTGGTGATGGGCGATGCGTTGGCCATCGCGCTGTTAGAGGCGCGCGGCTTTAGCGCCGAGGATTTCGCCTTCTCACACCCCGGCGGCGCGCTCGGTCGCAAGTTGCTGCTGCGGGTCAGTGACATCATGCACCGCGACCAAGAGATGCCCAAAGTGGCCAGCGGCTCGGCGCTGCCGGTGGCGCTGCTGGAGATGACCGAGAAAGGCTTTGGCATGACCACCGTGGTCGATGCCAACGCGCAGCTGATTGGCGTCTTTACCGACGGTGATCTGCGGCGTGCCGTCGACCGCGGCATCGACATTAATACCGCCTCAGTCGATGCCCTGATGTCGCCACAGCCGAAAACTGTCAACGACAGCATCTTGGCTGCACAGGCCCTTAAAGTGATGGAAGACAACAGCATTACCGCGCTGATTGTCGAAGACCACAACCACCACCCCATCGGCGTGCTGCATCTGCACGACATTCTGCGCGCGGGGGTATTCTAATGGCCGCCGCACTTAGCCAAGCCTACAGCGCCGATATCATCGCTGCCGCCAGTAAAGTGCGCTGGCTGGTGCTCGACGTCGATGGCGTGCTCACCGATGGCCGGCTCTACTACGGCAACCTTGGCGAAGAGCTCAAAGCGTTTAACATTCAAGACGGCCTGGGCATTAAACTGTTGCAAAAAGCCGGCATTGGCGTCGCTATTATCACCGGCCGCAGTTCCGCACTGGTCGACCGCCGCGCCCAAGAGCTCGGCATTGCTCCGGTGGTACAGGGGCGCGAGGACAAGCTCACCGCCCTGCAAGAGCTGCAGACCCAGCAGCCGATGGCGTTGGATGAGATTGCCTACATAGGTGACGACCTGCCCGATTTGGCGGTGATTCGCCGCGTCGGATTGGGCATTACCCCGGCTAACGGGCGCCCGCAGATCGCCGCCCATGCGCGGTTGCAAACTGTCGCGGCCGGCGGCCATGGCGCCGTCCGTGAGGTCGCCGATCTGCTGCTGATGGCACAGGGCCACAGCGCGCTGTTCGACGCCTACCTGTAACTGCCAGCGTGAATCGACAACTGGCCATTACCACCACTGCCGCACTGCTGCTCGCCGCGGTAGTGGTAATCTGGCGGGCGCCGCCGACGCAGTTTTTAACCGCCAGTGACAAACCGGTCGCCGCCCTCGGCGGCGCCGACAGCTTCATGACCAGTATAGTGACGCGGATCTACGATGCTCAGGGCAGTGTCAAAGCGCAAATTAATGCCCGCGAAACACAGTTTTACCGCAGCCAGCAGAACGCCGAGCTCAACGCCGTGACGCTGCTCAGCAACGATGCAGCTGGGCGGCCAATCACCCTCAGCGGTGCCCGCGGTAGCTATTTTGGCGACAGCAACGAACTCGAACTCAACGGTGATGTGGTGATCAACCTCGACGCGCCAAGCGGCGCCACACAGCTGCGCGGCGAGCAGTTTCGCTACCAACTGCTAAGTCAAATCGCCACCAGCCAGCAGCCGTTGACGATCACCTCTGCCAGCGGCGAGCTCAGTGCCGAGCAGCTCTATGCCGACCTGCAACAACAGCGTTTGAAACTGAGCGGAGGGGTTCATGGCCACCATCAGCCGCAGTAAGGTGGGCCGTCGCTGCGCGCTGTTAATCGCACTACTGGCCAGTGGCGCCAGCTGGGCGCAGAGCGACGATCGCAGCCAACCCATTACCGTTGAAGCGGACTTCGCCGAGCGCGATGTCGCCGCCGACACCATGATCTACCGCGGCAATGTAGTCATTCGCCAGGGCAGCTTGCTGATCGAGGCCAACCAAGTCGAGCTGTTTAACCGCGACGGTGAGCTACAGCAGATCGTCAGCACCGGGCAGCTGGCCCGCTACACCCAGCGCGCGGCCAACGCGTCGCAACCGATCATTGCCGAGGCCGAGCAGATCGACTACCAGCCCGGCAACAACACCATGACCCTGCTGCGCAATGCCACGCTGAGCCGCGATGGCACTCTGCTCAAAGGCGAGCGCATCGACTACGACTTCACTTCGCAGAGCTGGCAGGCCAGCGGCACCAGCGACGACGCCGCCAGCGGCGACCCTGCGCGGCGCATCCAGCTGGTTATTCCAGCCAGTGACGGCGGCGCTCTGCCGACTATTGAGGAGCGCCCATGAGTGCATTAAAGGCACACCATCTGGCTAAACGCTACGGCAAGCGAACCGTCGTCGAAGATGTGTCGCTAGAGGTCGGCAGCGGCGAAATCGTCGGGCTACTCGGCCCCAACGGCGCCGGCAAGACCACCTGCTTTTATATGATTATCGGCCTGGTCGGACAGGACGGCGGGCGCATCTATATCGATGGCGAAGACATTACCGGGCTGCCGATGCACGGTCGCGCACGGCGCGGACTCGGCTACCTACCCCAGGAGCCGTCGATATTCCGGCAGCTGTCGGTCAGCAACAACATTCTTGCCATTTTAGAGACCCGCAGCGATCTCGACCGCAGCGACCGCCAGCAGGAGCTCGAGCGGCTGCTGCAAGAGTTTCATATTACTCATATCGCCCAGAGTACCGGCATGAGCCTCTCTGGAGGCGAGCGCCGGCGCGTCGAAATCGCCCGCGCGCTGGCGGCTAAGCCGCAGTTTATTCTGCTCGACGAGCCCTTTGCCGGCGTCGACCCGATCTCGGTCAACGACATTAAACAGATCATCCGCCACCTTAGCGAACAGGGCATTGGCGTGCTGATCACCGACCACAATGTGCGCGAGACGCTCGACATCTGCCACCGCGCCTATATCGTCGGCGGCGGCACGGTGATCGCCACCGGCACTGCTAGCGAGGTGTTGGCCAACCGCCATGTGCGCGCCACCTATCTCGGCGATGATTTTCAACTCTAAGCGGACCCAGCCACCTCGATGAAAGCCGGCCTGCAACTCAAAACCAGCCAGTCGCTGGCGCTCTCCCCGCAGCTGCAGCAGGCGATCAAACTGCTGCAATTGTCGACCCTCGAGCTGCGCCATGAGATGCTCGAACAGCTCTACCAAAACCCACTGCTGGAGCTGCCCGAGCACGACAACGGCGGCGACAGTGACCCCGAGGCGCCGCCGCTGCAGGACGGCGAATCCAACGACCACGACGAGCCCAGCATCGACCACAGTGTTCCCGCCGACAGCGGTGCGCTGGAGTTTGACACTGCCAAAGTATCATCACTCACGACCACAGCTGCCAGCGGCAGCCACGGCGTCGATGCCGCCGATATCTATCAGGTCACCGAAACACTCCATGACCATCTGCGCTGGCAGCTCAACTTAACACCGTTCAGCGACGAAGATCGCTTAATCGCCGAGACACTACTCGATGGCCTCGATGCCGACGGCCTACTCTGCGCCCCCCTCGAGGCGCTGACCGCCCACCTCTACAACGCCACCACCGAACTGGGGCCAGAGGAGGTCAGCGCCGTGTTGCACCGGCTCCAGCAGTTTGATCCACCTGGAGTGTTCGCCTGTAATTTAAACGAGTCACTGCAGCTGCAGCTGGCGCAGCTTGGCGACGACCAAACCACCGCGACGGCTCGCCAGCTGCTGGCCGGCGATCTCAGCAAGCTAGTCACCACCGACCCGAAACTACTAGCCACACAACTGCAGCTGAGTGTCGCAGAGATTCAGCGCGCATTGGCGCTGATTCGCTCACTCAACCCGCACCCGGGCAGTAGTTTTGGCGGCGAACAGACCCACTATATCAACCCCGATGTGCGGGTGGAGCGCATCGGTCAGCGCTGGGTGGTACAACTCAATGACCAGTCGTTGCCCAAGCTGCAGATCAACCAGCTCTATGCGGATATGATCAAGCGCGCCGATCGCTCAGAGCAGAACCAGTATCTCAAGAACCACCTCGCCGAAGCGCGCTGGTTTTTGCGCACCATCGAGAGCCGCCACGAGACTCTATTGCGCGTCAGCGAGGCGATTGTCGCTCGCCAGGAAGGGTTTCTAGAACAGGGTCCAGTCGCTATGGTGCCACTGATTTTGGCCGACATCGCCGAACCTCTCGAGCTTCACGAGTCAACCGTTTCACGCGTGACCACCAACAAATATATTGCCACCCCACGCGGTATTTTTGAACTCAAATATTTCTTCYCCAGCCATGTTGCAACCGCCGCTGGCGGGGAGTGTTCTTCGACAGCGGTTTGCGCTATGCTGAAATCAATGATCGAATCTGAACCCTCCAATCGCCCTCTCAGCGATAGCAAGCTCACCGCGCTCCTTGCGCAGCGCGGTATTAACGTCGCCCGCCGCACGGTGGCTAAGTACCGCGAGAGCCTAAACATCCCCGCCTCAAGCGCACGCAAACGTTTCTAACCACTGGTCTATTTAAGGAGACGAGTATGCAACTCACCATCAGCGGACATCAACTCGAGGTCACCGATTCACTGCGCGACTATGTCACCCAAAAGCTCGCCAAGCTCGAGCGCCATCACGACAAGATTGGCGGCGTCAACGTCGTGCTGGAAGTAGAAAAGTTACTGCAAAAAGCCGAGGCCACAGTGCATGTCAGTGGCGCTGAGTTTTTCGCCGACGCGATCAATGAAGATCTCTATACCGCGATCGACCAGCTTGCCGACAAGCTCGATCGCCAATTGATTAAACACAAAGAGAAACATCGCGGCCACTGAGCGGCCGGCTTCGCGACACCAACGGCTGCTGCCCGCAGCCGTTTATTCACCAAGGCATTTATGAAAGTTACCGATGTGCTGCAGCCCAACTTGACCCGTGCCAAGCTCGACGGCCGCAGCAAAAAGTCTACCCTCGAATTGCTCGCTGAGCTGTTTGCCGAGCAGCTCGGCGATATTGATGGCGATTCACTGTTTACCAACTTTATTCACCGCGAACGGTTGGGCAGCACCGGATTTGGCGACGGCGTCGCCATTCCCCACTGCCGGCTGCCGGGGTTGCGGCGCATTCACGGCGCCCTGATCAGCCTGCGCGAACCCATCGAGTTTGATGCCGCCGATGATCAGCCGGTCGATTTACTGTTTGCACTGGTAGTACCGGAAGAGAAAAACGAAGAGCACCTCACCACGCTCGCCGCCATCGCCGCGCTGCTCTCAGATAGCACTACTCGACAGCTGCTGCGCGACTGCGACGGCCACCAACAGCTCTACGACCAAGCCATCATCCGCGACGGCGTGGTGCGGTAATGCGCGTCATCATTGTCAGCGGCCACTCCGGTTCGGGTAAAACTTCAGCACTGAACATCCTTGAGGATATCGGTTTTACCGCCATCGACAATCTGCCGCTCACCCTGCTGCCGGCACTGATCCAAGAGTATCGCCTGACCCAAAATGGGCAACAGCTGCAACTGGCCATCGGTATTGATGCCCGCAACCTCAGTACCGATCTCAGCCAGATAGAGCCGGCGGTAGCTAGGTTGCGCCGCGCCGACATTCAAGTCGATATTCTGTTTTTGGCCAGCGACAAACAGCAACTGCTGCGCCGCTACAGTGAGACACGACGCAAACACCCACTCAGCAGTAACGAGGTGTCGCTGGAGCAGGCCATCGACCTAGAGCAACAGCTGCTCAGCGCGGTAGAGAAATTCGCCGATCGCTATATCGACACCAGCAGTCTGTCGCTACATCAACTGCGCGAAACGATTAAACAGACCGTCGCCGCCAACTCACAACAGCTGGCGGTGTTAATCAAGTCGTTCGGTTTTAAACAGGGGCTGCCGACCGATGCCGACTTCGTCTTTGACCTGCGCTGCCTGCCTAACCCCTACTGGAAGCCAGAGCTGCGCAGCTTCTGCGGTTGCGACCAGCCGGTGATCGACTTTCTCAACGCTCAGCCAGATGTGCTCGCCATGAGCGAGGACATCTACCGCTTTATTAACCGCTGGATCCCCCACTTCACCGCCAACAGTCGCTCTTACTTAACGGTGGCGATCGGCTGCACTGGCGGCCATCACCGCTCAGTGTTTGTCGCCAATCAACTTCACCAGCGACTCAGCCAACTCCACCCACAGGTGCAGCTGTTGCACCGCGATCTGGTCTGATAGCAAGATGCTGCGCGCCACACTCACCATCGTCAATCGCCTCGGACTGCACGCCCGCGCCGCCACTAAACTGGCCGCCACCTGTGGCCGCTACCCCTGCACCATTCGCTGCGGCCGCGGCGAGCAGCGGGTCGACGCCAAAAGCATTATGTCGCTAATGTTGTTGGCCGCCCCCAAAGGCAGCGTGCTGGAATTTGAGTTTGACGGTGACGAGGAGCAAGCGGCGCTCGACGCCGTGGCGGCATTAATTGCCGATTTTTTTGGCGAGGGCGGTTAACGCTGCTGCGCACAGCTGCGCCAGCGGGTAAAATATCAATCCAAGCCTATTTCACAGCACCGGTCTCAGGAGGAGTGGCATGCCCAATAAAGTCGACTATCACCTCCTCAACAAGCTCGACAGTGCCATCGACTCGGTGTCGTTGAACCAGATTCGCCACACCCTCAACAACCTCTCACCACAAGACATTGCTCATCAACTTGAGAGTGCGCCGGCAAAATATCGGCAGTTCTTGTGGGAGTTGGTCGACGATGACAACAGCGGTGAAGTACTACAAGAACTCAGCGAAGATATCCAGACCGAGTTCCTCAAAGAGATGGACGGTGCCGAAGTCGCGGCGCTCACCGAAGGGCTCGATGTCGATGATATTGTCGACATCTTGCAACAACTGCCGGAGCGACTGATCCCGGAAGTACTGCAGTCGATGTCGATTCAGGATCGCCATCGCGTCGAGACGGTACTCACCTACGACGAGGAGAGTGCTGGTGGCTTGATGGACACGGAGATAATCACCGTGCGCCCAGACCTCACCATCGACGTAGTGCTGCGCTACCTGCGGCGCTTTGACGACATTCCCGACACCACCGACAACCTGTTTGTGGTCAACCGCCGCGACACTTTTTTGGGCACGCTGCCGATAGGCCGGCTGCTCACCGCCAGCCCGTCGACGACGGTGCGCGAAATTATGAACACCGAGGCGATGGCAATTCCGATCGACATGGCCGACTCCGAGGTGGCGAAACTGTTCAAGCGCTATGACCTGGTCTCCGCCGCGGTAATCGACAGCAGCAGTCGCTTGGTCGGCCGCGTCACCATCGATGATGTCGTCGACGTCATCATCGAAGACGCCGACCACTCGCTGCTGGCGATGGCGCGCTTGAGTGATACCGAAGATACCTTCTCCTCTGTGACGCGCGCCGCGCCGCGCCGCGCCATCTGGCTCGGCGTCAATCTACTCACCGCCATTCTCGCCTCCAGTGTGATCAGCCTGTTTAGCGAAACTCTTGAAAAGGTGGTGGCACTGGCGATCTTAATGCCGATTGTCGCCAGTATGGGTGGCGTCGCCGGCAGCCAAACCCTGACCGTGGTGGTGCGCGCCATGGCGCTTGGGCAGGTCGAGCGCAGCAACATCAGCTGGCTGCTCGGCAAAGAGTTTTCGGTGGCCGCACTCAACGGCCTGCTCTGGGCAGCAGTGATGGGCGGCGTGGCCAGTTACTGGTTTAACGACTGGAACTTGGCGGTAGTCATTGGCCTGGCGATGCTTATCAACCTCTGCGCCGCCGGCGCTGTCGGCACACTGCTGCCGGTGATTCTACGCAGCGTTAAGATCGACCCGGCGCTGGCCGGCAGCGTCATTCTCACTACCGTCACCGACGTGGTCGGCTTTCTCTCCTTCCTCGGCCTAGCCACTCTGTTTTACGCCTAAACCCGCGACGCGAGCAGCCCATGACCACAGACTCTGTAGACCACCACTGCGACGCGCTCGACGAGCCGCAAGAGATCAGCAAATCACAGCTCAAACGCGAGATGGTAGAGCTGCAAAAACTCGGTGCGCAGCTGGTCGAGATGACTGACAAACAACTCGCCAAGCTCGACATCCCCGGCGAGTTGCGCCAGGCGATCGGCGAGTGCCAGCGGCTCAACCAACGCGAGGCGAAACGCCGCTATTTGCAGTACATCGGTAAAATGATGCGCAAGCTCGACTTACAGCCGTTGCGCGATAGCATGCAGCAGGTCGAAAACAACGCCCAACTGCATCTGCAGTTGCTGCAACAGCTAGAGCGGTTGCGCGACCGCATCGCCGGCGGCGACAATGCCGCCATCGATGAGACTCTCAGCCACTGGCCGCACGCCGACCGCCAGCAGCTGCGCAACTTACAGCGCCAAATCGGCAAACAGCCGAGCGGCAACCACGGTAAAAAATTGATAGCCTATCTGCGCCAGCTAGCTCAACCACAATAGCCGCAGGCTCACGGTGCCAACTCGCGGGGAAAGACCCGATCGACCGCCAGCTCAATATCGTCCCACGGGCCATTTAAGGTGTAGCTAATACTCGACAG
This sequence comes from Gammaproteobacteria bacterium LSUCC0057, assembly GCA_004535795.1. Lineage (GTDB taxonomy): Bacteria > Pseudomonadota > Gammaproteobacteria > Pseudomonadales > Porticoccaceae > LSUCC0057. The sequence continues at coordinate 42,751 of SPIA01000004.1, forward strand.
TCTATCGAGCTGTTTGGACATTATTTTACTGGTCACATAGACCCCAGCAGCGGCTGGCAAGCCGCCCACCAGCGCGACGATCCAGGGCAAATTTGTCGCCACCGGCAGCGTCGCCAATAACTGTCCCTGCACCGTGCGCTCTACCAGGTCGAGCTGTGCCGACAGCGCCATGGTGCCCGAGGGCAGCTGCGCAGTCAGCGGTGGTGATAGCGACACCGCACCGCGGTCAAACTGCAAACTGCCGCTGAGCTGGTTGTAAGCGAGGTTGTCGCCAAACACATCGGAAAAATCAAATTGCAGCCGCCGCAACCAGTTGGCAAAGTTGAACAAGCTGATCGCACGCAGCGCGGTATCACCGCCGCCGCTGCGGTTGTAGAACTGGCCGCGGGTCAAATTGACTGACAGCTGTCCCTGCAGTTGCTGGCTGTCGATCTGCCAAGGGTGGCCGGGCCAGCTCAGCTCAGCCTGCAGATAAGACTTACTGCTGTCAGCGATCGGCTCACTGCCGACCAGCCGGAACAGCTCGGCGATATCACCACTGGCAAAACCACCGCGCAGTGCAGTGTGGGGGGTGTCGCCGCCGTAGTGCCAGCGCAACTGATTGCCGCCCTCGACCGCGTCGTGCTCGCCGCCGAGGCGCACCCCAAGGATCTCGCCGCGCAGCTGTTCAAAGCGCAGCAGCTCCGGCTCCGCGCGCAGCTCAAAGGCCAACTCGCCGAGGGCGCGCTGCCCATAGTGCAGCGACTGCACCGAAAAATTGATCGCCGGCAGCGTCGCAAAGTTCAGCGCCGGGGGGCTGTCTGACTGCGCAGCGGCACTGTTTGCAGGTATCTTCAATTCAGCCAGCGCAAGCGTGATCGGCTGCTCAGCATCGCCTCGGTAAGGCCATGCGCCTACCCCTGAGTAATGGCTCGAAGCAAAGCTGAACTCGACAGCGCCGGCAGTCCATTGGCCGCTGGCGGTAAATTGCTCGGCATTTAGGTAGGGCTGGTCGATGCGCGCCACCGCCAGGTCGAAGCTAAGCTGCAATGGCGCCGGGTCACTAGCGCCCGGCGCTGCGCTCGACAGCGCACCGAACACCGTGGCCGGCAGCTGCTGCCACCAGTCGCGCCACGGCCGCCACTCCAAGGTCGGCTGCGCCGCCGCCAACAGAAACTTGCCTGGCTCCGGCAACGGGCGCTCACTGCCGACATTGAGCACTCCGCGACGCACTAGACCGGCGCGCAGCTCCAGCTGCGCCTTCAGCGGTGCGCTGGCAATCGAAAGCTGTTGACCCTCGCGGTCAAAGGTAATGTCGGCCGACAGCGGCCGCGGTGTCGCCGCTAGTTTCGCCAGCGGCGCTGGCAACCTGTAGGTTAGACCGACCTGATCGCTGTGCAGAGTCAACCGCACCGGCAGCTCAGAGCTTGCTGGCGGCAGTGTCAACATACCGCTCAACGCCGCTGAGCCGTCAACCAACTGAGGCCACTGCAGCGGCGCTAGTGCCGACAGTAGCGCGGTGTTGAGGGCGCCATCAAACCTCAGCCTCTGACCGCCAATGTCACGGTAGAGCGAGAGCGATAGATCGCTGTCAGCCAACCGTCCGTCAAGCGCAGTGGCAACCACGCCGCGATCGCGACTGATGGTCAAGTCGCCATTGAGCTGCTCGATCCGCAGCGCCGGCCGCTGGAGATCGACTTGGCCGTCGATGATCTTTGCCTCTACGCGGTAGTCCACTGCTTGCTCAACACCGCTGCCGGGTTCTCTCTGTAACGGTATTTGCAGATTAATGGCGGCCTCGCCGCGGCCGCTGTACTGCCAGTCCAACAACACCGCCAAGGGCGTTGCCAAAGGCGTCTGCTCTAGGTACGCCATGTAGCTTTGCAACGGCGCCGCTGCGCGCGCGGCAACGGTCAGCTCACGGCCACCGCGCGGCAAGCTCACGCTGGCCTCTTGCAGCGCTAAGCCGGCACTGCTGAGGCGGTCAAAACTGCCCGACAATTCGCCATCACTAAGCCACAGCTGACCGCTTAAATTGTCTACCGCTGGCCAGCCCGGGGCAAAGGCCAAGCGTCCGCCCGCCAGGCCGACCGCTAGCTGCGAGGAGCGCGAAAGCCGTTCGTCGCTATCGTGATCGCGACGCACCAACAGTTCAAATTGATCGATAACCGGCGCTTGCAGCGCCGCCGGCAACCATGCCAGCAATGTCTCTGGCAGTGTCGCCGGCAGATAATCCGACCACTGCTCGCCGCGCAGCTGTTCGGCAGTGACGCGCAGCTCAAAGCTGCTGTCGGCGCGACTGGTCGCATCCGCTCGGTGCGAATAGAAGTCCACTACTGCGCTGCCGCCCAGCGCCGCCGCGCGCAGCTGCTGGCCGGCGACTGCAACCTCACCACTGCGCGCCGACCACGCGGCGCTGATCAAGCCGTTGGCACTGTCGGCGCGGATAAATTGCTCATAGCTCGGCTGCAGCAGCAGCGACAGGCCATCGGCGTCCTGCAGCGCCAACACCGCGCGCTCACCCTGCAGCTCCAACTCGGCGTCGAGCCCGCGGATAGCCGGCATCCCACCCCAACTGTCAACACTAAAATCGCGCAGTTGCGCCGAGACAAATGCCCCTTGGTCGGTGCGCCCAACTCTCACCGCACCCAGCTCGCCGCGGGGGTTGAGCTGGTCGATCAGCGCGCGCCACTTGGGCAGCAACAAGCCGCTGTCACTGAGCAACTCAACCAGCAGATCAGCTTGCAGCTGGTTGAACGCCAGCGCAAATTGGTCGCGCTCGAGCAGCGAGACGGTAAGCCCCATATTAAAGGGCTCGACACTGCGCTCGGCCCAGCTGACCGCGACCGGCTGCAGGCGTACCCCCCAATCTTGTCCGGGGGTATACCAACCGCCCAGCGCCGCGCGAAAATTGGTGAGCGGATCGAGGTCGCGCAACCAGTCCAGAGGAATCTGCGCAGCGCTGAGCTGGCCGTGAAACTCCAACACTCCGCCCTGGCTGAGGTCGAACCATAAATCGCCATCCAGCGGCACCGAGAGCTCGGCCAAGCCCTGCAGATCGACAAACAGCTCTGGGAACAATGACATGCCGATAGCCGCTAGCGGTTGCGCCACCTGCAACTTCTGCAGCTGCAGATAGCCGCTGCCGACAAACGCCTCGCGATCGAGTGGGTCGCCGGAACCCTCGGCGACTAGCTGAATCGGTGCTAGCGGCTGGCCGGCAGTGCCCAGAGTCGCCTGCAGGCGATGAAACTGCTGTTCATTTTCTACCCGCAGCTGAGTGCCCTCTACTACCCAAGGCCGGCCACGATTGGGCTGTAATTGCAACTCGAGGCTTGAGAGCTGCACAAAACGGCTATAGGCGAGTGGCGCCAGCAGCGCGCGGGGGTTAAAGCTGCCCTCGCGCGCTGGCAGCCCGGCCAAACTCCAACGGCCGTCGCCCCCTTCGCGCAGCGCCACTGTCGCCGATTCGACGGAGAGTTCGCGCCACACCAGCGAGCGGTGCCAGAGGCTCTGCCAAAGATTGAGCTCCAACCGCAGCGAGAAGAGCTGCAGCGGCGCGCTGCCGTGACTATTGAAAAGCTGTAGACGGGCAATTTGTAGCCGCGGAATTGGGCCGTACCAGTCGGCAGAAAGTGCGCCTAGGGCAACCGGCGCGCCGAGCGCATCGGTGAACAACTGGGCGATCTGTGGGCGCAAGCGGTCGATCTGATCGACACTGCGCTGCGCCAGCAACAGCCCTGCCGCAGTCAGCACCAGTATTAAAACCAGGCTGAGAACGCCAATTCGCTGGCTGCTGCGGACAAGTTTTTTCAGCACCATGGGCTACACCGGAATAATATCGAACTGTTCTTGAGAGTAGATGTTCTCCACTCTAAATTCGATGGTGCGGTCGATAAATAGTTCTAAGTCGGAAACCTGGGCCGAATCCTCGTCGAGCAAGCGGTCGATCACCACCTGCGCCGCCAGCACGCGAAAGGTCTTGCTCTCGTAGGCGCGCGCTGAGCGCAACACCTCGCGCAGCACTTCGTAACTGACGGTCTGCGCCGACTTCACCGCGCCGCGGCCGGCACAGGTCGGACACGGCTCGCAGAGCAGATGTTGTAGACTCAGATTAGTGCGCTTGCGCGTCAACTGCACTAAGCCCAGTTCGGTGACGCCGGAAAAAGTCGTTTTCACGCGATCGCGCTCGAGCCCTTTTTCCAGTGCGCGCAACACCTGCCGCTGATGCTCACTGTCGTGCATGTCGATAAAATCAATAATGATAATACCGCCCAAATTGCGCATGCGCAGCTGTCGGGCGATCGCCGCGGCCGCCTCTAAATTGGTTTTGAACACCGTCTCGGCCAAGGTGCGGTGGCCGACATAACCGCCGGTATTGACATCGATGGTGGTCATCGCCTCAGTCTGATCTACCACCAGATAACCGCCCGATTTGAGATCGACGCGACGCTGCAGTGCTCGAGCGATCTCATCCTCTACCCCGTGCAGATAAAACAGCGGGCGCTCGCCGGGATAGTGCTCGAGCAGCTCGGCAATTTCGGGGCTGAATTTAACCGCAAATTCTCGCAACGACTCAAACACCTCGCGCGAATCGACCAGAATCCGCTCAACCATTGGCCCGGCCATATCGCGCAGTACCCGCTTATAGAGCGGCAGGTCGCCGTGGACACAGCCAGGCGCTTGGTGGTGTTTAGCGGCCTCTTGCAGATGGCTCCAGAGACGGTCGAGAAAGAGCAGATCAGCGCGGATGTCGTCGCCACTGGCACCCTCGGCAGCAGTGCGCAAAATGAACCCTTGTGGTCGCTGCGGCTGTTCAATGGTAGCCAGTCCCGCCGCCAGCAGCGTGCGTAGCCGTTCACGTTCGGCCTCGTCCTCGATGCGCTGGGAGATGCCGATGTGGTCGCTGTCGATCATCGACACTAGATAGCGCGACGACACCGACAGCTTGGCGGTCAATCTAGCCCCTTTGGCCGCGATCGGATCTTTCAACACCTGCACCAGCAGTTCGCCGCCCTCGCGCAGTTCGCGACGAATATCGCGACTGCCGACCGGCTCGGCAGTGATTAGATCGTCGACATGTAAAAATCCCGCCCGCTCCATACCAATGTCGATAAATGCCGCCTGCATCCCCGGCAATACCCGCACCACCCGGCCTTTGTAGATATTGCCGACCAGACCGCGCTGCTCATTGCGTTCAATCTCTATCTCTTGCGGTACGCCATTTTCGACCAGCGCCACCCTCGTCTCCGCCGGGGTGACATTGATTAATATTTCGCGGCTCATGAGAGTCGACTCCAGTAGGGGATAGCAAAGGCATCTAATAGCTGACAGGTTGCCTGCAATGGCAGCCCAACAACGCCGCTGTAACTGCCCTCGATCGCTTCGACAAAGGCTGCCGCAGCACCTTGTATAGCGTAACCGCCGGCTTTGTCCATCGACTCACCATAGCGCAGATAACGCTCAATCACTGAGTCGGAGAGCGCAGCAAAGGTCACCGTAGTTGCACTGAACCGCGACTCTGAGCGCCCCGCCGCAGTCAAACAGATCGCCGAGAGCACCTGGTGACTGCGCCCCGAGAGCTGCGCCAGCAGTGCGCGCGCTTCATCCTGTGAGCCGGGCTTGCCCAAGATCTCCCCGTCGAGTGCCACGGTAGTATCGGCGGTTAATATCGCTCCGCTGCCAAAACAGCGCACCGCCGCCTGCGACTTCTCGACCGCCATCCGCAGCACATAGTGTTGCGCGCACTCGCCGGGCAATGGCGACTCGTCGATCGGCACCGGCGCAACGACAAACTGCACACCAATTTGTCGCAACAGTTCGGCGCGACGCGGCGAGCCCGAGGCGAGCAGTAACTCGCTCAACGGATCTCTCCCGAGTCGTAAAAGGTATCGAGCAGACGCCCGAGCAGCGGCCAGATCAAACCACTCAGCAGTGCCGAGAGCAGTGCCGGCGACACCGCGCTGAGCCCACCATCAAACCTCGCCCAGCCGAGCAGCCAGAGGTTGGCCAAGGCAACCAGCAACGCAACTATCACCGCCTGCTGCAGCAGCGTCGGGCTCAGCAACACCCGTTGCAGTGACAGCAACAGATAACCGAGCACAGCAAAACTGAGCAACTGCTGCCCCAGCGCACCGCCGTAGAGCAAGTCGGCCAGCAACCCCAGTGCTGCAGCGCAAACCAGACCACAGCGCTTAGGGGCACGACTCAGCCAGAAGATCATCACCAACAGTAAATAGTGCGGCTGGTAGGCGCTAAACTGAAAACTGCTCGGCCACAGGTGGGCAAGCAGCGCGAGCAGCAGCGTGGCGGGGAAGGCCACATTAAAACTCAACATCAACGCACCGCTGCAGAGTTGTTGCGCTCATTGAATAACAGCAATAAGTAGTGGCTGCGATCGATCGAAGCGGCTGGGCGCACCTCGACCTCAAGAAAATCACGTCCTTTCAACCGTTCGATAGAGACTACTAGACCAACCGGGTAGCCGGCGGGAAAGCGCTCACCTAGACCTGAGGTGACCAGTTCGTCGCCGACAACAATATCGGTGGTAGTCGATAAGTAGCGCAGTCGCAGCCGGTTGCTGTCGCCAGTGCCCTCGGCAATTGAGCGCACACCATTGCGCAGCAGCCGCACCGGCAGCGCGTGGCTGGCATCGGTGATCGCCAACACCGTGCTGGCCTGCTCGCGCACCGCCACTACCTGACCAATCAGGCCATCGGCATCGATCACCGGCTGACCGACGGTGACTCCGTCGTCGCTGCCGCGGTTTATCACTAAGGTGTGGTGGTAGGGGTTGGCTGAAATACCGACCACCTCACTGATTAGCAAGCTCTGAGCCAGCACTTCGCTGGCATTGAGTAGCGCCCGCAACCGCGAATTTTCGGCCGCTAACTCAACTCCTTGCTGGAGCTTTCCGCGGTAGATGAGCAGTTCCTGTTCGAGCTGCTGCAGCTCCTGTTGGTAAGAGTCTCGGGGCCGCAGTTGTGACTCACCCCAGCGCGCAAACACCGCGGGCAAATTGGCCACCCACGCCAGCGGGGCTGTGGCGCTCTGGGCAGTTGCTTTCAGTGGCTGCAACCATGTGGTGTGGCGATCGGCAATCGCCAGCAACACAGCGAGCAAAACAACGGCAATCAGCCGTTTAAATAGACGGGAGTTCGACGGGAAGTCTGTGCTCATCGCTCACCTCGGACAGCTGCGCCGCACCACCCACACCGGGAATCACTGCGAGAACCCACCACCGCCCAAAGCAGCCTAGTTACCCAACATGCCCAGCCGTTTGGCGTCTAGCATCTCCAGGCACAAGCCACCGCCGCGGGCAACGCAGTTGAGCGGCTCGTCGGCCACCAACACCGGCAGACCGGTCTCGTGAGAGAGCAGTCGGTCGAGATCGCGCAGCAGCGCACCGCCGCCGGTCAGCACAATGCCTGTCTCGGCGATATCCGAGGCCAGTTCTGGCGGTGACTGCTCGAGCACCCGTTTGACTGCCTGGACAATACCCGTCAGCGACTCCTGCAGCGCCTCCAGCACCTCGTCGCTATTGAGGGTGAAGCTTTTTGGCACACCCTCTGCCAAGTTGCGGCCGCGCACATCAATTTCGCGTACCTCTTTGGCCGGGAAAGCGGTGCCAATTTCCATTTTTATGCGTTCGGCGGTGGTGTCGCCGATCACGCTGCCGTGTTTACGGCGAATGTAGTTGACGATCGCCTCGTCAAAGCGGTCGCCGCCGATGCGCACTGAGTCAGAAAATACCACACCGCTCAGCGACAAAATGGCGATCTCGGTGGTACCGCCACCAATATCGACCACCATCGAACCAACCGCTTCATCGACCGGCATGCCGGCGCCGATAGCGGCCGCCATCGGCTCTTCAATCAGGTAGACAATACGCGCTCCAGCGCTGTAGGCGGACTCTTTGATGGCGCGTTTTTCCACTTCGGTGGCACCGCAGGGGACACAGATAAGCACCCGAGGGCTGGGCGGCACCAAACTCTTCTGGTGGACTTTTTTGATGAAGTGCTGGAGCATTTTCTCAGTCACCTGAAAGTCGGCAATGACGCCATCTTTGAGTGGCCGAATAGCGGTGATGTTGCCAGGGGTACGGCCGAGCATACGTTTGGCATCGATGCCCACCGCCTCAACAATCTTTTGACCATGGTGGTGACGAATCGCCACTACCGAGGGCTCGTTGAGGACAATACCCTTCTCTTTGACGTAAATTAGGGTGTTCGCAGTGCCCAGATCAATACTTAAGTCGCTGGAAAAATAACCGCGCAGTTTCTTCAGAATAGCCATACCAAAAGTGTCCTGTGGAGTGCTGCAAAGAAGACACTCGCTGTGTGGGTAAAACGGCTCATAAATTTAGCAGCCGCCGCCGCTAACAGCAAGCTGGGACTCACTTTTTTATCGCCTGGCGGCCGCTGGCCGATACCGTCGATGGACAATTTGTGGTAATTTACACGGCTTATTTTTTTGACTCTGCGGCCGCTGATGCGGTCGCTTCTAGCAGATAATCCAAGGGAGTGCTCATGGATCTAGCGCAGCTACAAAAACTGGCCACACTGTCGCGGCTCAACATTGCCCCCGATCAGTGCGATGCACTGGCCGCTGAGCTCGACAACGTGCTGCAACTGGTCGACCAACTGCAGGCCGCCGACACCGCTGGCATTGAGCCGATGGCCCACCCGCTGGCTATCAGCCAGCCACTGCGCAGCGACCGGGCCGAAGCCGAGGCCGACCGCAGCGCCTTTCAAGCCATCGCCCCGGCAGTGGACGCCGGCCTCTATCTGGTGCCAAAAGTGATCGAAGAGTAGCTCGCCGCCTGTCTGCGTCTACACCCAGCCCTCTGAAACAGCGAATTTTTGCATGCACAACCTCACACTCACCGAAACGCTGGCGGCACTACAGCGCGGCGACTTCTCCAGCCGCGAGCTAACGCAAGCCTTGCTGCAGCGTATTGAGCACTACAACCCGCAGCTCAACGCGCTGATTACCGTCACCGCTGCCCAAGCGTTGGCGGCGGCCGAACAGGCCGACCAACAGCGCGCCAGCGGAAACGCCGGCCCTCTGGCGGGGCTGCCGATCGTCCACAAAGATATTTTTTGTACCGACGCGGTGCGCACCTCGGCCGGCTCAAAGATGCTCGACAACTTTATACCGCCCTACGACGCCACCGTCGTCGAGCGGCTACATAAGGCCGGTGCTATCTCGCTCGGCAAAGCTAACATGGACGAGTTCGCCATGGGCTCCTCCAACGAGAGCAGCTTTTACGGCGCCGCGCAGAACCCCTGGGCCCGCCACTGCGTTCCCGGCGGCTCGTCGGGCGGCTCAGCGGCCGCTGTGGCCGCGCGGTTGGTGGCCGGTGCCACTGCCACCGACACCGGCGGATCAATCCGCCAGCCGGCCGCGCTGTGCGGCATTACCGGCCTAAAACCGAGCTACGGGCGCATTTCGCGCTGGGGGATGATCGCCTACGCCTCCAGCCTCGACCAAGCCGGGCCGATGGCGCGCAGTGCCGAGGACTGTGCGCTGCTGCTGCGCGAGATGGCTGGCCACGACCCGAAAGACTCCACCTGCGCCGAGCGCGAGGTGCCCGATTACTGCGCCGAGCTGTCCCAGCGCAGCGACCTGACCGGAATTAAAATTGGCGTGCCCAGCCAGTACTTCGGCTCGGGGCTCAACGAGCAAGTGGCGGTGGCGGTGCGCGACGCCCTGGCGGTCTACGAGTCGCTCGGCGCCAAACTGGTTGAGATAGAACTGCCCAACAGCGCACTGGCGATCCCCGCCTACTACGTGATCGCACCGGCTGAGGCGTCGGCCAATCTGGCGCGCTTTGACGGCGTGCGCTACGGCTACCGCTGCGACAACCCGCAAGATTTAGAGGATCTCTACCGCCGCAGCCGCAGCGAAGGCTTTGGCGACGAGGTCAAGCGCCGCATCATGATCGGCAGCTACGCGCTGTCGGCCGGCTACTACGACGCCTACTACCGCAAAGCCCAACAGGTGCGCCAGCTGATCAAGCAGGACTACGATGCCGCCTTCGCCCAAGTCGATGTCATCGCCGGCCCCACTACCCCCAACCCAGCGTGGGCGATCGGCGAGAAATCCAGCGACCCAGTCTCTATGTATCTCGAGGACATCTACACCATCGCCACCAATCTGGCAGGGCTGCCGGGCATCTCACTGCCGTGCGGCTTTGCACAAAACATGCCGGTGGGGCTGCAGCTGACCGGCCGCCACTTCGACGAGAGCACACTGCTGCAAGTTGCCCACCACTACCAACGCAACAGCGACTGGCACCAGCGCGGCCCCGAGGAGTTTTGCCAATGAGTAACTGGGAGACGGTGATCGGCCTTGAGGTGCATGTCCAGCTGGCCACCCACAGCAAAATATTCTCGGCATCGAGCACCGCCTTTGGCGCCGAGGCCAACAGCCAAGCCAACGCCATCGACCTGGCAATGCCCGGCACCCTGCCGGTACTCAACCGCGCAGCAGTGGAGTACGCGGTGATGTTTGGCCTCGCCATCGACGCCGAGATCGGCATGACCTCGGTATTTGAGCGCAAAAACTACTTCTACCCCGACCTGCCCAAGGGCTACCAGACCACCCAGCTCGACAAGCCCATCGTCGGTCCCGGCCGGGTCGAGATTGAGCTGGCCGATGGCAGCAAAAAGAGTATTCGCATCCACCACGCCCACCTCGAGGAAGATGCCGGTAAGTCGCTGCATGAAGATTTTCATGGCATGTCGGGTATCGACCTCAACCGCGCCGGCACCCCGTTGATCGAGATTGTCTCCGAGCCCGACATGCGCAGCGCCGAAGAGGCGGTGGCGTTTGCCCGCAAGCTGCACAGCATTGTCACCTCGATCGGTATTTGCGACGGCAAAATGGCTCAGGGCTCGATGCGCTTTGATGTCAACATCTCGGTGCGTCCGCGCGGTAGCGACACCCTCGGCACCCGCACCGAAACCAAAAATCTCAACTCGTTTAAATTTATGCACGAGGCGATCGCCCTCGAAGTCGAGCGCCAGATCGACCTGCTCGAAGAGGGCGGCCGGGTCGTCCAAGAGACACGCCTCTACAACGGTGACAGCAAAGTCGCCCGCTCCATGCGCAGCAAAGAAGAGGCCAACGACTACCGCTACTTCCCCTGCCCCGATCTGCTGCCGGTAGTGCTCAGCGAAGAGACGCTAGCGCGGCTGCGCAGCGCGCTGCCAGAGCTCCCCGATGCACGCATCGCCCGCCTCGCCGAACAGTTTTCGCTGAGCGGCTACGACGCCGCGCAGATCGGTGGCGACCGCGCCACCAGCGACTACTTCGAGCGAGTCGCCGCCAGCGCCGACGCCAAGCTGGCCGCCAACTGGATCAACGGCGAGCTCAGCGCCCAACTCAATAGCGCCGAGCTCACCATCGAGCAGAGCCCAATCGCTGCCGAGCAACTCGCCGCGCTGCTGCAGCGCATCAGCGACAACACGCTGTCGAGCAAAATGGCCCGCGAGGTGTTCAACGCACTGTGGCAGGGAGAGCGCGATGTCGATGCCATTATCGACCAGCGCGGGTTGCGCCAAGTTAGCGACAGCGGCGCACTCAGCGCCATGGTCGCCGCGGTGTTGGCCGACAACAGCGCCATGGTCGCCGATTATTTGGGCACTCCGGCGGAGAAACGCAAGAAAAAGCTCGGCGGTTTTATGGGCAAAATCATGCAGGCCTCCAAGGGCCAAGCCAACCCACAACAGGTCAATCAAATTCTCCTCGAGCAGCTGCAAGCGCTCGAGGGCTAAACTGAGGATCCGCAATGAGCACCCTTAAAAAAGATAAACAGAAAGTTCTCGGCGAAGTGTTCGACAGCGCCCGCGTCGCCGAGTTTTTAACTGCCCAGGCCCCGGCCGGTACCGATGTCGACTTCCACGCCCTAGAGCGCGCATACCGCGGCATGAATATCGACAACTTTGTCGAGTTTCTGGAACTATTCAGCGCCGCTGGGCGCAACCTTAAGGCCACCAACCCGGAGGGCAGAACCCTGGCGCAGATCGCTGCCGAGCACGCCTTTGGCAGCGACTATGTCGCTGCGCTACAGCAGCGCGGTGGCTGATAAAACCACAAAAAAGGGCAGCGGATCGCTCCGCTGCCCTTTTTTAATCCAACAACTATCAGCCCATCAGTAGATCGCGGGCAATAATCATCTTCATCACCTCGTTGGTGCCACCGTAAATACGCTGCACACGCGAGTCGGCAAACGCGCGCGCCACCGGGTACTCCCACATATAGCCCCAGCCGCCAAATAGCTGCAGACACTCGTCGGCGACTTTGCACTGCAGGTCGGTGGCCAACATTTTCACCATACTGGCTGTGGTGGTGTCGAGCTTCTCTTCAACATGTAGCTCCACACAGCGGTCTAAAAACACCCGCGCAGAGGTCACCTCGGCGTGCAACTGGGCCAGCTTAAACTGGGTATTTTGAAAGCTGGCGATGCTCTGGCCAAAGGCTTTGCGGTCTTTGACATAAGCCACGGTCTGCTCAATCAACCACTCGGCGTTGGCGATAGCGCCGTTGCCAATAGCCAGTCGCTCTTGCGGCAGATCCTGCATTAGATAGATAAAACCCTGCCCTTCTCCGCCGAGCAGCGCCGAGGCCGGCACCCGTACATCTTGGAAAAATAGCTCGGAGGTATCTTGGGCTTTCATGCCCACCTTCTCTAGATTTTTGCCCTTGCTAAAACCGGGCGTCCCCGCTTCAACCAGAAACAGGCTGGTGCCCTTGGCACCCTGGCTTGGGTCAGTTTTTGCCACCACTATCACCAAGTCGGCCATCTGGCCGTTGGTAATAAAGGTTTTTGAGCCGTTAATAATGTAATCGTCACCCTCGCGCACCGCAGTGGTCTTAACCCCCTGCAGATCTGAACCGGCGCCCGGCTCAGTCATCGCAATGGCCATAATGCACTCGCCGCTGACGCACTTGGCGAGGTACTTGTCTTTCTGCTCTTGCGAGCCGTAGCGCTGAATGTAGGGCACCGCGATATCGGAGTGCAGCGACCAGCCAATACCGCTCAAACCGACGCGCGCCACCTCTTCGCAGACAATGGCGTGGTAGCGGTAGTCGGCGCCGACGCCGCCGTACTCTTCGGGGACACTGGGGCAGAGAAAGCCCTGCTCGCCGGCCTTGGTCCAAATTTCACGGTCCACTTGGCCCTGCTTCTCCCAGCGCAGGTGGTGGGGCAGCGCCTCTACCTCTAAAAATTTGCGCACGCTATCGCGGAACATATCGTGGTCGGTGTCATAAACTGGGCTGGGTATAGTCGCCATGGTTCTCTCTCCTAAGTTAACTAGTCTATTGCAGTAAGGGGGTCAGTCTTGCAGCGGTGCATCGTTAGCGGCCAGTGCGCGCAGCGAGGACGGCACAGTAAAACGCTCGCCGTAACGCTCGGCCAATTGGTCGGCGCGGGCGACAAAAGCCGCGCTGCCGATATAGTTGACAAACTGCAGAGTACCACCGGTCCAAGCGGGGTAACCGATTCCCATAATGGAACCGATGTTGGCATCGCGAGTGGTGGTCACCACCCCCTCTTCACGGCAGCGCAGCGTCTCAATGGCTTGAATGTAGAGCAAGCGGTCTTGAATATCTTGCAAACAGGCCGGCTGCGCCGCGACTGGGAACAGCTGCGACAAGCCCGGCCATAGAGTTTTTTTGCCCCCCTTCTCACTGGGGTAGTCGTAAAATGCACCGCCGCTAGATTTGCCGGCGCGCCCGGCAGCGAGCATTTTATCGAGCACCTCAGCCCCCACCAGCGCCGGCACCGGCGCACCGGCGGCGGTAAGGTCGGCAACCGTCTGTTGCCGCACTTTGTCTTGCAGGGTTAGCGTCACCTCGTCGGAGACCGCCAGCGGGCCAACCGGGAAACCGGCCAAGTAGGCGCCGTTCTCGATAGAGGCTGGCGCAATCCCCTCGGCCACCATCGCCATGCCCTCGGCGGTATAGGTGCCAAACACACGCGAGGTGTAGAAGCCGCGGCTGTCGTTGACCACTATCGGGGTTTTGCCAATTTGCTGCACAAAGTCGTAGGCCTCTGCCAGCGTTTGGTCGCTAGTCTGGTCGCCGACAATTATTTCTACTAAGGGCATTTTGTCCACCGGCGAGAAGAAGTGCAGGCCGATAAATTGCTCCGGTCGCACGCTCGCTTGGGCCAAACCGGTGATCGGCAAGGTCGAAGTATTGGAGGCAAACAGCGCGCGGCTATCAATCACCTGCTCGGCAGCAGCGGTCACCTCGGCTTTCAATGGCCGGCTCTCAAACACCGCCTCAATCACCAGGTCGCAGTCGGCGAGATCGGCGTAATCATCGGCAGTTGTGATCAACGACAACAGCGCCGCTTTCTTCGCTTCATCGGCGCGGCCGCGCGCTATCTGCTTGTCGATGAGATTGGCCGAGTAGGCTTTACCCTTTTCGGCGGCCTCCACAGTGACATCTTTTAACACACAGGCGATACCGCGACTGGCACAGGCCCAAGCGATACCGGCACCCATCATACCGGCACCCAAAATAGCGACCCGTTTAAACTGGCGCGCAGCAACCCCCTGTGGGCGACCCACCCCCGCTTTGATGTCGTTCATCTGGAACCAAAAGGTATTGAGCATATTTTTGACCTGACGGCCGGTCGCCAACTGCACCATATACCGGCTCTCAATACGTGACGCGGTGTCAAAGTCGACCTGGGCGCCCTCCACCATGGCGCACAAAATCGCCTCGGGCGCTGGCATGCGGCCGCGGGTCTGCTTGCGCATCACCGAGGGGGCGACTGCAATCATACCGGCCAGCGCCGGCGACTGCGGGGCACCGCCGGGCAGGCGGTATCCTTTGGTATCCCAGCGCTGGGTAGACGCTTGGTGGGCCTCTATCCACGCCACCGCCGCCGCCACCAGCTGCTCGCTGTCATCAACCAGTTGGTCGATTAAACCGGCGCTGTGGGCGCGCTGGCTGTTGAGGGTTTTGCCCTCGGTCAGATAAGGCATCGCCGCCTGCAGGCCGAGCAGGCGCACCATACGGGTAACACCGCCACCGCCAGGCAACAGCCCCAGGGTCACCTCGGGCAGGCCGACGCTGACTCCGCGGCTCAAGGCAATGCGGTAGTGACTGGCCAGACACAGTTCAAAACCGCCGCCCATCGCGGCGCCATTAATAGCTGCCACTACCGGTATACCTGCAGTTTCAATCGCGCGCATAGCGCCCTTCATCGACTCCAACATCTCATAGAGCGGCTCGCCTTGGTCGGGCTGCAGCGCAAAAAACATATTCAAGTCGCCGCCGGCAAAAAAGGTTTTTTTCGCTGAGCGGTAAATAACACCTACCACGTTGTCGGCCAAAACCTGTTCAGCGGTGCGGCAAAAATCGTCGATAAAGCGCTGGTCCATTAAGTTGGCAACGGCATCGGGGCGGTCAAAAATAATGTGGGCAATACCGGCGGCATCTTTTTGGTAAGTTAGGGTACTCATGTCGCTGCTCCTCAAACCCGCTCAATAATCGTGGCGATACCGATACCGCCACCCACACACAATGTCGCCAAGCCGCGCTGCAAGCCGCGCGCCTCCAGCTCATTGAGCAGTGTGGCAACGATAATGGCGCCGGTGGCGCCCAGCGGATGGCCCATCGCTATCGAACCGCCATTGACGTTAATCTTGTCCCAATCCACCTCTAACTCGCGCTGAAAACGCATCACCACCGAGGCGAACGCCTCGTTGACTTCAAACAGATCAATATCCTCTACTGTCAAATTGGCCAGCGCCAACGCTTTGCGCGCCGCCGGTGCTGGGCCTGTTAGCATAATGGTCGGGTCGGTGCCAACCAGTGCAGTGGCCACCACCTTGGCGCGCGGTGTTAAACCCCACGCCTGGCCAGCGCCCTCACTGCCGAGCAGCAGTGCCGCGGCACCGTCGACAATACCCGACGAGTTGCCGGGGGTATGGACGTGGTTGATGCTCTCCACCCAGTGGTATTTCTGCCGCGCCACATCGTTAAAACCCATTTCACCCAGCGCCTTAAACGAGGGCTTAAGCGCCGCCAGGCTTTCGACACTGCTGTCGGGGCGGATAAACTCATCGTGCGCCAGCACCGTCAGGCCGTTGCGGTCGACTACCGGCACCACCGAGTTAGCGTAGGCGCCGCGCTGCCAGGCCGCGGCGGCCTTTTGGTGAGAGGCGGCGGCAAAGGCATCGACATCGCTGCGGCTGTAACCGTCCAGTGTGGCAATTAAATCTGCACCGATACCCTGCGGCATAAACCCGGTGGCAAAGTTGGTCTCGGGGTCTTGCGACCAGGCGCCGCCATCAGAGGCCATCGGCACGCGCGACATACTCTCAACCCCACCGGCCACCACCAGCTGCTCCCAGCCCGAACGCACCTTCATCGCCGCCAAGTTAACTGCCTCTAGACCCGAGGCGCAAAAGCGGTTGATCTGCACACCGGCGACATCGTCGCTCCAACCGGCCGCCAACGCAGCGGTTTTGGCGATGTCGGCACCCTGGTCGCCGACCGGAGTGACACAGCCAATAACGATGTCGTCGACCGCACCACTGTCGAAGCCGTTGCGCTGCTGCAGCGCCACCAGCAGATCGCTGAGCAGCGTCACCGGCTTGACCTCGTGCAGCGCACCGCTGGCCTTGCCGCGCCCGCGCGGGGTGCGAATAGCATCATAAATATAAGCGTGTTCGGCCATTATTTGGCGCTCCTTAATTGGCTCTGGGGGAGGTGCCAACGCAAAATAGACACACTCTAAAATGCCACAAGCTTACTCGGCGGCGGCGCGCGCACAACCACCGCCGGGCGAAAACGGTGACTCCAGAGTTCTTGGCGGCTGTGCAACAGTCATCTGGGCGACAATTGCCCGCCAACGCTGCGACCTGTTAGTCGCAGCGTTGGGCAAACAATTATTGCAGCGCGTATGCCTATACGGTATGTTCGCCATGCAGTTGGAGTAATGGCGTGCAATACCTGTCGACACAGGCTTGCTGGCATACTCCACTGAAACTCGAACAGCCAAAAAGCCGTTCAACTAAAGCAGAACAACACCCAAACACAATCAGGGGATTATTATGCAATCAATCAATCGCAAACTTCTTGCCACCACCGTTGCTGCACTGGCGACCGGCGCACTGGCACTACCGGCTACCGCAGCGACCCTCGAAGAGGTCGTGGTAACCGCCACCAAACGCGCAGAATCTCTGCAAGATGTCTCTATCTCTATGCTCGCTGTCAGCGGCGAAACCATCCGCGAAGAGAGCATTACCAAAATGGAAGACCTCACCAACAGCATGCCGGCGGTGACGGTAGTGACCAACCCGATTGGTAACTTTGTCTTTATTCGCGGCATCGGCTCATCGACTAACCAAGGTATTGAGCAGTCGGTTTCGATGTTCCACGACGGTATTTATATGGGTCGCCATCAGCTGACCCGTGCTCCATTCATGGACATTGAGCGGGTCGAAGTCCTGCGCGGACCGCAGTCGATTATGTTCGGCAAAAACACCATTGGTGGTGCACTGAGCGTTATTACCGCCAAACCCACCCAAGAGCGCGAGGCGCTGATCAGCGTAATGGCTGGCGAAGATGGCGAGCAAGAGCTGAACCTGATGGCCTCTGGCGGTATTAGCGACAATGTCGCCGCTCGCTTTGCCTACCGCGACTACCAGTACGATGGCTTTATGGAAAACACACTGACCAACCGCGATGAAGCGCAGCGCGATGACTGGACTGCGCGCGCCACCGTGGTCTGGGATGTCAACGAAGACACTACTTTCACTTTCAAACACGAGCGCAGCGAGTTCAATGAGCTCGGCCGCACTCAGCAGCTGGCGGTGGTTAATCCATATGGTGAAACCGCACTTGGTTTGACCGGCCTCAATGGTGCCATTGCAGGCACAGAATCCGTTGATGACCAGCGTGCAGTGATCAATGATGGCGGCGCCTACTTTGCCAACGCAGCAGCATTAGCTGCATCCTTAGGTGAAGCTGCTCCAGCCGCACTATTGGGCGTCGCCGCCCTGGATGCGCCCGGCTACCCAGGGCTAGATGAGATGAGTGACAATGAGATGGATGTCACCACTCTTATTCTGGAAACTCAAATGGGTGAGCACACCTTTACCGCTACCGCCGGCTTCGCCAACTACGAGTACGTGGATGTCTGTGACTGTGACTTTGCTGCCATTCCGCTGGTACAGGTGGATGCTGCAGAGGATTACAGCCAAGAGAGCCTAGAGCTGCGCTTGACCTCGCCAGGTGGCGAGACTGTCGACTACATTGTCGGTGCCTACTACCACCAGTCTGACCTGCACTACACCTCTGGCGAAGCATTTGGCGCTTGGATTGCCAGTGCCCCCAACGTCTCCCGCGACTACTACTTAGACCAAGAGCAAGAGCAGATGTCGGTGTTTGGTTCGGCGACTTGGAATATGGATGACAGCACCCGCTTGACCGTCGGTCTGCGCTACTCCGAGGAAGACAAAACCGCTAGCCGTGAGTTAGAGAAGCGCTTTACTGGCGGCTGGGACTTTGGAACTCACCCAGTCGGTCCGCTATCTGGGTCATTCGGCTCTACTGCCGCTGACTACGACACTTTCCAACAACTCGGTCCAGTAGGCGGTCCCGGAACTGCGACACCTACGCCGTCGCAAATCCTTGATGGCGCACTCTGGGTTGGCCTGCTCGGCACTTACGAGCACAGCATTCAAGGGCAAAAACGCAGCGAAGAGTTCGTCGACTGGTCGTTTAACTTAGAACACGACATCAACGACGACATCATGGTCTACGGCTTGGTCTCGACTGGGGTTAAAGGTGGTGGTTTTGATGCCCGCTACCTGAAAGATCCTGAAGACTCTTCTGTACCTGGCTATAACAAGTTCGAATACGAAGAGGAAGAGGCGCTGAACATGGAGTTGGGCTTTAAGAGCACCCTGCTCGATGGCGCCATGACCTTCAATGCCACCTTGTTCCGCACCGAGATTACCGACCTGCAGGTCTCTATCTTCGATGGCGGTACCGCCTTCTTGGTGGATAACGCCGCTGAGATGACCGCACAGGGTTTGGAGTTTGATGTTAAGTGGGCCGCAACAGAGGCACTGACCGTCACCGCCGCCGGTGCCTTCCTGGACAACGAATTCACCTCGTTCACAGACAGTGCCTGTTGGAAACGTGACCCAGCCACCAATCCAGAAGAAGCTGCGCTTTGCGGAACCAGCGCCGATGGCTTGCCAATCCAGGATGCTTCAGGCGAACCCAACATCTTCTCGCCTGAGTTCTCGATGAACCTGCGCCTCGACCACGAGATGCCAATCGGCAACAACCTGCTGCTGCGCAGCTCGGTCGACGCCTTCTACTCGGATGAGCACTTTACCGCCGCCGATTTGGATCCTATCTACGCCATGCAAGAGTCCTACACCCGCATCAACCTGCGCCTGGCGCTGGCCGATGCCGCCGGCAAGTGGGATGTAGCGCTGATTGGTAAAAACATCACCGACGAAGAGGTCTCTACCAACAACAACGACCAACCACTGGTTAACGGTAATGGCTTTACCAGCCTGCAGCGTCTAGCCAGCTGGGCGGTACAGGGCACCTACCGTTTCTAACCCTTTAGAAACGTAGCCCGATTAAAAACCCCGCCACACGGCGGGGTTTTTTTATGGCTGCTGTGATCGCAGTGCAATCGCAACTCAACGCAGCAGCCGCGGGCATTAACGCGGCGGGTCTAGCTGGCCATTGATGGTGTTATTGAGCCTAAACCAACCGGCTACGCTGTAGCGATCGCGCTGTGCCGGCAGCACCTCGTGGGGGAACTCTTCACTTAAAAACAGCACCACACTGGCAAAGCTGGGGGTTACTGCCAACAGCGGCACACTGTTATCGTCGCGATAAATGACTAACTCGCCACCCTGGTCGGGCTGCCAGCCGCGATTGAGGTAGGCGACCACACTGAGCAGGCGGTTGCTTTCGCCGCGAAAGGCATCGCGGTGGCGCTTGTAAAAATCGCCCGGGGCGTAGTGGGCGAGGTGGCTCTCGAACGAGAACAGCCCCAAAAACAGCCGCTGGTTAAGGTAGAGACGCAACGCCTCGCACCACTGCCGCCACGCTGCAGCGTGGGGCTGGCGCTCATCCAACCAGGCGATCTTATCGCGGCGTACAAAGCGGTTGCGCTCGGCGCTGCTGCCGCGGCCAATGGCGGCGGGGACAAACTGCTCGCTAGTGGCGGCCAGCGCCGCCACTAGCGAGTCGGTCACCGGCTCTGGTAGTGCCGCCGGGCAGACGGCGTAGCCGCGCTCGGCCAACTGCTCGGCGATCTGCGCAAACAGCGTAGTGTCTGGCGGCTCGGCGGCTCGGTTGATGGCTTCAATGGTGGTCAAAGGGTCGCTCCTAGTGGCGGCGCCATTATTCAACGAATTGGCGCAGCTGGCGACTAATATATTGCTGCCAAAATAGCCCCAGACATGACGCTGCAGGCTATTTTTGCTAGGGTGTGAGCCACTTTTAATACAACCACAGAGGCTGCTATGAACGACACCACCGCTAACCCCGACACCGGCATGAACCCCGCCGAGCTCTACCGCGAAGAGACCTACACCGACCAAAAAATGGGCACCATTCGCAAATTGGTGCCAGTCTGCGCCGATGGCAGCGACGACCCCGAGCGCGCGGTGCAGTTTGTCGGCTCGGCGCAGGTGATGACACCGATGGGGGCCGTGCCGCTCACCTTCGCACTCGATGGCACCACTGTTGGTGAGGCGGCGGCAGACTTTGCCGGCAAAGCGCAGCTGGCAGTAGAGCAGACCGCCAAAGAGATAGAGCAGATGCGCCGCGACCAGGCCTCGCAAATTGTTGTGCCCGGCCAAGGGGGTGGCGCCGGAATGCCGGGTGGCATGGGCGGTGGTGGTATGGGCGGTGGCGCCGGCGGCGGTATTATTATTTAACCGCTGGGCTGCGCGCCGAGCAGCGCCCGCTTAGCGTGGGCGGGCAGTTGTTTAATTTGCGCCTCGCGGCGGCTGGCGCTTATGCGGTTGTGCCCGCCCTCGCAAAACACTACCGCCAGCGGCCGGCGACCGAGGAAGTATTTGGCGCCGCGCTTAACGCCGCCGCGCTGCTGCATCGCCTCATGCTCGCTAAAGCGGCGCTCGACGTCGGTGCTGATGCCGGTATAGAGCGAACCGTCGCTGCAGCGCACCATATAAACAAACCACTCGCTGGCGCTCGCCACTAGCTCGCCGCCATCAGTTCGCTGCGGCAGTGGCGGCAGTGATAGCGCGCCTGGCCGGCCGCTGCTCTGCGGTGGCGCACTGCGCCGAGCTGATGGCTGCGACAGCCGCATTGATACCGGTAACTGGCCCGCTGCTGTTGGGGTATACCCTCTAACTCGTAGCAGCCGGTGGCGCGCGCCGGCAAGCCAAATGCCTGCATCACTCGCTGCCACTCTCGCCCATGCGGTTTTAGCCGGCGCTGTAGGTACTGGCGGCTGACGACGTAGTGGGCGACCTCGTGGGGCACGGTATCGGCCAAGCTCTCGCGCCAGTATTTAGCAAATAACCACGGGTTAAAACGCAATGTGTCCGGCTCTGCCGAGCGCTTGCGGGTGGCTGCGCGGGCAGCGACAAAACTGCCGGCACAGCGGCCGCGCTGGTCGAAGCGAATCGCCGGCAACGGCAGCGACAGGCCAAATAGCTGCTCGGCGGTTTGGCACCAGTGGGCAACCGCCGCCGCCACCTGCGGGTATTGCTGCTCGCCAATCGGTAGGTAGTAGCCGTTTTCTAGGGTTGGGGTGAAATCGCTCATCGCCAACAGTATAACCGCGCGCTGCTGCGCTACAATATCTGCCATGAGAGTCGACCTGCACTGCCACACCCGCCACTCCGATGGCGAGCTAGACGCCCCCGACCTGCTGGCACTGGCGGTGGAACGCGGCGTCGAGCTGCTGGCGATCACCGACCACGATTCGCTCGGTGCCCACGACGAGCTGGCCGGGCAGAGCTTTGGCCAGCTGCAGCTGTTGAGCGGCATTGAACTGTCGACCAGCTGGCGCGGCCGCGGCGTGCATATTGTCGGCCTCAATGTCGATACCGACAACTCCGCGCTGCGCGCCGGTATCGCCGCCCAGCAGCAGGCGCGGCAGTTGCGCGCCGAGATTATCGACACCAAGCTGGCCAAACTCGGCTTTGCCGACACCCTGGCCGGCGCCCGCCACTACGCCGCCAACGGTTTTATCGGCCGCCCCCACTTTGCCGCCGAGCTGGTGGCGCGCGGTGCCGTCAAAGACACCGCCAGCGCCTTTAAAAAATACCTCGGTGCCGGCAAGGCTGGCGACATCAAAGAGCAGTGGGCGGATCTGGCCAGTGTCATCGAGTGGATCACCGCTGCCGGCGGCGTAGCGGTGCTCGCTCACCCGGACAAATATCAACTCACCCGCACCAAGCTGGTTGAGCTGCTCGGCGACTTCACCGCCGCTGGTGGCAGGGCTATGGAGGTGGTGTCTGGCAACCAGACCGCCGCCAGCAGCCGTCAGTTGGCCCAGCTCTGCCGGCAATTTGACCTGCTCGCCTCCAGCGGCAGCGACTACCACGGCCCCTCGCTGCCGTGGGCGTCGCTGGGCAACCAAGCGCCGCTGCCGGGCGGCCTGACCCCGGTCTGGGCACAGTTCTAGAAATCCCCCAGCAGCTCGCCTATACTGCCTGCCTTTATTGGCAATGCTGGGCATTTAAGCCAGTTTTCGGGAGTAGTAAAACGCGTGGATTTCTTTATTTTTGTCAGTGAACAGTGGCTGCTGTTCAGCCTGTTGTTAGTATTGATTTACGCTTTTGCCATGCTCGAGCGCAGCCGCGGCGGCAAGCCGCTGACCCCGGCGCAGGTGGTCGCTGAATTGAATGCCGAGCGCGCCATTTTACTCGATGTGCGCGACGCTAAAGAGTACAACAGCGGCCACATTCACGGCGCCCTACATATCCCGCACAGCAAGGTGGCAGCACGGCTTGGCGAGCTGCACAAGCACCGCGAGAAAACCATAATTTTGGCCTGCAAAATGGGCCAAAGCGCGGCGGCAACCGGTAAGTTGCTCACTAAAAATGGCTACACTGTGCGCCGTCTCGGCGGTGGCATGATGGAGTGGGGCAGCCAAGGGATGCCAGTGGTGACAGCCAAAAGTGCCGGTAAAAACAAAGAGGGGTAACTGCCGCCATGAGCCAACCCACTATTACCGTCTACACCACCCGCTACTGTCCTTACTGCAGTGCCGCTACGCAGCTGCTGCGCTCGTTGGGACTCGACTTCGAAGAGATTTCGGCTGACAATAACCCTGAGCTGCGCGCCGAACTGCGCCAACGCAGCGGCCAGCACACCGTGCCGCAAATATGGTTTGGCGACCATCACGTCGGCGGTTTTAGCGACTTACAACAACGCCATCAGCGCGGCGAGCTGGATGCGCTGCTGCGCCAATAGCCACGCCACTTGACCCTTTCACACTAAACAATAAGGCCCACTACTATGACCGAAGAGACTCCCGCCGCGACCAACAGCGAGCAAAAAACCGACGTGCAATTTGCGCTGCAGCGCATTTATCTGAAAGATCTCTCTTTTGAATCACCGCAGGGGGTGAAGGCGTTTACCACCCAAGCCAAGCCCAAAGTGAATCAAGAGCTCAACACCAAAACCAGTAAAATTGAAGATAACCTCTACGAGGTGGCGCTGCGCTTAACGGTAACGGTGGCCGACGGCGAGGAAACGCTCTACTTAGTCGAAGTCGAACAAGCCGGCCTGTTCGCTATTACCGGCCTGCAAGACCAGCAGCTGGCACAAGTGCTCAACACCGCCTGCCCGAACATTCTGTTCCCCTACGCCCGCGAGGCGATTGACAACACCCTAACCAAGGCGACCTTCCCGCCGCTGCTGTTGCCGCCGATCAACTTTGACGCGCTGTTCGCCTCTGCTGTCCAGCAGGCACAACAGCAGGCTCAAGAGAAAGAACAAGAGCCAGCGGCCACCGAGCACTAAGCACTGCCATTGCTCGCCAACGCCCGCTGCTGCGGGCGTTTTTTTTGCCGCCTTCTGCCGGTTAGTGAATGCCGTACTCTTTGAGCTTGCGGGTGAGCGTATTGCGCCCCCAGCCGAGTTTATCCGCAGCATCACGCTTGCGCCCTGCGGTGGCGTTGAGCGCTGCCTCAATCAGTACTCGCTCGGCGGTCTCCACCGCGCGCTGAGCGACATCTGGGCGCTCTGCGGCCAACTCCTCGCTGGCCCAGCGCTCCAGTAGCTGCGGCCACTGCTGCGCCACCAGCGGCGCATTGAGTGCGGCGGTGTCACTGCCCTGCGCACCGCTTGGCGCTGCACCGGCGACCAGATCTTGTGGCAGATCGGCCGGCAATACTTCGCGCCCAGCCGCCATCACCGTCAGCCAGCGACAGACGTTTTCTAGCTGGCGGACATTGCCCGGCCAGTCGAGCTGACAGAGCTGCTGCTCGGCGGCCGGCGACAATGCCTTGCTCTCCACCCCCAGCTCTTGTGCAGCGCGCTGAAAGAAATAGCGCATCAGCTGGGGGATGTCTTGACGGCGCTCGGCGAGGCGCGGCAGCTGAATGCGTATAACGTTCAGACGGTGAAACAGATCCTCGCGAAAGCTGCCGGACTCAACCAACCGCTCGAGGTTTTGATGGGTGGCGGCGATAATGCGGACATCGACCTTCACCGAGGTGTGACCGCCGACACGAAAGAACTCGCCATCGGCCAACACCCGCAACAAGCGCGTCTGCGCCTCTTGCGGCATATCGCCAATCTCATCCAAAAACAGCGTGCCGCCGTTGGCCTGCTCAAAGCGTCCCTCGCGGCGCGCGGCGGCACCAGTAAAGGCGCCCTTCTCGTGGCCAAACAGCTCCGACTCAATCAACTCGGCGGGAATCGCCGCCATGTTGAGCGCAATAAACTTGCCCTCGCGGCGCGGGCTATGGCGGTGCAGGGCATGGGCGACCAGCTCTTTACCCGTGCCCGACTCGCCGTTGATCAACACGGTGATATTGGACTTGGAGAGCCGACCAATGGCGCGAAACACCTCCTGCATAGCCGGCGCCTCACCAATAATCTCCTGCCCCAGTTGCGGTAGCGGGTCGTCGCCGTGGGGCGCAGGTTGCAGCTCAGCAGCCACCTTGAGCGCCCGCTCGACCACCGCTTGCAGCTCGTCCAAGTCAAACGGCTTGGGCAAATACTCAAAGGCGCCGCCCTCGTAGGCGGCGACGGCACTGTCTAAGTCGGAGTGCGCCGTGGTGATAATGACCGGCAGCTGTGGCTGGCTGTGGTGCAGCTGCGCCAACAGCGCCAACCCATCCATACCGGGCATGCGGATGTCCGAAATCACCACCGCCGGGGTCTGCTCGGCAAACGCCTCGAGCAGCGCGTCGGCGCTGGCAAAACAGCGCACCGACAGATCAGCGCGTTGCAGGGCGCGCTGCATCACTTTGCGCAGTGAATCGTCATCTTCGGCCAGCCACACCGGCTGTTTAGCGGTTGTCATAACTTACCTCGCGGTTGTCGTCAGCGGCTCGGCCACCAGCGGCAGATAAATAGAAAACTGCGTCTCGCCCGGCTGCGACTGACACTCAATAATGCCACCGTGGTTCTGCACCAGTGACTGCGCAATAGTCAGCCCCAGACCACTGCCCTGGGCATGGCCGCTAACCATCGGAAAAAAGATCTTTTCGGCGATCGCCTCGTCAATGCCTGGACCGTTATCGATCACATCGACCCGGCACACCACCCGGTGGGGTTTGCCATTAATAGTGTAATTGCGCTGAATGCGGGTGCGCAGCACCAAGCTGGCGTCGGCAACTGCCGCCAACTCGCGCTGGGCGTTACTGGCAATATTTAACAGCGCCTGAATCAGCTGCTCTTTGTCGCCGACCAGTGTCGGAATACTGGGGTCGTAGTCGCGCTGCAGGGCGATGCCGGTAGCCGCTTGCACCTCGAGCAGCGCCGCTACCCGCTCGGTCACTTCGTGAATATTGAGCTCCGCCAACAGCGGCGCACTGGTCGGCCCCAGCAGCTTGTCGACCAGATTGCGCAACCGGTCGGTCTCGTCGCGAATGATACTGCACAGTTCGTCGGCCTCTTCGCGTACCGCGGCAGGCAAGTCGCTGGCGGCCAACTCGGCCGACAGCAGCTGGGCCGCGCCGCGTATACCGCCGAGCGGGTTTTTAACCTCGTGGGCGAGGCCGCGCACCAGCAGGCGCGAGGTGTCGTGGGCGGTCAACAGTGCCTCTTCGCGCTCGATGCGCAGAAAGCGCTCAACCGGCTGCATCTCCAGCAGCACAAAATGGTCGCCGTCACCGCCGACACTCTCCAGCGGAGATACCGTGTAGTCGACCTGCACCTGGCCACCGGGCGTGTGTAGATATTCCTGGCGGCGGGTAAAGCGTTGGTCTAGCTCCAGCGCATCGCGCAAAGTTGAGCGGGCGAGATTGTCATTGGCAAACAGCTCACTGGCAACACTGTGCAACAGCCGCGGGCCACTCAGCTGCAACAGCGACTGCGCTGCGGAGTTGGCATAGGTGATGCGCAAGCAGCTATCGATCAGCAATACCGCGGTATTGAGACCTTCAAGTAAGCGTTGCTCTAGCGCTGCAATCTCTGCACGACGTGGCAATGGACTCTTCTCGTTGTGTTGCGTAAACGGTTAGCCGGCACAGCGTTAACCTTGTCGTTATAAGTCTTTGCAAATAACAGGCCAACTCTGTGGCGCAGCGGTTTTACCGCGATCGCAGGCGCGCCAACCGACTGTCGCCGACACTGCCAGCAGTTCACCGTTGAGTCTGCACCAATTTGGTGCGAAGGGCTAGAGATTTATCAGTTGTTACGCAGACGTGGTGGCGGTGGGGCCGGCGGCCGATGGTGGCGCTGCACATAGACCAGCACAGCGTCGCTGTGCGCAACAGCGCGGTCAGCGGCGTCCAACGCCACCACTTGCAGCAGCTGCTCACCGCGCTCCGGTAGCGCTACCCAGCAGCTGAGGTCGCTGCCCAGCGGCGCCGCCTCTCTGCCATTGTGCAGACAGACCAGCCGCACACTGTCGCCGCGATGGCCACTCATCTGTAGCTGCAAGCGCACACCGGTCTGGTCGTTGCCCACGACCAGACCGTTGGCCGGGGCGGTAATTTGCAACAAAAGCCGCGGCTGTTGAGCTGCGCGAGGCGGCGGTTGTGGTGTGTGCGGCAGCGGCGACACGGTATTGAGTGCGGGCAGTTCCGCGGCACTGCCGCGCTCGCTGTTATCGCTGTAGCGCGGCAACCCCGAGGCGTCGCTGCTGCGGTAAACCGTTACCTCGGCAGCGGCCAAGGAGACACAAACAAGAGAACAGAGCCAATAGTGGGAGCGCATAGTGACAGCTTAGCGCCGCTGCCAGCGCGGCGCTAGGGTAAAAAAAACCGCCGCGCAATGAGCGCGGCGGTTTTGGTTGCACAGGGCGGTGTAACCGCCCATGGCAGTGGCGTTGTTAAACGCTGTAGTACATATCGAACTCGACCGGGTGAGTGGTGTGCTCAACGCGGTAGACATCTTGCATTTTCAGGTCGATGTAGGCATTGATCATCTCGTCGGTGAAGACGCCACCAGCGGTCAAGAAGCTGCGGTCGGCGTCCAAGCACTCAAGCGCTTCACGCAGGCTGCCGGCCACTTGCGGGATCGCTGCGGCCTCTTCGGCGGGCAGGTCGTAAAGATCTTTATCGGCGGCATCGCCGGGGTGGATCTTGTTGACAACACCGTCAATACCGGCCATCAGCAATGCGGCAAAGCAGAGGTAGGGGTTGGCGATGGGGTCGGGGAAACGCGCTTCGACGCGAACCGCTTTCGGCGATGAGACAAACGGAATGCGGATCGAGGCTGAGCGGTTGCGCGCCGAGTAGGCCAACATTACCGGTGCTTCAAAGCCGGGGATGAGACGCTTGTAGCTGTTGGTACCGGGGTTGGTGAAGGCGTTCAGCGCCTTGGCGTGCTTGATGATACCGCCGATGTAGTAGAGCGCGGTTTCGCTCAAGCCAGCGTAGCCGTCACCGGCAAACTGGTTGACGCCGTCTTTCCAGAACGATGAGTGAACGTGCATACCTGAGCCATTGTCACCAACGATCGGCTTGGGCATAAAGGTCGCGGTTTTGCCGTAGGCGTGGGCGACATTGTGTACACAGTACTTGAGAATCTGTACTTCGTCGGCTTTGCTGACCAGCGTGTTAAATTTCACACCAATTTCGCACTGGCCGGCGTTGGCCACTTCGTGGTGGTGAACTTCGACGTCGAGTCCCATCTGCTCCATAGCGGTACACATCGCCGCGCGCAGGTCATGCAGCGAGTCAACTGGCGGCACTGGGAAGTAGCCGCCTTTTACGCGCGGACGGTGACCCATGTTGCCGTCGGGGTATTCTGCGGCAGTTGCCCAAGCACCCTCTTCAGAGTTAATTTTAACGAAGCAACCGGTCATATCGGCGCCCCATTTGATGTCGTCAAAGACAAAGAACTCAGGCTCTGGACCGAAGAAAGCGGTGTCGCCAAGGCCGGTAGATTGCAGGAAGTTCTCGGCGCGGCGAGCGACTGAACGCGGATCGCGGTCGTAACCCTGCATGGTCGAGGGCTCAATAATGTCACAGCGGACGATAACCGTCGGCTCGTCGGTAAACGGGTCAACCACCGCGGTGCTGTCGTCGGGCATTAGAATCATGTCTGACTCGTTAATGCCTTTCCAGCCGGCGATTGAAGAGCCATCGAACATTTGGCCGTTCTCAAAGAAGTCGGCATCGGCCGCTCGAGCTGGAATGGTGACGTGCTGTTCTTTACCTTTAAAGTCGGTAAAACGCAGGTCGACCCAACGCGCTTCAGTTTCCGCGATCAATTTTTGTGTGTGTTCGGACATGCCTTCCTCCAGTTTTGGGATAACTCAATAGTGTGATCTTGGGTGCCCGCAGCCGCAGCTTAGGGCGGTCTTGGCGCCGCCGACCCTGCGGTTGCGCAGACGCTAAAAGATGGCTAACCCGGGTCGGCCACCACCGTCATAAAAGTTTAAGCAAATGCCATGCCAAGTTGCCAAGGGGCGAGGTGCGCGGTTTTAGGCCGCTACACCGACCCGCAACAGCACAAAAGCACCATTATGGTGCATTCAGGGCGAGCTTTGCTCAAAAAAGGTGCAAACCAGCCGCGCAGCCGCTATCAATTTATTACGGTTCGCCATCATGCCGATATCGGCCGATTTTGTCACGCGCGCCGCCGCCGTGCCGCCTGCGGTTTGGCTGACCCCAACCCGGCAATAAAAAATAAATAGTTGCTGTGGCAGAGCCACTATTCACCTATAATCGCGCCCTTTTACGACCCGAGCCCACCCATGTCTAGTATCGAAAAATTACGCAACATCGCCATCATTGCCCACGTCGACCACGGCAAAACTACTCTAGTAGATAAGTTGTTGCAGCAGTCCGGCACCTTGGACCGCAAAAACATGACCACCGAACGGATCATGGATTCCAACGACCAAGAGCGCGAGCGCGGCATTACCATTCTGGCGAAGAATACCGCCATCACCTGGCAAGATTACCGCATCAACATTGTCGACACCCCCGGGCACGCCGACTTTGGCGGCGAAGTGGAGCGCGTGCTGTCGATGGTCGACTCGGTGTTACTGCTGGTAGACGCGGTCGATGGGCCGATGCCACAAACTCGGTTCGTCACCCAAAAAGCCTTTGAAAAAGGGCTTAACCCGATATTGGTAGTCAACAAAGTTGACCGCCCCGGCGCCCGCCCGCACTGGGTGATGGATCAGGTATTTGATCTCTTCGACCGTCTCGGCGCCACCGACGAGCAGCTCGATTTCCCGGTAATGTACGCGTCGGCACTGAACGGGGTCGCTGGTCTTGAACACGACCAGCTGGCTGAAGATATGACCCCACTGCTGGAGATGATCGTCGACAAAGTGTCGCCACCAAATGTCGACCTCGACGGTCCACTGCAGATGCAGATCAGCGCCTTGGACTATAACAGCTACGTCGGTGTTATCGGCGTCGGCCGCGTCAAGCGCGGTAAAATTGCCCCCAACGAGCAAGTCGTTGTAGTGGGTGCCGACGGCAAAACCCGCAAGGGCCGGGTATTGCAGGTGATGGGCTACCAGGGGCTGGAGCGGGTCGATGTCAGCAGCGCCCAAGCTGGCGACATTATCTGTATTACCGGTATTGATAAGCTCAACATCTCCGACACTATCTGCGCGCCAGACGGTGTTGAGGCGCTGCCTGCCCTGACCGTCGATGAGCCAACCGTGAGCATGACCTTTCAGGTTAACGACTCGCCATTTGCCGGCAAAGAGGGCAAGTACATCACCTCGCGCAACATCAAGGACCGTCTCGATCAGGAGCTGATCCACAATGTCGCACTGCGCGTGGTGCAGGGTGATAGCCCAGATAAATTTGTCGTCTCCGGCCGCGGCGAGCTGCACCTTTCGGTACTGATTGAAAACATGCGTCGCGAAGGCTTTGAGCTCGGCGTGTCGCGCCCAGAAGTGATCCAGAAAGAGGTCGATGGCGAAATCCACGAACCCTACGAGCAGATTGTTATCGACGTCGAGGAGCAGCACCAAGGCTCGGTAATGGAAGAGATGGGTCTGCGCAAAGCGGATATGACCAACATGGAGCCCGATGGCAAAGGCCGGGTTAAGCTCGAATTTATGGCTCCCTCGCGCGGCATGATTGGTTTTCGCTCGCACTTTCTCACCATGACCAGCGGCTCGGGCATTATGACCAGCA
Source organism: Gammaproteobacteria bacterium LSUCC0057 (assembly GCA_004535795.1). Classification (GTDB taxonomy): domain Bacteria; phylum Pseudomonadota; class Gammaproteobacteria; order Pseudomonadales; family Porticoccaceae; genus LSUCC0057. The sequence continues at coordinate 73,503 of SPIA01000004.1, forward strand.
TTTTTGACCACTACGGCCCGGCCAAAGCCGGCGAGCTAGCCGGCCGTCAAAACGGTGTGCTGGTCTCTATGGCCACCGGCAAAGCGCTCGCCTACGCCCTGTTCAACCTGCAAGAGCGCGGCCGGCTATTCTTGGGCCACGGCGCCGAAATCTACGAAGGCCAGGTAATTGGCATTCACTCGCGCAACAACGACCTGCCGGTCAACCCGACCAAAGCCAAGCAGCTCACCAATATCCGCGCCGCCGGTACTGACGAGAACTTGGTGCTGGTGCCACGCATCAAACACACCCTCGAGCAGGCGCTGGAGTTTATTCAGGACGACGAGCTGGTCGAAGTCACCCCTGAATCAATTCGCATCCGCAAAAAGCTGCTGAAAGAGAACGAGCGCAAACGCTCAGGCAAAGCGTAACGTCAGCCGCGAAAAAAAACGGGCCCATGCGGCCCGTTTTTTTTGCTTTAACACTGCTCTGGGTGGCGGTGGCAGCTGACTAAGTGATCGTTCACTACGCCCATAGACTGCAGATAGGCGTAGCAGATCGTCGAGCCAAAAAAACTAAATCCGCGCCGCTTCATATCGGCGCTGATGGTGTCGGAGAGCGGCGTTGTCGCCGGCACCTCGGCCAGCGTGCTAAAGCGATTGACGATTGGCTCGCCATCGACATAGTCCCACAAGTACTCGCTGAAACTGCCCTGTTGCGTCTGCAACTGTAAAAAGCACTGGGCATTATTGATCGCGGAGAGAATCTTTTTGCGGTTGCGAATAATGCCGCTGTCAGCCAGCAGCCGCGCCACCTCGCGGTCGCCATAAGTCGCTATGCGCTGCGGGTCAAAGCCCTCAAAAGCGCGCCGGTAACCCTCGCGGCGGCGCAAAATTGTCAGCCACGACAAGCCCGCTTGGGCCCCCTCTAAAATCAGGTACTCAAACAGCGTGGCATCGTCGTAACTGGGCACCCCCCACTCGTGATCATGGTAGTGCTGATAGAGCGGGTCGTCGCCACACCAACCACAGCGGTAAACTGCCGCTGTCACCTCATTCGCACTTTGTGGCATAGTTCGCTCTCTATTCACCGTTAACTGCTGCTGCGAGTGTGCCCGTATGCGTTGTCTGTTTCCAGCTATACGCCCCTATGCTCGCGAGCGGCTGGCAGTTGGCGACGGCCACCAGCTCTACCTTGAGCAGTGCGGCAACCCCGACGGTCTGCCCGTGCTGTTTATCCACGGCGGCCCCGGCGCGGGTATCACCCAGCGCGACCGGCAATTTTTTGACCCCGAGCGCTACCGGGTGATTCTCTTTGACCAGCGCGGTGCCGGCCAGTCGCAACCACACGCCAGCCTCGCGGCCAATACCACCGACCACCTGATCGCCGATATAGAGCAGATTCGCCACCACCTAGGCATATCGCAGTGGGTGCTGTTTGGCGGCTCATGGGGCTCAACTTTGGCGCTTGCCTACGCTCAGACCCACCCCGCCGCCGTCATAGCCATGGTATTGCGCGGCATATTTCTCTGCCGCGACGAAGATATCGCCTGGTTCTACCAGTGCGGCGCCAGCCGCATCTTTGCCGAACACTGGCGCGACTTTCTAGCGCCGATTCCACTCGCCGAACAGCACGACCTGCTCAGCGCCTACTACCGTCGACTGACTGCCAGCAACGAACTGGAGCGCATGGCGGCAGCTAAGGCGTGGTCGATCTGGGAGGGGCGCTGCGCTGCGCTCAAGCACAACCCAGAGATTGTTGGGCGGCTGGCCGACCCGCACCTAGCACTGGCCATGGCGCGCATCGAAGCGCACTACTTTTATCACCGCGCCTTTCTCGATCAGCGCCCGCTACTGCACCACTGCCAGCAATTGGCCGATATTCCCGGCTACATCGTCCACGGTCGTTACGATATGGTCTGCCCGGTCGACCAGGCGATCGCCCTGCAGCAGGCGTGGCCGGTAGCGCAATTGGCCATTGTTAACGATGCCGGCCACGCCTCGTCTGAACCGGGGATTGTCGATGCGCTTATTCACGCCACCGAGCGAATCGCCGACCGTTTTTACCGCGGCGCGGCGCAATAATCCGCCTCCACAGTTGTCGCCTGTGCAGCGATCGCCGACAATAGCCGCCGCCCCGCCACCAGACGCGCAGAGAGACCATGACCGATAGCCCTAGCAGACCCACCCCGTCCAGCGACGCCACCCCAAAACGGGTGGGGATGATCAGCCTCGGCTGCCCGAAAGCGCTGGTCGACTCCGAGCGCATCCTCACTCAGCTGCGCTTGGAGGGCTACCAGATATCGCCCAGCTACAACGATGCCGATGTTGTGGTGGTCAACACCTGCGGGTTTATCGACAGCGCCAAACAGGAGTCGCTGGACGCTATTGGCGAAGCGCTTAAAGAGAACGGCAAAGTGATCGTCACCGGCTGTATGGGTGGCGACGAGCAGCAGATCCGCGCTGTCCACCCCGATGTCCTAGCAGTCTCCGGCGCCCACCAGTACGAGCAGGTGATGGACGCGGTGCACCACTACGCCCCTGCCACCACCGCCCACGACCCCTATTTGGATCTGGTGCCGCCGCAAGGGGTCAAGCTCACCCCGCGCCACTACGCCTACCTAAAAATTTCTGAGGGGTGCAACCACCGCTGCAGCTTCTGCATTATTCCGTCGCTGCGCGGCGATCTGGTCAGCCGTCCAATCGGCGAGGTGCTGGACGAGGCCGAGCGGCTGGTCAACGCCGGCACCAAAGAGTTGCTAGTCATTTCCCAAGATACCAGCGCCTACGGTATTGATAGCAAGTTTCGCACCGGCTTCTGGCAGGGCCGGCCGGTCAAGACCCATATGCAGCAGCTCTGCGAGCAGCTTGGCGAGCTCGGCGCCTGGGTGCGGCTGCACTACGTCTACCCCTACCCGCATGTCGACAACCTGATGCCGCTGATGGCCGCGGGCAAGATACTCCCCTATCTGGACATCCCCTTCCAGCACGCTCACCCCGAAGTGCTGCGGGCGATGAAACGCCCGGCCAACGAGGAGAAGGTGCTCGAACGCATCCAGCGCTGGCGCCGCGAGGTGCCCGACATATCGCTGCGCAGCACCTTTATTGTCGGCTTCCCCGGCGAGAGCGAAGCGCATTTTGACTACCTTCTGGAGTGGCTGCGCGAGGCGCAGCTCGACCGCGTCGGCTGCTTTAAATACGAAGCGGTTGCCGGCGCAGCGGCCAACGCCCTCGCCGACCCGGTCGCCGAAGAGGTAAAACAGGAGCGCTGGGAGCGCTTTATGCAGCTGCAACAAGAGATCAGCAGCGCGCGCCTACAAGCTAAAATCGGCCGCACTGTCGAGGTGTTGGTCGACAGTGTTGATGAGGACGGCGCGGTCGGTCGCAGCAGTGCCGACGCTCCGGAGATCGATGGCCATGTCTATCTTGACGGACGCCGCGATCTGCAGCCCGGACAGCTAATCACCGCCACTGTGGTAGCCGCCGACGAATACGATCTGTGGGCAGAGTAGCTACCGCGCCAGCGAGCAAAAAAAAGGGCCTCAACTGAGGCCCTTTTTGGTTTGCGCGCAACCGCTCAGTGGTGGTGGCCGCCGGGGCCGTGGACATGACCGTGCTCGAGCTCTTCTGCAGAGGCTTCGCGAATGTCGGTAATCTCGACATCAAAGTGCAGCGTCTTGCCGGCCAGCGGGTGGTTGCCGTCAACGGTGACCGTGGTCTCAGTTACCGCAGTAACGGTCACCGGCACTGCGCCGCCCTGTTCAGTCTGCGCTTCAAACTGCATGCCCACCTCGACGCTCTCAACGCCTTGGAACGCCTCTTTGGGGACTTCTTGGATCATCTCGGGGAGAGTGTCGCCATAGCCTTCGGCCGGCGCTACTGTCACCTGCAATTTGTCGCCCACCGCTTTGCCGAGCAGCTCTTTTTCAAGCCCGGGGATGATGTTGCCAGCACCGTGCAGGTAGGCCAGCGGGTCTTTACCGGCCGATGAATCGATGGTGGTACCTTGATCGTCGGTCAGCGTGTAGTGAAACGCGACAACGCTGTTTTCTGCAATAGCCATAGTGGGAACCTCTGCCCTGATAAATAAATGGCCCGGCATTATGAAGCAAGCCGAGCAAAATGGCCAACGCCGTTGGCGCTGGGGCGATAACCGCCAATTTTGTCTGGGTTAATGCACTAGTGGGAGTGATCTGTCATATTTGTGTCATCAAATTTAAGCAAAATTTAGGAATAGCAATGAACCGTCAAGCAGACCTGCGCGACCCCCACTGCCATGAGGAACTGACAGTGCCTAAACAGCTTATTTTGGTAGTAGAAGACGAACCGGCGATCCGCGAAATGCTCGCTATTGCGCTGGAAGCGGCGGACTACCGGGTTATTACCGCCAACGACGCCCAGATGGCTCACGGCCGCATTATTGATGACAAGCCCGACTTGGTGCTGCTCGACTGGATGATGCCCGGCACTACAGGTTTAGAGCTGTTGCGACGGCTACGCCGCAACGATATCACCGCCAAACTGCCGGTGGTGATGTTGACTGCCAAGAGTGAAGAGGACAGCACTGTCACCGGTTTAGACGCCGGCGCCGATGATTACATTCAAAAGCCGTTCTCACCGCGCGAGCTGATCGCCAGAATTAAAGCGGTGCTGCGCCGCTTGGGGCGCGAAGAGCTGGTCGACCCTATCCGTGTCGATCAACTCGACTTCGATCCGGTCAGCCACCGCGTCACCATCGCCGGAGAGGCGGTGACGCTGGGCCCCACCGAGTACCGCCTGCTACAGTTTTTTTTAACCCACCAAGAGCGCGTCTACTCGCGCGATCAGATCCTCGACTACGTCTGGGGCGGCAACGCCTATCTCGATGAACGCACTGTCGATGTACACATTCGTCGGCTGCGCAAAGCCATCAGCCACAACAACTACGATCGCTATATACAAACTGTGCGCGGCGCCGGTTACCGCTTTTCTAAATTAGCCGCCGACTAAACTGCTGACGCTACGGCTCAAGCGCGGGCACGCTGCTCAGTTTGGGCGACAAATTCGCGGATAAATCGTCTAATTTCACGCGCGGCGCTGGTGTCGAGCTGATCGCACAAGGCCAAAAAATCTTCTTTATCCGCCTTGTGCAGACGGATAATTAGCTGGCTGTCTTTGCTGCGCTTTTTCTCTTTGCTCACTGACTCTCTCCTCGAATGCTCTGATAACACGCAATGCGTGCCTTTTGTTATACATTGCACTGCAGGGTAGCCGCTGTTTGTGACAATTTAACGACAGCGTTGTGACGGCGACAGCCGCCTCCGCTGCCGGCAGCGCAAAAAAAACCCCGGCGAACCGGGGTTTTAAACGCTGTGCAGTTACCCGTTAAAACGACCACTGGTAGTCAAGCGAGACAGACATGCCGGGTGCTTTGGTAAAGGTAGTGACGCCGTTTTGCTCAATCTCAATCGACTCGTCAAGCAGGTTTTTTACCTTGAGCTTGATCGTTGAGTTCTCATCGGGGTAGAACGAGTAGGTCATATCGAGCGAATGGAACGGCTGCTCGAACGAGTCAGCCGAGCCGTTGCGGCCAGCCAGGTAGAGCCGCTCATCAAAGACGTTGTAAACCAACATAGCGGCGTGCTTACCGTCGTTCGAGTCGTAACCGAGCTGCATGTTAAAAGCCAGCTCAGAGGCGCCGGTCATGTTGCGCACGGCGTTGGTCGGGGCATCGGCATCGCTGCCGGTGGCGACCAGCTCGGTGTCGAGCACAGTGAGGTTGCCGGCGACAAAGAACGGTACAAAGCTGTCACCTAAAAACTCTAAGCTCTTCAACCACTCCAGCTCGAGGCCGGTAATTTCACCACTGCTGGCGTTAATGATTTCCGCCGCCAGGGCGTCTTCGAACGCTGCCGACTCAAAGAACTCGATCGGGTTCTCAATGTCTTTGTAGAACAACGAGGCAGTCAGAGTGTCGCCGTTGCCGAAATACCACTCACCGCGCAAGTCGAAGTTAGTGACAGTGGCGGGCACCACATCGGCATTACCTTTGACGATGGCATCGGTAATCGGATCAATGTAGGTCGAGGGAGTGATCTCGCGCAGATCGGGGCGCACAATGGTCTCCGACCAGTTAAAGCGCAACTGGAAATCCTCGGCCCAGAAGCCCGGGCGCATATAGGTCACTGCTAGCGCCGGGTAGTAGTCGTCATCTTTGAATACCGAGTTCTCCAGCTCGACAGCATCACAGCTAATTTGACAGCCGCTGTAGTCGAGGTGGTCCCACGGCAAGCCAGCTTGCGAGTAGTCTTCCCAGCGCGCACCGACGGTAAACCGCCAGCTATCGCCGAGTTTCCAGTCCACTTTACCGAACACCGCCGTATTGATAACGGCCGCTAGGTAGCTTTCGCCGTTGCTGCCGACCACATCGATCTGAATACCCAGGTCGCTGTCCAACAAATTGGCATCGCTAAACAGTTGCGAGGGCATGGCACTACCGGTCAGCGATGTACTGCCCAGCGAGAACTGCGTCTGCTGGTAGACACGAGCCTTTTTGGCGTAGTTGTAACCGCCGCTGAGCTCAACCTCGCTGGTGCCCCAGTAGATCGGCAAGCTCACTTCCCAGCCGTAGTTCTCGACCTCATCGTCCAGTGTAGTGAAGCGGAAATCGCCCGCTGAAGAGGCGGACTGAATAGTCTGGGTCAGCAGCGCGCCGCTAGCATCGACGGTGGTCAAGTAGGTAAAGCGCGCCTCGTTGGGGATGTCGGTAGCCACAGTCGAATCTGAGTAGAACCACTCTACGGTGAGATCGTCTGCCCAGTCGTAACCTTTCAAGCCCAGGCTATCTTTGACAACACCGCCAAAGCGGTGGCTGCCATTGAGCTGGTTGACTTCAAGCTCGCGCTCTTCGAAACGGACGGTGTAGTCGCGGTTTCCGCGACCGTCGGCAAATAGCGTCGACGAGCCGTAGTAATCACTGATCGATGATTTATCATCGGTATTGCGCAACACCATGCTGGTCGCGGTGAGCGAGTGGTCGTCGTACCAACGCCAGCCCAACGCCGCCGTCATGGTGGTGCTGACGTTGTAGGTAGAGACTTGACGTGCGGTGAATTGATTGGCGGCATCACCGGCATTAGCAGAGCGAACTTCACTGCTCTTCCAAGCACTGTCATAGGCGCCACCCAGCAAGAAACCCACTTCCATGCCGTTGTCAAAATAGAAGTTATTGCCGACATTGAGTTCCGCGCTGATCGGTTCGTCGCGGCTCTCCTCGCGGATATCGATATCCCGATTCAAGTGCATTGCCAGCTGGCTGTTAACGGCCTCTGCCGCCGCCAGATCGTCGCTGCTGCCAGCGGCCTGGCGCAGCGTGCCGAGGATATCGACCGCGTTGAGACTGCCGCGGTAGGTATTCAAAGCCGTGCGCAATTCGCTGTTGAGTGCTCTTGTGCCGTCGTCTTCACCCCATTCGTCGTCACTGCCGCCGCGATACCCCAGCACATCGCCTTTGGTCTCGCTGTTGTAGCCGCTGCCCAGCTCTACCGTGAGGGTAAACTCGTCGGGTATACCCTGAGTGCGAATATCGACCAAACCACCGGAGAAAGCCGCCGGGAAGTCGGCACTGTACCCTTTATGAACGGCGACCGACTTGAGAATCGATGTTGGGAAAATATCCAGTGGAATGACATTGCGAGTGAGATCGGGCGATGGGATCACCGCGCCATTGAGCAGCGAAGTGGCATAGCGCTCACCGAGCCCGCGCACGAAGACATATTTGTCATCGATCAGGGTGACACCTGGCACCCGACGCAGTGCCGCGGCGACTGTGGAATCACCAATGCGGCCAATCATTGCCGCGTCGATGATGTCGGCGACAACCTCGCTCTCCATCTTTTCCATCTGCACATCGTCGGCAGCACTCTTCAACTTACCGACAACAACCACTTCATCCATTTTGATGATATCGCCCTGCGCCCACAGCGCCGGCGAAATGAGTGCGGCCACCGCGACCGCTAATGCACGCTTATTAATACGCATAGTTATGACCCTTTGACTATCGGTGACAACGTTGCCAAACAGGCTTTGACCGTTGTCAAAAGAGAGGGCGCCCTCGCGGCGCCCTCCGTTCGATACAAACTGAATGTCGAGCGATGTGGATTACGGGGTGACCCAAGTGGCGTCCACACCCACAGTCCAGCCCTCAGTCCAGTCGTCGGCGGCAGTGACCGCGCCGCGATCGCCAGTGCTGTAGTAACCACTCAACTCAGTGATGGTTTGTGCACCGTCGGTGCGCTCTACAACGTTGTCGCCATCAGCGGCTTCAAACCAAGCTTCGATGCCGACAGAGCCGATCTGTACAGCCTCATCCTTGAACGGCTTTTTACAGGCAAGCAGCGTGTTGGTGATGGTGACAAAACCCGCTTGGCGCGTCTCGGCATCGTCGATGCGCAGACATTCGTCCAAACCATCGTTGTTGGTCAACGCCGAGGTGATGATCGAGTCGTTGATGGTGATGGCGTGGCCTTCACGAATACGGACACCAACGCTGTCGCCGTGCGTGCCGCCCTGGTTACCACTGACAATACAAGTCATGTTGTTGACTGTGGCTGCAGAGTTTAAGCCGCGAGCGATAAAGTCAGCGTTGCGAGTAGTTTCTGAAGAGTCGTAGCTGCCAATACCATCCGACTCGATGCACTGCTGACCGTCGTCGTTGGCTTGGATGATCAGAGCATTTTGCAGAGTGCCATTGTAGCCTTCGTCGACGTCGAATGAGTCATCGCGGACATACAGTGCGACAAAGTTGCTGACATCTACCGAGCCACCGAACATCTCAATGCCGTCGTCGTAGGTTGAATAGACCTGCAGGTAGTTAACGGTGGTACCAGAGCCAACGCCACCAAAGGCGATACCGTTGAGCTCATTGCCAGGCGCTACCTCAGCACCGGTGTGCTTGACGATAAAGTACTCGAGGTGACCAGAGCTGTCGGCGTCGTTGTCGCCACCATAATAAGTTTGCGCTGAGCCAGACTTACCTTCAGCCGCTACGTTGCACTCACCGCCAACCATGGCAAAGTCTGCAGCACCGCGATCGCCGGTGTAGGCACATTTGTTGGTCACACCAAAACCGTTGATGATCATACCGCCCCACTGCTGGACGTCGTCAAACGCGACGGTACCTGAAATGGCGTCGCTGTAAGAGGTAAAGGTGATCGGGTTTTCAGCATCACCGATGGCGATAATTTGTGAACCGCGGTTGATCACCGCATAGTCTTCAGAGGTTTTAAAGACAAAAGTGTTGCCCGCCTCGATGGTGATAGTGGCACCGTCGCCACCTTCAGTAATGCCGGCAGCCGTCAGGTCGGCAATACTGTCGTAAGCCTCACCGACCACCAGAGAACCTTCAAAAACATGTTTGCCGGAGCCGATTGAAGGGAAAGTCACATCGACAGTTAAAGGGTTGGTGATGTCGACGAAGTTGCGCTCGTATACACAGTTACCACCCGAGAGTGTGCCCTCATAGAGCTGAGCATCTTTCGTGTAAGAGGCACAAAAACCATTACTCGATGATCCGCCAGTCGTGGTGGTGCTGTTGTCGACGCTGTTGTCGACGTTAGAGGGGCTGATGTTGACATCGCCGCCGCCACACGCCGTGAGCAATCCGCTGATTGCCGAAACTAAAACCAGTTTTTTAATAGCCATCGTATTCTCCCGAAATTGTCGATGTAGGTTGAAACGCGGCAGAGATTAGCAAGGCTATTTGACAGTTAAATGGCGCTTATATGGCAGTTTGATTGCAGCGCAGTGGCTGGCCGCTTAGCAGCCATTTATGACAATTTGATGAAGATTTAGCTGAACGATTGAAAAAAAATTATTCGGTATATACAGTCGATAGCACTGGGAACGCTACTGTCAATATTTTTGCGCGCTCAGCGATAACAGCGCCACTGCACGCTGAGTTGTTGGGTCACAGCTGAGCAGATGGACGATAAAAATCATTGGAGGTTGGTCATGAAAAAAGTACTCTGCACACTCACCGCTGTCGCCACTATTGCGCTTTTCAGCGCCCCGTTGCAGGCGGAACAGGTCTCAGTAAAAGCGGTTCACGATGCCGCCGCGCAATTTCCCCAAAGTGCCTTGCGGCGCGAATCTAGCGGCACGGTCACAGTAGAATTTTCGCTGGCTGGGGATGGCCGCGCCACCGCTGTCGATGTCGTCAACAGCAGCGGTTCAAGCAACTTTGACCACGCGGCAGTGCGTGCGGTCAAGCGCTCACAATTTGTCGCCGAAGGGGGCGACCTGGCATCGGCGCGCATTCAGCGCACTTACCACTTTGCCTTCGCTGGCGAAGTCATGGTCGATCAGTTAGCGGTAGCTAGCAACTAACGGTTACTGACAACGACTTAAGGCCGGGCAGCGCCCGGCTTTTTTTGTGCAGCTAGCGCAGCGGTACCGACAGCGCCTGCCCCGCGCGCCGAAAGTGGGCTGCGCGCTGGTCGAGATCGACCAGCTGCCAGCCATTGGGCAGTTGCTCTCCAACCCGCAATACCCCTTGCGCAGTCAGCAACTTGTTGGCGCTGTGGCCGCTGGCGACAAATAGATGGCCGGTAATCGTCAACTCCAGCGCTGGCATCGGCTCGGCCGGTTGCTGTACCGGTAACGCCGCGCTGCTGGCTCTGGCAGCAACCACTGCTGATGATGGCGACACCACCACGGGCGCACCCGTCGCTGCAGTGGAGGCGGTCAACCAACGGTAGCTCACCACCAGTGCTGCCAGCGCAACAATAACCAGCGCACACACTGACACGCGCCGCCAGCCGTGGGCATGCCGCTCAGCGGTTGTGCTGTGGTCGTGCAGAAATTGTTCGGTACTGGGCGCCGTGCGCTGGCGCTCGCGGTCGGCTTTTTGCAGTGCCTTGAGTAGATAGGACACGGTTACTGCTCTCCACTATCGGTGCTGTGGCGCTGCAGAGAGCGCACCGTTTCAGCGTCCAACAGGCCGCTCTCTGGCAACCCCTGACGGCGTTGCCAGCGTCGCACTGCCGTCTCTAACTCGGCGCTGTAACGACCACCGGTGATCAAGCCGGGCTCTATGAGACGCTGCTGCAGTAACTGCTGCTGCAACCAGGCAACCAGCGCTTTGTTGCTATCGCCCGGCTGTAACGGCTGGCGGTAACTGGCTGGCAGCGGCGGCGCTAACGGCGCTTCGGCCGACACGCTAAAGTGGCTAGCGGGCAGCCAATCGGCGCGCCAAGTCACTGCAACGGCCGCCGCCGCAATCAACAGCACCAGCAGCGTCGCCACCGTCCAGCCGCGTTGTCCGCGGCGGGCGGGCTCACCCAGTGCTTGGCGGGCGGCATGGCGCACTAGCTTGGCGCCAATTTGCGGCACATTCTCGGCATAACCGGCAATCAGCGCCTGCTGAGCAATCAGATTCAACCGCCGCGGGATGCCCTCGCTGAGCGCGGCCAACTGGCGCAGTGCAGCGGCGCTGAACAGCGGCTGGCGGCCGCCAACGGCGCGCAGTCGGTGTTCGATATATGCGGCTATGTCGGCGCGGCCGAGCGGCTGCAGATGATAGCGCGACACCACCCGCTGGTTGAGCTGGCGCAGCTGTTGTTGAGCCAGGGTGTCGAGTAACTCTGGCTGGCCGACCAGCAAAATATGCAACAGTTTACTGCGATCGGTCTCTAAATTGCTGAGCAGCCGCAGCATCTCCAACAACTCGGCGGAGAGGTTTTGCGCCTCCTCGATCACCACCAAGGTTTTTTTATTGTCGCTGTGCGCCATCAACAGATCGCGGTAGAGCAGGTCTATACACTGCTTGCTAAAACTGACAGCGCCCGCCGCCGGCAGGGCGATGTTCAGCTCCTGCAGTAGCGAGGCCAACAGATCATCGGCGGCGTGCTGGCTGTGCAGCAGATAAGCGACACGAACCTCGCTGGACAACGTCGACAGCAGCATGCGGGTCAGGGTGGTTTTACCGGTGCCGACCTCACCGGTCAGCAGCATAAAGCCACCTTCGCACTCCAGCCCGTAACGCAGGTGGGCCACCGCTTCGCGATGGTTATTGCTCGGGTAGAGCAAGCTCGGGTCTGGAGCGATGGTGAACGGCTCGCGCTGCAAGCCGAAGTACTCCAGATAGGGGCTACTCATCGCTCTATTGCGCCTCACTGTCAGCCGCTGACGGCTGCAGCTGAGGGGCGATGGCGGGGTGGAACTCACGCAGTTGCGCACCGATGGCACCCTCTTGGTCGCCCTCTAGATCGCGTTTTAACAGATGGTTGTAGCGCTTTTGCGAAACTTCTTGGGCGACGCTGGCATCGCGAATGATGGTTGGGCGAATAAACATCATCAACACACTCTGACCATCACTTTTTCCCTGCGAGCGGAACAGTGTGCCCAACAGCGGCAGATCGCCCAGCAGCGGCACTTTGCTCTCGTTGCGGTCGAACTGATCGTCGATCAGACCGCCAATCACCAGCAACTCGCCATCTTGCACTAACACGTTGGTGGTGATGGTGCTTTTCGAGGTGACCGCGTTACCACTGGTTGCCGAAGCGACGCTGCCAAGCAGTTTGGAGCTCTCTTGTTGCAGCGATAGCCGCACCGCATCGCCTTTGCTAATTTGTGGTTTTACCGTCAGCTTGATGCCGACATCCTCGCGACTAAAGGTCTGGAACGGGTTGCTGGCGCCGTTATTGGAGCTGGTGTACTGCCCAGTCGAGAACGGCACCTCCTGACCAATTGAGAGGGTCGCCTCCTCGTTGTCGAGAGTCACCACCGAGGGGGTGGACAGTACTTTGGTCAGCGAATCAGTCTTGAGCGCTTGTATCAAGACACCGATACCAGTGCCCCGCTCGCGGTCAAAACTGCCGCCGACCGCCAGTGAGGTCTCGGTGGCGCCGAGCAAGTTGCCCAGATCGGTGACATCGCTATCGCTGAAGTCGCCATCCAGACCAAGGCCGAGCACGCTGCTGAGCAGGTTGTCGAATTTGGTCAGATAGCCGCCGTGACCCTGATCGGCGTAGGCGAGCTGCACGCTGAGGCGCTTGGCCTGGTCTTCTGAGAGCTCGGCGATGACCGCCTCGATCAGCACCTGTGGCCGCGACCGGTCGAGCTGCTCTACCACTCGGCGAATCTCGCGGATCACCGCTGTCGAGGCGGCGATGATCAGCGCGTTGTTGGCCTCATCGATCTCAATTTTGTAGCCACCACCACTTTCGGCTTGCTGCGTTTCACCCGCCAAACGCAGAAACATCTCTGAGCCCAACATACCGTCGATAATTGGCTTGATCTCTGCCGCGCGCGAATAATCTAAGTAGATCACCTCGACGCCACCTGTCTTGGCCGAGGCGACATCAAGCGAATCGAGCATCGTTTTAAAAGCGGTGCGGGCGATAGTCGGGCCGCTGACAATAATGCGATTGTTGAGCGAGTCCTCAACCAAAGACAAGTTAAGCTCCTGCAGCTGTTTCAGCTGACCGGCGATATGCAACGCCTCACCGGCAGAGATGTGGCGCAGATTAATCACCTCAACAGCCTGCGCATTGGGGTCGTCCATCTCGCTGAGGAGCCGTTGCGCTTGGTCAATACTACCGGCGACATCGGTGATCAGCAGCATATTGCTGTCATCAAAAGCCTGAATCAGCGCCCCGCGACTCAATACCGGCTTGAGCACCGAGACCATTTTACTGGCCGCTACATAACTGAGCTTGATCAGCCGCGTCTGGGTGTCGTTAGCGCCGACCCCGCCGCTGTAATTAAAACTCTGGCTGAACGGCACCACTCGCGTCACTGCACCATCCTCGACAGCCTGAAAGCCCTGCACTTGCAGCGCCGACAACACCGCTTGGTAGAGCAGCGGCAAGGCAATCGGCTGTGGCGAAATAATGGTAATTTTGCCTTTCACCCGTGGGTCGAGCACAAATGAGCGGCCGGTGAGCTCGGCGACGCTCTCAATCACACTGCGCACATCGGCGTCGCGGAAATTAATTTTGACACTGTCAGCTTCGGCGCGCGCCGCCAGAGATGACACTGTTAACAAGGTGACCAGCGACAACGGCACGATGGCGCGCCACAGACGGCGTAGAGGGTGTGCGTGTCGCAGAGTAGGGCTAATCATGGTAAAGCTCTCTATTGAGTATTTAAATTGGGCATAACGCGCGCCGCTAGGCTGGCGGCATTAATCTGCAGCGTAATTTCGTTGTCGTTGCGCACCACCGTCACCGGCAGCTCGCTGTTGAGTGCCAGCGCTGACCACAGCGCCGGATTGGCACTCAACTGGTCGATAGTCAACTGCTCGCCCTGATACTCGACGGCGACCACCAGATCGCCGGTCTGCAGGTCGGTGAGCACCGCCATCTCGGCACCGATATCGCTCAATAACAGCGCGCTACTGCCGTTGTACTGAGTGGGTTGGGCGCGAAACAGGCCGCTCAGCGCCAGCGCCACACCGACTTCACTGTCGGCCTGGCTGCTCTCATCAGCGCTCACCGTCGGCGCCCACTCACTGGCCGCTAAACTGTCACTGGCCAGCACCAATTCTCGCTGTTGGCCGCGCTGGCGCAGAATCACTCGCTCGGCCTCGACGGCTACCAGCACGACACCCGGCTCGAGCTCCTCGCCGAGCCGGAATACCTGCTCGGGCTTGCCCTGCAGCTTGACGGTGGCGGTCGAGCGCGCACCGGCCACCAACACACCGAGCAGTTCTCCGCGCAGATTCGCTGTGGCCAGTCGCGGCTGACTCGGCGCCGCGGGCTCAACCGCGGCAAACCAATTGGGCGCTTCAAACGCCGGTGGCACAGGGCTAGCCAGGCGCAACTCGACGGGGGGGCGCGTCAACAGCAACAGCACCGCCACGCCGCTGAGCAGCGCAACTACCATCGCCAGCAGCGAAGCGCGCTGTACCCAGCCACGTCCAAACAGTCGCAACACCACGCCGAATCGGTTAGTCATGGTGGGTGCCCTCAACGCTAGCGCCGCTGCCAGCCAGAGTAAAGCTGGCCCGGTAGCTGACTGTAGTACCGGACTCGGCGCCGGCCTCGGGCAACTCAAGCAGCGCCAGTGAGCCGGCGTTGATATCGACCCCCAAGCAGCTGCTGTCAAACAACATAAACTTCAGCAGTAGATCACCACTGGCCGCCTGCGCCTGCCAACTGTCACTGCCAGTAGTCGGCGCGGTTAAAGCAATGGCTCTGCGTGCGGCGACAGTCTGCAGCTGTTCAGTGCGCGGCAGATTGGCTGGCAGCGATGCCACCAGCGCGACACAATCGCCGGGCATCTGACGGCGCTGCTGCAGCTCTGCGTAGAGCCACTCGACATCGTGCAATAGCGCTACCCGCTGCTGCTGAAGCTGCCACGACTCAGCCAGTGCCGGCAACAGCCGTTGCAATAAGAACACCGCAACCAACAGCAGCGCGGCGCCGACGACTAACCGCCGCTGGCGCACTGGTTGTTGCTGCCACTGCTGATAAATTTGCTCTAGTCGCTCACTCATCGCGTTTGCTCCCAGCGCAATGTCGTGGTGAGCAGCGCGCCCTCACCTTGTGGCTGTAGTTCGAGCGCCAACAGCTGCGCCCCCGGCAGTGTCGCCAGCCCGCGACGCAACGCGGCAGCGCTGGCGCTATCGGCTTTCAACACCAAGGTCATCTCGCTGTCGTGCCATTTGAGCGATTGCAAACTACCACCGCTGGCGCTCAGCAACGAGCTCAGCTGCGCCACCAACGGGTAGCGCGGCGCCTGGCGCACCGCTGCCGCGTGTTGCAGTGCGGTGGTGTAGCGCTGCACCTCAGCGCGCAACTGCTGGTCTGTCGGCCGCTCACTGGTCGGCAGCAGCTGTGCAGCCAAATAGTCACGGTAGCGGTTCAAATCGGCGACATCACGGCGTTGCACACTGTCGCCTATAGTCGCCGCAACCATCACCGCTACCAGCGCCAACGCCCCCCACAGTAGTAGCGGTAGGTAATTGAATAATTGCTTGGTGAGCTTTTCGCTCGGCTCGGGGCGATAACTGCCCTGCAGCAGGTTGACTGCCGGCAACGGTGCAAACTGCCAGTTAATGGTTGCCTGTGAGTGTTGGGCGCGCTGGCTCAATGGCTCTGCAAGCGCCACCGCTGCCGGGTTGGCGACCACCACACTGGCCGCAGGATGCTGCGCCAGCCACTCGATCAACAGCGGCTCAACCTGCTCGCGGCTGCCCGCTAAACCCTGGTGTTCGCCGAGGCGCGCCAACCAGCGGCCGTCATCAATGGCCAGCTGAGCGGTGGCGCCGTCCCACGCCAGAGCGTAAAAGTCGGGGACCAACACCGTTGCGTGCAGACCCGCGATGGCAGCGGCACGCAATAGCTGGTCAACTTTTTCACGCGCCAGCACATGGACCCAGAGCTGCTCAGCGCCTGTAGCCGCCACAGCAAAATGCAGTGACTCAGGCGGCTGTAACAGCCGCTCCTCAAGCAGGTAGCCGAGCAGCGGCCGCCATTTTTTCTCCGCCATCTGCGGCCGCTCAAGCGCATGTGTAGAGAGCCACTCACTGCGCAGCCACAGCGCTGCGGGGCGGCGCTGATCTCCAGCTGTTTGCAGCACTGGCAGCTCGTCAATGTGGTATTGAAAACTCACCATGGGTGTAACCTCGCGCCGCGCCGCACAGCAAAAACTGCCCCGCTGCGCGAGCAAATTGCGCCATTAATAAAACCGTTCACGAAAGCTGTCCTGTAGTTACTTGGCAGGCCGGCGCCAGCTCGCGCTGCTGCCGCAGGCGCTGCTCATCGCTGCTGGGCGGCGCAATGGCCGGCACCCACTGCAGCTGCCGCGCCACCACCACCGGTCGCGCGCGGTCGCGGCGGTCGAGTAGCGCCCGGTACTCCAGTTGTACTGTGCCTAACCGGATATCGGCAATCAGCGCAAAATAATCCGAAGCAACCGTTACCACGGACGCCGGCCAACGCGCGGCAACCGTCGCTTGGTCTTGGTTGCTAAAAGTGGCCAGCGCCCGGTAAAACGCCTCCATACTGGCAAACGGCCGCTGCGCCTGCAACCAGTCAACCAACGGCTGGTCGGGCTGATTGCCATTGTTGGCGCGCGCCAGCGCCGCGAGCAGAGCAGGCGCGGCGGTGTTGATATTGACCGCAGTCGGCTGCGGCAGCGCACTGCTAAAGCGTTGTGCCAATTGCGACAGACCAATATCGAAACCCTCTACGGCGGCCAACTCTTCGACATCGCTGACGGCTCGATTGGGCGGCAACCGCTCAGCAATACCGTCGTGGTAGGGATAATACTCACGGCCGCCGTCTCCGTGCGGCTGATCGTCGGCATCTAACCAGTCGATCACCGCCGCCACTGCTGGGGTTTGCTGTTGCCGTGTTGCCGCGGACTCCTCGAGCAGCTGCTGCCAAGTCGCCACCAGTAGCGCCGGCCGCTGCTCTGCGGGCAGTGAAAAATTGTTGATATTAATTTTTGCCTGCAGATCGTGCAGACAGCCGCGCAACTCACCCCCCTCCAGCGGCAGCGGCGGCAACGGCTGCGCCCAGTTCTCGTCGAGGTGATCGCTAGCGCGGTTGTCTTGGCGGTCGCTGAGCAGATCGGTCACCCAGCTCTCTGCGCTGAGCGCCAGCAGCGTCGCCTGATCGCCGTGCAACGCCCGCGCGGCCATACCGGTGGCGAGCTGGTGGCGATAAAAAATGGTCGCCAGAACCGAGCTAACGGCCAGCAGTAAAATCATTGTCGAGAGCAGAGCGATTCCCTCGCAGCGCTGATAGCGACTAGTCATTGGGTGACTCCCTACCCGGCCAGGGCTGGTCGAATGCATCGACCACCCCCGGCAACAATTTGCTGCTCTGCTCGCCACTGTCGAGCAGCAGCTGGATGCGAATCATGCGCGGCAGACTGAGCGCAGTGAGCTGCTCATTGAGCGGTGGCCAGTTCGGGGTGAAGCGGTTGTCGGCCGAGAGCGTCTCAACAGTGACAGCATCGACACCGCTCAATAATAGCAGGGCGTCTGGGGTCGCCGCCGCACTGGTCGTGGCCGGCCAGCTGTCGCGCCACAACTGGCCCTCTTCAAGCCGATAGTTAATCCGTGTCAGACCGCTCGGGTTGCTCGCGGTGCGCGCCTCGGCGGCGCGGCTAAAACGCACTAGCGCACCGCCCGTACCGGTCTCAAAGGCGGGCTGCCAGCCGCCGCGACCGTCGGCAAACAACCGCGGCCGCAGCGCTAACATGTCGCTGCTGATCAGCTGCCAAGCGCGCTGCAGTGCGCGCTGCTGCTCGCCACTGGCGCTGCTGTCGCGATCGACACGCCACACCCCTTGCACCCCGTAAAAACTCATCACCGACAGCACTCCCAGCAGCAGCATCGCCACTACCATCTCCAGCAGCGTGAAACCGCGCTGTGTGCCACACGCTTTGGCCGCGGTCACGGTGTCGCACTCATGTAGAGCACCGGTCGCGCCACCGGCTCTTGTTCGGCGTGTGGCGCCACTGAGAGCTGGTAGCGGATCAGCTCGGCGCCAATAGTTGGCTTGCTCTGCAACTGCCAGTGCCAGCGGTGGCCGGCGGCCTTAGCGCTGCCCGTTGTCTCAAGTTGATCCTGCTCAGCCCAACCTTGACCGCTCTGATAGAGGGTCATCAGCTGGTTCCAGCCGATCTGGTTGGCGTAGAAGCGATCGCGCAGTTCGGTGCGCTGATAGGCGTAGCGGTCTACCAACCAAAATGCACTGGCCAATACCCAACCGCAGATCGCCAGCGCCACCACCACCTCGATCAGGGTAAAACCGCCACTTTGGCGCGGCGAGCTCCGCGCGCTTTTCACGGTGATAACGCCATCGGTTGGGCGCTAAAGGTGACCGCCGACGGCGCTGTTGCACTACCCGCAGTCAGCCCCACCCGCCAGCGGCTGTCGCGCTGTTGAAAGTCGAGCTGGAAATAGCCGGCCGGCTGTAGCTGGCCGCTCGGCAAAAGCGCCACCACAGGTTCACTGTCACCTTGCTCCGGCTGCACAGCAAGCCCAGCGCGGTCGCTGTGAAAGCTCAGCACTACCGGCTGTCGCCACTGAAAGGGCTCTGGCTGCGCGGCTGGCCACCACTGGCCGCGGTAATAGACCAGCAGCTGCCACTCACCCTGTTGTTCAGCCAAGCCATAGGCGACCCCTTGCAACAGCGCGCTGTCGGTGACCATCTGCAACCAGTCGGCAAAGCGCTCACTCTCACTGCGCAGCGGCCGCTCGCTGGCTTGGTTGAGCGCCAGCGCGCTAAACCCTGCCAACAGGCCGACAATGACCACCACCACCATCACCTCGAGCAGTGTAAAGCCCGAGCTGGGGCGCTGGGGTGGCACAGCAGCGAGACGCGGCACGAGCGTAAACGGCTTACTGCGCCGACCAGTTGCCGACATCGCGGTCGCCGCCCTCGCCGCCGGGCGCGTTGTCGGCACCGAGCGTGAAGAGGTCGAACTCGCGCGCCTGTTGCGCCGGGTTGCGATAGCGATACGGCACCCCCCACGGATCCAGTGGCAGCTGCTCCAAGTAGGGGCCATTCCAGCGCTCGGCGCCGGCCGGTTTATCGACCAGCGCTTGTAGCCCTTGCTGCTGTGTCGGATAGCGGTAATTGTCGAGCCGGTAAAACTTCAGCGCCGACTCGATGACACGCAGATCTTGGCTGATGCGCGTCTGTTCCGCTTGACCCACTTTGTTAAATACCGTCGGTGCCAGCATCGCCACCAGTAGGCCAATCACCACTACGACCACCATAATTTCGATCAGTGTAAATCCTCGCTGACGTTGAGCCGCGGTTGTTCTGTTACCCATAAATACCTCTAGTGCAATATCCGATAGGTGCATTAAATGACACTTTTGTGGCAGTGCAATGACAGCCGGTTAAACCATATTGTTCATTTCCATGATAGGCAGCATCACCGCCGCGACAATGGTCAGGATCATCACCCCCATGGCGACAATGATCGCGGGGTTGAGGAGTTTAAGAAACAGCTCCACAGCATTATTAAGCCTAAGCTGATAGTAATCGCTCACCCTGAGCAACATTTTATCCAGCTCACTGCTCGCCTCGCCACTGCCGACCATGTGCACCAAAAAGCCGCTGCCCAGCTGCGCCTCAGCGAGCGATCGCTGCAGGCTGCTGCCGTTGCGCATCTTTTCTATTACCGCCAACAACGCTGCGCGCAGCTGCAGATTGGTCACCACCGCCGCAGCAATTTTAAGCGCTGCCAGTATCGGCACCCCGGCAGCTAATAACACACCCAAGCTGCGCGACCAGTCGGCAATATTGGCCATCAGCAGCCAACGGCCCACCAGCGGTAACCGCAGTAAAGCCGCGTGCCAACGCCGGCGGTTGTCGCCGCGCGCCAGCCACAGCGCGGCACCCACCGCTACGACTCCAGCCAGCAGTAGCAGCACTAGACCCCACTGCTGAACAAACTCGCTGCAGGCCACCACCGCGCGGGTGATCAGCGGCAACTCGCGCTTAGAGCTAATAAACACCGCGGTAATTTTCGGCACTACCCAGACCATCATCACCGACAACACCAGCAGCGCTGTCACCACCAGTGTCGCCGGGTAGATCAACGCTTTAGTCAGGGTACCGCGGTTGTCGGCACTCTGCTCGAGATCGTCGGCAATCCGCTCGAGGATGGTCTCCAAGTGCGCGCCCTGCTCGCCGACTGCAACCGCCGCCACCACACTTTCAGCAATCTGATACGGGGAGCGCGCCAGCGCTTCAGAGAGCGACCGTCCCTGGCCTATTTCAGCCCGCCAGCTCTCCACCAACAAGCGCTGGCGCTGATTCTCGGCCTGCTCTGCAGTCAGTGCCAGCGCCTCGTCGAGCGGCAACCCCGACTGCAGTAAGATCGCCTGCTGACGCAATACCAAAATAAGGTCGGCCGTCGGCAGCGAGCGCTGCGACAGCGCCTGTGACCAGCGCGAAGAGAGGCGCCAGCTGGCGCCGCTAGCTACTTGCGGCTGCACCGTTTGCGGCAGCAGTTGGCGCTCCTTTAACAGCCGTCGGGCGTGGCGCTCCGACTCGGCGACAATGGTGCCACTCACTCGGCGGCCGGAGCGCTGAAAGGCGCGGTAGTGGAAATTAGCCACTGGTCACCCGCAATACCTCTTCGAGGGTGGTGACACCCTCGGCCACCAGCTGCATACCGGCACTGCGCAAACTCGGCACGCTAGTGCGGATCTGCTTCTCTATCTCCAATTCACTGGCACCGTCGTGAATCAAGGCCTGCAATTGTGGGTCGACTGTCACCAGCTCAAACAGCGCTTGGCGACCCTGAAAGCCGGTATGGTTGCACTGCGCGCAGCCGCGCGGTTGATAGAGCTGTGTGAGTGGCTGGCCAACCAGTGCCGCTGCCGCTTCACTGGCCGGCTGCAGCTGTCGACAGTGGCCACAGAGGCGCCGCACCAAGCGCTGACTGATGACACCGCGCACCGTGGAGGCCAATAAAAAGCCGTCGACGCCAAGATCTTGTAACCGCCCTATCGCCCCCGCCGCGGTGTTGGTGTGCAGGGTCGACAGCACCAAGTGGCCGGTGAGGCTGGCTTGGGTGGCTATTTCTGCGGTCTCGCCGTCGCGGATCTCGCCAATCAGCACCACATCGGGGTCTTGGCGCAAGATCGCGCGCAACCCGCGCGCGAAGGTCATGCCCGCCTTGAGGTTGATCTGAGTTTGGCTAATACCGGGTAGATCGTACTCAACCGGGTCCTCTACCGTCATGATATTGCGCCCCTGGCGATCCATGCGCTGCAGACCGGCGTAGAGCGTGGTGGTCTTGCCAGAGCCGGTGGGGCCGGTCACCAGCACAATACCGTGCGGACGGGCGATCAACTCATCGAGCTGCTGTTTAATCGCCACAGGCATCCCCAAGTCGTCCAACTGCAACTGGCCAGCCTGCTTGTCCAGCAACCGCATCACCACTCTCTCACCGTGGCTGGCGGGCAGTGTCGAGACCCGCAAATCGATATTGCGACCGGCCAATCTGACACTCATGCGGCCATCTTGCGGCAGTCGTCGTTCGGCGATATCCAACTTGGCCATCACCTTGATACGCGAAATTAGCAGTGGTGCGATCTGCACCGAAGGGCTCAATACGGTACGCAACACGCCATCGAGGCGAAACCGCACCAGCGCCTGTTGCTCGTAGGGCTCAATATGGATATCCGAGGCCCCCTCTTTGAGACTCTCGGCGAGAATGGCATTGAGCAGCCGAATGATCGGCGCGTCCTCTTCGCCATCGAGCAGGTCGGCGGCCTGCTCGAGTTCCGCCGCAGCGCTTTCCATATCAACGAAGGCTTTGATATCGGCCATCACCGCTTCAGAGCTTCCCTGCACAGCGGCGTAGACCGCTTTCAGCCGCTCGGCGAATGGCTCTGCCGCCAGACGGGTCAGGGTGTCATTTGGATAACTGCGCAGCGCTTCGCCAACCAGAGCGATATCGCAGCCCTCGCAGAGCAGCAGCTCGGCGCTGGCGGGGTCGCGCAGCAGGCCGCTGTTGCGGGCAAATTCATACGGCAATAACTGGCCGCTGCGCGGCGCTGCGGCCGGTACGGCAAAGTCGAGCGAAGACTCTAAAGTGGACATATCGGCAACCCGTTAGCTGAGCAGGCAACTGCTCACAAGGAGATATGACCCGCCTCACCGCGGCGGCCAGCTCGGCACCCCAAGTGGCGTCAGGCTGGGCGTAAAGACAGGTCCTTGTCATCTATTTTGTTGCCGTTAGGTTACATTTTTATGACGAAAACCACCAGCCATAACGCCCCCGTTGACTGCACTAGCAGCTCTTGCGCCGCGCCGCTTGGGAGGGCAGACTGCTCAGCTGTCAGCCCGCATGCGGGCGCCCAAGCGGAGAGTGGTATGCGCCCTGGATTACACACCGAATTTTGGCGAATCGCCTACCTCGGCCTATTTGCGTTGCTGTTCGGCTGGAGCGTCGGCCACCCCGCCGAGCTGCTGCTAATCGGCTGCGTTATCTACATGGGGTGGTCGTTTCGCGGCGCCGAAACGCTGTTTCGCTGGATCGATCGCGGTATGCGCGGCAGCCCGCCCGACGAGGGCGGGGTGTGGAGCGAAGTGGGCAACACCCTGCACCGCCAGAAGCGCCGCGACAAAACCCGCACGGTCAAACTGCGCGCTACCATTGCCCGTATTTCCAACCTCACCGAGGCGTTGGATGAAGGTATTGTGGTGTTGCGCGACGATCTCACCGTGGATTTGTGGAACAACGCCGCAAAGCAGCTGCTGCAACTGCGCAGTAGCGACCGCGGCGCTCCGATCACCAACTTGCTACGCCAGCCAGAGTTTGTTCGCTACATGGCGGTGCGCCCGTTTGTCGGCTTCGTCGAGTTAGCTGCCGATCGGCACAGCCAGCGGGTGTTAAAGCTCAGCGCCTCAGAGTTTGGCCGCGGCGAAATTGTTCTGGTTGTGCACGACATCTCGCCGCTGCGCGAGCTGGAAAAACTGCGCCGCGAGTTTGTCGGCAATGTCTCGCACGAGCTGCGCACGCCGTTGACGGTTATTAAGGGTTACGCGGAAACGCTCAGCGCCACCCTAGACCCGACGCTCAGCGCCAGCCACCGAGCGCTGGAGCAGATCAGCCAGCAGGTCAAGCGCATGCAAGCGCTGGCCGACGATTTAATTGTTATGTCAAAGCTGGAGTCCGACACCGTGTTGGCGTGCAGCGAAGCCACGCCGCTGGCGCCACTGCTCGAACAGCTGATCACCGATGCCACAAAACTCAGCGAAGGCCGCCACACTCTGCGCATCGACGGTCTAGCGCAGCAGCCGCAGTGGCAGGTGATGATGCGCAGCGAGGAGATCGTCAGCGCCCTTGGCAATGTGCTGTTTAATGCGGTGCTACACAACCCGCAGGGGTGCAATATTGTGATCGCGCTGAGCCAACACCCGCACCATATAGAAGTGGCGATCAGCGATGACGGCGTTGGCATCGCCGCCGAGAGTTTGCCGCGTGTCACCGAGCGCTTCTACCGCGGCGATAACAGCCGCAACTCCGACACCGGCGGCAGCGGCTTGGGGCTGGCGATTGTCAAACATCTGCTGCAGCGCTGTGGCGGCGAGTTAACAATCACCAGCCGGCTCGGCCACGGCAGCTGCTTTACCTGCAAACTGCCCTGCTGAGCACCACAGCGGCGGCCATTACATTAGCGCGCGACACAGCTGAATTGGTAGTAAAGGTAATATTTGCCACTGCGCAGCGGGTCACGAGTATCTTGCAACGCTTCACTGCGCTGGCCATCGAGACGCCAGCCGCGGCTGCAGTGGTGGGCCATCTGTAGGTGTAAGCGGCTGATCGCAAGGGTTACCGACTCCTCAAAGCTGGCGTCACCGCGCAGCGAGTAGAGCTCGCGCGCTTCAAAACTCTGCCCGGGGCTGTGGTTGAGCGAGCCCGGCGCTACCACCCGGTGCTCACTGATCACTGCGCGCCCAGCGCTGTCGCTGTAGAGCGGCTCTATCACCACTGGCGACAAGTCACTAGCGGGGCTGGCAGGCGGCTCTTGGCAGTCGACGATGCGCTCGGCAAAATCTAACCGGTCGGCGCTGTCGGCATCAAAATCGCAGCCGGCGTAGAGCGTGGAGCTCAACAGCGCAGCGCAGACAGCGACAACCGCGCGATAGCAAAAGGGTGACATAGATAACCTCGACAGCAGCACTTTATACGACCCAAAAAAATGGCCGCCCAGCGCAACGGCGGAGCGGCCAGCCAACAGCAGTGTAATTAGAATTTGTGTTCCATTCCAACACCGAGGTAGTCGTTCTCTTCGCTGCCGTCCTCGTTGGCGGTGTAGAAGGCAAACAGCTTGGTCGACTTGGCCAGCTTGTAGTCGGCGCCCAGGCTCAGCGTCTCTTTGTCGCTCTCCTCCAGCGCGCTGTCGACACTGCCGTACTGCGCTTTCAAAGTGACGGCGTCAAGCTTATAAGCGGCACTGACAAAGTAGCCGTCTTCATCAACACTGCTACCACCATCGCTGTCTTCGTTTTGCTGGTAGATAAAACCAAGCTGCAGCTGCTGCAGCTGGTATTGGGCGACTAGCCGCAGCAAGTCTTGCCCTTTAACTTCTCGATCGCCGGCCACCGCGAGGTAGAGATCGCCCTGCGTGTAAGAGAGCGAGTAGGAGAGGCCGTCGGCCAAACCGTCATCGGCATCGGCGCCCTCCGCCTCTTCGCCAGGCATCATTGCCAGCGTTGCGGCAAAACCGTTTACCGTCGGCGAGGTGTAGGCGACCATGTTGCTGGCGCGAGTCTCGCCATCGAGGAGATTTTTCAAATCGCCATCGAGATCATTAAATAGGTCGACCTTGTTTTGCGCCATTTTGGTCGGGGTGTCGTGGTTGCCGACCCAGACCATCCCGTAGCGACCTTTGAGGCCGGCCATTATGTTGCGCTGCTTGAACGGGCTGTCGCCGCTACACTTGCCGTCGTCGGCACAGACTTCAAATTCAGCTTTGTAGACCGCGTAGAGATCTGGCTGGATTTCGCTGTTACCTTTTACCCCCAGTCGCGACGCGTTGCTGTTGACCTGGTAGTTATCTTGGCTTGTAGTACCGCCCTGCTCCTCGGTGGCGACCACCGAAAGATTGATTTTGCCGTAAATACTGCCATCCAGTGGGCCGGAGGCAGCAACAGGCAGTGCCCACAGTGTCGCACAGGCTAACAGACAAGGTTTGAAACGGTTCATAACAACTCCTGCTCGTGGTAATGGCGTGCAGTTGCACGCAACTTGATGACATTTTTTGGTCACTAAGATGAATTTGCGATGACAACTATGCGGCACTTTTATTTCAGTAATATGACAGCGAGCGAAATTTATCGCGGCCACTGTCATATTAGTGTCACAAAACCGTCTTAATGTTTACATCCAAGCGTTGTCTCATCATAAGTCTGAACGGCGGCGCTGAGTACTACCCTGCCAACGGCGTCAATCACGCTCTGCCCATGAGGATTACACCATGAATAAATCGTTTTTTTACTCCAGCGCCATTGCCGCTGCACTGCTCGCAAGCTCAGCAGTGAGCGCGCGCGACACTATCGAGATCGTCGGCTCTTCGACCGTCTATCCGTTCGCCACAGTGGTCGCTGAGCGCTACGGCCGCTCCAGTGGTGGCGCCACCCCTAAAATTGAGGCGACCGGCTCCGGTGGCGGTCTCAAGCTGTTCTGCTCTGGCGTCGGCGCCAGCTACCCCGACATCACCAACTCATCGCGTCGTATCAAGGCGTCCGAGTTCGCTCTCTGCCAGTCTAACGGTGTCAACGATATTATCGAAGTTCAGATCGGCTTTGACGGCATCGTCATCGCCAACGCCAATGCCAGCGGTGCTGCGCCTCTAAACCTTAGCCGTCGTGAGCTGTTCTTGGCGCTGGCCAAGCAGGTACCGGGCAGCGACGGCGAGCTGGTCGACAACCCCTACACGCGCTGGTCGCAAATTAACTCCAATCTGCCCGACAGCGCTATTGAAGTGTTGGGGCCGCCGCCCACTTCAGGCACTCGCGACGCCTTCGCCGAACTGGCGTTAGAGGGCGGTTGCAAGACTTTTGAGACAATTAGCGCCCTGAAAAAGAGTGACAAACAGGCCTACAAGACCGTCTGCCACACCGTGCGCGAAGATGGCGCCTACATCGAGGCCGGCGAAAACGACAACCTGATTGTGCAAAAACTCGAGGCCAACCCCAGCGCTCTGGGCATTTTTGGTTTTAGCTTCCTCGACCAGAACGCCGACAAAGTGCAAGGTTCGCTGATTGAAGGGGTAGCACCGACCTTCGACTCGATTGCCGACAAGAGCTATCCGGTGTCGCGACCACTCTATTTTTACGTGAAAAAAGCTCACATTGGCGTGGTGCCGGGGCTGCAGGGCTACTTGGCCGAGTTCACCAGCGAAAAAGCGTGGGGCCCTGAGGGCTATTTGGCCGAGAAGGGCATGATTCCGCTGCCGACTGCCGAGCGCCGCGCACTGGCAGCAGTCGTGGCAACATTAACGCCGATGAGTGGCCAAGAGCCGTTGAAGTAATTGTTAAAAATCGGCACCATGACGGCTCGCTTGCAGACTGCAAGCGGGCCGTTTTCCGACTAGATTAGAGAGAGCATTCGTTAACCACCCAGTGGCTCGCGGATGACACTGAGGTATTCACTGCCATGCAAGCCAGCAATCTGCTCTTTATCATTATCGCTCTGGCGGTGTTTGGCTATTTTTCTGGTTACGGCCGCTCGCTGCGGGTGGCCAAGCCGCTGGGCAGTATTAGCAAGCTGCACTCCCTGCCGAGCTACTACGCGATGCAGACGGCAATCTGGGTAGCGCTGCCGGCACTGCTGCTGATGGCTGTGTGGCTGCTCGCCGCCGACTCCATTACCCACGCCTATATCATGCGCGGCTTTGAGCAGGTGACCGCCACCTCGGACTACAACTTAACCCTCAACCGCATTATTAATGTTGCCTCTGGGGCACTGCCCGGCGCCGGCCAGAGTGCTGAGATCGTCGCCGCTGCCGAGCAGCTGCAACAGATCGGTGCCACCCAGCAGTGGGCGTTGACGGTGTTGGTGTTGACGCTGTGCAGTGCTGGCGGACTGTGGAGCTGGCAGCGCATTAAAGCTGATTTCCGCGCTCGCGCCGCGGTCGAGGGGATGCTGCAAAAGTTCCTGTTAATGTCCGCCTCGCTGGCTATTTTGACCACGCTGGGCATTGTCTTATCGGTGCTGTTTGAATCGATTCGATTTTTCAGCACTGTGCCGATCACTGAATTTGTCTTTGGCACCAGTTGGAGCCCGCAGACCGCTATCCGTGTCGACCAGATTGGCTCCTCGGGCAGTTTTGGCGCTGTGCCGCTGTTTACCGGCACGCTGCTGATTTCGGCGATCGCGATGGTGGTGGCGGTGCCGGTTGGGCTGATGTCAGCGATCTACTTGGCCGAGTACGCCTCCCCCAAGTTTCGGCGCAGCGCCAAACCGCTGCTGGAAATACTCGCCGGGGTACCTACCGTTGTCTACGGGTTTTTTGCCGCGCTGACCGTGGCGCCACTGATTCGCGACCTAGGCAGTAGTTTTGGCCTCGATGTCGCCGCCGAGAGTGCCCTGGCCGCCGGCTCGGTGATGGGTATTATGATTATTCCGTTCATCTCGTCGCTGGCCGATGATGTCATCACCGCGGTGCCGCAGTCGATGCGCGACGGCTCGCTGGCGATGGGCGCCACACAGTCCGAAACCATCCGCAATGTGGTCATCCCAGCAGCACTGCCGGGGATTGTCGGCGGCATTTTGCTGGCAGCATCGCGCGCCATTGGTGAAACCATGATTGTAGTCATGGCCGCCGGTATGGCTGCTAACTTAACCGCCAACCCGCTCGACGCAGTGACCACGGTGACGGTGCAGATCGTCACCCTGCTGACCGGCGACCAAGAGTTTGACAGCGCTAAAACACTGGCTGCTTTCGCGCTGGGATTAATGCTGTTTATTGTCACGTTGGGGCTCAACTTCCTGGCGCTGCGCATTGTCAAAAAATATCGAGAGCAATATGACTGAGTCCAACCCCAGCCCCCACCGCTCCGCGCCGGTCGACCACTCGGCGACCATCAAGGCCTCACTGAAACGCCGCTACCGCGCCGAGCGACGCTTTCGCTGGTACGGCCGCGCCGCTATCGCGTTTGGTCTGGCGGCGGTATTGGTGCTGTTTGTCGACATCATCAGCAAAGGCCACGGCGCGTTTAAAACCACCCATATTGCTGTACCGATTCACTACGACCTCGACAGCCTCGGCATCGATAGTATCAATGATAACCAACAGCTGGCGCTGGCCAACTGGGACGCACTGTTCAAATCTGGTATGCGCCAGCTACTGCCGGAGGCGAGCGGTCGCAGTCAGCGCCGCGAGCTCTACCGGCTGATCAGCAACGGTGCCGGGTACGATCTCAAAGACCGCCTGCAAGCTAACCCGCAGCTAGTTGGCCAGCGCGAGCGCATCTGGCTACTGGCCGATGACGATATCGACACCTACTTCAAGAGTCTGCGCGACGGCGAGCCCTACACCGCACGGGTCAGCGACCAGCAGATCGCTTGGATTGACCAGCTCTACGCCAGTGGCGATATCGCCACCCGCTGGAACCGCAACTTTTTTACTCGCGGTGACTCGCGCGAGCCCGAGCAGGCCGGTATTTGGGGGGCAGTGATGGGCTCACTGTTCACGCTAGTTATTACTTTTGCGCTGTCGTTTCCAATCGGGGTGGCGGCGGCTATCTACCTCGAAGAGTTTGCCCCACGCAACCGCTTTACTGATTTTATTGAGATTAATATCAATAACTTGGCTGCGGTCCCTTCAATCATCTTCGGCCTGCTGGGTCTGGCCATCTTCATCAATTTCTTTCAAGTGCCGCGGTCGATCCCGCTGCTCGGCGGCCTGGTTTTGACGCTGATGACGCTGCCGACCATTATCATCACCAGCCGCGCCGCAATTAAAGCGGTGCCGCCCTCAATCCGCGAAGCTGCGCTGGGCATGGGCGCCTCGAAACACCAGATGGTGCTGCACCATGTGCTGCCGCTGGCGATGCCGGGCATGCTCACCGGCGCCATCATTGGCATGGCGCAGGCGCTCGGTGAAACCGCGCCGCTACTGATGATTGGCATGGTCGCCTTTATCGTCGATATCCCCGGCGGTTTCAGCGACCCCGCCACCGTGCTGCCGGTACAAATTTTCCTCTGGGCTGACAGCCCAGAACGCGCTTTTGTCGAGAAGACCTCGGCCGCCATTATGGTACTGCTGGCCTTCTTGATCGCAATGAACACCACTGCTGTATGGATACGCAAACGCCTAGAGCGGCGCTGGTAAAGGTATTAACTTTGAGGAGCCAGAGCATGGCCAATGACAACGAGCGACCCATTCCTGGAGCCAGTGTCGGGGAGCAATTTCAAGACAATGCGCGCATGTCGATGCGCAACGTCAACATCTTTTACGGCGAAAAACAGGCGATTTTCGATGTCAGCTTAGATATCGGCCAAAACCAGGTAATGGCGATGATCGGCCCCTCTGGCTGTGGTAAGTCGACCTTTTTGCGCTCGCTCAACCGCATGAACGACACCATCGAAGGGTGTCGCGTCGAGGGACAGATCGCCATGGACGGGCAGAATCTCTACGACGAAAAGCTCGATGTGGTCGAGCTGCGGGCGCGGGTCGGTATGGTCTTTCAAAAACCCAACCCATTCCCCAAGTCGATCTACGACAACGTCGCCTACGGCCCAAAAATTCACGGGCTGGCTGAGAGTCGCGTCGATCTCGATGAGATGGTTGAGAGCAGCTTGCGCAAAGCCAGTCTGTGGAACGAGGTGAAAGACCGGCTCCACCAGCCCGGCACCGGGCTCTCTGGCGGCCAGCAGCAGCGCCTCTGTATTGCTCGGGCGATCGCTGTGAACCCCGAGGTGATTCTAATGGATGAGCCGTGTTCGGCACTCGACCCCATCGCCACCGCTAAAATTGAGGAGCTGATTGAGGAGCTGAGTGAAAATTTCACCATCGCCATCGTCACCCACTCTATGCAGCAAGCGGCGCGTGTTTCCCACCGCACCGCTTACTTTCATCTCGGCCGGTTGATTGAGGTCAACCCCACCGAGCAAGTCTTTACTATGCCAGAGCACGAGTTGACCGAAGGCTACATTACCGGCCGGTTCGGCTGACAGGAGCAATCTGATGGATAAGCTTAAATTTGAAAACCACATCGCCTCGGTCTTCGACGAAGAGCTCGAGGAGATTCGCAACGACCTAATGGCGATGGGCGGCCAGGTTGAGCAGCAGCTCACCGATGCGGTACAAGCCATTTGCGAAGCCGACAGCCAACTCGCCGAGCAGGTGATCCAGCGCGACCACCGCGTCGATGAGATGGAGCTGGAAATCGATGAGGCTTGCGTGCTGGTTATTGCCCGCCGCCAGCCGGCCGCCAGCGATTTGCGTTTAGTGGTTGCAGTGACGCGCGCGGTGGCAGACTTGGAGCGCATCGGCGATGAGGCGAAAAAAATTGCCAAACACGCCCTTGAGCTAACTGAGTCCGGACCCTCGCCGATGGGCTACAGCGAAGTGCGCCATCTCGCCCAGTCGGTCAGCCAGATCTTGCGCAATGCGCTCGACTCGTTTGCCCGTTTTGATGCCGATACCGCGCTGGCGACCATGCAGGAAGACAAAAAAATAGATATGGAGTACAAGACTGCGCTGCGCGAGCTGGTTACCTACATGATGGAGGATCCGCGCAGCATCAGCCGGGTGATTAATATCTTGTGGGTGGTGCGGTCGCTGGAACGCATTGGCGACCACGCCAAGAACCTCTGCGAGCAGGTGGTTTTTGTCGTTAAGGGCAAAGATATCCGCCACCGAAACGGCCAGTAAGCCTATTATTGACTATTGTCGTCTTCCCACCGAGGATGTGACCGAACCGTGGCCGATAGCAGTGATCGCTTTTATGACTACCGCCTGAGCTGGCTCGCCTTTAACGAAAGAGTGCTGCAAGAGGCGGCCGACAGCGACAACCCGATTGTTGAGCGGATGCGCTTTTTGGGCATTTTTTCCAACAACCAGGATGAGTTTTTCCGCGTCCGTTTTGCCCAAATCCAGCGCGAACTCGAGCTTAACCACAACCCCAAAGAGCAGACTGCGCTCATTAAGCTGCTGCGTGCTATTCAGCGCAAAACGACTCAACTCAGCGAACAGTTCGACGCCATCTACAACGATCTGCTGGCGGAGTTGGCCAAGCGCAATATCTACTGCCTCAACGAAAACAACCTCACCGCCAAACAGGGGCGCTGGCTGCACCGCCACTTTACGACCGAGATTTTGCCGCACATTGTGCCGCTGTGGGTCGACCGCGGCACTGACCTGCAGCGCGTGGTCAACGACGGCGAGTCCTACCTGATGGTGGAGCTGCGCCAGAACCACGACGCCCGCTTTGCATTGATCGCCATCCCCACCGCAGTGTCGCGGTTTATCCCGCTGCAGTCGGAAGATGGCCGCGCCAAGAAATATTTCATGCTGATCGACGATGCCATTCGCTACTGTATGAATGACATTTTTGGCGGCCTCTACCAGACCGAGACGGCGCGCTGTTGGTCGATGAAAATCACCCGCGACGCCGAATACTCGCTCGACAGTGACCTCGATACCAGCCTGGTCGAAAAGATGAGCGATGGCGTCAAGCAGCGCCTTACCTCGGAGCCGGTGCGGTTGAGTTTTGACAAGTCGATGCCCAAGGGGATTCGCGAAATTCTCGCCGATGGTCTCGGTTTTGACGAGTACGACACCTACCTGTCAGCGGGGCGCTACCGCAATTTTCGCGACTTTATCGGCTTCCCCAATATGGGGCCGCGCTATCTCGAGGAGAAACCGCTCGAGCCGCTGCTGTCGGCGGCCATCTCGCAGTCGAAGAATCTCTTCGAGGCGATCGACAGTGAGGATCTGCTGGTCTACTACCCCTACCACCAGTTCAACCATTTTACCGAATTTGTCCGCCAAGCCGCCTTTGACCCCAGTGTCAGTGAGATCCGCATTAATATCTACCGCGTCGCCAACCGCTCGCTGGTGGTCGATTCGCTGATCGACGCCGCCCGCAATGGCAAAAAAGTGGTGGTCAACGTCGAGCTCACAGCGCGCTTTGACGAGCAGCGCAATATTGAACTGAGCGAGCGACTGCAAGCGGCTGGCATCAAGGTGACGCTGGGCATTCCGACGCTGAAAATCCACTCAAAACTCTGTCTGATTATTCGCAATGTCGAGGGTCAAGAGCGGCTCTACGCCCATATCGGCACCGGTAATTTCAACGAAAATACCGCGCGAATCTACACCGACTTCTCACTGTTTACCAGCCACGCTGAGATCGCCGCCGAGGTACGCAATGTCT
The DNA here is from genome assembly GCA_004535795.1 of Gammaproteobacteria bacterium LSUCC0057. Classification (GTDB taxonomy): domain Bacteria; phylum Pseudomonadota; class Gammaproteobacteria; order Pseudomonadales; family Porticoccaceae; genus LSUCC0057. Next base: position 106,339 of record SPIA01000004.1, read on the forward strand.
TCACCTATATTGAGTACAGCTACCGTCACTTCGACTTCGATCATCTGATTGTCTCACCGGTCAATTCGCGCACCCGCTTAGTGCAGCTGATCACCGCCGAGCGGCGCTTGGCCGAAGCCAACCAACCGGCGCGGATAGACCTGAAACTCAACAATCTCGTCGACCGCGAACTGATTTCGCAGCTTTACCAGGCGAGCCGCGTTGGGGTCAAAATACGGCTGATTGTGCGCGGTATGTGTGCGTTGATCCCAGGCGTTAAGGGCATGTCGGAAAACATCAGTGTAATCAGCATTGTCGACCGCTTCCTCGAGCACCCGCGGGTGATGATCTTTCACAACGGCGGCCAACCCAAGGTGTTTATCTCCTCGGCTGACTGGATGACCCGCAATATCGACCGCCGCGTCGAGGTGGCGACACCGATCTACAGCGAGCCGCTGCAAAAACGCATCATGGATATTTTTGACCTGCAGTTCAGCGACCGGGTGAAGGCGCGGGTGATTGATGAAGAGCAGAAAAATCTCTATGTAAAACGCGGCAACAAGCGCAAAATACGCTCGCAAATTGAGATTTATAACTACCTCAAAGCCAGTGAAAAGAGCGCCCTGCGCAGGTAACGCCTATGCTCGCAACTCCACTCAGCGGCGACGCCACCGAGGTCGCTGCCGTCGATATCGGCTCCAACTCTATTCACCTTATTGTGGCGCGCCAGATCAATGGCACGCTGCAGCCGCTGATTGCTGAAAAGCAGATGGTGCGGCTCGCCGCCGGTCTGAAAAGAGGCAAACTCAATGCCGCTGCGATCGACCGCGGGCTGCATGCCCTGCACGCACTAGAACCGGTTTTAGCCGGCCTGCCGGCCGAGCGGGTACGTATTATCGCCACCCATGCGCTGCGCGCCGCGAAAAACCGCGACGAATTTATCGCTGCCGCCCGGGAGGTTCTGCCCTACCCGATCGAGGTGGTCAGCGGTGACGAAGAGGCGCGTCTCATCTATCAGGGGGTTGCACACACCACCCCCGCCGATGGCCGCCGATTGATTATTGATATTGGCGGTGGCAGCACCGAATTTGTCATCGGCGAGCAGTTCCAGCCGCTGCAGCTGTCGTCGTTGTCGATGGGTTCGGAAAGCTACCGTCGCAAGTACTTTAAACACGGCGACATCACCGCCCAGCAGCTGGCCAAGGCCACCGAGGCGGCCAGTGTTGAACTGGCAAAAATGGAGCGGCGTTTCTGCGCCACCGGTTGGCAACACGCGCTCGGCACCTCCGGCTCTATTAAAGTGCTGCTGCGCTTTGCCGCACTCTGTGAGGACAACTTCCAGCAGCAGCTCACCACCGCCACCATGGCAACACTGCGCAAAGTGCTGTTGGCAGCTCAACATATCGATAACCTCAGTGGTATAGACAGCGACCGTCAGGCACAGCTGCCGGCCGCCTTCGCCATTTTGGACGCCGCCTTTAATGTGCTCGGCATCGAGTCGCTGCAGCTCAATGAGGCGGCTCTGCGCGAGGGGGTGCTCTACGAGCTGTGCGACCAGCTCGACGAGCGCGACATTCGCAAACGCACCATCGACAGTCTCTGCCTGCGTTACAGCACCGACAGCAATCAGAGCCAACGGGTGGCCCGCACCATCGCGCAACTATTGCCGCAGTTGCAACTGCCGAAAAAGACCCACCGAGAGTATGCGCTCTATCTGAACTGGGCGGCGGCACTGCATGAAGTAGGGTTGGATATCAGCCACCGCAAACTGCAAGAGCACGGCCGCTATATTATTGCCAACGCCGAACTGCCGGGCTTTAGCCGTGACCAGCAGCAAATTTTGGCCACCCTGGTCGGCATGCAGCGCAAGAGTTTTTACCGCCACCAGCTGCCCAAATTAACCCTGCTATCGCGCCCTGCACTGCTGCAAATGGTGCTAATCATGCGGCTGGCGGTGGTGCTCAACACCCGTCGGCTCGACCGCGAACTGCCACCGATTACACTGAGTTTTGACACTACCGCCACACAGCTTAGTTTTGCCGACCAATGGCTGGACAGCCACCCACTACTAGCCGCCGACTTAGAGCGAGAAATCGCTTATTGGCGCGGCTGTGGGCTCAAGCTCAAACTGCTGCGCTGAGCCCAGTTAACCGCAGCTGGGTTAGGCCTTGGCCGCTGGCCGGGCACTCACTTGGTCATACCAGCGCTGTAGGTGCTGCTGCTCGGGGGCAATGCGCACCTTCACCCACTTGGCAAAATCGATCACCACCACCGCTTGAATATCGGCGATAGAGAAGTAGTCGCCGACCACATACTGGTTGGCGGCAAAGTGCGCATCCATATCGCTGAAGAAATTGGCGACACGCAGCATACCGCGCGCCGCCAGCTCCGGGCTCTGGGCATAGTTGTGCGGCCCTGGCACCGCACGGTCGACAAACATCGGCGTGGTATTGCGGTAGGCTTCAGCCACTGCCATCAGCCCGTTGAGCATAATTTGGTGGTTGTGAATATTGACCTGCGCGCGCTCAAAACTGTCCCGCCCCCACAGTGGGTTTTGCGGGTAGAGCTCTTCGAGATAGCGACAGATGGCATCGACTTGGTGAATACAGCGACCATCATCCAACTCCAACACCGGTACATCCATGGCTGGGTTGATCGCGCGAAACGCTTCGCTGCGCTGCTCACCTTTGGTGAGGTCAACCTGCTGGTTGTCAACCTCAACACCCTTTTCGGCGAGAAAAAAACGCACCCGGCGCGGATTTGGGGCGGGGGCAAAATCATATAGTTTCATCACACAGCTCTCTCTTATTATGGGTTATTGGTGGATTCAATTTTTTCTAAGCGAGCAGTAATTGCCGCAACAATACCCTCGCTGTCTAGACCAACTTCGCGCAGCTGTGCGCTGGTCGAGGCATGGTCGACATAGCGATCAGGTAGGCCCAGTAGTAGCAAGTCGACGCTGGCCGCAGCCGCGCTGTAGTACTCCGCTACCGCCGCCCCAGCCCCGCCGGCTGTACTGTTCTCTTCCAAGGTTACCAACAGCCGCCCCGAGTGTTTGTACTCATCCAGCAGCGCTTGGTCGAGCGGTTTTGCAAAGCGCATGTCGATCAGCTCGGCATCGAGCTGTTGCGCTGCCTGGCGGGCATTGGCCAACAGCGCGCCAAAGTTAAAAATGACTGGGCCGCTGCCACGGCGCAACCGCCGGCCGCGACCGATTGGCCACACCTGCAGCTCTGTACTGACTTCAACATTGGGGCCACTGCCGCGCGGGTAGCGCACCGCCGCCGGGCCGGGGTGGTGGTAGCAGCTATTGAGTAGTTGCCGCGCCTCGTTCTCGTCGGCAGGTGTCGCCACCACCATATTGGGAATACAGCGCAAATAGCTGATATCGTAAGCGCCGGCGTGGGTAGCGCCATCTTCGCCGACCAGACCTGCGCGGTCGATGGCAAAGGTGACGTCGAGGTTCTGCAGGGCGACATCGTGAATCAGTTGATCGTAGCCGCGCTGCAAAAATGTCGAATAGATCGCCACCACCGGCTTAACCTGCTCGCAAGCCATACCGGCGGCGAGAGTGACTGCGTGCTGCTCGGCGATGGCGACATCGACAAAACGGCTGGGAAACTTAGCGGCGAACGCCACCATCCCCGACCCCTCGCACATCGCCGGGGTGATCGCCACCAGTCGCGGGTCTTGTGCCGCACAATCGCATAACCAGTCGCCAAATAGCTGTTGGTACTTGGGCCCTGCGGCGACTTTTTTGTCGCTGTTGGGCTCAATTTTGTTCAGCGCGTGGTAACCGATAGGGTCGGCCTCTGCCGGGGCAAAGCCCTTGCCTTTCTCGGTGATCACATGCAGCAATACCGGGCCCTTAATGGCCTTGAGCTTTTCCAGGGTATCGACCAAAAGCGGTAAATTGTGCCCGTCCAACGGGCCGATGTAGTAAAAACCGAGCTCCTCAAAGATGGTCGCTGGCGCGACAAAAGACTTCATATACTCTTCGGTGCGGCGCACAAACTCTTTGGTGTAGGGCATGCGCTTGAGCACTCGTTTACCGCCCTCGCGTATCGAGTTATAGAAGCCACTGGCCCAGATTTTGGCGAAATAGGTCGACAGCCCGCCGACATTTTCCGAGATCGACATTTTGTTGTCGTTGAGCACCACCAGTAGGTCGTCGTCGACATAGGCAGCGTGGTTGATCGCCTCAAAAGCCATGCCGGCCGTCATCGCCCCGTCGCCCATCACCGCCACAGTTCGGCGCTGTTGGCCCTGTAACTTGGCCGCCATCGCCATGCCCAGCGCAGCGCTGATCGAGGTCGATGAGTGGCCGACACCAAAGGTGTCGTATTCGCTCTCAGAGCGTTTGGGAAAGCCCGACAAACCACCCTGCTGGCGAATAGTCAGCAGCTGCTCGCGGCGCCCGGTCAGCACCTTGTGCGGGTAAGTCTGATGGCCAACATCCCAAACCAGACGGTCGTGCGGCGTGTCAAAGACAAAGTGCAGGGCAATGGTCAGCTCAGTGACACCGAGCCCAGCACCAAAGTGACCACCGGTTTTACCGATGCAGTACAACAAGTAGTGGCGCAACTGGTCGGCCAACTGCTCCAGCTCTGCCAACGACAGTTGACGTAAATCGGCGGGGGAGTCGATGGTGTCGAGCAGCGGCGTGGCGGGGCGCTCACTGGGGAGCTGGTGGAAGATTTCTGGCATAACAGCTGTCGGCCTTTTTGTTTGAGTGCTAGCTTAGCGCAATTTGCAGCTCAATAACTGCGGGTAATCACGTAGTTTGCCAGCGCGCGCAGCTGGTCGGCGCGCTGATCAAATAGCGTCAGCGCCTGCAGTGCGGCCTGGTGCGCTTGCGCAGCCGCACTGCGCGCCGCCTCCAGCCCCAGCAGCTGTGGGTAAGTCACCTTGCCGCGGGCGATGTCGCTGCCCTGCAGTTTACCCAGCTGCGCGGTTTCGCCCTCAATATCGAGCAAGTCATCCTGTATCTGGAAAGCCAGACCCAACGCTTGGGCAAACTGCTGTAGAGCCTGCAACTGCTCGGCACTGGCGCGGCCGCTGGCCTGCGCCGCTAACATCACGCTGGCCTCCATCAGTGCGCCGGTTTTTAACCGGTGCATCTGCTGCAATTGGTCGAGATCGAGCTGCTTGCCGGTGGCGGCAATATCGATCGCCTGGCCGGCGACCATACCCTCACAGCCGGCCAACTTGGCCAGCTGGGCGATCATCGCTACTTGCGTAGACGCCGCGACCCCAGACAACTCGGCCAATTGCAAAAAGGCCAGCGCCTGCAGGCCATCGCCGGCGAGAATCGCCGTCGCTTCATCAAAAGCGATATGGCAGGTCGGTTTGCCGCGGCGCAGCGCATCATCGTCCATGGCCGGCAGATCATCGTGTATCAGCGAGTAGACATGCATCATCTCCACCGCCGCCGCCACCCCCAGCGCCACCGGCCGCTCGCCACCGAGCGCATCGCTGGTCGCCAGCGCCAGCGCCGGGCGCAACCGCTTGCCGCCAGCCAGCGCCGAGTAGCGCATCGCGGCAAACAGCTGCGCCGCCGCCCCCTGCTCGGGCGGCAGACGCTCGCTGAGCTGTTGCTCAATCAGCGTCGAACACTCAACTAGAAAAGCGCGCAGATCGGACATCGGCGTTTACTGCGCGTCTAAGGCAAAAGGCTGCTCGTGCAGGTCGTCGCCCTCGCGGGTCAACAGCGCCACCTTCTGCTCCGCTTCACTGAGCGCCTTCTGGCACTCCCGAGCCAGCGTGATGCCCTGCTCAAACGAGAGCATCGACGCCTCCAAACTCAACTCGCCCTGCTCCAGCGCCTCAACCAGCGACTCCAACTTAGCCAACTGCTCTTCAAACAGCGGCGCTGCGTCCGCCGATCTCTTCTTGGTCGCCATCTCGGCCCCCGTCTCTGCTGTGGTTGGTGCGCTACCCTAACCCGGTTATTCAGAACCGATTGGCCGTCCTGGGGCAGCGCCACTAGAGCAACCATTTTATGGCAAGAACCCCGCGCTGGCTATCGACGAAAACTCCACGCAGCCGTGTAAAACTGCTATGATCTAGCGTGGTTTACACAAACGGGGCCGTTCTGGATTCGACGCCGGTTACAAAACCTCTAGTGCATGCCGAGATGGTGACCAATCTCGTTAATCCAAGTCGCAAACTTATAGTTGCCAACGACGACAACTACGCACTCGCTGCTTAAACCCCAGTAGGGTGCCGTCTGACTGGAGCCGCGCCTGCGCGTCCAGGTCAAACCTCCGGGTGAGACATTCAGGCGTCATATCTCGCAGGATCGTGACAAAGCTCGTCCGGGGTGGAGTCACTAAAACCTTACCGGAATCGTGGGCGGCGCATCCTGACGGTCGGATTGCCAACCATTAAATTTAAAGACCTGTCTAAGCATGTAGAGCTAGTCGCAGCGGACTGACGGACGCGGGTTCAATTCCCGCCGGCTCCACCAATCAAAACTAGAAAGGCCACCCCTTGGGGTGGCCTTTCTAGTTTTGGCTTGTCGACCGACGCGAACTGAGGGCTAAAGCGCCCGGGTGGCGCACAGGATGTGCGACTGTCGCGAAGTCCATGGATGGCCGAGAGAGCCGCCATTGCCCCCCATTTCTTCAATACTACTGCCTACAAACAGGCTCATTCTGCTCTGACTGTGCAGCCTCGTCATCTGCCAGCAGCTTTTGCGCCTCATCGACGCTGTGCAGCGATCGGCGCGCACCGCGCTCAATAATCTGCAGGTTTTCAGCCATCTGCGAGGGCTGCTCGCTCTCGTTATTTTTAACCAGCGCAGCAAAACCGACCACCGCGGCGGTATGGTTGCGTATTTCGCGCAGCAGCTGGCGCAACTCGCTGCGCAACAGCGCGCCGGCGGTGACTTTTTGCTGCCATCGCTCGAGCTGCTGGCGCTGTAGCGCTAACTCGCCTTGCCGATGGTTGTGCTTGCGCTGCCAGCGATAAGCGCTATAGGCCGACAACAGCGCCAAACCGACCAGCAACAATAAAAACAGCATGAATGCCCACCACACCCAGTGGTAGCGCAATGACCACGGCTCCAGCGACTGGTTGGCAACAAACATAATACCGCGGTAACGGTGTGCCGACGGGCTACTCTGGGCAGCACCGGAGGCCACCCCCGGCAGCTGAAATTGATGGCTAATGAAGTGCCCGCCGCGCTGATACCCCTGCAGGTTGGTGGCGGGCGAGGTCCCAGCAGGGTAGCTGACAATACTTTGCCCGGCCTGTAGCTGGCTCCAAACCTTGGGGAACACTCTGCCAAAGCGGTGGCCGACGGCATTGAGGTCAAAACCCCACTGCATGGCGGTGTCCGGATGAATAATAAAATAGCCGTTGTCATCGACCAGAAAAATATCGACCTGCCAGATATTGCGCAGTGCCCGGCTATAGCGCTGCAACAGCTCAGTGACTGACAGGTTGGCGACGACTAAGCCATTGACCGTTGTCGCTTGCGCGGCTGCTGGTTCGCCAGGGGTCCCTTCGATAGCACGCACCATACGCAGTGTCGGCTGGTAGGGGCGCTGCACCTCACCAAATTCTCGATTGAGATCTATCCGCGACAAGTAGACTGCGTTGTGGGGCTGCGCCAACGCCTCCGCCACATAGTAGCGGGCAGACTTGTCCTGCAGCTGGTGGCGGGGGATGAGGCGTATCGTTTGGTCTTGGCGTTTGACGTTGAGCTGTTCGCGGCCTTGGCTGTCGAGCAAGCGCACTTGATCGTACTCGGGGTAGGCCTGCAAAAAACGCAGGAAGTATTCACCGACGCGCTGCAATAGTTGGCTGCGGTCGAGATGGCGACTGGGATCTAGGTGGGCCAGTTCGGGCAGATTAGTGAGCAGTTTTAAATCGTCACTGCGCGCTTGCAGGTCGGCAATCAACTGTTCGCTGGCCTCAACCAGTTCGGCTTGTTGGCTGTTGAGCACTAGCTGTAACAAACGCTCCTGATAACGCTGTAGCGCAACGATAAAAAAGACCACCAGCAATAAACCCAAGGCGGCTAAGTAGAGCGTTTTGCTGCCACTCAAAAAACCTCGACTACCACTCACTGCACCCTCCTGTTAGCCGCTCTGCCTTGCTCGCAACGGTGTTCATGCGCATACTATAGCCCGTTTAATTTAGCCCGTTTAATTTGCCTGCGAGGCCTCATGTTTACGCCCACTTCTAATACTGATTTAGTCGCCCCCCGCGAGGCCAGCTACATACTGCGCGCCACCTGCCGCGCCGGCAGTGGCATTGTTGCCGCGGTGACTGGCTGTTTAGCCGCCAACGACTGTTATATTCAGGCATTAGAACAGTTCGATGATGAGTCTACCGACAAGTTTTTTATGCGCGCGGTGTTTAAGCGCCAAGCCAACTCACCAGAGTTGGCGGCTATCCAATCTCATCTTAGTACCATAGCGGAAAAATTTGCCATCGAATTTACCATCCACGACCCCGCGCAACCGCTCAAAGTGGTGGTGATGGTGTCAAAAGACGACCATTGCCTAAACGCACTGCTCTATCGCAAAAACAAGGGCGAGCTCAATATTCAGATCACCGCGGTGGTCTCCAACCACGCCGACCTGCGCGCTATGGTTGAGCGCGAGGGAATCCGTTTTATCCAGCTGCCGATTACGCCCGAGAACAAACCGCACCAAGAGCAGCGGCTGTTGGAAATCATTGACGAAACCGCTGCCGAGTTGGTGGTGTTGGCGCGCTACATGCAGATTCTCTCCGATCCGCTCTGCCAACAGCTGAGCGGCCGCTGCATTAACATTCACCACTCCTTTCTACCCGGCTTTAAGGGCGCTCGCCCCTACCACCAAGCCTTTAACCGCGGGGTTAAGTTGATTGGCGCCACCGCGCACTATGTCACCCCCGATCTCGACGAAGGGCCGATTATTGAGCAGATGGTGACCCGCGTCGACCACAACCAAAAGCCGCATATGCTCGCTGCGCTCGGCCGCGAAAATGAGAGCATGGCGCTCACCCGCGCAGTGCGCTACCACGTCGAGCAGCGTGTCTTTCTCGATGGCAACAAAACCGTGGTATTCCTCGGCAGCTGAGCCTTGCCAAAACACTGCGGCGCGGACCTACTGAGTACAACGAGATATGACCTACTGCCGCTATCAGTCTGCCCGCTGTAGATTGTCCACTTTACTGAGCAGACCGCCTCGCTATGGCTGACACCCTCAACGTTCGCACCGGCCCCAGTTTTAGCGGACCGAATATCTGGTCTAGCAGCGGCTTTGTCTCGGCGCTGGCACCACTGCTGGTAGCGCTGCGCCAGTCCCATGTCGACCAGTTAGAGTCGCTGTTGCAGCAGCGGACTGCAGCGCTGTGGCCACAAAAGCTCAGTCAGCAACTGCACAATCATTTACCAGCAGGGCACCGACTGGGGCTTATCTGCGCACTGTTCAGCCGCAATCTGCTCAACCAAGCGGGCGCAGCAATAGAGTATTACAGCGCCGCTGCACACGGGCCGGCAGAGCTCATAATAAGAGTGGGCTTCTTCCCTGGCGCCCAGCGCCATGCGCAGCAAGCACTGGTCAACTGTTCTGCCCGGTTGCTGGGTGTCGCTCAGGCAGTTGCACAGGGATACAGCGGTGAGCGCCTCGCCACCGGCTTGGCGCAGTGGTGCCAACAGCACGCCGAGTCTGCCCCTGCCGACTACCCCAAACCCACCATAGCGGCAGAGCTGCGCGAGCTGACGCGGCACCATGTACCGTGGCTGCTAAGGGCCGAACAGCCTACGGCGATACAGGTTGGCTGGGGCAGTGAGGCGCAACCGTGGTCTGCCGGGCTGGCGCCAACCGCCATAAACAAGATCCCCACGGTGTTAATTATTGCCGATGCCTCCAGTCACAGCACCTGGTTAGCGCAACTGCGCGACCAGCTAGCGCTGACACCCAATGGGCGGCTCGCCGGCCTCGCCATTAACACTGCAAAGCAGAGTTGGCTGAATGGCACCACCCGCCAGACCAGCACGGTGGCGCAGCTGCTCTGTGACCGCACATGCCAACGGCTGTTGCTGTTGCGCAGCCGCCAGCAGCTCGTCGCTGCCGGCTTACCGATAACACAGTTCGATTTAATCATTAACGGCGATGTAACACCGCTACCGCAGCTACAATTTAATTTATGTTTGCGTCATAGCAATATATTTTGGTCGACACCATTAACCGAACAGACATCAATAACGACGTTAATCGCAAAAGCTATTGCAAGGCTCGCGGAGTCACCAAAACCCTTTGTCAGCACAATACCTTCTTATTGCCAATTACCTGCCGCTCAGAGCCTTACCCTAAACTGGCTGAACAGTGACGCATTGCGACTGCAATCGGGTCCTTGTGTGATGGCTTTGGTCAAAAACGAAATGACCTTGTTGCCTCATTTTTTGAACCACTATCGCGACATGGGTGTCGATCGGTTCATTTTTTATGATGACGACTCTACAGACGGAAGCCGCGACTTTTTGTTGCAGCAACCAGACTGTGCGGTCTGTGCTTCCGACCACCGCTTCAATCAAATACTCAGCGATGGCACTGTGTTTCATCAGGCAGTCAAATGCTTGTTTACCGAATTGTTAGCGCCAGGTCAGTGGTCACTTATCGTCGACGTCGATGAGCTGTTGTTTATCCCAGCACAGTATCAGCAGCAATTAGCGCCGTTTATACGCGATCTAGAAGCTGAAAACATTACCCAAGTCACTGCGCCGATGGTCGACATGTATCCGCGCAACCTACAACAACTAGTCGATACTAGTTGCGATAATCCATGGCAACTTTGCCAATATTTCGACCGCACAATCGGTTACTATCGCGATTTCGCCAGTGGTCGCTTTATCAAGGCTTTCGGTGGGGTAAGGCCGAGGCTGATTCAGCATTTATACAAACATCACCGACAACGCTACACAGAGCTTTTTTCTAATGCAGGCTACACCATGCCGGCAACCTGGAAGACACCTTTAATTCAGAGTGGTAGCGGGCTGCATTTAGTCAATTCTCACAATACTAACGGCGTTGCACCACACTCGGTACAGTGTGTTCTGGCTCACTTTAAATTTAATGCTGATCTTCCCAAAAAAATAGCTATGGCCTTGCAACTGCGCCAACACTACCTAGGCTCCATCGACTACCGCATTCTCGCGACAGCAATAGAGCTTTATCCCGGTTATGATCTTTTCAGCCCGGCTACGGTATTGTTTGAGGGCGTTCGTTCGTTCGAAGATGCGGGCTTGATTTTCTTTCACAGGGCTGTCTCTGGCCAAACATCCCGTAACTCTGTCGACGAAAAATCCAGTTGATCAATGGCTGCGTTGGCGTGCAAGCGCCCAATCTAACAGTGCAGTTGTGCGCGGTTTTGATTCCCCAAAAATACTCCGTTTCAGCTGCTGAGCGCGCTGCACAACCACCTCAACCTGAGCCATTTGCGACTCTTCAAGAACTCTCTTTGATAATAGCTTTGCCAACAGGGTTACATCTCGCCAACACAGATGGGGGTAGTACATCGCTAACGCCTGCTGGCGCACTTCAAAGCGCTTCAGCTCATGTTGTAATTTGACTACCGACATGGAGTGATCACGGTCATTGGTTACATTGCCTCTATGGCGTCGCTTAACCAGCAACACCTCATCAAGGTTGGCAAAATTCGCACCTCGGCGTACCGATGCCAGCCACAATGCCTGCTCCAGTCCTCTCTGCATGTGCGGGTATAGCAAGTCATAACGGCGAAGAAAGTCAGCGCGCGCCATTGTGGTCGGATCCAGCATAGCCGAGCCATTAACCAAAATCATTTGAGCCTTGATATCTGCATCTAGGATCGGATGTGCAGTGATATTAAGTTTTTTTTCAAGAGAATTGGCTATACGCTGGGCTCTGGCACCAAGAAAATGCACCTCAGGGTGGCCTTCAAGGTAGTCGACTTGTTTCTGCAATCGCTCGGGTAGCGCTATATCGTCGGCGTCCATCACCGCCCAATATTTACCTTCGGCCAGTTTCATTGCGATATTTCTCGCCGTAGCGATTCCGCAGTTAATCGGCAGGCGCACTGTTTTGATCCGCCGATCGGAAAATTCCGACAGCTGCTCGCTGGTATCGTCACTCGAGCCATCGTCGACTACCAGACACTCAAAATTCTCAAAGCTTTGCTCGAGCAGTGAATCGATAGCCGCTTTGATATATTCGCCAGCATTGTAAGCTGCCATAATTACTGAGACTTTAACCGGTTCTCTCACAGCATTTGTAACCCCTATTCGACGGCGCTAATAATGGCAACCATCACCCACTACAGTGGCCGACTGGCCAACCGCTCGGCATTGAGTGTGGTTTCAGTGGACGATCTGCGCCAATGTCGCACCCACCCGGGGAACTTCGACCCTGAGCGGCTAAGTAAGATTGTGCCCTACTGCTTCGATATGTCCAGGGGTTGCCTTATTGCCGCAACAGATATCGACCCACTGGCCGCTGCCGCTGCGCCGTTTCACTACCAATATCTACGCCAGCATGCTGGGGAGTTTGTTGCCTTAAACTGGCAGCAGCTACAAATACTTAGCCGCGAACCTATTTGTGCAGAATCGACGGTGATATTTTCGCCGGGCCGCTGTGGTTCAACGCTGTTAGCAAATATTCTTGCGGCCAATAAAATAGTTACCGTATCTGAACCGGACTTTATCACGCAGATGGTTCCGCTTTTGAAACAGGCCCTGACAAACAACCAGCCAACTTTGACGGGAATATTGCACCTAGTAAGACTCGCCTTGAGGTTACTACTGAAACCGATTTTGAATGAACCCTCTCTTTACGCACTCAAGATGCGCTCGCATGCCAACCGAGCGCCGCTGCTACTCCTGCAAGCTTTCGATAAACCTCCCAAGCCGATTTTCATCAATAGAGACTTTGCCTCATGGAGCCGTTCTCGCGCACGAGCCTTTAACTCTACCCTGCAGGCCTCTTTAAACAGCTACTGGCTCGCCCAGCAAGCACAAAAAAAACTCAGCAGCTGTGGCCCATTGCTAGATTTGGATTACGCACAACTGACAGCCAGTCCCGCCAAGGTATCGGAGCAAATCGCCGCATACTTGGGGCAACCGCTACAGCTAAGCGCCACAGTTGGTGCCACAGCCATCGATTCACAACGTGGAACGCCCCTTGCCCGTGAGCATATTGCTTCAAAATCGCATAATTTGCCTGATGAAGCGACGCTGACACAGCTCTGGCAGGACTATGCCAGACGAAGACCCGTCTGAATATTTACCTTTCAGCCGCTATCAATAAGGCAAAAAAAACCGCGGCAGTGCCGCGGTTTTTTCACTTCACAAGGGTGTTAACCATTTAGAAGTTGATACGCCCAGTCAGTTCGAAGGTGCGCGGTGGGTCTATCATTTTGAAGTAGGTGTTGGCAAAGCCCAATGACGATAGTGGAACATCGTTACCCCACATAAAGGTCTCTTCGTCGGTGAGGTTTTTACCCACCAGAGCAATCTGCCACTGCTCGTTACCGGCCAGGGCGATACGACCATTGAGCTTACCGTAGCTCTCTTGAATGAGGTGCTCATCCAAATCGGCGGCCACCACCACATCGTCACTCCAGTTGTAGTCTAAGCCTGCACTTAACACTAAGCCGGCAGAGAGCGCTTTCTCATAGGCGATACCAATATTGGCGGTGTACTCCGGAGCAAACTGTAGCGGCTCACCCGCCAGGTCGACAGAACCGTCTGGGCAATCCTGATAGGCGTTACAACCAGCACCGGGGAACGACTTGTAGGTGGCATCGAGATAGGCAAAGGCACCGTTGAGGGTGATCTCCTCGGTGAGGCGGTAGAGCACATCTGCCTCAATCCCCAGCACCTCGGACTCTGCGGCATTGCCGACCACAAAGGCGGCGTTGCCGTCAAAGGTGGAGACCTGCACATCTTCGTAGGTGCTCATAAACGCCGCTACGTTGAGGCGCCCGCGGCCGTCGGCCAAGTTGATTTTAGCACCCAACTCGAGAGTTTCGACCGACTCGTCCTCAAAGTCTGCCAAATCGTCAGTGATGCCAGCAACTGTTTCAACTTCGCGACCCATACCGTTATCTTCGTCGAAGCCTCCAGCCTTGTAGCCGTTGCCCAACTCCAAATAGATCATAGTGTCATTAGTAGCGTCCCACTGCAGGTTAATATGCCCTGTTACATGGTCCTCATCGCGATCGCGGGTGTATTGGTGAACCGTTGCCAACTGCAGTGCGTTAGCATAAACCGCCGCCAACTGCCCTGGCAGCAGAGTCGAGCCGGCATCATCGGCATCGATGTAACCGATGGTGCCCTGCTTGCTCATGCTCTTCTCATCTTCTGAGTAGCGCAAACCGGCTGTGATACGGAATGTGTCGGTGACATTGTAGGTACCCTCGGCAAAGACCGACCAGCTGTCAGCATCTTGGGCAAACATACTGTGCGCGGTGGCATCGAGAATGCCATTGTCAGCCACAGGATCTAGGTTGCCGCCGAGAACCGCTTGGGCAAAGCTATTGCCACCCAATAATGGGTTAGCTGTGTTTAACAAACCAAAGACACCACTCTGAATCGCCGGGACTGCCGATACATCAACATGGGTGTAACGGTCATTGCTGAGCTCTTCGCTCTGGTAGAAAGCACCGGCCAAATATTCGAAAGCGCCGCCGGTGTCGGAGCTGATAATCAGCTCAGCACTGAACTGCTCATGTTCCTCGGTGCGACCGCGGTTGAGCAGTTTCAGCGGGCTGTAATCGGAATCCAAGCTATTGGTAAACTCGTAGTCGGTACCGGCAACCACCAGCTTGACGCCGTGGCCGGCCAGGGTGCCATCGAGCGTTAATTGCAAAATGTTCGACTCGGTGTCGTCGAATAGCGGAAAGTCGCGCACATTCTGCTCGTAGTTGGTGTAACCAAAACCGGGTTCAAAGTTGCTGGCACCAAAGGTTGAGTACAAGAAGTTCGCTGAAGCACTCGCTTTTGAGATGAGCTCCTGGCGGCCGATAACATCAAAATAACCGTGTTCGGCTTTGATGGTGGCAGTCCAGTCATCGTTGAGGTCTACGGCCAGAGTACCGCGCACATAGACGCTCTCGTTCTGCGGGGCATCTTCGCCATCGGCGGCCAAGTTGCGCACATAGCCCTCGTCTTCGTAGCTGCGCACAGCCAAGCGGCCACGGACATTGTCGCTGAGCGGGCCGGAGACCACGCTAGTGATGGTGGTGGCATCTAACTCACTGGTAAAGCCGACGCTGACATAGCCTTCAAACTCTTCGGTCGGTTGACCGGTGGTAATGTTCAGTGCGCCGGCAATGGTGTTTTTACCAAACAGCGTCGACTGCGGGCCTTTCAGCACCTCGACGCGCTCGATGTCCAAAAATTTACCACGGGCGCTGCGGCCGCGGCCAAAGTAGACGCCGTCGACAAAGGTACCGACCGACTGCTCAAAGCCGTAGTTAACACCCGAGCCAATGCCGCGAATAAACAGCTGAGTACCGGCACTTGCCTCGGCGACGTGAACGTTGGGCATATAGGCGGCCAAATCTTCCATTTTGGTCAGCCCTTTCTGGCTGATCTCTTCGCCACCCATCACCGAGATGGCGATTGGCACCTCTTGCAATCCTTCGGTGCGCTTGGTGGCGGTTACCACAATCTCTTCAAGCGTTAAATTTTGCGCCAGCGACGGGGCGCTGGCCGCCATGGCCAGTGTGGCCGCAGCGGTATACAAACTGATGGTGCGTTTTTTCATGGTATGTCCCCTTGTGTTTATCCGGTGCCTAGGGCACCTTAATTGTTTGTGCTTAACGATATCTACACAACTAAGCTGTACGACTATAACAAGGCTGTCTCGCCACGACTAGGGGGGGGCGATAAGCGCCAGCTGGTCAGCGGTGACCATTGGGTCGCGTTTACCCAAACGCCGCAATCCCAACAGGCCTGCGGCAAGGTTAAGGTGCTAGACCTCCCAAAATAAACTGCCAATAGAGGATCGATTGACCATGAAGCATTTACCCAGCCTAACCTCTATCGTCACCGCTTTGGGTGCCGCCGCCTTAACGCTGGCCCCTGCGGCTTTGGCTCCGGTAGTTTATGCCGATACCGCTGAAACTGGCTCGGAGTACTCGCCATGGCTGGGGCGCGACTTTCCCGATCAACTGCTGTTTGGCGACACCCACCTGCACACCAGTTTTTCATACGACGCAGGCATGGTCGGCGACAAACTGGGGCCCGACGCCGCCTACCGCTTTGCTAAAGGGGAGACCGTTACAGCAAGCTTCGGTGCGCGCGCCAAACTGCGCCGGCCACTGGACTTTTTGCTAGTCTCCGATCACAGCGAATCGATGGGGTTGGCGCCGATGTTGCGTGAGAGCAATCCGCTCGCCACCGAGGACCCCATCGGCAGCCAGATGTACGCCAAGATTCAACAGGGCGACCCCGTTGGCGCCTATAAAATTTACGCCCTCACCCGCAAGCGCGGCGAGTTCCCGCTGCACCGCAACGAAGTGCTGCGGCCAATGTGGGAGCGCCAGCTCGCCGCCGCCGAAGCGCACTACCAGCCCGGGGTATTCACCACGCTGATGGGCTATGAGTTTACCTCGGCAATCAATATGAACAACCTGCACCGGGTGGTGATGTTTCGCGATGGCGCCGACAAAGTGGGCCAAATGATGCCTTTCAGCCAAGCCGACTCACCCGATCCAGAGCAGCTTTGGAGCCACCTCGCCGACTACGAGCAGCGCACCGGCGGCCGGGTAATGGCGATTCCGCACAACGGCAACCTCTCTAACGGCATGCTGTTTGCCGACAGCACCGTCAGTGGTACGCCGCTCTCCGCGGACTATGCCGCGCGCCGTCAGCGCTGGGAGCCGGTCTATGAAGTCACGCAAATTAAGGGCGATGGCGAAGCGCATCCGCTACTCTCGCCCGATGACGAGTTCGCCGACTTTGTCACCTGGGACCGCGGCAATTTTGGCACCGTCGCCAAAACTGCAGAGATGCTGCCGGGCGAATACGCTCGTGAGGCGCTTAAGCGCGGCCTCGCTTTTGAGGCGACTCTCGGCGTCAACCCGTTTAAATTTGGCATGATCGGCTCGACTGACTCACATACCAGTTTGTCGACCCCGGATGAGAACAACTTCTTCTCCAAGGCTACCCCGGCCGAGCCCAATGCCGGCAGTTACCGCTACCGCGGCGATATTATTCAAAAGTACCCCGCCAGCGAGGATGTCTCGGTCGCCTCCTACGAGTCGACCGCCGGTGGCCTGGTGGCGGCCTGGAGCCATGCCAATAGCCGCGAAGCGATCTTCGACGCTTTCGCCCGCAAAGAGGTTTACGCCACCACCGGCCCGCGCATAGCGGTGCGACTGTTTGCCGGTTGGCAGTTTGGCGACCAAGACCACCTGCTGCCCGATACGGCGGCGGTCGGTTACAGCAAAGGGGTGCCGATGGGCGGCGACCTTGCCCGCCCGGCTGGCGACCAACCGCTGCGGCTGCTGATCAGTGCCCAGAAAGACCCCGACGGCGCCAACCTCGACCGCGTGCAAGTGGTTAAGGGCTGGCTCGACGACAGCGGCCAGAGCCACGAGCGGGTCTACAACGCGGTCTGGTCGGACCAGCGCCGCGCCAATAGTCGCGGCGAGATACCGGCACTGCCCTCGACGGTTGAGGGAGCCACGTACCGCAATCACTACGGTAGCCCCAGCCTTTCGACAGTGTGGCAAGATCCAGACTTCAACCCCAATCAGCGAGCCTTTTACTACCTGCGGGTATTGGAGATCGAGACCCCCACCTGGCTCGCCTACGACCGCGCCCGCTATGGCAGCGCCGCGGATATCCCGGCCGACGCAGTAATGGCCCACCAAGAGCGCGCCTACAGCTCGCCGATCTGGTACACCCCTTAACTACCAAACAAGCAACCCGTGCGCCGGCCTGGCGGCGGGGTTGATGGCGTACTGAGCGCGGGCAAAACCGTAAAAATCGCGTTACTGAGCAACGCTTTGGCGATATAATCGCAACTGTTTAGGTAATTTTATTACAGCGCCAACAAGGAGCCCCCGTGCAGCTGCCCGCGTCGTTATCCACCTGCCCCAAACCCCAACTCGAGGAGCTGCAAAGCGCTCTTCGTGCGCAATACCAACGCCACTGCGAGGCCAATCACGCACTCGACTTAACCCGCGGCAAGCCGTCAACGGCACAGCTCGACTTAAGCGATGCGCTCGATGGCATTCTGGCCGGCAACTACCGCGCTGAGGACGGCAGCGACTGCCGCAACTACGGCGGCCTGCACGGCCTGCCAGAACTGCGCCAACTCGGCGCCACACTGCTCGGCACCAGCGCTGAGCAGACCATCGCCGGCGGCAGCAGCAGCTTGACGCTGATGTATTTCACGCTGCTGTTTGCCAAACTGTTCGGCTTGGCCGGCGCACCCCCCTGGCAGCTCCACCGCCAGCCCAAAATACTCTGCCCGGTACCCGGCTACGACCGCCATTTTGCTATCTGTGAGCGCTTGGGCATCGAGATGATCACCGTGGCAATGCGCAGCGACGGCCCCGATATGGACGCTGTCGAGGCACTGCTCGCCGAGGACGACGAGATAGTCGGCATGTGGAATGTGCCCAAGTACTCCAACCCCACCGGCATCACCTACAGCGATGCGGTGGTACGGCGCATCGCCGCGCTCGGCCCACGGGCTCAACCGGGCTTTCTGGTGCTGTGGGACAACGCCTACGCAGTCCACGATATTGCCGCCAAGGGCGATCCGCTAACCGCTATAGCACCGCTTGCGCAAGCGGCGGGCACCGAGGTGGCGCAGTTCGCTTCGACCTCAAAAATTACCCACGCCGGCGCCGGCGTCAGTTTTATGGCCGGCTCCCAAGCATTAATAGAGAGCATGGTAGAGCAGCTCGGCATCGCCATGATTGGCCCCGACAAAGTCAACCAGCTGCGGCATGTCGCACTGCTCAAAGCGGGCGGCTTGGCGGAGTTGATGGCCGGCCACCAAGCGCTATTGGCCCCCCGTTTTGCCGCGGTAGAAGAGGCGCTCTCTGCCCACTTTAGCGGCTCAGAACTGCTCAGCTGGAGCCGCCCCAACGGCGGTTATTTTGTCTCGGTAGACACCCTACCGGGGGTGGCCAGTCGGGTGGTGGCTTTGGCGGCGGCGGCCGGGGTAAAACTCACCCCCGCTGGCGCAACCTTTCCCTACAACCGCGACCCAGCGGATCGCAACATTCGCTTGGCGCCCTCATTCCCCAGTCTGGAAGATGTGGTCAGCACCATGCAGGTGTTTTGTTGCTGTGTGCAGCTGGCCAGTGTCGAGCAGCAGCTGGCTAACGGGTAACTTCGGCGGCCAGAAAGGCCGCCAACGCCTCGAGCTGACCGGGGTCGAGATCGACGAAGTTGGGCATACTGCGATGTTGGTCGACACCGCGAATCCACACCACCAACTCGGCTTCAGAGCGTCGCGCCAGCAGCGTAGCGGGGATCCGCTTGAGGTAATCGCCGCGGCCGCGGCGCGGATGGCAGTCGGCGCAATAACTGGCAAACAACTGTTGCCCTTGGCGCGCTTGCTCGCTCAACGTCTCTGGGGTCATCGCTGTGACAACTTCCAGCGCCAGCTGTTTCTTACTCTCCAGCAGCGCTTGCAGGGCACCCTGTGGCTCGGTTGCTGCGGCCGCATCAGGCTCTAACTCTGGTTCTGGCTTCGCGCAGCCAACCAACCACACCGCCAGGAGTGCGCTGAGCGGTAACCATCGATGTAGTTGCAACATACCATCCTCTCCTGTAATTGTTATTAAACGGCTGGGGATCAGTCTCAGTGTGCAACAGCGGGTATCGGCGCGCCGTAAAAATGTCGACTATTTGCCCTTGTGCGGTTTTGCCCCAGCCATGCTGAAGGGGAAGGCGGTCACATTGCCACCGCTGGCTTCGGTGACTTTGCAGGCACCCTCTTTGTCGACCTCGTCGATACGCACCACCGCCTGCATGGGTATGAAACTGCGCTGCACGCCGGCAAACTCGTTCTTAAGCTTCTCCTCGGCTGGGTCGACAATCATCTGGCTGCGTTCACCAAAGAGAAAATCTTCGACTTCTAGAAAACCCCATAGATCGCTCTGATAAACTTGCCGAGCGTAGATCTCGTAGATCTGCCCTTGGTTAAAAAAGGTCACACGGTAAATCGGTTCTTTGGTCATGTCGCTCGCTGCTCGTTGCCCACAATAATAGGGCTTAGTTGGGGTCGCTACCCGCTGATATCAACCGTTATTCTAACACAACCGCCGCAGCGCAAAGCACTGCTCAGTGGCGCTCTGTTGCCATCGCAAACGCGACAGCTATAATGGCCAACCGCGACTCAACCGGTTGAATCGTTTCACTCAGCCACCACTCTGTGACAATTATGCCCGACTATCCTGCCACCCCCACCGCGTCGACCGCCGCACCGGCCAAGCCGGTGAAAAAATTGCATATCGTCACACACGGCTGTCAGATGAATGAATACGACTCGGCGCGCATGCAAGACCTGCTCGGCGAGTCGCACCAGATGGTCACCACCGACGATCCGGCTGAGGCAGACGTGATTCTGCTCAACACCTGTTCGATCCGAGAAAAAGCCCAAGAGAAAGTCTTCCACCAGCTCGGTCGCTGGCGGCCATTAAAAGAGGCCAACCCCAACTTAATCATCGGTGTCGGCGGCTGCGTGGCCAGCCAAGAGGGCGAGGCGATCGCCAAGCGTGCGCCCTTTGTCGATTTAGTGTTTGGCCCGCAAACACTGCATAGGCTGCCGGAGATGATGGAACAGCGCCAACGCGACGGCACGGTGATGGTCGACATCAGCTTCCCCGAGATAGAAAAATTCGACCGACTACCCGAGCCCGAGGCCGACGGCTGCAGCGCCTTTGTTTCGATCATGGAAGGCTGCTCTAAATACTGCACGTTTTGCGTGGTGCCCTACACCCGCGGCGAAGAGGTCAGCCGCCCGGTCGCCGATGTACTGGCAGAGGTCGCTTCGCTGGCCGCTCAAGGGGTTCGCGAAATCAATCTGCTCGGCCAAAACGTCAATGCCTACCAAGGTGAGTTGGCCGACGGCGGTGTCTGCGACTTCGCCGAACTGATCCCCTATGTCGCCGCCATCTCTGGCATCGACCGGATCCGCTACACCACCTCGCACCCGGTGCATTTTAGCGATGCGCTAATCGCCACCTACGCCAACGTGCCGGAGCTGGTCAACCACCTGCACCTGCCGGTACAGAGCGGCTCCGACCGTATTTTGATGGCGATGAAGCGCGGCCACACCGCAATTGAGTACAAATCCAAAATCCGCAAGCTGCGCCAGGTGCGCCCCGACATCAGCCTGTCGTCCGATTTTATTGTCGGCTTCCCCGGCGAAAGCGACGAAGACTTCGCCGCCACCATGAAGCTGATCGACGATATCGGTTTTGACACCTCATTCAGCTTTATTTACAGCGCGCGCCCCGGCACGCCTGCGGCCGAGCTGGCCGACGACACCCCAGAGGCGGTAAAAAAGCAGCGCCTGCAACTACTGCAGAGCCGCATTTTGCAGCACGCCCAGCAGATCAGTCGACAGATGGTCGGCAGCCGACAGCGGCTGTTGGTCACCGGTGTCTCGAAAAAAGACCCCGGTCAACTGCAAGGGCGCAGCGAGAACAACCGCGTGGTCAACTTCGCCTGCCACGACCACAACCTGATCGGCCAATTTGTCGATGTCACCATAACCGAGGCGCTGCCCAACTCGCTGCGCGCGACGCTGTTGGCCGAGCACTGACAGCGCCTTGACCGCTGTAAAAAACGGTTTACGCTGGCTAATTTTACGCGTTATGCTTGCCGAAACTGAGCCATACAGCGCATCGAGCCGATGATCTTACCCCCAGCAAAACAGGCGCCTTCCCTCTTTTGAGCCGTTCCGCAACAGTTGCTTCTTGCCAATTTGAGCTGAGGCCAGCCGACACCCAGCGTCTCGCCAACCTGTGTGGCGCCTTGGATGCACATCTCAAACAGATTGAGCAGCGGCTGGATGTTCAGATTCAACGCCGCGACCACCTGTTCAATATCGATGGCGAGCAGTGTGCTGCCGCCAAGTCGGTGCTTGAGACTCTCTACTGGATGGCCGCCGATGGCGAGCCCATCAACGCCTCCGAAATCCACTTGCAACTCAGCCAAGTGCTCAACCGCGACGACGCCAGCAGCAGAGCAAACGGCACTACCGTTGTGCTGCCAGGCATGCCGCTGCCACTCACCGAAACATCAGCCAAGTCCAAGCCCATGCCCGTCAATCCCGCCGCACCCAGCGCAGAGTCCGCCACCGAAAATTTTGCCGTTATCCGCACCAAAAAAGGCAATGTGCGCCCGCGCAGCGTCAACCAGCAGCGCTATGTGCGCGCGGTGCAGAGCCACGACATTAACTTTGGCATTGGCCCCGCCGGTACCGGCAAAACCTATCTGGCGGTGGCGTGTGCGGTGGAAGCGCTGCTGCGCGACGAAGTTGAGCGGATCCTGCTGGTGCGCCCAGCAGTCGAGGCCGGCGAGCGGCTGGGTTTTTTACCCGGCGATCTGGCGCAGAAGGTCGACCCCTATCTGCGACCGCTCTACGACGCACTTTACGAAATGCTCGGCTTTGAGACAGTGGCGAAACTGCAGGAGCGCAACGTTATCGAAATCGCACCGCTGGCCTATATGCGCGGGCGCACCCTCAACGGCGCTTATGTGATCCTCGACGAGGCGCAGAACACCACCCGCGAGCAGATGAAGATGTTTCTCACACGCATCGGCTTCGGCTCGACTGCGGTGATCACGGGCGACACCTCGCAAGTCGATCTGCCGCGCGGCGTCAAGTCTGGTTTGGTCCACGCCATCGATGTACTCAGCGCCGTCGACACCATCAGCTTTACCCATTTCCGCAGCGGTGACGTGGTTCGCCATCCGATTGTGCAGAGCATTGTCGACGCCTACGACCACTGGGAAGCGCACCATGACCACACCGAGCGCTGATATGGCAGAAGTCGCGCTGACGCTGCTCGATGCCGGTGCCGGCGAGCCGCGCGCCGAGCAGTTTCAACTGTGGCTGCAGACCGCACTAGACGCCAGCGGCATAGCGCTGCCGCCCTGCGTTGAGGTGACTATCCAGATTGTCGACCAGTTGCAGAGCGCCGAACTCAATGAACAGTTTCGCGGCAAAAGCGGCGCCACCAACGTGCTCTCTTTTCCGTTTAGCGCCATGACGCCCGAACCGCTGCCAATATTGGGCGACTTAGCTATCTGCGCACCGCTGGTGGTCGCGCAGGCGCAGGCGCAGGGCAAAACAGCGCTCAGCCACTGGGCCCATTTAACCGTTCACGGGCTCTTGCATCTGTGCGGATACGACCACATTGAAGAGCCCCAGGCCGAGGCGATGGAGAGCTTAGAGCGCCAGATCATGGCGCAACTCGGCTTTGCCGACCCCTACCTGCTGCCGAGTCAATCGGCTTGACGGCGCAGCCCAGCGGCGCCCCCAACCACCTAACCTGCCAAGACGAGAGTAAACAATGAGCGAAGAGAGCCCCCATCGAGCTGACGAGCCGTCGTTAATTAAGCGGCTCAGCCGCCTTTTTAGCAACAACCCACGCACCAGCGACGATGTTGCCGACATGCTGCGCAGCGCCGAGAACGATGACATTATTGATGCCAGCGTACTCTCCATTATGGAAGGGGCACTAAAAGTCTCCAACCAACAGGCACGGGAAATTATGATTCCGCGCTCCCAGCTGACGGTATTAGAGGCGGCGATGGATCTCGATGCGGTACTGGACATTGTCATCGACTCGCAGCACTCGCGCTTCCCGGTAATGGGCGACTCCTCGGACGACATCAAAGGTATCTTGCTGGCCAAAGAGCTACTGCCACTATTAAAAAGTGGCCGCGATCAGTTTGACCTCGGGGCCATTTTGCGCCCCGCCACCGTTATTCCCGAAAGTAAACGGCTCAACGTGCTGCTGCAGGAATTTCGCGAGCAGCGCTACCACATGGCGATTGTCGTCGATGAGTACGGCGGCGTCTCTGGACTGGTCACCATTGAAGATATTCTCGAGGAGATCGTCGGCGAAATTGAAGACGAAACCGATGAGCAAGAGGCGGTTCAGATCGTCAAACTCGATGACGGAGTCAGCTGGAGCATCAACGCACTGACCGAGATTCAAGACTTCAACGAGCACTTTGATGTCGGCCTCGCCGACGACGAGTTCGACACCATCGGCGGCCTGGTGATACACGGCTTTGGCCGGCTACCGCAGGTCGGCGAACAGCTGCAGATCGGTCGCTTTATGTTTACTGTCGCCGCCGGTGATCGCCGCCGGCTCAGTGAGTTGACAGTGACATTGGTCGACGGCTAACGCCGTGACGCCGCTCGCCGCGCTCGGCAACCGCTATCTGGTCGCTGGCGCCGCCGGAGCGCTGGCGCCGCTCGGACTGGCGCCTTTTGGCTACTGGCCGGCAACTCTCGTCGCTATGGCGCTGCTGGCGCGACTGCTCTATCGCCATCGCCAGCAGAGCTATCGGTTAAGTTTTTGCTACGGCGCCGGCCTCTATCTGGTTGGCGCCAGCTGGGTCTATGTCAGCATCGTCAACTTTGGCACTCTGCCGGCGGCGCTGGCGGCGCTGGCCACCATCGCATTTGCGCTATTTGTGGCGCTATTTTTTGCCCTGCCATTGGCACTGTTGCGGCAGATGCCGCGCACGCCACTGAGCTTTATCGCCGCTTTCACCGCCCTGTGGCTGCTCGGCGAGTGGCTGCGCAGCTGGCTACTGACCGGTTTTCCGTGGCTCTATGCGGGCTATAGCCTCACCGACAGCTTGGTAGCCAGTTATGCCGCCATTGGCGGTGTCTACCTGCTCAGCGCACTGCTGGCGGCAGCCGCCGCCGCACTGGCATTGTGGGGCGAACTGCGCCGCCCCCAGCGCTGGGCGGGGCTCGCAGCCAGCGCGCTAGTGGTACTGACGGGGCTGGGATTGGATCGCGTACAATGGACCCAAGCGGTCGGTTCACCAATCTCTGTGGCACTGCTGCAGCCCGATGTCGACCAAGCGCAAAAATGGAGCGCCAGCCAGCGCAGCGCTATTTTGGGTGCGCTGGAACAGCGCAGCGAACCGCTCTGGGGACACCAGATCGTGGTCTGGCCCGAGGCCGCGGTGCCAGCGGTGGCACAGTCGGTACCGACATTTTTAGCCCGTATCGACCGCCGCGCCCGCGCCGCCAACACCGCCTTGATCACTGGTATCCCCAACTACCAAGCCGCCACCGGCCGCTACTA
This sequence comes from Gammaproteobacteria bacterium LSUCC0057, assembly GCA_004535795.1. GTDB lineage: Bacteria > Pseudomonadota > Gammaproteobacteria > Pseudomonadales > Porticoccaceae > LSUCC0057. The sequence continues at coordinate 131,608 of SPIA01000004.1, forward strand.
CAACTCGGTGTTAGCGCTGGGCAACGCCAGCGGTCTCTACAATAAAACCCAACTGGTACCGTTTGCTGAAATCATTCCGCTGCAGTCGCTGCTCGGCCCACTGCTAGCTATTTTTGAACTGCCGATGGAGTCGATGAGTCACGGCGATCGCCACCAGCCGCTACTGCAGGTGGGCGAATGGCAGCTCGCCACCGCCATCTGCTACGAGGTTGTCTACCCCGACTTAGTCGCCCGCCAAGCGGCGGACGCGCAGCTGCTGCTAACGGTCAGCAACGACGCCTGGTTCAACCACACCATCGCCCCGCATCAGCATCTGCAGATGGCCCAGCTGCGCGCCCGCGAATCGGCCAAGGCGATGATTCGCGCCACCAACAACGGCGTCTCGGCGCTGATCGACCACCGCGGTCGACTGCTCGCCACTGCGCCGCAGTACCAAGCAGCCAGCCTCACCGGCTGGCTGCAGCCGCGCACCGGCAGCACTTGGTACAGCCGCACCGGCTCGCTGCCATGGGTTGTCACTGCGCTGCTAATTTGTGTAATACTGCTGTGGCGACAACGCCGCAGTGTGCGACACTAAATGCCGGCCGCCGTCGCCCTACCGCCCACCGCAGCAGACGAGGTTGTTATGCCCAAGCTTTCGATGAAATTTACCCAACTACTCACCGCCCTAGGCTGCGCGGTACTGCTCGCCAGCACCGCCGACGCGCTCGAGGTTGGCGATATGGCACCCGATTTCTACTTAGCCGGCAGTGACGGCAACAGCTACCGGCTCAGCGACTACCGCGGCGTACAGGCGGTGGTAGTGGCGTGGTTTCCGCGCGCCTTTACCAGTGGCTGCACCATCGAGTGCAAATCGCTCGCCGACAACGGCGATAAGATTCGCCAGTTTGATGTTAGCTACTTTATGGCCAGCACCGACCCGCTGGAGAAAAATATCGCCTTCGCCGCCGAGACCAACGCCGACTTCCCTCTGCTCAGCGACCCCGACAAATCTACCGCCGCAGCCTACGATGTGCTCATGCCGGTGATCGGCCTGGCCAAGCGACATACTTTCTACATTGCTATCGACGGCACCATCGCCTACATCGACCGCAACATTAATGCCGCCACCTCCGCCGAGGATATGGTCGCCCGCCTAGCGGCGCTGGGCGTGGCTGCCGCCCCCGGCGGTTAATGTTTAGCCGGACAAGCGCATTGTGTTAGTGCCGGCCACGGTCGGGCCGGCTATAATTGGCGGCTTTACAGTGAGCCGGACCCAACCGCAATGACCGAAATCTCCTATCAGCCCGCCGCCATCGAGCGCGAGGCACAAAACTACTGGCTAGAGAACGCCACTTTTCGCGCCGTCGACAACGCCGACCGCGAAAAATTCTACTGCCTGGCGATGTTCCCCTACCCCTCTGGCAAACTGCACATGGGCCATGTGCGCAACTACACCATCTCAGATGTGATTGCTCGCTATCAACGCATGCAAGGCAAAAACGTACTGCACCCGATGGGTTGGGACGCCTTTGGTCTGCCGGCCGAGAACGCGGCGCTGGCCAACAACACCGCGCCAGCCGGCTGGACCTACGAAAATATCAAATACATGAAGCAGCAGCTGCAGGCGCTCGGCTTTGGCTTTGATTGGAGCCGCGAGCTGGCCACCTGCCAGCCCGACTACTACAAATGGGAGCAGTGGTTCTTTACCCGACTCTACGAAAAAGGGCTGGTCTACAAAAAAACTAGCGCCGTTAACTGGTGCCCCAACGACGCCACGGTGTTGGCCAATGAGCAGGTCATCGATGGCTGCTGTTGGCGCTGTGACAGCCCGGTGCAACGCAAGTCGATCCCGCAGTGGTTTATCCGTATTACCGATTACGCCGAGCAGCTGCTCGACGATCTCGACCAGCTCGACGAGTGGCCCGAGCAGGTCAAAACCATGCAGCGCAACTGGATTGGCAAAAGTCGTGGCATTGAGCTGGACTTTGGCCTGCAGCAGCCGATCGCCGGCCACGACAAGATATCGGTCTACACCACGCGCCCCGACACCCTGATGGGGGTCACCTATCTGTCGCTGGCCACCGCACACCCAGTCGCCGCGGCACTGGCGGCCGACAACCCCGAGCTAGCGGCCTTTATCGAAGAGTGCGCTGGGCAGAAAGTCTCTGAGGCCGAGCTGGCCACTATGGCCAAGAAAGGCTGTGCCACCGGCCTCTTCGCCAGCCACCCGCTCACCGGTGAACCGATACCGGTCTGGGTGGCCAACTACGTGCTGATGGAGTACGGCTCAGGCGCGGTGATGGCGGTGCCGGCACATGACCAGCGCGACTGGGAATTTGCCACCGAGTATCAACTGCCGATTGTGGAGGTGGTCAGCAACAGCGCGGTGGAGAGCGACTTGAGCCGGGCGGCTATGACTGAGAAAGGCCAACTGATCAACTCCGGGCGCTATGACGGACTCGACTTTTCCGGCGCCTTTGAAGCCATAGCCGCCGACCTCGACGCCGCCGCTGCCGGCCGCGTCACCACCCACTACCGGCTGCGCGACTGGGGGGTGAGCCGCCAGCGCTACTGGGGAGCGCCGATCCCAATGTACAACCTCGCCGACGGCAGCGAGATCCCGGTGCCGCTGGAAAAATTGCCGGTGCTGCTGCCTGAAGAGGTAGTCATGGACGGCGTGCAATCACCCATCAAAGCCGACCCGGCTTGGCGCCAAAGCCACCACAACGGCCAGCCGGTAGAGCGCGAAACCGACACCTTTGACACCTTTATGGAGTCCTCTTGGTACTACGCCCGCTACACCTGCGCCGATCTCGAGGGGGCGATGCTCGACCCCAATCGCGCCAATTACTGGCTGCCGGTAGACCAGTATGTCGGCGGCATTGAACACGCTATTTTACACCTGCTCTACGCGCGCTTTTTCCACAAATTAATGCGCGACGAGGGGCTGGTGGCGAGCGATGAGCCATTTAAGAAATTGCTCTGCCAAGGCATGGTGTTGGCTGACTCTTACTACAAGCTGGTCGACGGTCGCCGCCAGTGGCTCAACCCCAGTGACGTTACCGTGGTGCGCGACGACAAAGGCCGACCGCACTCGGCCGTAGAAACCGCCACTGGCGAACCGGCGGTGAGCAACGGCAGCTGTAAAATGTCTAAGTCCAAAAACAACGGCGTCGACCCGCAGTCCGCAGTCGACCGCTATGGCGCCGACACCGTGCGGCTGTTCACTATGTTCGCCGCTCCCCCCGAGCAGACCTTGGAGTGGAACGACGAGGGTGTTGCCGGCGCCCAGCGGTTTTTGCGCAAACTACACAAGCTGGTCTGTGAGCACCTTGCCGCCAGCGCCGGGCAGAGCGTTGATGCTGCGGCACTGCACGGCTCACAGCTGCCGCTCGCTACCGCGCTCAGTGACCTGCGCCGCAAGACCCACCAGACCATCGCCAAAGTAGGCGACGACTACGGCCGCCGCCAGACCTTTAACACCGCCATCGCCGCTGTTATGGAGCTGCTCAACGAAGTGGCGCGACTCAACCGCGACGAACCGCAAGCACTGAGCGTGGAGCGCGAGGCGCTCGAGGCAGCGCTGCTGCTGCTGGCACCGATCACCCCGCACCTCTGCCACCATTTGTGGCTGCAGCTCGGCCACCCTCAGACCATCACCGACACGCTGTGGCCGCGGGTCGATGACAGCGCACTGGCACAATCCAGCATCACTCTGGTTGTTCAGGTTAACGGCAAAGTGCGCGGCAAGATTGATGCCCCGGCGGCGGCCGACCAAGCACAGCTGCAACAGTTGGCGTTGGCCTGCCCACCGGTACAGAAATTTCTCGACGGCGTCACGGTGCGCAAAGTGATCGTGGTGCCGGGCAAATTAATCAGCATTGTCGCCAACTGACGGAGTGACCGCCGCTGGCGGTGACTGCCACAACACAAGGAGAAACTGTGCCCGCTCTCAATGGTAAAATTTTACTCGCCGCGCTCGCGCTGGTACTGCTTTGCGGCTGTGGCTGGCAGCTGCGCGGCGCCTCGCTGCAGGGTCAAGGCGTTACGGCAGTCGCCATCCAAGCGGAGGACCGCCACCGCCAACTGGCGCTGCTGCTGGAGCGGGCGCTGACGCCCCTGGTCGCTGTCAACGCCGCGGCCAATAGCCACACCATCGTCGTCGAGCAGTTCACCGCCGCGAGCCGGCTCGCCACAGTTAGTGCGACCGTTCGCAGCGCTGAAGAGCAGCTCAATATGGCGCTGACCTTCTCGTTTAAACGCGGCGACGACTATCTGATCCGCTCGCAAACAGTGCGGCTTGAGCGGCTCTATCGCAATGTCGAAACCGATATCCTGGCCTCTAAAAACGAGCGCCGTCAGGTCGAACGGGAGATGCGACAGGCGCTGGTTGAACAACTGGTGCGGCAGATTGCCGCCCACCGCAGCGGGGGCTGAAGTGCTGCCCGGGGCGCGGTCGAGCCGGTGAAGATCTACGCCGACAAATTGGCGGCAACCCTGCGCGGCCAGCTGCTGCCTGCCTATTTGGTCAGTGGCGACGAGCCGCTGTTGGTGCAAGAGGCCGCCGACGCGGTGCGCAGCGCTGCTCGCGGCGCCGACTACAGCCAACGCGAACTTTTCCACTGCGACGCCGGTTTCAGTTGGGAGACGCTCTACCACGAGGCCAGCGCGCTGTCGCTGTTTGCCAATCGCAAGATTATTGAGCTGCGCCTCACCGGCAAACCCAGCGACAAAGGTGAGGCGATCACCGAGCTGCTCGCTCGCCCCAACCCCGATCAACTATTGTTGGTGGTGGCTGGCAAGCTGGATAAAAGCCAGCTCAACGCCGGCTGGGTGAAAGCGATCGACGCGGTCGGCGCAGTGGTGCAAGCCCCTGCCGTCACGGCTGCGCAGTTGCCGCGGTTTATCCAGCAGCGGCTAAAGCAGGCCGGCGTCAGCGTTAACGAAGAGGCGGCGGCGCTGCTTGCCGAGCGCGTTGAGGGCAACCTGCTGGCCGCGGTGCAGGAGATTGAAAAGCTCAAACTGCTGGCTAACGACGGCCATATCGATGCGCAAACACTCTCTAACGTGGTCGCTGACAGCGCCCGCTACAATACCTGGGAGTTTATCGACCGCATGCTGTTAGGCGACACTCAGGCGGTGGCGCGCTCGCTGCGCGGCATGCGCGCCGAGGGGGTGGAGTTGCTGCCGCTGCTGTGGGCGATCGGCCGCGATCTGCGCAGCTTGGCGCAGGCCGCCGAGCTCACCGAGCGCGGTATGGCCAGCGAGGCAGCCTTGAGTAAAGTCGGCGTCTGGTCGAGCCGTATGGCGCCGATGAAACGCGCTTTGCAGCGCAACCGGCCGGCGCAACTGCGCATGTATCTGCACCAACTGGCCGCCATCGACCGCGCCGCTAAAGGGATCCGTCACAGCGACGGTTGGCAAGAGCTACTGACGCTGACCCTAGCGCTGGCAGGCACCGCACCGCTGACACCGGCCACCATCAAAACAGAGCTCAGCTGAGGCGGCGACAGAGCGCAAACAGTACCAGTCCCGCCGCGATACCAGAGGCGTTGGCGACCACATCCAGCCATTCGGCGAAGCGATACCCAAAGTAACCCTGCAGTAGTTCAATAACAACACCAAACAGCAGCAGAGCCAACCCTAGCCACCACAGCGGCCATTGACGCGTGGTGGCCAGAGCGCCGACCAGCGCCAATCCAGTGTAGGCGAGAAAGTGCTGCAGCTTGTCGTTGACCGCTAGACCCGGCGTCGCATTGAGCGGCAGCAGTGAGGCCACCGCCACAGCGACGAGCAGTAGCCCAAACAGCCAAAGATAAGCTCTGCGCAGCGCCGGGCTCACCGCTCAACACTCTGCTGCAATGCCGCGTAGCGCTCTGGGGTGCCGACATCGCACCAGCTGCCGCGCCAGTGTTGGCCGATAACCTGCTGTTGCGCCAGCAGCGGCAACAACAGCTCGCGCAGCGGCAGTGGCTCGCTGCCGCTGCGCGCAGCTCGCGCGGCAAAGGGCGCCGGCCGCCACAGACTGATCCCGCTAAAGGTCAGTTTGGCGCCACTGCCGGCAGTGCTGACGACGCCGTCACGCAGATAAAAGTCGCCCTGCGGATGGTGCGCGGGGTTGTCCACCATCACCAGACTAGCGACGCACTCCTCGCGCAGTAACGACTGCTGCGCGATCAGCTGCGCCAGCGGGAAATCGCTGTAGATATCGCCGTTAATCAGCAGAAACGGCTCCTCGCCGAGCAGTGGCAGCGCCTGCATGACCGCACCGGCAGTCTCCAGCGGCTGCGCCTCCGGCGACCAAGCGATGGAGATCCCCCAGCGACTGCCATCGCCAAAATAATCCAACAGCTGCTCACCGAGCCAACTGCGGTTGATCACCAGCTCGGCAATACCGGCCGCCGCCAACCGCAGCAAGCTGTGCTCGAGCAGCGGCCGCCCGGCGACCGGCAGCAGCGGCTTGGGAGTGGTCAAGGTCAACGGGCGCATCCGCCGGCCCTCGCCGGCTGCAAGCAACATCGCCTTCATCGGCGCTCCTCCGCGCTTGGGTACCAGTGCTGGCGCTGGATAGACGGCATCAACCGCTGCTCAAACCACTGCGCAAAAGGCTGCAACGCCGGGTAGCGCCGCGCAGTCTCGAGCGTGTAGTGAATGACCAGCGGCAGCGCTTGCAGGTACTGTGGTTTGCCATCGCGCAGCGCCAACCGGGCAAAAATACCCAGCACTTTGATATGTCGCTGCAAACCAATCCAGTCAAAACCCTGACGAAACTGCGCCAAGGTCGGCGCGCTCTGGCGCACGGCGATCACCGCCGCGTAGTAGTCGGCTACTGCAGCGTCGACGGTCGCCTCGGGCCACTGCCAGTAGCAGTCTTTTAGCAGCGACACCAAGTCGTAATTGAGCGGCCCCACCAGGGCGTCTTGATAATCGATAAGACCGATGCCGGCATCGGCACCGCCACTGGCTAACATCAGGTTGCGGCAGTGAAAATCGCGGTGCACAAAGCCCTGCGGCTGAGCCAGTGCGCTCTCGACCAACTGCCCGAACAGCGCTGCCAACAGCTCGCGCTCGCGCGCCGAGAGTGGCAGCGCCAGCAGCGCAGAGACAAACCAGTCGGCGAACAGCGCCATCTCGTCCTGCAATCGCACCTCGTCGTAGCGCGGCAGCCACGCCAGCTGCGCCGCATCGATCGCCGCCAAGGCCGGCAGCAGCGCCAGACCGCGCTGCAGCGCTTCACTGCCGCGCTCAGCGTAAGTCGCCCGCAGCGGTTCGGCGCCGAGATGCTGCAACAACATAAACCCGCGACTAAAATCGACCGCGTAGATCTTTGGTACCGGCAACTGGTTGGCCGCCAACAGCTGCGTGACAGCGACAAAGGTGCGGTTGGGCTCGCTGTGCGGGGGGCTGTAGACCGCCAGGTAACGGCGCTCGGCGGCCAGCTCATAGTAGCGGCGCTGACCGGCGTCGCCCGGCAGCGGCCGCAGCGGCAGAACTGCCGCACTGTCTGGCAACTGTTGCAGCAACCACGCTGCGAGCGCCTCGCTGTGCCGATCTGGACGGCTCTCCATGCTCCTCCCCAAGGCCCCTACGGCCGGCAAAATAGAAGCCGATTCTACCCGAATTGGCTGCCCAGAACCCTACCGCAGCGGCAAATATCAGTTAAAATGACTGACAGACTATAAGGATCAACTTGTGCTTGCCTCTAAGCTTCTGCTGCGATTTCCGCTCACCGCGCTGTTTTGTGTCGCCGCACTGCCCGCCGCTGTTGCCGCCACCACCGACAACCAGGAGTGGCGCTGTCTGGCCGCCGCCAATGGCTGGCAGTGCCAGACGCAGACGGTGGCGCGCACAGTCTATCCGCGACCGCCACAGCGCCTGCTCGAGGCGCAGCGTGCGGCCGCTAAAAACAGCGACGAAACACGCATCGCACCCAACAACAATCTCGACTGGGTCGCCATCGACCAGCTGCCCAGTGCCCGCCGTGCCGAGCTGCCGTCCCACTGCTGTGGCGAGTATGTCGAGCCGCCGCGCGATTACGCCGACGCCGAGCGCGACCCCAGCTCGGCGCCGCTGCGGGTCAACGCCGACCAGACCCAAGCCAGTGCCGAGGGGCAGGTGACGCTCAGCGGCGATGTACAGATCTCTCAGGGCTACCGACAGGTGCGCAGCGACCGCGCGGAACTCAACCAGACCACCCGCAGCGTGACACTGGCCGGCAACGTGCAGTTGCGCGAACCGGGGCTGCTGCTGCTCGGCGAGCGCGCCGATCTCAATCTGGCCAGCCGCGAAGTCTCTATTGAACAGGCCACCTACGTTATTCACGATGCCGGCATCCGCGGCAGCGCTGCCGAGCTGACCCGCAGCGCCGCCGGCGAGTTGACCATTGAGCGCGCCAGCTACACCAGCTGCCCACCGGAGAACAACGACTGGCAGTTGCGCACCGAGCAGATCAGCATCGATCAACAGGGGGATTTTGCCACTGTTCGCGACGCCACATTGACCGTCAAAGAGCTGCCGATTTTCTATTTTCCGTGGCTGCGTTTTCCGATCAGCGACAACCGCTCCAGCGGTTTACTGTTCCCACAAATTAGCCGCAACAGCCGCAATGGCCTCGATATCGCCCAGCCGATCTATTGGAATGTCGCTGCCAATTACGACATGACCTTTACCCCGCGGCTGTTGACCGAGCGCGGCCTCAGCACCGCGGTAGAGGCGCGCCATCTCAACCGCTGGGCAGCGACCACGGTGACCGGCGCCTTTCTCGCCGATGATGCCGGCGGCGGCGATCAACCGACCAGCTACCGGCCCAGTTACGAGGGCGAAAACCGCTCGATGGTCGCCCTCGAGCACCACGGCGACTTGGGCAAGGTTTTCACCCGTATCAACTATAACGAGGTCAGCGACCGCGATTACCTGCGCGATTTTGGCAACCAATCGCTGCAAGTAGAGTCGCAGTCCTATCTCAACCGCAGTGCCAGTATTGGATACCGCGGCGACATCTGGCAGCTGGCGCTGGCGGTCGAAGACTACCAATCGATCACCTATCAGCTCGATGAGCAGTACCACATCGTGCCGCAGCTCAGTGCCAACGGTCGCTATCCGCTCGGCGGCCAGTGGCTGCTGAGCTTGGACAACCAGTTCAGCGAGTTCCGACACGATGATGGCGACCGCGTCAGCGGCAGCCGGCTGCGCAGCCACTACCAGCTGCAGTGGGACCGACGCTGGGCGTGGGGCTATCTGCAGCCGAGCTGGGGAGTTCATCAGCTCAGCTATCGTCTCGACGCCGGCAGTGACACCCTGCCCAACGATAACCCCTCGATCACCGTGCCCAGCGCCTCGATCGACGCCGGCCTCTACTTTGATCGCAATACGACGACTGCCACCCAGACCCTCGAACCGCGGCTGTTTTACCTGCACAACAGCTTTCGCGAGCAGAGCGAGCTGCCCGACTTCGACAGCCTGCTGATGACACCCAGCTATCAGGCACTGTTCCGCGGTAACCGTTTTCTCGGCGGCGACCGCATCGGCGACGAACAGCGTTTGACTGCAGCGTTGACCAGCCGACACCTAGAGCGCGCCACCGGCCGTCAGCTGTGGCAGCTGAGCGTCGCGCACAGCTGGTCGTTCCAGCAGCCGCAGGTGGCGCTGCTCGACCCGCTCGGCTATAGCCGCTACGCCGAGCAGTCGCTGGCTGCTGAGTTGAGCGGCGAGATCGACCAGCGCTGGCAGTATAGCGCCGATATCGCCTACGACCGCGACGATCACCGTGTGCAGCGCGGCAGTGTCGCGCTGCGCTATAAAGAGGCCAACGGCCGACTGGCCAATTTGGCCTACCGCTACAGTCAGCGCAGCGACGCCAGCGTCATGGTCGAGGGGCAACAGCTGGTCTACCCGCAGCGCATCGAACAGCTCGACTTATCACTGGTAGCGCCGCTGTTTGGCAACACCCGCTGGGTGGCGCGCTGGAATCGCGACCTGACCAACGGCCGCGATATCGAAGTATTTGCCGGACTCGAGTATGACAGCTGCTGCTGGCGTGCTAGTCTCGTCGCGCGCCGCCATCTCGAGCGCAACGACCTGCTAGTGCAGCCGCAGGATGGCCTTGAAGCCAGCAACGGCATTCTCTTTCAAATCCAATTCAAAGGTCTCGCGGGCAGCAGCAATCGGGTAGACTCCACACTCAGCAACGGTATTTACGGTTATGAAAAGCGCGAAGAATTTTAATTTACTGGCCTGCGCCGCAGCTGCTCTGCTGCTCACTGCAGCCCCCGCCACTGCCCAACTGCAAGTGGTCGACCGAGTTGCCGCCATTGTCGACGAAGATGTGGTGATGCAGAGCGAGCTCGAGCAGCGCCTCAGTGATATCTACGCGCAGATCGAGAGCAGTGGCGGCAATCCGCCGCCCCTCAACCTGCTCGCCGAGCAGGTGCTCGAGCGACTGATTTCAGAGCGGCTGCAGCTCAACCTCGGCAATCGCGCCGGTGTGCGAATCAGCGAAGAAGAGATCAACCAAGCTATTGCCCGCTTAGCGGCCAGCAGTGGCGGTACCGTGGAAGCTTACATCGCTACGGTAGAACAGCAGAGCGGCGGCTACGCCGGCCTGCGCGAGCAGATCCGCACCGAGATGGTGCTGCGCCGCGTTCAGCAGGGCAATGTTATGCGCCGCATTCGTATCAGCGACCGCGAATTGGACAACTTCCTCAACTCGCAAGAGGGGCAGCTGCTCAGCGCCGCCGAAGTCCGGGTTGGCCATATCTTGCTGAGCCTCAACGCCCAGATGGACGCGGAGCAGCAACAACAGCTGCGCGACCGCGCCACCGAGCTGGCCGCACAAGCGGCGCAGGGCAGCGATTTTGCTGCGCTGGCACTGAGCTACTCCAACGATAGCTCCGCCGCTCAAGGTGGCGATCTCGGCTGGCGCAATAGCGCCGAGCTGCCCGAGCTGTTCGCCGCCGCCCTGGCTGAGTTACAACCCGGCGAGGTGAGTGCGGTGCTACAAAGTGGTGCTGGCCTGCATATCCTCAAACTTTACGACCGTCGCGGTGGCGGCGAGCAGCTGGTCGAACAGCATTTTGCCCGGCATATTCTGCTCAGTCCCAACCAGATCCGCGACACCGAGCAGACCGTGGCGGAGCTGGAAGGGTTGCGCCAGCGGCTCATCGATGGCGAAGACTTTGCCGCTTTGGCTCGCGAATACTCAGAAGATAAGGGGTCAGCACTGAGCGGCGGCGAGCTCGGTTGGTCGACGCCAGGCATGTTTGTCCCTGAATTTGAACAGACCATGAATAACATCGCTATCGGCGAGATTAGCGCACCGTTCAAATCGCAGTTCGGCTGGCATATCTTGCAAGTGACCGAGCGCCGCGACCAGGACTTTAGCACCGAGATTCTGCGCAACCGCGCCCGCAACCTGCTCAGCCAACGCAAATTCGATGCTGAGTTGCAGGTCTGGCTGCAAGAGATTCGCGACGAGGCCTTTGTGCAGATTAAGTCGATCCCCGGACTACTTGAGAGCGACACCAGCGCACCATGACGCTGCGCTTGGCCGTCACCCCCGGCGAACCCGCCGGCATTGGTCCTGAACTGCTCATTCAGCACGTGCAGGCCGGTTGCGACCACGAGCTAGTCGCCGTCGCCAGCAGTGAGCTGCTGCGCCAGCGCGCCGCGCAGCTCGGCCTGCCGCTGCAGCTGCGCGCGCTCACCGGCTCACCACAACCGCTGGCGCCGGGAGAGCTGACAGTGGTCGATGTCGACTGCCCGCAGACGGTCACCCCCGGCCACTTGAATAAAGCTAATGGCGGCTACGTGGTGGCCTGCCTCGACAGCGCACTGCGGCTGATCGAGCAAGGGCAGTGTGTAGCCCTGGTCACCGGGCCTGTACAAAAGTCGGTGATCAACCAGGCCGGCATTGCCTTTAGTGGGCACACAGAGTACCTCGCGGCAAAGACCGGGACCGAGCAGGTGGTGATGATGTTGGCCAGCGACTCGCTGCGGGTGGCACTGGCCACCACCCACTTGCCTCTGCGACAGGTAGCCGATGCCATCACTGCGCAGCGCTTAGAGCGCATCATCACTATCTTGGTCGCCGAGTTACAGACTAAGTTTGCTATCCGCCAGCCAACTATTTTAGTCGCCGGCCTCAACCCCCACGCCGGCGAGTCAGGCCATCTGGGCAGCGAAGAGATTGAGATTATCGAGCCCCTGTTGACACGGCTGCGCGCCACCGGCCTGAAGCTGCTGGGGCCGCTGCCAGCCGATACGCTGTTTACCCCTAAATGGCTCGAACAGGCAGATGCGGTGCTGGCCATGTATCACGACCAAGGGCTGCCAGTGCTCAAATATCAAGGCTTTGGCCGCGCCGCCAATATTACCTTGGGTCTGCCGATTATTCGCACATCGGTCGATCACGGCACCGCGCTAGATCTGGCCGGCAGCGGCCGCGGCGATGACGGCAGTCTCACCACCGCCATCGCCGTCGCTGTGCAGATGGCACAGAGCAAGGTGTCGCCGTGAACGACCATCAGCCACGCAAACGCTTTGGGCAAAATTTTCTGGTCGACCGCGCCATCATTGAGCGCATCGTTAAGACCGTTAATCCGCAAGCGAGCGACAATCTCATCGAAATCGGGCCCGGCCTCGCTGCCATCACCGAGTACTTGTTGCCACTCTGCCCAACCATGCAGGTGATTGAGCTCGATCGCGATCTGGTTGACCATCTTCGCGGGCGCTTTGGCGAGCTCAACATCACCGCCGCCGATGCGCTAAAGGTCGACTATGCAGCGTTTTACCGACCGGGCAAACCGCTGCGACTGGTCGGCAACCTACCCTATAACATCTCGACGCCGTTGCTGTTTCACCTGTTGAGCTTTCGCGAGTTGATCGCCGACATGCACTTTATGCTGCAAAAAGAGGTTGTCGACCGCATCGGCGCACAGCCGGGCAGCAAAGCTTACGGTAGACTCTCGGTAATGATTCAGTACCACTGCCAAGTGATGCCGGTCATTGCAGTACCGCCTGGGTCGTTTCGACCACCACCCAAGGTACAGTCAGCAGTAGTGAGACTCACCCCCCACCGACAACTGCCTGTTGTCGCAGAAGATGTCGGCGTTCTCAGCCAGGTGGTCGCGCACTGCTTTGGCCAGCGCCGCAAGACGCTGCGCAACGGCCTTAAATCATACCTCAGCGATGTCTCTACACTGGAGACCGTAATCGATATGGATCGTCGCGCCGAGCAGCTTAGCGTTGACGAGTTCGTCGCCATCGCCAACCACATTGCCCAGTGCAACCGTTAACTGACGCCGCGAGCCTTGCCTATGCCATCGAATCCATCCAGCGCCACGCCTTCACCGATTAGTGTCACCGTCGAGGTAGAATATCTCACCGCACAGTCCGACCCGAGCAGCAACAACTACGCCTTCGCCTACCGTATTACTGTCACCAACCACGGTAGCGAAACACTACAGCTGTTGAGCCGTCACTGGCTGATTACCGACGGCGACCAACGCCAGCGGGAAGTCACCGGTCTCGGAGTGGTCGGCGAGCAGCCCTACATCGGCCCCGGGCAGAGCTATCAGTACACCAGTGGTGTGGTGCTGGATACTGCAATTGGCACCATGCAGGGCAGTTATCAGCTGGTCAGTAGCGACAACCGCTCCATAGAGGCACCGATCGCTCCGTTCTTACTGGCAGCCCCCAACCAGGTTAACTGAGTTGTGGTTGATTATGTCGTCGGCGACTTGCAAGGCTGTTACGATCAGCTGCAACAGCTACTCGCCAAAGTAGATTTTAACCCTGACCAGGATAGGTTGTTGGCAGTCGGCGATCTGGTCAACCGCGGTCCGCAGTCGCTGCAGACACTGCGTTTTTGCCGCGAGCTCGGAGAGAGCTTTGCCACCGTGCTCGGCAACCACGACCTCCACCTAATCGCCATTGCGCGGGGCCACCGCCGCCCCTCACAGAAGGATAGCCTCGCCGAGCTATTGGCCGCACCGGACTGTCAGCAGCTAGTTGACTGGCTGCGCCAGCAGCCGCTGGCAAGGCGGGAGGGCGACTATCTGTTGGTTCATGCCGGTGTCCCGCCTTTTTGGGGGCGCAAAAAAACCTTGCGACTCGCCGCCGAGGTCTCGCAAGTACTCGCCGGGGATGGCTGCGATGAATTTTTGGCCGCCATGTACGGTAATCGGCCAGCACTGTGGAGCGACAAATTGCGTGGACCAGTGCGTTGGCGAGTGATCACCAACTACCTGACACGGATGCGTTTTATCGGCAAAGATGGCCGCCTCGATCTAACAGCTAAAGGGACGCCGGACAAGCCGCCGCGCGGCACTCTGCCGTGGTACCTGGCACCGCGCCGCAAGATGGCTAACAAAGCGATAGTGTTCGGCCACTGGGCGGCGCTCGAAGGCCGCGACTGCGGTGACCATTTATTTGCACTGGATACCGGCTGCGCATGGGGGCAGTCGCTAACACTGTTAAATCTTGAGACACTTGAACGCATCAGTGTCCCCGCGCGATAGTCGCCAACCCTCTTTGCAGGCGCTGGCGCAATAAATAGCAGACGAAAAAAAACCGGGCAGTGCCCGGTTTTTTTAACGCTCGCTATTACTCGGCAGCGGCGTCGAGCTGGGGACGATCGACCAACTCTACATAAGCCATCGGCGCATTATCACCCGCGCGGTTGCCGCACTTCAAGATTCGCAGGTAACCGCCGGGACGGTCTTGGTAACGCGGTCCAAGCTCGTTGAACAATTTACCAACCACCGACTTGCTGCGCAGTCGGCTAAAAGCCAGACGACGGTTGGCGACTGAATCTTCTTTACCGAGTGTGATGATCGGCTCGGCATAACCGCGCAACTCTTTTGCTTTGGGCAGAGTGGTTTTGACCAGCTCGTGCTCTAACAGCGAATTGGTCATGTTGCGGAACATGGCGCGACGGTGCGAGCCAGTGCGGTTGAGTTTGCGGCCACTGTAGCGATGACGCATGATTATCTTCCTTCGTTCGTTGCTTTCTCAGCAAGGATTAATAGAGTGGCTTACGCCAGCTCGCGTTCGGTTTTCAGGCTAGCCGGCGGCCAGTTCTCTAGGCGCATGCCCAGTGACAGTCCGCGCGAAGCCAGCACATCTTTGATCTCGGTGAGTGATTTCTTACCCAGGTTGGGAGTCTTCAACAACTCCACCTCGGTGCGCTGGATCAGATCACCAATGTAGTAGATGCTCTCGGCCTTCAGACAGTTGGCCGAACGCACGGTGAGCTCAAGATCATCAACTGGGCGCAACAGAATCGGGTCAATCTGCTCCTCTTTCGCTTCGGGTTCGGCAGCTGACTCACCCTGCAGGTTGACGAAGGCCGCCAACTGCTGCTGGAGAATGGTCGCCGAACGACGAATCGCCTCTTCGGGGTCGATAGTGCCGTTGGTCTCAATTTCTAGTACCAACTTATCAAGATCGGTGCGGTTTTCAACACGGGCGCTCTCAACACTGTAAGCGACACGGTAGACCGGGCTAAAAGTGGCGTCGAGCTGCAGGCGGCCAATCGCACGGGTCTCCTCGTCGCTGATGCGGGCATCAGCCGGCTGATAGCCGCGGCCCGACTCAACACGCAAACGAACATTGAACTCGGTTTTACCGGAGATCGTGGCGATAACATGGTCGGGGTTGACCACCTCGACGTGGTTGTCGACCTGAATATCTGCGGCGGTTACTGTGCAAGGCCCTTTGACATTGATCGACAGCGTCGTGTCGTCACTGCCTTCCATAATCATAGCGACGCCTTTGAGGTTGAGCAGAATGCCCATGACATCCTCTTGCACACCCTCAATGCTGCTGTATTCATGCTCTACACCATCGATCTCGACTTCAGTGATGGCAGCACCTGCCATTGATGAGAGCAAGATGCGACGCAGTGCGTTGCCGAGCGTGTGGCCGAATCCGCGCTCGAACGGCTCAAGGATAACCTTGGCATGGTTACCGTCGTAGCTGACTACGTCGATATTTTTCGGCGTTAACAATTCGTGTACAGAATTCATAGTATTTCCCTGTAGAGCCGTGACAGCAATTACTTAGAGTAGAGCTCGATGATCAGGTTTTCGTTGATCTCGGCAGGCAGATCTGAGCGATCTGGGAAGCGCACAAAGGTGCCTTCCATCTTATTGTTGTCAACACTGACCCACTCCGACTCACCGCGCTGAGCGGCTAACTGCAGGGCTGTGGCCACGCGCAGTTGCTTTTTCGAGCGCTCGCGTACGGAGACAACATCGCCTTCTGCAACTCGGTAAGAGGGGATATTCACTTTCTGGCCATTAACCAAGATAGCGTTGTGAGCAACCAGCTGACGGCACTCGGCGCGCGTCGAACCAAAACCCATGCGGTAGACAACGTTATCGAGGCGGCGCTCCAGGAGGATCAACAAGTTTTCACCAGTGTTGCCTTTGATGCGCGCAGCTTCTTTGTAGTAGTTGCTGAACTGTTTTTCCAGCACACCGTAGATACGGCGAACTTTTTGTTTTTCACGCAGCTGCACACCGTAGTCGGAGAGGCGACCGCGACGTTGACCGTGCTGGCCAGGCGCGCTCTCGGCGCGACATTTGCTCTCCAGTGGGCGTACGCCACTTTTCAAGAACAGGTCGGTGCCTTCACGACGTGACAGTTTACAAGTGGGTCCAAGATATCTAGCCATGCTTTAACTCTCTTGTTGCGACGCTTAGACGCGACGTTTTTTCGGCGGACGACAGCCGTTGTGCGGAATCGGCGTCACATCGGTGATGTTGGTAATCTTGTAGCCGGCGTTGTTCAGCGCGCGAACGGCTGACTCGCGGCCAGGTCCCGGGCCCTTAACCTGCACGTCGAGGTTCTTCAGACCGTACTCTTTGGCGGCCTCACCAGCGCGCTCAGCAGCGACCTGAGCCGCAAAAGGGGTACTTTTGCGCGAACCACGGAAGCCTGAACCACCGGCAGTTGCCCACGACAAGGCATTGCCTTGGCGATCAGTGATCGTGACGATGGTGTTGTTAAACGAGGCGTAGATATGCGCTACACCGTCAATAACACTTTTTTTGACCTTTTTACGGGTGGTTTTGCTCGTTGCTTTAGCCATTGCAAACCGTTCCTAAATTACTTTTTAATGGGACGACGCGGCCCTTTACGGGTGCGAGCGTTAGTCTTGGTGCGCTGACCGCGCAGCGGCAAGTTGCGGCGGTGACGGATGCCGCGGAAACAACCGAGGTCCATCAAACGCTTGATGCTCATGCTCACTTCACGGCGCAAATCACCCTCTACTGACAGCTTGCCGACCGCGTTGCGGACGTTGTCTAGCTCAGCTTCAGTGAGGTCTGAAATCTTCGTTGTCTCTGCGATGCCTAACTCAGCACACAGTTTTTTGGCAGTCGGTCGACCGATACCGAACACGTAAGTCAACGAGATGACGGCGTGCTTGTTATCGGGAATATTGACACCGGCAATTCGGGCCATTTGCGTTACTCCACTCTCTTACTTAAATTACCCAGCTCTAAAACGCCAGCCGCTCACTGCAAAAAGGCGCGCTAGAATACTGGCAGATGGTCAAAAAATCAACCAGATTATCCTTGGCGCTGCTTGTGGCGAGGTTCGACACTACAGATCACTCGAACCGAACCGTTGCGGCGGATAACCTTACAGTTCCGACACATCTTCTTGACGGATGCACGTACTTTCATCGCAAACCTCTCTTTAAACGGGCAAACTAATTACTTGCGGCCTACATTCTTTAAGTTGGCCTTCTTCATCAGCGAGTCGTACTGCTGAGACATCAAGTGCGACTGCACTTGGGCCATAAAATCCATGGTGACCACCACTGCGATCAACATCGAGGTACCACCCAGGTAAAACGGCACATTAAATTGCACGTTTAACACCATGGGTAACAGACAAATCAGGGTGATGTAAATACTCCCTATCAATGTCAAACGGGTGGTCACGCTGTCGATGTACTTGGCAGTGTGCTCACCAGGGCGGATACCGGGCAAAAAGGCGCCGCCACGTTTCAGGTTATCAGCCACTTCCTTGGGGTTGTACATCAACGCCGTGTAGAAGAAGCAGAAAAAGATGATCAGCGCCGAAAACAGCAATATATACAGCGGCTGGCCGGGGCCGATCAGCAGTGAAATATCCTGCAGCCAAGCAGGGGCGCTGGCGCCCTGACCAAACCAGCTGCTCAGCGAGCTGGGGAACATCAGCAAACTGCTGGCAAAAATCGCCGGGATTACGCCGGCCATATTGACCTTCAGCGGCAGGTGCGAAGTCTGGGCATTGTAAGCTTGTCGCCCCTGACGCTGCGCGTAGTTGACCGTTAAGCGGCGCTGACCGCGCTCGATGAATACCACAAAGTAAACGACAGCGATGGCGATAATCAGCACCACCACCAGAGTCAGCGGGTTCAGGTCGCCCTGGCGCGCCGACTCGAGCGCTTGGCCAATAGCACTGGGGATCCCGGCGACAATACCGGCAAAGATCAGCATCGAAATGCCATTTCCTATGCCGCGCTCAGTGATCTGCTCACCCAACCACATCATGAAGATAGCGCCGGCCACCAGCGAGCCGATCGCCACCAGATAAAACATTAAATTAACTTCGTAGGCGAGACCTTGCGAGGCAAAACCGACTGCCATCGCGGTACCCTGCACCAGTGCCAGCACCACGGTGCCGTAGCGGGTGTACTGGTTGATCTGGCGACGCCCGGCATCACCTTCTTTCTTGAGCTGCTCAAGCGCCGGCACAGTCGCCGACAGCAGCTGCATAATAATCGAGGCCGAGATGTACGGCATGATGCCCAGCGCAAGAATACTCATGCGCTCCAGAGCACCACCGGAGAACATGTTGAACATGCCCAAGAAGGTGCCTTGGCTCTGGTTGAACATATCGGCGAGGCGATCGGGATCGAAACCGGGTACCGGGATATGGGTGCCCAATCGATAGACAATAATCGCCAAGAACAAAAAGCGAAGGCGAGCCCAAAGCTCGCCCAACCCTTTTGCTCCGCCGTTAGGCATGCCCGCAGGATTCGCCATTAGCTAAACTTAAGCCTCAACCTTGCCGCCGGCCGCTTCGATCGCAGCGCGCGCACCCGCAGTGGCACCGACACCGACCAAGGTAACCGCTTTAGTCACTTCGCCTGAAGCGAATACTTTGGCGCGCTTAATGCTGTTGTTGATCAAACCAGCGGCGCGCAAGGTGGCGATAGAGACTTCGCTGCCTTCAACCAAGTTCAGTTCCGCCAGACGAATTTCAGCGGTCACCGCCGCCAAACGCGAGGTGAAGCCGTACTTGGGCAGACGCTTTTGCAGTGGCATTTGGCCACCCTCAAATCCGGGGCGAATAGTGCCACCTGAGCGAGAGGTTTGACCTTTGTGACCGCGGCCGGCAGTTTTGCCGAGACCGCTACCGATGCCGCGACCAACACGTTTTGCCGCTTTAACCCGGCCAGGAGCGGGGCTGAGAGTATTTAGACGCATCTTATGCCTCCTCGACCTTAACCATGTAATAGACTTTATTGACCATGCCGCGCACTGAAGGGGTGTCCTCCAGTTCGACGGTGTGGCCGATACGGCGCAGACCCAGCCCGGCGATACAGGCGCGGTGGTTTTTCAACCGACCGTGAACGCTCTTGGTCTGAGTGACTTTAAATGTTGCTTTTGCTTTAGCCATGATGCTCTATCCAAATCTGACGTAACGTCTATTAATTCAAGATCTCTTCGACTGACTTACCGCGCTTGGCAGCAATGTCGTCGGGCGACTGCATCGCCTCGAGCGCTTTAAAGGTGGCGCGCACAACATTGACCGGGTTGGTCGAGCCGTAGCACTTGGCCAGTACATCGTTAACTCCAGCCAGCTCCAACACCGCGCGCATAGCACCACCGGCGATGACGCCGGTACCTGGCGAAGCAGGCTGCATGTAAATTTTCGCCGCCGAGTGAACACCCTTAGTCGGGTATTGAATAGTCTTGCCATTCAGCGCCACCGAGATCATGTTGCGACGAGCAGACTCCATCGCCTTCTGAATCGCTTGCGGGACTTCGCGGGCTTTACCGCGGCCAAAGCCCACTTTACCGTTGCCATCGCCGACCACAGTCAAGGCAGTAAAGGCGAAAATACGGCCGCCTTTAACGGTTTTAGCAACGCGATTTACCTGTACCAGCTTCTCTTGGAAGCCTTCGGATGAATCTTTTTGATCGTTGTAAGCCATAATATATACCTATTAGAATTCGAGACCGGCTTCGCGCGCGGCATCAGCTAACGCCTTGACACGGCCGTGGTATTTAAAACCGCTGCGATCAAAAGCAACTGTTTTAACACCCACTTCAACTGCACGCTCGGCAACCAGCTTACCAACTGCAGTAGCGGCGGCAATGTTGCCGGTGGCACCCTGGCGCAGGCTCGCTTCCAGCGTGGAGGCGCTGGCCAGTACCTGGTCGCCACTGGCGGCAATAATTTGCGCGTACATGTGACGCGGTGTGCGAGTAATGCACAGACGCACAGCACCAAGCTCAGCGATCTTGCCACGGGCACGGCGCGCGCGGCGCAGACGTGATAATTTTTTGTTGTCGCTCATCAGTTTACCCTGTTACTTTTTCTTGGCTTCTTTACGTCGTACGTACTCACCAGAGATACGGACACCCTTACCTTTATACGGCTCTGGCGGACGGAAAGCGCGAATCTCAGCGGCAGCCTGGCCAAGCACCTGCTTGTCCATCGCCTTGAGTACAATTTCAGTCTGCGTCGGGCACTCAGCGGTCACACCTTGGGGCAGGTCATAGACGATCGGATGAGAAAAACCCAGCGTCAGGTTGACCTTGCTGCCTTGCACTTGAGCGCGGTAACCGACGCCAACCAGCTCGAGCTTCTTCTCAAAGCCGACCGAACAACCGATCACCATGTTGTTGACCAGCGAACGAGTAGTACCGGCCATAGCGCCAGAGAACTTGTCGGTAGTGGCGGCGGCAAAAGTGAGGCTATCGCCCTCTTGCACAACCACAACAGCACTGTTCAAGGCCATCTTCAACGAGCCTTTAGCACCCTTGACGGCGATCTCGCCGGCGGCCATAGAGACCTCTACGCCCTTGGGCAGAGTGACTGGATTATTTGCAATTCTTGACATGTCTAATCCCTACTTAGAATACGGTGCAGAGAACTTCGCCGCCGATACCGGCAGCGCGAGCAGCGCGATCAGTCATCACACCTTGACTGGTGGTGACAATAGCGACGCCCAGGCCGCCGCGAACACTCGGCAGCGCATCGCGGCCGTGGTACTGGCGCAAGCTCGGCTTGCTGATACGGTTGATCTCAGAGATAACCGGCTTGCCTTCAAAATACTTAAGCTCAACGGTCAACTGCGGCTTGGCATCGCTGCTCACAGAAAAACCGTTGATGTAACCTTCTGACTCCAGTACACCAGCGACAGCGGCCTTCAACTTAGAAGCTGGCATTGTCACAGAGACTTTATTGCGCTGGTGTGCATTGCGGATGCGGGTCAGCATATCGGCGATTGGATCTTGCATGCTCATATCAACTGCTCCTATTACCAGCTTGACTTAACAAGGCCTGGCACATCGCCGCGCATCGCTGCTTCGCGCAACTTAATACGGCTCAAACCAAATTTACGGTAAACCGCGTGCGGGCGACCGGTGATACGGCAGCGATTTTGCTGGCGAACCGGGCTTGCATCACGGGGTAACTGCTGCAACTTTTGCAGCGCTTCCCAACGCTCTTCGTCACCTGTGTTGGGGCTCTGAATCAGCGCCTTGAGTTCAGCGCGCTTAGCGGCGTATTTTGCGACGGTTTTAGCGCGTTTTTTCTCGCGCTCAATCATAGAAACTTTAGCCATTATCCTAACCTCAACCTTTGAGTGGGAAGTTAAATGCACGCAACAGGGCTCGGCCCTCGTCGTCAGTGCGGGCAGTGGTAGTGATGGTGATATCCAACCCGCGCAACTTATCGATCTTTTCGTAGTCGATCTCGGGGAAGATAATCTGCTCGCTGACACCCATAGCAAAATTGCCGCGTCCGTCAAACTGCTTGGGGCTGATACCGCGGAAGTCGCGGATACGCGGAATAGCGATGCCAACCAAACGCTCGAGAAACTCGTACATACGCTCTGAACGCAGCGTCACCTTGGTGCCAATCGGCCAACCCTGACGAATCTTAAAGCCGGCGATCGACTTGCGGGCGTTGTTAATAATGGGCTTTTGACCGGCAATCAAGGTCAAATCAGCCACTGCTGCTTCCAGCGCTTTCTTATCGCCCACTGCTTCACCTACACCCATGTTGAGGGTGATCTTGGTAATGCGCGGCACTTCCATCACATTGGAGAGACCGAGCTCTTCCTTCAGTTTGGGAGCGATTTCGCTTGTGTATTTATCTTTTAGCCTTGCCATTTCAATACCCTGCTACTTAGGCGTCTACGGCTTCGCCGCTGGACTTAAATACTCGAACCTTGCTGTCGCCTTCAATCTTGAAGCCAACGCGGTCCGCCTTATTGGTTGCGCTGTTAAAGAGTGCCACGTTAGAGACGTGAATCGCTGACTCTTTCTCAACAATACCACCAGCAACGCCAAGCTGCGGGTTGGGCTTCTGGTGCTTCTTGATAATCTGAACACCAGAGACCAGCAGGCGATCGTTTTCCAGCACTTTTAGTACTTTGCCACGCTTGCCTTTGTCTTTGCCGGCGATAACGATCACTTCATCGTCACGCTTAATTTTACTCATAGCCATTATCGGTTCCTCCCGCTTACAGTACTTCGGGCGCCAGCGAAATAATTCGCATGAAACGCTCAGTACGCAGTTCACGAGTTACTGGGCCAAAAATACGTGTGCCAATCGGCGCCAAGTTAGTGTTGAGCAGCACAGCTGCATTGTCGTCAAATTTGATCAGGCTGCCATCGGGGCGACGCAGACCCTTGCGGGTGCGCACTACGACAGCGTTCATTACCTGGCCTTTTTTGACCTTACCGCGCGGAATCGCCTCTTTGACGGTGACCTTGATCACATCGCCAACTCGGGCATAACGACGGTGTGAACCACCGAGAACCTTGATACACATAACACGACGTGCACCGCTGTTGTCGGCAACATCCAAATAACTTTCTGTTTGAATCATCTCTACTCTCCGGCTTTGCGCAAGGCAAATTATTCGGCTACAGCGCGCTCAACAACATCGACTAGACGCCACGCTTTGTGTCGCGAAATAGGCGCACACTCAGCGATAGTGACCACGTCACCGATGCGCGCGTCGTTGTTTTCGTCGTGCGCCTTAATTTTGGTCGACTTGGTCATGAACTTGCCGTACATCGGGTGCTTAACGCGACGCTCGATGAGGACAGTCACAGTTTTATCCATTTTGTCGCTGACAATGGTGCCCGACAGTGTCCGCGCTGATTTTGCTGCTTCGCTCATGGTTATTCACCTGCCTTCTGGTTGAGCACGGTTTTGATGCGCGCAATATTGCGGCGAACCTGCTGAACCGTGTGAGTCTCTTTCAACTGGCCAGTCGCCAACTGCATACGCTGTTTAAACTGCTTTTCGAGCTCGCTGTTGAGCGCCGCTTGCAGCTCTTCGCGCGACTTATCACGTAATTCGCTTGCTTTCATGTTACATCACCGTCCGTTTTACGAAGGTCGTTGCAATCGGCAGCTTGGCCGCGGCCAGGGCGAATGCTTCGCGCGCCAGCTCTTCTGAAACACCTTCCATTTCGTAGAGCACCTTACCGGGGCGAATCTGCGCCACCCAGTACTCAACATTACCTTTACCTTTACCCATACGAACTTCAAGCGGCTTCTGGGTAATTGGCTTATCGGGGAACACCCGAATCCAAATTTTACCGCCGCGCTTGACGTGACGGGTCATAGCACGACGCGCCGCTTCAATCTGACGGGCGGTCAGACGACCGCGACCAGAGGCTTTGAGGCCAAACTCGCCAAAGCTCACCTTGCTACCGCGCTGCGCCAAGCCACGATTGCGGCCGGTGTGCATTTTGCGGAATTTTGTACGTTTCGGTTGCAGCATCTCGCTTTACCCTTATCGCTTACTTCTTGCCTTTGGCGGGCTGCACAGCCTCCTCGCCACCGAGAACTTCACCCTTGAAGATCCACACTTTTACGCCAATGATGCCGTAGGTTGTGTTGCCCTCTGCGTGCGCGTAATCAATATTGGCGCGCAATGTGTGCAGCGGCACGCGACCTTCGCGGTACCATTCAGTTCGTGCAATCTCAGCGCCGCCGAGACGACCACTTACCTGGATCTTGATACCCTGAGCGCCGTTGCGCATGGCATTTTGCACTGTGCGCTTCATGGCGCGACGGAACATAACGCGACGTTCGAGCTGCTGGGCAACGTTTTGGGCGACCAACATGGCGTCAAGATCGGGCTTGCGGATCTCTTCGATATTGATGTGCACTGGGCAACCCATCTGTGCCGACACTTCGTTGCGCAGCGCTTCGACATCTTCACCTTTCTTGCCGATAACGATACCGGGGCGAGCGGTGTGGATGGTGATACGCGCACTGTCCGACGGACGCTCTATCTCGATGCGGCTTACCGACGCGGCTGCCAGCTTCTTCTGAATGAAAGCGCGAACCGCCAAATCTTGGTTGAGCTTGTCAGCGTAGTCGCGGTTACCGGCGTACCAGGTAGAGGTATGCTTGGTAACAATGCCCAGACGTATGCCGGTTGGATGTACTTTTTGACCCATGGATGGTCTCCCGAACCTTGATTACTTCTCAGCCACTTTCACAGTGATGTGACAAGTGCGTTTAGAGATACGATCAGCGCGGCCTTTGGCGCGCGGCTTGATCCGCTTCATAGTCAACCCTTCATCAACAAAGATGGTTGACACCTTCAACTCGTCGACGTCAGCGCCGTCGTTGTGCTCGGCGTTGGCGATAGCCGACTCCAGCACCTTCTTAATGATGTCAGCGCCTTTCTTGCCACTAAACTGGAGAATGTCCAGCGCCTGCTCAACATCTTTGCCACGCACCAGGTCAGCGACCAGACGGGCTTTTTGCGCCGACAGACGGGCACCGCGTAATTTTGCTGTAACTTCCACCGTTACTACCTCTTTTGCTCTGCGCCGCGCAATTAGCGCTTGGCTTTCTTGTCGACGATATGGCCCTTGTAGGTCCGCGTCGGGGCAAATTCACCCAGCTTGTGACCAACCATCTCTTCGTTGATCACGACTGGAACATGCTGGCGGCCGTTGTGAACGGCGATGGTCAACCCAACCATATCGGGAAGAATCATCGAGCGACGCGACCAGGTCTTAATCGGCCGACGGTCATTGGCTGCAGCGGCGGCTTCAACCTTCTTAACCAGATGCAGGTCGACGAAGGGTCCTTTCTTAAGAGAGCGTGGCACAGTTGCTATCCTCGTATATCGTTATTCGACAGTCGCTTACTTAGTGCGACGACGAACGATGTATTGATTGGTGCGCTTGTTCTTGCGCGTTTTGTAGCCTTTGGTAGGCATACCCCAAGGCGACACAGGGTGACGACCACCCGAAGTGCGACCCTCACCACCACCGTGTGGGTGATCGACCGGGTTCATGGCCACACCGCGAACAGTGGGGCGAACACCGCGCCAGCGCGAGGCGCCAGCCTTACCCAGCGAGCGCAAGCTGTGCTCACTGTTAGAAACTTCACCGAGTGTTGCGCGGCAGTCGACCGGCACTTTGCGCATTTCTCCGCTGCGAAGGCGAATCGTTGCGTAGTCGCCCTCGCGAGCCACCAGCTGCACCGCAGCCGCAGCACTGCGCGCCAACTGGGCACCCTTGCCAGGCTTCATCTCGACACAGTGCACCACCGAACCCACTGGCATGGCGCGCAGCGGCAAGGTGTTGCCGACTTTAATCGGGGCATCGGCACCACTGACAATCTGATCGCCCGCCTTCATGCCCTTAGCGGCAATGATGTAGCGGCGCTCGCCGTCGGCGTAGCAGACCAGAGCAATGTTCGCGCTGCGATTGGGATCGTACTCAATGCGCTCAACTTTCGCCGGAATACCGTCTTTGTTGCGCTTGAAGTCGATAATGCGGTAGTGCTGCTTGTGGCCACCACCGATATGACGAACGGTGATACGGCCGGCATTGTTACGGCCACCGTTGCGTTTTTTGGGCGCCAACAAAGGGGCGTAAGGTGCGCCTTTGTGCAGGTCGGGAGTGACCACGCTTACAACAAAGCGGCGTCCCGGGGAGGTCGGTTTTCTCTTAACTACTGGCATGATCTTATCCCTTACTCAGCGACCGCGAAGTCGATCTCTTGACCGTCTGCGAGGCGTACATAAGCTTTGCGCCAGTCACTGCGACGGCCGAGACCGGTGCGAGTGCGGCGGGTCTTGCCTTTTACGTTGGCAACACGGACATCTTCGACCTGGACATTAAACAGCTGCTGAACAGCTTTTTTAATCTCCAACTTAGTCGCGTCGGTGGCTACTTTAAAGACGATTTGGTTGCCAGCCTGCGAGGCCATTGCCGCTTTTTCGGTAATGTGCGGAGCTAGCAGCACTTTGAAGACTCTCTCCTGATTCATGCCAGGATCTCCTCAAGCTTCTTAAGGGCGGCAACAGTCACCACGACCTTATCAAAATTAATCAGACTGACAGGATCGACACCCGCCGCATCGCGCACATCTACCTTGTAGAGGTTGCGCGAGGCCAGGTACAGATTCTCTGACACATCTTCGGTAACAATCAGCGCTTCTTTCAAGCCCAACTCAGCGAGCTTGGCGATCAGGCCGCGGGTCTTGGGCGCCTCGAGATCAAAGCTCTCAACAACCACCAAACGCTCTTGGCGAGCCAGCTCAGAGACAATCGACTGCATACCAGCGCGATACATCTTCTTATTGAGCTTCTGGCTGTGATCTTGCGGACGAGCAGCAAAGGTAGTGCCGCCGCCACGCCAGATTGGGCTGCGGATAGTACCGGCGCGAGCGCGGCCCGTGCCTTTCTGCTTGAACGGCTTCTTGCCGCCACCCGAGACGTCGCTGCGGGTCTTCTGGGCACGGGTGCCTTGACGGGCGCCGGCGAGATAGGCGGTGACCATCTGGTGGACGAGGTCTTGGTTGAACTCACGGCCAAATGCAGCGTCAGAGACCTGAACCGTGCCGCCTGTACCTGTGGGTGTCGCGATGTTAAGTTCCATGGACGCTCCCCTTATGCTTTAACTGCGGGGCTGACAATCACATCACCGCCAGGCGCGCCGGGAACGGCACCCTTAATCAGCAGCAAGTTGCGTTCAGCATCGACGCGGACGATTTCAAGATTTTGTGTGGTCACCTGCTCGGCACCCATGTGGCCAGCCATCTTCTTACCCTTGAAGACGCGACCAGGGGTCTGGTTTTGACCGATAGAGCCGGGGGCACGGTGCGACAGTGAGTTGCCGTGCGTGGCATCTTGCATAGCAAAGTTCCAGCGTTTGACGCCACCCTGGAAGCCTTTACCTTTGGAAGTGCCGGTCACGTCAACTTTTTGACCTGCCTCAAAACGCTCGACAGTCAGTGAGCCACCCACTTCTAACACCTCATCGGCGCCTTCAGTGCGAAACTCCCAGAGACCGCGACCCGCTTCGACACCGGCTTTGGCATAGTGGCCAGCCTGCGCTTTAGCGACGCGAGAAGCTTTGCGAGAACCTGTTGTGACTTGAATGGCTGAATAGCCGTCACTGTCGGAAGATTTAACCTGAGTGATGCGGTTGGGCTCGGCCTCAACCACAGTCACCGGAATAGATACACCCTCGTCGGTGAAGACGCGAGTCATGCCGCATTTGCGGCCGACAATACCTATACTCATTTTCTTAACCTCTTCAGTGTACGGGGCTGTTACCCGCTACGGCCGCCCATTTCAGAGCATTACACTTCGGTAAATGACAAAATTTGTGTTGCTAGCGCCGCTCGCGCGGCCAACTATCTGCCGATCAGCCTAAGCTGATTTGAACCTCTACACCGGCAGCTAGGTTCAACTTCATCAGCGCATCCACGGTCTTTTCGGTTGGCTCAACAATATCGAGCATACGTTTGTGGGTGCGAATCTCATACTGATCTCGAGCATCTTTGTTGACGTGCGGCGAGATCAAAATAGTGAACTTCTCTTTGCGGGTCGGCAAAGGTATTGGGCCGCGAATCTGGGCGCCAGTACGCTTGGCGGTCTCGACAATCTCTTGTGTCGAGGTGTCGATCAGCTTGTGATCGAACGCTTTCAAGCGAATCCTAATGCGTTGGTTTTGCATGGAATCGAGACTCCGTTAATACATTATTTACTCAGGGTCGAACCAGCAGCCCCAAAAAAGGAGCGCGAATTCTAGAGCCGAGCCACTCAACTGTCAAGCAATTATCTACTGTACAGCGACTTATTTTTTAAACTCCGGCGCCTCTTGCGAAGCTTGACTCCCGCAGCTAAAAAAGGGGCTCGCAAGAGCCCCTTTGCAAACAACTAACTACTTACTCGACGATTTTGGCGACGACGCCAGCACCGACGGTACGACCGCCTTCGCGAATCGCAAAGCGCAGACCTTCTTCCATCGCAATCGGGTGGATCAAGGTCACTTCCATCTGCACGTTGTCACCCGGCATAACCATCTCAACGCCCTCGGGCAGCTCACAAGCGCCGGTCACGTCAGTGGTGCGGAAGTAAAATTGCGGACGGTAGCCTTTGAAGAACGGCGTATGACGGCCACCTTCGTCTTTCG
>SPIA01000005.1 GCA_004535795.1 Gammaproteobacteria bacterium LSUCC0057
GACCACCGTATACTAATTTGGTGGAGGGGGGCGGATTACGCCAAGCCTGCGGCTTGTCGCCCTCCGGGTCGGCGCAAGCGCCGCACTAACGGCTGCGCCGTTAGTCGAACCCCCTTTTCTACGAAAAGGTTGGTTCTCATCCACCTCAACCTACGACGATCTCAACAACAACTGCTGCCAGCAGACCACCGTATACTAATTTGGTGGAGGGGGGCGGATTCGAACCACCGAAGCTTTCGCGTCAGATTTACAGTCTGATCCCTTTGACCGCTCGGGAACCCCTCCAAAACCGCCAGGCAAAGCAACTAGCCAAAAACGGGGCGCGTATTTTGTTCGCTGCGCGCCCAGTTGTCAATCGCTTTGCCGCTTATAACGCGGAATTGCCTTCAAAATGGAGCTGGCGAGAGGAGTCGAACCCCCGACCGGCTGATTACAAGTCAGCTGCTCTACCAACTGAGCTACGCCAGCATCTTTTTTGAAGGTTCGCGATTCTAGTTAAACTCAGCCAGCGGCGCAACAAAAAGCTGGCGGTTTAACGGATTTTTTCCATGTTGTCGGCACTCTCGCTGGCCATAGCGATAGCGAGGCCATCCAAAACCATATCGGCATAGTGTTGGCAGTCGGGCAACTGCTTACACAACAGCGCCGCATCGCCACCGCCGACCACCAGCAGCGCTCGATGGCGCCGGCTGAGGCTTTCAGCCAGAGCCACCAGTGCCGCCAGGGCGCCGTGGCGAACCGCCGCTGCGGTATCGACGCCGGGGGTGATCTGCGTCACCGGCTGTGGCGCCACTTGTACCGCGTCGGTCCCCTGGGCCAGCGCCGCTCGCATCAGCTCAAGCCCCGGCAGAATGTAGCCGCCACAGTGTTGCCCGGCGGCGCTAATCACATCAAAGGTGGCGGCGCTGCCGAGATCGACCACCACCAGGGCGCCACTGTAGCGCGCTCGCGCCGCCAGCATCGCCAACCAGCGGTCAACGCCAAGCTTGGCCGGATCGCGGTAGCCGCAACGCAAGCCATTGAGTTCACTGACAACTCTGGCAAAGCGCGGCTCCACGCCGAGCTGGTGGCGACAAAATTCGGCGATTTTCTGCCCCGCTGCGCCGCCCGCTACCGAGCTGATCACAGCTGCGTTCAGTTGTCCGCGCAGCTCGACAAGTGACTGCTGACTCGCCAACTCGGCCACTGCGAACCGCCCCCGCGCCACAGTGCGAATGCCGCTCTGCGCGCGCCACTTGACTGCGCTATTGCCCAGATCAAACTGCACCACCTGCTGATCGCTGCTCACCGCTCACCCCCCTCACGGCGCAGCGACAGCTCGCCGCCGACAATGCGCTGGACGCTGCCGGTGTGGTCTTGCAGCAACAGCGCACCACTGTCGTCGACCCCGATCATCACCCCACCCAGCAGCCCAGCTGGCCCCTCCACCTGCACTGCTTGCGCCGTCCACGCACTGGCCTGCAACCACTCGTCGCGCCAGTAACTAAAACCTCTTGATTGGAAGTGGGTAGTGACTTCAACAATCTCTTCAATCAATGCCAGCGCCAGCTCGGTGCGCCGCGGCACCAAGCCTAGCTCGGTGCGCAGGTCGGTCCATGGCTGCCCGATCGCGCCGGCCGCATCGGCTGGCATGGCGACGTTGAGACCCACCCCAATCACCACGCGGCAGTCGCCCACCGGGTCGCCAGTCATCTCCAGCAGGATACCGCCCAATTTTTTCTCAGCGCAGAGAATATCGTTGGGCCACTTCAGCTGCGTTTCGCAGTCAAAGCGCTGTAGCGCTCGGCGCACCGCCACCCCGACGGCCAGGCTCAACCCCTCTAGCGCGGCAGCACCGGCACTGAAACTAGCCACCAGCGATAGATAAATATTGGCGGCCAACGGGCTCACCCAGTCGCGGCCGCGGCGACCGCGGCCAGCGCTCTGCTGCTCAGCTAAAGCGATAAAAATGCCGCTATCCGCAGCGGCAGTGGCCGCCCACGCCATCGCTTCGCGGTTGGTCGAAGCGACCTGAGTGTCCACCTGCAGAGTAAACGGCAGACGCAGCGACCGCCGCAGCTCTGCCGCTAGCGTTTTACCGTCGAGCAGATCCAGCGCGGTGGCCAGCTGATAGCCGCTGCCCTTTACTGCGTTGACCTCAACACCCGCGGCCTGCAGCTTCTGAAGCTGCTTCCAAACCGCGGCACGACTGATTCCGAGCGCCTCGCCAAGCGCCTCGCCGGAGTGTACCGCGCCATCGCTGAGCAACCGCAACAACGGCTCCAAACCGGTTAACTCGGCCATAGCAACGCCCCATTAACAGCGACAAAACGGGCGCCAAACAGCACCGATGAGAGAGCAAATAGCTGCCGCAACAGCCGCGGATTGAGGCGGTGCGCCAACCGCGCGCCGAGCCGCGCCGCCGGCGCGCTGGCAATCACAATACCCAGTAACGCCGGCAGGTAGACATAACCCCAACTACCGGCCGGCAGATTCGGTAGCGCCGCCGCGCCAAAGCCGAAAGTGAGCGCACCAAATAGCGCCACCGGCAGCCCACAGGCGGCACTGGTGGCGACCGCCTGGCGCATCGGCAGGCCGCGACCCGCCAAAAATGGCACGGTCAGCGAGCCACCGCCAATACCAAACAGCGCCGAGATGTAGCCGATAACACCGCCCGCCAACACCGACAAGCTCACCCCGGGTGGCCGATAGACACCAGTGGCGACCGGAATCGCCATCTGTACCCCCACTGCAATTAGGAACAAGCCAAACGCCAACTGCAACCACTCGCCCGGCAGCGCCTGCGCAAACAGTCCACCGGCCACCGCCCCCACGGCGATGCCGAGCGTCAGCCAGATGAACAACTGCCAATTCACTGCGCCACTTTTATTGTGGCTGTAGACCGAGCTCAACGAGGTCACCACAATCGTCGCCAGCGATGTGCCGATCGCCAAGTGGGTAATCACCTCTGGGGCGAAGCCCTGAGCGGCGAACGAAAAAATCAGCACAGTGACAATAATTACCCCGCCGCCAATGCCAAATAGGCCTGCCAACAATCCCGCGGCGGCACCTATCAGTAAGTAAATCAGCGTATCCACGCACCGCTCCCGCACTCTGTGTCGCTATCAAAACCGCATTCTAGCCGATTCTTAACACCACTTGAGCTGTCAAAGACCAATATAATCACCACTAGCAGCAACAAGAAATATCGCTATGACACCGCTCATTATCACACTACCCATATCGACCCCCAAGACATGACATTGTGAAGGAGCTGGCAACTGTGCGAGCCCGCCACGTAGAATTTCTCACACAGACAACGTCGCATGTGACAGGTCGCACAACTGCCCGTAAACTATCTTTTTTATTCAACATCGATTGAAGCCGCCCAACAGCTAGACGATGGTGTGCCACGCGATTAATCCCAGGAAAAGCAACGCTTATGCCGCGCGACTCTAACAGAACCTTCATATTGGGTTTAGGCCACCAAAAATGCGGCACGTCGTGGCTCTATCGATATCTCTGCTCGCGCGCAAATTTTTCCCAAGGCATTGCCAAGGAGTACCATGTATGGGACGCCCTCGACGCCGAATTAGCCACGGGCTTCAGACAGCGTTATCACCCAGAGCAGTCTCAATACAGTCGTCGCAACATTATCCACGCAATGCAAAACAATACCTCGCTGTACTTTGATTATTTTGCCCAGCTGATGCTCAACGGATTCAACCTAAGCGCAGACATTACCCCCTTGTACTGCCTGCTTGACAGGCAGCGACTTGAGAAGATTCAGGAAGGTTTTAACCAGCGAAACATCAACGTTAAAGTAGTCATACTTGTCCGCAATCCTGCCGAAAGAATCGCCAGCGCGGTCAGATTTAACCTGCAAAGAGAAAACTTCCAAGAGGGCATCAGGCCGGGTGAACACTGTTTCTCATCGGCGCTAGAGCAATACATAACTAGCCAGCACTGCCAGATAAGAACTCTCTACCAGAATGCTATTATCGAGGCAGAGCAAGTATTCGACAGACAAGATATCTATGTTGGCTTTTATGAAGAGATGTTTAATGCGCCTCAAATCACTGCGCTCTCTGATTTTTTAGGCGTTGCTGCCAACCCTGAGTTTGCCACAGTTAAGATAAACTCGACCCCTCGCAACAAGGGCAGCTTGGACAACAGCGAGCGCAGCAAGATTCGACAGCTTTACGCCAGCGTTTATGACTATTTTTTCGCTCGCTTTCCACATTCGCGAACGCTGTGGAGTTAAATTACCACTTATAGGTGCGGGTGGTTGCTATATCCCCTTCTCAAATTAAAAGATTTAACTATGTTTTATGATCGGCTTTTTTGTGCAGCATCGGCCAACTTGACGCTTATCGCCAACCCTAAAGCAGGGGCAACCACCTTAAAGAAAAGCTTGGCGCCGGAGCTAGGTGACGACCTGCACAAACAAGCTCGCAGGCTATTGCCACCACCTCAATCCACAGATACTGTATTTTTTGCAGTTACTCGCAATCCTTACAGTCGGGCGCTCTCTTGCTACAAAGACAAATTCACCCGCGATAATCCGGTGCGCCGCGCCTTTTTTAAGAAATACCAACTGCGCACTACTGAGCCACTTGGCTTTACCGGTTTTTTAGAGACCTTAGCGCGCGACCCGAACCGGCAAGCCATGAACCCACACTACAGACCTCAAACTTATAATTTGCTCTCAGAGCACATCACCCCCAGCTATCTTGGCCGTATCGAACGCCCCGAGCAACTCGCCGAATTTCTCAGCAACCATAATTTCAAATTAATTAAACAGGCTCCTCATGCGACCGGCTCAACCGCAAGCTATAAAAGCGAAATCTCCTCTCACCAAGCTGCGCTAATTTTAAAGATATATAAGGACGATTTTCATCAGTTCGGCTACAGCATCGACCTTAACTCCGATTTCGTACCAGAAGACGTTTTCTCGACACAACAGACCAGTCCTTTGACCAACTTATTTTTTGCCTTGTACAGTGCCGGCTGGACACGCGCCAGCTTGCTCCGAGCGGCTAACAAATACCGAGATGACCACGATATTGATAAGGCCAAGCTTTTTTTTCAAGCGGTGGCGCTATTCAAGGGCGACCACCGTTAAACCTGCCAACTCGACTATACGGCTTCAGTACAGTGCCATAAATAAATTCACGACCACACTCAACTAGTCAAACCAAGGGAAGCACCAGTGAAAGTATCACTTATAGTTTGCACCAAAAACCGGTCAGAGTTTCTCCGCCGTTTTTTGGCATCCTTAGATCTTACCGAACAACCTAGCTATACCGCTGAGATCGTCATTGTCGATAATGGCTCTGAGGACGACACCAAAGCGGTATGTACTCAAGCCGCGCACCAATCTCGCTGGAACATACACTACACTTATTGTGCAAAGCCAGGGCTTGGCAACGCACGCAATCACGGTGTCGAGCATAGTAGGGGCGAAATACTCGCGTTCACTGACGATGATTGCCTATTAGACAACCATTACTTTTTGGCCTTAGTGGCCGGCATTGAGAAATATCGCGCCGACTTTGGCGGCGGGCAAATCCACCATCACAATCCCGACCACGATCCGCGTATGGCCAGCTTAAGATTTACCCACAGCCGCAAGCTACCCAAGGATTTCCACTATCTGCCGTCTGGTACGGTGCAAGGTGCTAATATGTTTTTTGCGCGACATGTTTTTAATGCTATTGGCGGCTTCAACCCGCTGATGGGCAGCGGCACTCCCTTCCCCTGTGAGGATATAGAATTTGCCGCAAGAGCCAATCAAGCTGGCTATAACGGCACCATGCTGGCTGACTTAATTGTCCATCACGACCACCGTCGCTCCTTGGGTTCAGATGAGGCGGATTGCACCGCGCTAGGATATAAGCGTGGCAAAGGTGCATACCTGGCCTCATTATTACTGCGGGGTTACCCCGCGCCCTTCAATGTCTGGCTTGCAGACTTTGAAAATAAAGAGCGCGAGGTTTTTCTAGCCGGCTTGGTTGCGCAACTGCGAGGGGCAGCAGATTATCTTGAGACTGCCCTGACAGTACGAGATGACCAACAATGAGCGTATTGCGATTATTAAAGCGATGAACAACTTTATTATTTGGACTATCCAGCGATCTGGCGGCACCAATTTGTCCGATTGGTTGAGCCAACAATCCAAAACTACGGTTCTGCATGAACCTTTTAACATGGGGCGAGAGTTTCAAGACTGTGTTGCAGATTACAAAATTACCCACAGCATTGAGCAGGCACGATCCTCTATAGCAGCGGTAATTGCTGCTGGCACTTCCATGAAAATCTGTGTTGAGGAGATACCACTTCCGATCAGTATGGAGCTCGCCAAACAAGCCTGCCGTGCAGGCTACTCGATGATATTCCTTGTTCGCGAAAATTCACTCAATCGTCTCGTGTCATTACAACGCGCGCTTAACACTGGCCGCTGGCACAGCAACCAACCTCCCACTTATAGAGCACCGATTGGCGAAATAGAGAACCTGCTAAGACACCAACAAGCCTGCAATGCTCGGCTCGATATTTTGCATCGTAATATACTTGAATTAGCAAATCAGACCACGGTCGTTATTTTTGAGAAGCTCTATGCCAGCGACACCGCCACTGCGCTGCGAGAGCTGCGCCACCTCGCTTGCGGATTAAAGCTCAATCGCGACATCCATGCGGCTGAGGTTGCCTCGTTACATTCTGCAGGAAAAATGAGCCCCGGCAGCGAACCACTGCAGCCCATCGATGCCACTGTCGTCAAAAAATACTTGGGAAATGGTGGCATCTTCCAACTTGGCAGTACTACCAACAATATCAATCCACCAGCCAGTGTTCACCGCTTGGTCAGATCGCGGTGGGGTAGATTAGACAATCCTAGCCACACTCGCGCGAATAACCTTCAACGGCCGTCCGCTAACGCTGAAATAGGGCGCAAGTTTGAGTCTATTCTAATCATTACTTACGGCCGCAGTGGCTCCACCCTGCTGCAGGGCATTCTCAACTCGACCGCTGGCGTTACCATTAGAGGGGAAAACTACGATTTTTGCGGAGGTCTCTATCGCTCCTATAAATCTCTGGTAAAGACTCATAACTTCAAGGGCCATATTGATACCGACTCCCGACATGCTTGGTATGGCGCCAACGAGATTAGACCCGGGACTTTTATTAAAGCTTGCCAACATTTAGTTAAACAACAGATTATTGGCAATGAATACAAACCGAATACAATCTATGGCTTTAAAGAGATCCGCTATATCGACTATGCAGGTGAGCTTGCCGAATATTTAGATTTTTTATATCTGATTTTTCCTAACCCTGCCTTTATCTTTAACCTGCGAAACCCCGCCGATGTATCGCGCAGTGGTTTTTGGAAAAAGTCAGACAGTGCCACTGTTACCG
Source organism: Gammaproteobacteria bacterium LSUCC0057 (assembly GCA_004535795.1). Taxonomy (GTDB): domain Bacteria; phylum Pseudomonadota; class Gammaproteobacteria; order Pseudomonadales; family Porticoccaceae; genus LSUCC0057. The sequence continues at coordinate 7,399 of SPIA01000005.1, forward strand.
CAGAAATAGCCACGCTAAATCAACGTTTTAGACTCTACGCAAACCAACGTGATTATTGCTTTATCCACGACTATGATCAGCTGATCGCTGCGAGTAGTCCCGCCAAAGAGCTGTTTTCTTTTTTAGGGTTTAATTACGATGCGGAGAGGATAAAACACGTTCTAAGCCTGAAACACAGCTACTAGCTCGGTCTCACCCTCAGGGAAACAGGTGGACAACTAATCCGTTTTACGGCCGCTAAGCGGCCAGTAAACAACACGGCCTGGCCAACCCTGGTAACGCTCACTTAATGGCCAAAAACCCCTCAAAATTGACCCACTTAGCGATGGTCATAACATCGACAAACCCCGCCCGCGCCAGCAGGTCTAAATTGCCTTGGCTGGAAAACGGCTCCAACACCCCTTTCAAACTGCGCGATTTATTGATGATGGCCTGTTCGCTAAAACCGTTATCGAGCTTGTAGTCGCTGTAGAGCTGATTGGCGATATCTTGAAAGCGCGCATCCGGGGCGCGGACTTTTTCAAACAATACCAGCGCACCGCCCCACTGCAGACTGGCATAAAGTTGATCGAACGCCTGCTGACGCGCATTGGGCGGTATAAATTGCATGGTGTAGTAGGCGATAACCAAATTGGCCGGTGGCAACTGCAGATTGGCCAGTTCATCGCAGATGAAGCTAGCGCGGCTGTCATGGCGCAGTTTCTCTTGCGCCTGCACTACCATAGAGTCGACCGGGTCTATACCGAGATAGCGGATGTCTTCACGGCCACTGTTGGCCGACAGCAGCGCCGCTGCAAGGTTGCCGGTTGAGCAGCCGACCTCGACCACTTGGCCGCCACGCGGCAGGAAAAATGGCGCCAGTTCGGCAATTAAACGGTGGCCTTGGCGATAGAGTGGCACCGAGCTCTCGATGTGAGCATCGAATTCGCCGGCAATATCGTCAAAGGTCCAAGCGCTGTTGGCTGCCTCAATGTGTGGTGGGCGAATACGGCTCATAATTCTCTCTTACAAAGCGAATAATCGCACTAGCTTAACGCAGTTGCCGGCAACCTTCGACCGCACATTTTAACCGCGCCGCAGCACCTCAGAACACTGTACAATATTGGTATTTGTTATTCACCGCACCGGTATCACTTCTGCTGTACGGCACCGCTTTATGTCACTTCTCTCCATTCCGCCAAACCAGCAATGTCGGCGATACGCAGCGGGTGTCTTGTGTCAGCGCCCGGCACTGGCGATCACCACGCGCTTCGCAGCTAACAGCTCCCCCGCCCACTGGCCGGCGGCATATGCTGCGCTCTACCGGCGCTTGCCCTACTGGCTGAGCGATTCCACGCTCTCCCCACAGCAGACGGTGGTGGCGCTGTCGCGGGCGATTTATCAGCAGTACAACGGTATTCAAGCAGCGGCTGGCTGTCACGATGAGGGGCAGCAGAGCACCTTCTGGCTGGCGATCACCCACTCGCGCGCCAGCCGGCTGATTGTCAATTTTTGTATCGCCGCGGTCGAATCACTGTTGGCGAGCAACACGCTCGAGCCCACCCTTGACGACATTGCCAAACAACTACAAAAGTTGCGAGAAATGGTGCGCTCACTCCACCCAGACTACCAAGCGCGGATTCTGATCTTAGCGGCGATAGAACAGGGTATTAGTTGGCGAGCAGTGGCCCATATGCCGCGCTGGTGGCAGTTCACCCTCGGCAACCAGACCCGCTATTTCTTTGAGACCCTGCCCGGTGGCGAGCCGCGATTTGGGCTGGCGGTGATCGGCAATAAACTGGCCACCAGCCAAATACTGCGCGATGCCGGCCTACCCACGCCGAACAATGAGCTGGTGCGCAACCCCCAACACGCCGCCGAGAGAGCGGCCAGCTACGGCTGGCCACTGGTAGTCAAACCCGTCGATCGCGGCTGCGGCCGGGGGGTGTCGACCAATATTCGCAGCGCCAGCGCGTTGGCTGCCGCCTTTGCCCATGCCGCCAAATTTTCCACCAATGTCTTAATAGAACAGCAGCTCGAAGGGCATGACTACCGGCTGCTGGTCGTGCGCGGCCAGTTAATAGCCGCCACCCGGCGCGACCCACCAGCGGTGGTCGGAGACGGCCGGCAGACCATTGCCGCACTGATCGACAATCTCAACCAGCAGCGGCTGATGGATGATGTCAAGCGCCGCTATCTAAAGCAGATCGATAGCGCTGACAGCGCCATCAGCGCCTATCTAGCGCAACAGCAGCTCAACTTAGACAGTGTGCCGGCCGCTGGCGAGAAGATCTTGTTGCGCGGCAATGCCAATATCTCAACCGGTGGCGAGCCGCTAGATGTCACCGCACAGCTGCATCCAGATGTGGCCAAACTGGCGATAGCGGTCACCGCCAAATTCGGCTTGAGTATTGCGGGGGTAGACTACATGACCCGCGATCTGAGCCGCTCGTGGCGCGACAGCGGTGGTGCTATTATTGAGGTGAACGCCACACCGGGGCTAGATCTACATGTTGTCGGCGGCTTTACTGAGACGGCGCTGGGCAAGATTATTCTAGGCTTGTAAACTACTTAACCACACAAACAGTCTGGCCGCACCGAAACCAGTAAAGACTACGCTTATGGACTCCACCGCAACCGCCAACACCAACGCCAACGCCAACGAACCGTTGTTTACTGGCAAAGAACAGACCATTTACGACGGCCTAGTGCCGCGCGCCATTTACCAGCCTCTACTCAAAGCCTCAGTTGCACTGCCGTGGCGCTACGGCTGGAACACGCCGGCCAACCCCACAGCCCGCTACTGGCACCACGAAGTCGGCTTTGGCAACAAGCAAAATACTGAGTGCATCTCGGACAACGTGCGCAAACACCCGCTCAAGGCGCTGGCCGAGTATCAACAGTGGGTACTCAGCCGCGCCCCGCACGGCACTAAAATGTTGCGTTTTTACTTTAACGCCTACACCTACGGCACCGACGGTTGGCCACATACCGATACCGAGCGCGAGGGCGAGCAGACCGCCGTGCTCTATTTGACCGACCGCTGGCAACCGGCTTGGGCCGGCGAAACCGTCGTCTTTGACGACGCCGGTGATGTCGCGTTGGCGGCTTTGCCGCGGCGCAATCGCATCATCACCTTCCCCTCCAACGCCCTGCACGCACCCAGGCCATTGGCACGGGCGTTTACCGGTTTGCGGGTGGTGTTAGTGGTGAAACTGGGGATGCCTTAGCCGCTCGTTTAGTCAAACCGGCGCGCGGTAGTCAAAGCGCTGCAAATCTTCGCGGTAGAGCTCCTCTACCAATGCCAGACAACGGCTGTTAGCGTAGTAGTCGGCATCTTTGCTATTTGCCCCGGTGGTATGCGCACCGCGCTGTGCTTTTGGCAGCGGCTGGCCGTAGCGCTGCAGAAAATCGTCCTCAAACTGCGCCAAGTTCTCTACACGATAGATAGTGGTGTAAGGGACAATATCGTCACTCAAGTGAAAATGTTGCTGGCGGTAGTGTTGATCTACCCCGCCCCAGCCACTGCGCTCCACGCGTTGCTTGAGTCCGCGTAAAAATAGCTCAAAGTCGATCCCCTCAATATCCACTGCAGCGGGCTCGACGCCCAGAAGCTTGGCAATATCGCCCAGCACATTCAACAGCGGCTGTCTGCGCCCTTTTACCGTGTCTAAATAGGCCGACAAAATACGCGTGTAAGGGTTTCTCACCACCGCAAATTTCCAACTCGCTGGATCTTGCAGCATCTGCTCGAACAGCGCGACGCCGAGCTGGTAGGGCTTGATGAAGACACTGCGGTTGACCACCTGATGAGGGCCGTTGGCCAGCGCATCGGCGATGATGTTGTGGTGTTTGGTATGGCGGTAACTGTCGCTAAAGAACTGCTGGTCGGACAACTCAAAACGTGTCAGTCCCGCTTTTAAATAGGTACAGGCGCACTTGGAGGTCTGCACATAAAGGTAGCGATGTTGCAGTGAAAAGTTGAAATGGTAGTTTAGCTGCGCCGCGCCAATACGCGCTGCTAGGCGTTGAAAACTGCTCATAGGTAACTCCAAATTAGCTCGCTTGCTCACATCTTTGCCGGCGACAACGGCTCTGCACAGCGCTCTGCACGCGCCACAATCGCCGCTGTGATGGCGGCGTCTGGCTCTGCGGGCCAACCTTTTTCTACCCCAACTGCATAGGCCAGATAGGGTTCAATTGTGGCCAGTGCCCGCCGCCACTCCTCGGGCCAGCCACTGCCGCTCTGCGCCAAGCCATTGAGCAGCAGATCAATGCGATCGCACGGCAGCCCTAACGCCAGATCGCTCGGCAGCGCCAACTGCAGTAGCGCCACATCTACCTCGCTGTCGCGAAAGATCAACTGGCCGTTGCGCAACAGCGCCCGCTCAACAGCGCAGGCAGTGACCGCCTGCGGCTCGCCACCGATCCAAACCTGTTCGGCACTGGCAAAACCCAGCGTTAACCGGTGGGGCTGTAACTGCTGCTGCAACCAGGGAAGGAACTGCTCGTTGAGCTCGCCGATGACTACAACCACCGGGATGCGGCCGTTGCCGCTGGTCAACTGTGACAGTATAGGCTGGTAGAGACCGGCGCTGCGCCAACTGCCGATAGTCGGCTGAGCATTGACCTCACATATAGCCGCCTCGCTCTGCCGCCAACTGTCGGCAATATCCGGTATCAGTAGGTCAACGCCGGCCAGATCCAGACGCAGCGCTTTTGCGGCGCGCACCGCCAGCGCTGCGTTGTCGGGGTGCATCTGGTCCGTCACATCGACAGGCATGCCGCCGCTGTTGATGTTAGCAGTATGGCGCAGGCGGACAAATTGGCCCGGCGCTGGCACACTGGTCAAACTCAACTGCTGCTTGGCGAGCAGCAACCGCATCTCGTCGTCTACTACCAGCGGGCGCAGCGCGAAGCTGACACCTACACCGCGGCGCGGGTTGGAATTGGCAGCCGCTATCAGCACAGTGATGTTGCTAGCGCCATCGCCGGTGACCCCGCCAGGCACTCGCTCCAATGCTATCAGCGCTCTACCCCTAAACACGGTAATGCGGTAGTCGCGGCCGTTGACGTGATTTTCCACCAACACGCGTGGATCTTGCTCTTTTGCCACTTTAAAAGCCATCTCTAGCCCCTGCGGCTTGCGCACGTCGGGGGTGACGCCAACTCCACCATCGCGACCGGCCGGCTTAACCACAACGGGGTAACCCAACGAGCGCGCTGCCTGTTTAGCTTGCTGCAAAGTGTTGACAGAGTACTGCCTAGGTACTGGCAGGCCGGCCTGGGCGAGAATGACGTTACTGAACGCTTTATTGCGAGCCAGATTAGTCGAGCAGACATTGGTGTATTGGCTAAATGAGGAGTCCATCCAGAAACTGCGCCGACCTTGACCATAGAACTGCGTGTTGGGCAAAAGATCGGCACTGGGGATATTCAACGCCTCGGCAGCGCCAAGAAATTGGTAACAGCTGCGTGAGTAAGGTGCTGCTGCCGCCAGATGACGTGAAATCTGCTGTAATTGGCGCTGCTGGGCTGAGTGGTCGACCCTGGCAGAGGGCTCTGCCAGGGTCTGACAGAGCGCCACAGCCCAGCGCAGATACGCTTGCAATGCCGTGCTGGCGCGCTCGGTGGTCGGCAGTTGAAGCGACACACCGCCGCTCTCGCTCGGTGACCACTGGGCTTCGCCGGCAATAGCGATATTGGCTTGGCGCAGCAGCCGCTGGTAAAGGCCTTGTATAAAACACTGCGCGCTGTCCGCGGGGGGCTGCTGACTGAGCTGCTGCTGCAAGCCGCTACTGTCTACTTCGATTAGCGGTGACGCAGCAGCGACGAACTCAACTAGCCGTTTGGCCGGCAGCTGCGGCAAACTTAAACCGTCTACCCGCAACGACGGCGACTTTAATCCGGCCTGATAACCGGGGATATAGTTAATATTCATACGCTGCAACCATACGCCTCACCCGCGGAGGACACCGCGCTGGAGCCTTTATCGCCTGCCGACGGATCAGTTTTTAGCAGCGTCGAGGGTCTCTTCAAAGGTGATCAAATCGCGAATTTCGTTGCCGCGCAAGCCGACCAGCATCGGGTTGGAGACACCGGGCAAGAACGCCACATCGAACAGCTCGGTGATATCGCCTTCAAGGCGAATCCAGTGCTGGACATCGCCATTGGCGAGATTGATGAACTGGATACCGCACCAGGCGTCGGCGTCGCGCGCCTTGAGGTTGTCGTCCAGCGCCAACCCTTCAAAGCGCTTATTGCGTGGCTTAGACAAGCCCACCGCAGCAATATTGCCGTGAATAGACATGCCGCGCAGAAAACCGGGACAAAACGCCAATGGTACAAATTGCTTGGTGGCAAAATCGACATGGCCAATTTCGCCGCTGCCAGCGTTGAGCACCCACAATTTACCATTCGCCCAGCGCGGCGAATGGGGCATAGAGAGCCCTTCACAGACGATCTCATTGGTTTCGATATCAATCACCACACCACCATCCTGGCGGCGGTCGCGCCAGCCGTCGACACTGTCACTCTTGCAGACAGCGGTGACGTACTTAGGCTCCTGTTTAACCATCGCCAAGCCGTTGAGATGGCAGCGATCCTCCGGCGCCAGCTTAGAGATAAACTCAGGCTTCCAGATCGGTTTAAAACTGTGGGTAACGCTCGGCTCGGCCAGGCACGAATACTTGGTGTTGACGAACACCACCTTGCCATTTTTGCGAATACCCAGCTCGTGAATGTCCAAGTCGCCAATGGTTTGGGCGTTGCGTGGCACAAACACCTTGTCGTAAATCTTTTTCATGCGCTGGTTGGGACGCAACATGTTTTCAAAGCGCCACAACTGGTAGAGCCCGCCCATATAGATGCGCTGGGCATCGCCGACCACACCCATGGCGCGCTCAAAGATGCGCTCGTGGAAAGAGATGCGCCCCTTCGGTTCAACCCCAACTAGGTAGAGACGACCAGTCTGGTAAGAGGTAAAGGCCAGCGACAATTTGGCCTGCGCCAAAAACGCGGCCAATCCTCTCGAGCAGCTCTTCTCCACTTTCAACTGAGTGAGGGTTTTCGGGTTAGCCGCCGCGGCGGCGGTGGCCTCGGGCTGCTCCGCCGTCGCCGGTTGTTGTTTATTCTCTGCCACAGGAACTCCGTTGCTGTTGTGGTACGGGTCTCAGCTTTTAGCCGCCAAGTATAACCGAAAGAAAAAAATCGGCTCCCCTCGCGGGGAAGGGAGCCGATTGCGTTACAGCTGCTGCTGGCTTAGAAGCGGTACTTAATACCCAACTGGCCAGCCACTTGTGCATCGTTAACGCCGCCATCGAGGTAGTTGACTCCCCCGAAGAACACCGCGTTACCCACTTTACCGCTAATACCGGCCTCGAGCAGCAAGCTATTGCCCGAGGTATCGGCTGTACCGGCGAGACCATTGATCTCGTAGTCGTTACTGCCATCGGCTTGGTCGATGGTGCTCAACGCCAGGTGTGGGGTCCAGGTATTGTCACCATCCACATAGTCGCGGCTCAACATCACCCCAAAGCGAGTATTGTGGCTGTCGGCATCTACCTGGGTAAAGTAACCGTAGGTGGTGGCGACATCAGCCAAATTGTCGAGCGAGATCTTACCGCTAGTCGACTGCAACTGCGGTTCGATGCGCAGGCCACTGTCGAGCTGGAAGGTGTAAGCCAACTCAAGGTTGTAGCCGCTAATATCACCTTTCACCTCTTGGCTGACGACACCAGAGCGGACATCGCCATCAACATCCATCTCGCGGTAGCTGAAGTCTACCAGCAGACCACCCGTGCGCAACTGCACAAAGGCACCGATCATGTCGCCATCAATCTGGCCGGCACCGCTGCCGTGGTTAAGGTCAAAGTCACCATTGCTGGTACCGGCGAACAGACCCACTTTAACTTTGTCGCCCAGTGCGAAGTCAATACCCACTTCGCTGCCGTCGACATCCATGGCAATGCTGGCCCGGGTGTCGTAGCTGTTGTCGACATCAAGATCACCGCTGCTGTTGAAGCCACGCACCCACAGGCCGACATTGCCGTCCTGGTGGCGATTGACCCCTTCGCGCTGGGCCAGAGTGCCGATCGACTGCTGCCACATAGACTGCAGCGCAGGAGCGATAGAAGTCAGCGTGACACCGGCATCGGAGAGGCTCTCAATCGACAGACTCAGCCAACCGTCGTTATCGTCACCGCTGTCCAGGTTCCAACTGCGGTTAATATCCCAGTCGAACAGGTGGTCGTCGGCAATGGTTACATCGCCCACTTCGATATCACCGGTCTGATCACCCTCAACATTAACCACTTGCACCGCAAAGCTCTCTTGCCCGTGCGGCACGCTGTGCAGAATGGCGTTAACCACCGTGGTACCGGTAAGGTCGCCAGAGATCGACAACATATCGCTCAATTCTGCACCGCCGTCGATGTCGACCGTCAACTCGCCACCGTCGCTGTAGAAGTCACCGTAGACCATTAAGCTGTCGTCAGTGCTGCCATCGCTGTCGGTAAAGTCAATATGACCGCTGTTAACTAGGGCATTGGGGTTCGACACGCTGGATTCGCTATAGCCCTCACCCATATCAATGGTATTGTCGCCAACTACCTCGATGAGACCCGCATTGGTAAACTCATTTCCATCCGTATAAACACCTGCATCGTCGAATGTACCCAAGTCTATAGTCGCATTTGTCATAACAATACGGCCGGTGGCGGTATTGTTGATAACGTCATCGCCATCACCAAAGTCTGAGACACCAAACGCGTTCCAAGTATTGGCCGAGTTGTTGGTTAACAAATCGTCGCCGCTACCGGTGAGAATGCGACCAGTAATGGTGCCGTCGTTTGTGATGGTAACCGCTTCATCACTAACGACCTCTATGGCCGTACCATAGCCATCTACAGCACCAACTGTCGCAGAGATTATTCCACCGTCAAGGTTGTCAATCACCACCTCTTGGCTGGCGTAATCTTCACCTTGTATGACATCGACATACAGAGCGCGAGCAAAAACGCTGTCGCCTTCAGCATAAGCACTGATGGTGCCACTGTTGGCAATCACCAAGTCATTGGCTTCAAGTCCACCCAGACCCTGCTCACCGCCACCGTAGGTAGTTATAGAGATAGCGTTTGCATCAGCAGTGCCACCCTCAGCATACGCGGCCGCCGACACAGTGCCTGCGATAGACAGGCTGACCGCATCTTCGTTATTAAGCAGGTGGTCTGCGGTAATGGTCAGCGCCTCTGCGTAAGCTTCGTTCATTCCGCCAACAGAGGTGGCCTTGACAGCAATAGCATTGTCGGCACCCACTGAAACACTGGCCAGATCTGCGCCTGAAATCCAAGCACCGTAGGCCCATGTCTCTACATAGCCCATGCTGTCATAGGCCGAACCGTGTAGTTCAACATCAATATCGACATCGTGCATAGAGGTATAGGTGGCTGAAGACCAGACCCCTGTCGCCTCTAGGTAGACCGCGTCGTCACCCTCACCGGCATCAGCGGCATTGGCGTAGCCTGTCAGGTGAATATCGACTGAACCACCGCTGATCTTCACCGAATCGCTAACATCATCTGCGCCAATACCCACTGCGGTGACAAAGACTTCAGCGTAGACCGAGTCGGCACTGGCATCGATCGTCATATCGACATCAAAGGTCTCTAAATCCAGCTCGTTGGCATTAAAATCGAGGGCACGCACGCTGTTAACATCAATCTCTTCGTCATGAGCCTCAACGTAGGCACCTGTATTGAGGTTCATGTCGACCTTGGCGGTAACATCATCCAGATCGATACTGTCATTGGAATAAAAAACTGCTGCCGCGATCTCGTCGCTACTCATAAAAATGGTGTCAGCATCCGCGTATGCACTGCCGGTGACATCGACATCCACATCAAGTGCAACATAAAGCTCGCTGGCAACTAGCTCATCACCGCCGTTGCCAACATCGAGGGCGAAGACATTTTCTAGTTCAACCAAATCGTTGCCAGCAGTCACCGCTGAATCATCCGCGCCAAGATCGGCAGCATTGATGTCGATATCGACTACCACTCGGCTTTCGACACGGGTCAACGTTACCGAATTACCATCAATGGTTGAATCAACCATTTCAGCGTAGACCACTTCTGAGCCGGCTGATGCATACCCTTCAATATTGACCTTTAGCTGGTTTAGCAACGCCACATCGGTGAGCGTTATTACTTCAGCATTAAGGTCAAGGGCACGGGACTCAGCGTAAACCATCTCTCCATCGGCATCGATATCACCATTGGTATAGACATCGATAGTGTTTTCAACGGTGAGCTGATTAACGGTAATTTCGCCGGCATTGATATCAACCGCATACGCGCTCAACTCAAAACCATCGCCAAAAGTTGTCGACATCTCGCCATAGGCGTCAACATCAATGACATTGCGCACCGCAACAAACTCACCGGCGTCTGCACCGCCCAGGACAAAAAGCCCATCCGCTGAGGCGTCGATACCCTCGGCTACTGCATCGACCAGATCATCTTGTGCACGCACACCGCCGGCTGAACCGATAAAGCCGAACAATGCACCACCACCAAAGTATTCACCTGCGACAGCCGTCAGCTGGTGGTGATTGAGCAGATCTATCGACCACTCGTCATCGCCACGGGCTATGCCATTGGAGGCGATATCCTTAACGGTGGTCAGCGACCCACCTCCGTGATCAAGTTCTAGACCGGTTGCATCTGAATCAACCAAATCGTTCTCTGCATATGCCAACGCCGCCTTAAGGGTATTGCTTTCTGACACAGTAATGTCGAAATCGACCAGCGAAACAGCACCCTCGCTGTAGGACTCTATGTCCACCCCATCGATATTGACATCAAAGATATCATCAAGCGACCCTGCCGCCGATGCTGCCGCTAGCTCGTCATCGGCGCTGCCAACCAAATTGGTCACAGTAACATCGACTGTCAATCCGCTTATGTCTATTACATCTGCTTCAACATAAAGACCCTCGGCTTGCACTTCAAGCACATCATCGCCAGTGATTGCCACCAGAGGGATCTCGGCAGCTTCGCCGTAGCCAAACAGCTCTACGACTTCGCCGCCCTCATACTTCGGCTGCAGACTGGCGTCTGAGACCAGCGTAATATCTACGCCGCTCATCTGCGCCTCGTCTACACTGTACAGTCTGACACCGTCGAGAGAGACCTCTATCACTTCTCCGTCGTTGTCAACGGCATCATTGTTGCCAAAGAATGGCAAGGCGATATCTTCGCCAATGCCTACCACGGCATAGCCGTTAGCATGGGCATTGGCAAACAGAGACACGCTGGTCTGCTCAACCGAACCAAGCGTTGCCGAGTCATCACCATCAATTTCAACGCCGGTAAGCTCCAGATCGATCCCGTCGTTGTCGAAATGGTAGGCAACAAAGCCGTCGGTGCCGCCAGCGCCAGAGAGCGCGACACCGCTCAGCTCGGCATTTCCGGTGACAGTGACATCGCCGTAAGAGAGCGTAATTTCTTGTTCGCCAATTAGGTTAATACCTACAGAGTCTACCGAGACAATGTCGTTACCTTGAGAAGCAACAGTGGCATTGTCTGCCTGCACCTGCACCACGCTGAAGCCTGCCGCGTAGCCGGTTACTTCGGTGGCGACGGTTACATCATCTAAACGAATATCACCGTGGTTACTATCGATAGCAATACCCCAAACATCGCCACTGACTAGGTGGTTTTGGCCAACATATTTAGTTCCTGGCGAATCTTCACCTTCCAACACCAAAACTTGACTGCCACCAACAGCGACCGTTACGTCGTCTAAATAGACACGCACGTTATCAAGCGCGACATCACCAATTTCAGCGTAAAAACCGTTGTTGAGCTGCCCAGCTGCCGACTCTGAACCAATATTGATACCGACCACATCGGCGCTCGCCAGAGCGTTGCCGACGATGTCTTCTCCGCCAACAAAATAAGCCACACTGCCGCCCATTACTGTGGCGCTCACGTCGGCAAAGTCTACCTCTACGTCACTCATGCCCACATCTAAAGCGTCATACTCGGGCGACAACCCTGAATCGTCTACTACGAGATCGCCGCGCACCTCGATGCCGGCGACATCCAGATCCAGCAATTCACTTTCGTTGATATCGGCCCATTGAGTCAGCTCTAGGCTAACAGAATCTTCGCCGCTGCCAAACAAACCACCGCCCAACGCGCCGCTGGCGGCCAGAGTGACCGACTCTGAGCTGACTACCACATCATCGAAATCAACACGACCCGCCACCTCCAAGTCACTGTCGCCGTTGAAGTCAACACTGAAGTCTATACCGACAATATCAGCATCCGCCAAATCCATTCCGTAATACATTCCGTATTTGCTGAAGTCGCCCATCAATTCCATTGAAATGTCATCGATACTTAACGCAGCATCGACGGTGACTTCTAGGCCAGAAAGAGACGCATCGGCATCCACAGCATTAAGAGTAAGGTCTAGCGCGTTCACATGAACATTGACCGGACTATCCGACTCAGCAACGTATTTTTCAATATTCTCAACCGAGACTACCGCCTCAGCAGCGAACTGGCTCTGCTCAATGGTCATATCACCATACGCCTCGGCATAGAGGCCGACGACATCAACAAAGACAAGCGCATCAGCATCCTTACCTGTACTGTCGCCGTCCACCGTAACTTTAGCGTAACCACGGGCATCAACACGGTCGAGCTCCATGGTGATAGCTTCGACATACATACCCGAGGCATCGACCCCTACAAAGTTATAGTCAGCAGCATCACTCTCTACATAAACCGAAGCCAAACCTGTAACGTCTGTAAGGTCAATACTCGATGCCCTTACACCGGCACCATCTATCCGCAACCCAGTGGCATCGGCAATCACCTCAACCGCAATATCGGCTTCGGCGACCGCAGCAATCTTGGCTGCACCAACGCTATGCTCATCAATCAGGAAAGCATCGGCCACGCCATCGTCAGTTATATCTATGCCATATGCGTATAGGTCAAACCTTACAGAGCCGTCCTCACCCGCCTCAGCCACCGCAGTGCCCTTCGCATCGATTTCGGCATAACCCTGCACATCGGCCAACGAGACGGCCTCTTCGCCAGCCCAACTGACCAAATCGATACCGACCGCTACGGTTTCAGCGTAAATGTTAGCACTGACCTCGCTACCCCCAAGATCGACCTCACCTCGCGCAAGCGCCTGCACACCCTCAAGGTCAACATAATCGGCTTCCAGCTGGACAGCGGTGACAAAGGCATTTGATGAAATATCGTCGCCTTGCTCAATATCTCTTGCCGCTGTTGCACCGTCTACTCGGTGACTGGCGGTAATTTCTGTGTCACGCATCGTAATTGAATCTGTCTGCGCATCAAGACCGACCACATCCGCATCGGCATCACCAGCCAACGCACCATCGAAAGTCTGATTAAGCGCCACATCAATACCGACACCATCGAGATGGATCCGATCACTCCAATCCGACTCCTGCGCTTCAAAGCCGAAGACCGTGCCATCGAGCTCGTCAGCCGTGCCGGCCAGGCTCTCGCCGGCGACATCGGCGAGCAAGCTCATGCTAGCCGTTACAGTAATGTCGGTATCTTCCAACAGCATTTCTACATACGCACCACCATGCTCAACATAGATACCGGTGGCCTCGACAAAAGAAATGTCGTCAGTGGCGACCACCACATTGACTGCGACATCACTGTCGTCAAGGGTCAAAGTGCCATCATCGTCAAACTCGGCATAAATACCATAAGCATAGACTCTCACATCACTCAAACCAGCTGGACTGCCGCCTGTAGCCTTGGCCGCGATATCAACATCGACATTGACATAGTCCAGGTCAATAACGGCATCCGTTTCTAAATCTAGATCCAAACCACTGGCGTTGATATCGATATCGGATAAACGACTTGGCGTCACACCCTCACTCACGGCCACGATGGCTGGCAACAGCTCATCTTCGTCATCATAAAGCGGCACGCCGGTCTCAGCATCCACCTGACCTACCATAACGGAGACATTGGTGAAGGACATATTGATGGCATCATCAACCTCGGCATAGACCCCGACGGCGGTAACATCAACCTCTGCCGTTAAACTATTAACAGCATTGCCGACATTCACGCCCGCCGCTGCCGAAATCGACGTATAAGCATCTTCTGTGCCAGACACAGTGAGCTCATCTACGCTTTCCGCATCGTCATCAACATAGAGACCGTAGACATTAACAGCATAACTACCCGAGTCCGCAACCAGGTGGGCACTCGCACTCAGTGCGCTGTCAACGACCGCCACGTACTCAGCGCTCATATCAGCCGCTAGCGCATCCACGAGACCGACCTCGTCGCCGCGGACAATCGCAGAAACGGTGGCGTCTTTCAGCTCAGCAGTGCGAGTAGCAGCCTCAGCGTGGGCCAACACCCCCAACGCTTGGACGGTGCCGGTCTCATCACCGGTGGCATCCGCCACCACACTAATGTTGTCGACATAAACATCGCCGAAATCGGACTCAGCGCGCACGCCGGCGGCGTAAACATCGACGGTGGCGCCATAAAGGTCCACATCCACCGTCAAGGTTGAGCTTTCAGCCTCAACACCACCCACATTCACTGTTTCATCGCCGTAAGCGGCTATACCGCGAGCCGTTACACCGTCTTCGCCACCGAGCGACTCCCAGCTCACCTCAACATCGCCGCCACCGCGCACCGATACTTCACCGGTGTTGTCATCGTCATCATCTTCTCCACCGACATTTTTATCGAAGGCGAATTCAATATCTCTCTGGGCATTGGCATAAACACCTCCCAGCCAGGTACTTGAATCAATATCATGTACCGCATCTACGCTGACAAGGCCGTCGAGGGTAATGGCGATATCACCATCAGTCGCTGCCTGATTGGCATATAAGGTATGACTGTGCAGCGTATGGCTTACCCCGATGGAATCGTTGCTAGCGGCTTCAGCAATATCACCTTCGGCAATCACATGAATACCAAAGGCCTCAAAGGCGCTCACCTGGCCATCCGCACTAATATCAATAGTGACATTACCGCTGGCCTCACCAAAATCTACACCCGTGAAAACAGAGGCACCGTCGTCAAATCCATTGGCTGCACTGTCATGATCAGCATCGCGGTCGTTCCATGCGACCACCTCAATGGCGGCAAAATCGCTACCGTCGTCGCCGTCAGCACTGACCACGTGAGTATCGTTAACAACAATGGTTAGATCGTCGACAATATCACAGACATCAAATACCAAGCTACCAACCGAGCTACTAGTGCTATAGGGGTCGCCGGGATTGACGGTGTTGTTGATGGGGTCGCAATCACTCACCGCGCTCGCGCTGGGCGAGAAGCTGAGCGCACCTAGGGTTGCCACACCAGCAACAGCCCACACGCTGGAGGCCAGCGCATTGCGCGCAAACAGCTGCTGCGGCGGCGCCACAACGGTCACTGCGCGGCGCGCGACCGGCGTGCGCCACAGGCCAACGCGGCGCAAATTGCGGCTGGTAAAACGGCGCACTGCGCGGCTGATTTTGTTGAAGGCGCGTTTTTTGGTGGTGCGACTCATAACTTTCTCCAAAGTTTTTGGTGCCTTACGGCTTTTTGCTTGCAATGCGCAGAGGCTACTACGCTTATATACCTAATCCATACTAATCTTATTGCATTATCCGCTACAATAAAAGCGTCTACAGAAAAGATTTTTTCTACCCAACGGGGCCCGTAGCGTTTATGACTGCCATTGCACTGCCAAGCTTTTATGCCAACCGGCCCTTTGCCGCAAAGCGCTTCACAGCCATCGTCAGCTGGGCGCGCCAACACCACCCGTTTTACCAGCAGCGGCTCATGTACGCCGAACAGCAGGTGCCGCTGCTGAGCCGCGCCGAGATCCTCGCAGGCAACGAGATACTGCTCAACGGCCGGCCAGAGACTGGGCGCACCAGCGGCTCTACCGGTATACCGGTACGCTTTGCCTGGTCGGCGCAACGGCAAAAAATTAGCCAACTGGAGTCGCAACACTACGTGCGCGACTGGCTCGGCGGAGCGCTGCCGCGCAGCCGTATTATTCGCGTAAAAGGTAAGCAAGCAGAGGACACGCTCGACATCAGCGCTGCGCTGCCCGAACAAGCCGATTTTTTACGCCAGCGCTTCGACCGCGCCGGCGCTGTCTCCGTGATCACCTACCCCACCAACGCCTTCCAGTTAGCGCAATACTTTTTAGAGCAGGGTATTGATGGCAGTTTCGTACAGCGCTTTAGCTGTTTCGCCGAGGCGTTTGAGCCCCACCAAGAGCAGGCGGTGGCGCAGGCATTCCCCAATGCCAAGGTATTCACCACCTACAGTGCCACCGAGTTGGGCATGATCGCCGCGCGCTGCCCGCACCAGCCCGACTACCACCATCTGTTTGCCGCCAAACTCGGCGTAGAAATCCTCGACGATGACGGCCAACTCTGCCCGCCGGGCCAGCTCGGCCGGGTGGTGATCACCGACTACTTCAACCGCATCACGCCGTTCATCCGCTACGATATCGGCGACATGGCCGCTTACGGCGACTGCCCGTGCGGCAAAATTAGCTTTCCAGCACTGACCCACATCGCCGGTAAAGTGCGCGGGCTTTTGAGAAAACCTAACGGCGAGAAAGTGATGTTTTCTAATCTAGACGCTGCTCTACGCGATCTACCGGGTGTTGGCCAATTTCAGGTTATCCAAAAAACATTGACACATTTCGTACTTCGTTTTGTCCCCGGTCCAAATTTTAACAAGCCATTGTTTAACGACCATGCTTTAAGGCTTTTCCAGGATGAGTTCGGCCCAACGATCTCTCTTGAACTTGACTCGCACTCAGCGATCGAGCGCGGGCCCAATGGTAAGTTCTATGCGTCCATCTGCGAAGTTGACGAACATTCTCACAACAGCTGAGCACTCGACCGAATATTTGACCCCTGAATAGACTCGAAATGAAAGGACCTTTGCGTTGAAACTGACCCAGAACTACCAAGATATTTTCAACCAACGCGGCCATCTTTATAACGCAGCGAGCTCTATCTGCCCGACAGCGCGAGACAACGAACTTCTCACATTGTTGCAGTTGCTGGAAATTACTGACCATGATCAACTGTGTGATGCCCCCGCTGGCGGAGGATTTGTCGCCGAGGGCATCCGCCGCTTGAACTTTTCAAACTGCACTATCACCTGTGTAGAGCCTGCGGAACGGTTTGCCGCGGCAATACCCACCGTTTTCTCGACACATGTCTGTCCCATCGACCAAACCCAACTACCAGCAAACCGCTTTACAATTGTTACCAGTCTTGCCGGTCTTCACCATGTTCAAGACCGCAACGGGATATTCAAAGAGTGGCGCCGCCTGCTCAAAAAGGCAGGTCAATGTGTAGTAGCCGACGTCGGAAGTGACACCGCTACGGGCTTTTTTCTCAATTCATTCGTCGACCGCTACTGTCCTGGCGGACACAAGGGATTCTTTTTCGAGCCGGGCGAATTCACCAGTCTTTTTACAGCACATAATTTCAAAACCGTATCTGAACAGCTGCAGACCGTAGCATGGCGCTTTAACAACCGTTCAGAGATGGGTACCTTTTGCAAAAACCTCTTCGGGCTCGAGGAGATCACAGCAGAATATGTTGCTCGCGGCCTAGAAGAGATCGTCGGCACACAAGAGGGCGATCATGGGCAACTAGACCTACAGTGGCAACTACGCTATGCCAAGGGGATAGCTCAGTAGAGTCTGTAACCCTGGTTAGCGCCCGAAAGCGCTACTCTTGAAAACGCCACAATCACCAGACGGCTCACTTTGAACTTTCGCCTGCGCGTTGTAACCGCGCGGCTCACCCTACTCCACATGGGTCCCCCATGTAAGCGTAGCAGTCTATCTTGCCCGCAAATAAAAAACCCCGGCAAGCAACGCTTGTCGGGGTGTTTTATTTAGAAGCCTGGCGATGACCTACTCTCACATGGGGAAACCCCACACTACCATCGGCGAGGAATCGTTTCACTTCTGAGTTCGGGATGGGATCAGGTGGTACCAATTCTCTATGGTCGCCA
>SPIA01000006.1 GCA_004535795.1 Gammaproteobacteria bacterium LSUCC0057
CCGAAAGACGAAGGTGGCCGTCATACGCCGTTCTTCAAAGGCTACCGTCCGCAATTTTACTTCCGCACCACTGACGTGACCGGCGCTTGTGAGCTGCCCGAGGGCGTTGAGATGGTTATGCCGGGTGACAACGTGCAGATGGAAGTGACCTTGATCCACCCGATTGCGATGGAAGAAGGTCTGCGCTTTGCGATTCGCGAAGGCGGTCGTACCGTCGGTGCTGGCGTCGTCGCCAAAATCGTCGAGTAAGCGTTACAGCAAACCGACCGCAGAGCCGAGGCACTTCACAGTGCCTCGGCTTAGCTGTCATAACCGCCGAGTAAAATAGTGGCGGAGATAACACTAGGCCAGTAGTTCAATTGGTAGAGCACCGGTCTCCAAAACCGGGGGTTGGGGGTTCGAGTCCCTCCTGGCCTGCCATATTTAGTTTGCAGTAGTGATAACTGCTGAGCAGTGCGCAACAAAGAGAACGCTATGAGTAGTGCGGTCGACAATAAGGAATTTCGCTTTGACAGCATAAAGTGGCTGTTGGTGTTGGCTATTGTTGCCGGCGGTATCTACGGCAATTGGTACTTCGCCGAGCAGTCGGTGCTCTACCGGGCGATTGCGCTGTTGGTGCTGGCGCTGTTGGCAGCCTCGGTAGCGTCACAGACTAGCAAGGGTCAGGCGACGCTGGAGTTGGCGCGCGGCGCCCGCACCGAGTGGCGAAAAATTGTCTGGCCGACTAAGCAAGAGCGCAATCAAACCACGCTGATTGTGGTGGTTTTAATCATTGTCATGGCGTTAATTCTCTGGGGTATCGATACCCTGTTGAGTCTTGCCGCCGCCGGCATCATGGGCTAGGAGATCGGCATGTCTAAGCGTTGGTATGTAGTGCACGCCTATTCAGGCTATGAAAAGAAGGTCGCGGCGGCGCTGATTGATCGCATTGAGCGCCACGGTCTGGGCGACCGCTTTGGCGATATTTTGGTGCCCACCGAAGAGGTGGTTGAGATGCGCGATGGGGTCAAGCGCAAGAGCGAGCGGATGTTCTTCCCCGGTTACGTGCTGGTGCAGATGGAGTTGGATGACGACACCTGGCACATGGTTAAAGATACCCCCCGCGTGATGGGCTTCATCGGCGGCAAGGCGGACAAGCCGGCGCCGATCACCGACAAAGAAGCCAATCTCATTTTGCAGCGAGTAACAGATTCAGAAGATAAGCCGCGGCCGAAGACGATGTTTGAGCCGGGTGAAACAGTGCGCGTCAACGACGGTCCGTTTAATGACTTCAACGGCACCGTAGAAGAGGTGAACTACGACAAGAATAAACTGCGTGTGGCGGTATCGATCTTTGGTCGCTCCACACCGGTTGAGCTGGACTTTACCCAAGTCGAAAAGGCCTGAGTAGAGCGCAGCTGCGCAGTTTACAGGTGGCAGTTCAGTGGTTGAGCTGCCGGGGAGCCGAAGAGGGCCAGCGCTACAGGCCTGAGGCGATACTACCCATAACAGGAGTCATATCATGGCTAAAAAGATTACAGGTTACATCAAGCTTCAAGTGGCTGCAGGTCAAGCCAACCCCAGCCCGCCGGTGGGCCCCGCCCTCGGTCAGAAAGGCGTGAACATCATGGAGTTCTGTAAGGGCTTCAACGCTGCCACGCAGGGCATTGAACCCGGCGCGCCAGTGCCAGTGGTCATTACTGTCTATGCCGATCGCAGCTTCACCTTTGTGATGAAGACGCCGCCGGCCTCTTACCTGCTGAAAAAAGCGGCCGGTATCAAGAGCGGTAGCGGTCGCCCCAACACCAACAAGGTGGGCAAAGTGACCCGCGCGCAGTTGGAAGAAATTGCCAAGACCAAAGAGCCGGATCTGACTGCCGCCAGTATGGATGCAGCGGTTCGCACTATTGCAGGTTCAGCACGGGCCATGGGCCTGGAAGTGGAGGGTTGATCGATGGCTAAGCTCACTAAGCGTCAGCGCGCTCTCGCTGAAAAAGTTACTGCCGGCAAGCTCTACGCGGTTGAAGACGCGCTGGCACTGTTAAAAGAAATTTCTACCGTCAAGTTTGCCGAAACTATCGATGTGGCGGTGAACTTGGGTATCGACCCGCGCAAATCTGACCAGGTAGTGCGCGGTGCCACCACACTGCCCAATGGCACCGGTAAAGATGTCCGCGTCTGTGTGTTCGCTCAGGGCGACGCCGCAGAGGCGGCCAAAGCGGCCGGTGCCGAGTTCGTCGGTATGGACGAGCTCGCCGATCAGGTCAAAGGCGGCATGATGGACTTTGATGTGGTGATCGCCAGCCCCGACGCTATGCGTGTGGTCGGTCTGCTCGGTAAGGTGCTCGGCCCACGCGGCTTGATGCCTAACCCCAAGACCGGCACTGTGACTCCCGATGTCGCCACTGCGGTTAAAAATGCCAAAGCGGGTCAGGTGCGTTACCGCGCCGACAAGGCCGGTATTGTCCACGGCGGCATTGGCTCAATCAGCTTTGAAGCGGCTGCGCTGAAGCAGAACCTCGAGGCGCTGGTGGTTGACTTGAAAAAACTCAAGCCAGCTTCGGCCAAAGGGGTCTATGTCAAGAAAGTAACGCTCTCCTCGACCATGGGTCCAGGCCTGCAGATCGACATCGCTTCGCTCGACGCATAAGTAGACAAACGTGCCGCTGCGAGTAGT
This sequence comes from Gammaproteobacteria bacterium LSUCC0057, assembly GCA_004535795.1. GTDB lineage: Bacteria > Pseudomonadota > Gammaproteobacteria > Pseudomonadales > Porticoccaceae > LSUCC0057. The sequence goes on from SPIA01000006.1 coordinate 2,657, forward strand.
TGCAGCGGCCAATAATTTGAGGGTCTAGTCGCTGTTGCAGTGGCTGGGCCGTCAAAGACCGTAGGTCCCCGCAAGGGTTTAATGGCAGAGCGCCAGCACTACGCTGGTGTTCTGGCGCCTACGCAGACGGTGAACCCGGTACAGATTTTATTTGCACTGGAATTCTTCACCGAGGTGGTCGGGTTGCCCCGGCTTAAACTTGGATAAATCCAGGAGATTTATCGTGGCATTGAATCTCGATGACAAAAAAGCGATTGTCGCTGAAGTTAACGAGACAGCCGCCAAGGCTCTGTCCTTGGTAATTGCTGACGCCCGCGGCGTTGATGTGACCAATTTGAATGCTCTTCGCGCTCAAGCGCGTGACGAAAACGTGCAGTTGCGCGTTGTTCGCAACACGCTGGCAAAGAGAGCCTTCGCCGATACCGATTACGCTTGCGTAGAGAAAGTATTGGTTGGTCCTTCGCTGTTTGCCTTCTCAATGGAGGACCCGGGAGCAGCAGCGCGTCTGCTTAAAGACTTCGCTAAGAAAAATGAAGCCTTTGAGATTAAAGCGCTGTCCGTCAGTGGCGAACTGCTAGAAAGCAGTCAGATTGATATGCTGGCCAACCTGCCGACGCTGCATCAAGCGTTGGGTATGCTGGCTAACGTTACTCTGGCTCCGGTGACTAAGTTGGCGCGTACTCTCAATGAGTTCCCGTCACAAATCACCCGCGCAGTGGCTGCCGTAAGCGACAAAAAGAAAGCTGAAGCTGCATAAGCAGTTTTGGTTCCAACTGTAAATTAGGAGAGTTAACATGGCTCTGTCAAACGAAGACATTTTGGCTGCAATCTCTGAAATGAGCGTAATGCAAGTAGTAGAGCTCGTTTCAGCAATGGAAGAAAAATTCGGTGTATCGGCTCAGGCTGCTGTTGCAGTAGCTGCAGGCCCGGCTGCTGGCGGTGACGCTGCTGCCGCCGAAGAGAAAACTGAGTTCGACATCGTTCTGACCGCCGCTGGCGACAAGAAAGTGAATGTCATTAAAGCTGTTCGCGGCATCACTGGTCTGGGCTTGAAAGAAGCCAAAGACATGGTTGATGGCGCACCGGCCACGCTCAAAGAAGCTGCCCCTAAAGCAGAAGCTGAAGAAGCGAAGAAAGTACTGGAAGAAGCTGGCGCCACTGTCGAACTTAAGTAAGTTCGGGTGCAAGCTGCCTGAGCAATCAGGTCTGGCTGGAGGGCTTTTGCCCTCCGGCCTTTTCCTGCTTATAGGTGTGACAAAAAACACCTGTCGGCAGAGCCCGACGCCCGCAGTGGGCGATGGGTGCTACTCCCAACGTTGAGAATTTCGGGGAATACAGATGGTTTACTCTTTGACCGAGAAGAAACGAATTCGCAAGAACTTTGGCAAGTTGCCTGCCACCATGGACTTGCCCTACCTGCTGGCGATCCAGCTAGATTCCTACACCAAATTCACGCAGCAGGGGGTTTCGGCAGAAGATCGCACCGACACCGGCCTGCATGCGGCACTAAACTCCATCTTTCCTATTGTCAGCTACAACGGTAACGCGGCGCTCGAGTACGTCGACTACCGGCTCGGCAAGGCGGGTTTTGATGTCGAGGAGTGCAAATTGCGCGGCGCGACCTATTCGTGCCCGCTGCGGGTTCGAGTCCGCTTAGTCATTTACGACAAAGAGTCTTCCAACAAAGCGATTAAAGATATTCGCGAGCAAGAGGTCTATCTGGGTGAAATCCCGCTGATGACCGACAACGGTACCTTTGTGATTAATGGTACCGAGCGGGTTATTGTCTCCCAGCTGCACCGTTCACCTGGGGTGATTTTCGACCACGATAAAGGCAAGACCCACTCCTCGGGCAAGCTGCTCTACACCGCGCGCGTGATTCCCTACCGCGGCTCATGGTTGGACTTTGAGTTTGACCCCAAAGATCAAGTGTTTGTGCGGATTGACCGTCGCCGCAAATTACCCGCGACTATTTTGCTGCGCGCGCTCGGCTACAGCTCTGAGGAGATCCTCGAGCAATTCTACGACACCAGCGTCTTCCACCAGACCAAAGAGGGCTTCCTGCTCGACTTGGATCCTGAGCGGCTGCGCGGTGAGATCGCTGCCTTTGATATTAAAAACAACAAAGGCGAAGTGGTGGTTGAGAAGGGCCGTCGGGTCACCGCTCGCCACATTCGCGACCTGATTAAAGCCAAGGTCACTAAGCTAGAAGTCCCCGCTGAGTACCTGATTGGTCGCGCCTTAGCGCGCGACGTGGCCGCCCCTAAAACGGGCGAGCTGCTGCTGGAGTGCAATAGCGAACTCACCGCTGAGTCACTGCAGCTGTTGATTGACGCCGGTATCAAAGATATCGAAACACTCTACACCAACGACCTCGACTGCGGCCCGTTCATCTCCGATACCCTGCGCAACGATCCGTCGCGAACGCAGATGGAAGCGCTGGTAGAGATCTACCGTATGATGCGCCCCGGTGAGCCGCCGACTAAAGAGTCGGCCGAAAACCTTTTCCACAATCTGTTCTTTAACCTCGAGCGCTACGACCTCTCTGCAGTAGGCCGTATGAAGTTTAACCGCCGTCTCGAGCGCGAAGAGGAGAGCGGTGCTGGGGTGCTCTACGACCAGCGCTACTTCTCGATGCAAAAGAGCGACGAAGCGGCGGAGCTGATCGCCGAGTTCGGTGCCAGTTCCGATATAGTCGATGTCATGCGCAAGCTGGTCGATATCCGCAACGGTAAGGGTGTGGTCGACGACATCGATCACCTCGGCAACCGCCGCATCCGTTCAGTCGGCGAGATGGCAGAAAACCAGTTCCGTGTCGGTCTTGTACGCGTTGAGCGCGCCGTTAAGGAGCGCTTGGGTGTCGCCGAAACTGAGGGCTTGATGCCGCAAGATCTGGTCAATGCCAAGCCGGTGGCAGCGGCGATGAAGGAGTTCTTCGGCTCCAGCCAGTTGTCGCAGTTTATGGACCAAAACAACCCGCTCTCGGAGGTGACGCACAAGCGTCGCGTCTCGGCGCTCGGCCCAGGCGGTCTGACCCGTGAGCGCGCCGGTTTTGAGGTGCGCGACGTGCACCCGACCCACTACGGCCGCGTCTGCCCGATCGAGACCCCTGAGGGGCCGAACATCGGTTTGATCAACTCGCTGGCCACCTACGCCCGGACCAATAACTACGGCTTCATTGAGACCCCGTATCGCAAAGTGGTCGATGGTGTGGTCACCGACCAAATTGAGTACCTGTCAGCGATCAACGAGGGCAACCATGTCATCGCCCAGGCCTCGGCGCGCTTGAATGCCAAGAACCAGTTTGCTGACGACCTGGTCAGCGTTCGTCACGGCGGCGAATTTAGCCTGATGGATCCGAGCGAAATTAACTACATGGATGTCTCGCCGCAGCAGGTTGTGTCGGTGGCGGCGTCATTGATTCCGTTCCTCGAGCACGATGATGCCAACCGCGCCTTGATGGGTTCCAACATGCAGCGCCAAGCGGTGCCGACACTGCTCGCCGAGGCGCCGCTGGTCGGCACCGGCATCGAGCGCACGGTGGCGCGCGACTCGGGTGTCTGTGTGGTCGCCAAACGCGGCGGTGTCATTGAAAGCAGTGATGCCGCGCGCATTGTGGTGCGTGCCCACGACAGCGAAGTGGCCACGGGCGACGCCGGTGTCGATATCTACAACCTGACCAAATATACCCGTTCTAACCAGAACACCTGTATCAACCAGCGGCCAATCGTCAAAACCGGTGACACAGTAGAGCGCGGTGATGTGCTGGCCGACGGCCCCTCGGTCGATCTTGGCGAGCTGGCACTCGGCCAGAACATGCGCATCGCGTTCATGCCCTGGAACGGTTACAACTTTGAGGATTCTATCCTTATCTCTGAGCGCGTGGTGCAGGAAGATCGCTTTACCACCATCCACATTCAAGAGCTGACCTGTGTCGCCCGCGACACCAAGCTCGGCTCCGAAGAGATTACTGCGGATATCCCCAACGTTGGCGAGTCGGCACTGGCGCGACTGGATGAGTCGGGTATTGTCCACATTGGCGCAGAAGTGTCGCCCGGCGACATTCTGGTCGGCAAAGTGACACCCAAGGGCGAAACGCAGTTGACCCCGGAAGAGAAGCTGCTGCGCGCCATCTTTGGTGAGAAGGCGTCGGATGTTAAGGACACCTCACTGCGTGTGCCATCCAGCGCCAAAGGCACTGTGATCGGCGTGCAGGTGTTCACCCGCGACGGGCTCGAAAAAGACGCCCGTTCACAGGCGATTGAACGCGCCGAACTCAACCAGTACCGCAAAGATCTCAACGACGAGTACCGCATTGTTGAGAACGCCACACTCGGGCGCCTGTTCTCGGCACTCGAGGGCGGTAAAGTGGTCAAAGCAGCGGGTCTGAAAAAAGGCGAGACACTCACCGCCGCCGCGGTCGCTGACTACAACAGTGAAGAGTGGTTGAAGATTCGCATGGAAAATGCCGAACTCAACGACCACATCGCCGCTGCCGCCGAACAGTTGGCCGAGCGTCGCAAGCTGCTCGACGAGCGCTTTGACGAGAAAAAAGGCAAGCTGCAGGCCGGTGACGACCTGGCCCCAGGTGTGTTGAAGACTGTCAAGGTCTACCTCGCCGTCAAGCGTCGTATTCAGCCCGGCGATAAGATGGCCGGCCGCCACGGTAACAAAGGTGTGATCTCAGTAATCAAACCAGTCGAAGATATGCCCTACGACAAAAATGGCGACCCGGTCGATATCGTCCTCAACCCGCTCGGCGTACCGTCGCGGATGAACGTTGGTCAGATCCTCGAAACCCACATGGGTATGGCGGCCAAAGGGCTCGGTGTGAAGATCGATAAAATGATCAAGACCCAGCAGAAGCTGGCTGACCTGCGCAAGTTCCTCCAAGAGATCTACGATGTCGGCGACTCGATCGAGAAGACCAACATCAAAGAGCTGAGCGATGCCGAAGTGCTCGAATTGGCCGCCAACCTGCGCAAAGGTGTGCCGATTGCCACACCGGTGTTTGACGGCGCCAACGAAGACGAGCTGAAGCAGCTGTTGAAGCTGGCCGACCTCTCTGAGACCGGCCAGACGGTACTCTATGACGGCCGCACCGGCGACGCCTTCGACCGCGAGGTGACGGTTGGCTACATGTACATGCTCAAGCTCAACCACTTGGTCGACGACAAGATGCATGCCCGCTCGACCGGCAGCTACAGCTTGGTCACACAGCAGCCGCTGGGTGGTAAAGCACAGTTCGGTGGTCAACGCTTTGGTGAGATGGAGGTCTGGGCGCTTGAGGCTTACGGTGCTTCGTACACGCTGCAGGAGATGCTCACGGTTAAGTCGGATGACGTCAACGGCCGCACCAAGATGTATAAAAACATCGTCGATGGCGACCACAGCATGGATCCCGGCATGCCTGAATCCTTTAACGTGCTGGTTAAAGAGATTCGCTCGCTCGGCATCAATGTAGAGCTCGAAAACGATTAACCTGCGTTAGACCTTTGATCGCCGCAGCGGCCAACCCGCTGCGGCAAACCCAGTTACTGGAGGAAGAGCCTTGAAAGATTTAGTCAATCTGCTCAAACAACAAGATCAACACGGCGAGTTCGACAATATTCGCATCAGCCTGGCCTCACCGGCGATGATTCGCTCGTGGTCATTTGGTGAGGTGCGCAAGCCAGAAACGATCAACTACCGCACCTTTAAGCCGGAGCGCGAGGGTCTGTTCTGTGCGAAAATTTTTGGTCCGGTAAAAGATTACGAGTGTCTCTGCGGCAAGTACAAGCGCATGAAGCACCGTGGGATTGTCTGTGAAAAGTGTGGCGTTGAAGTCACTCTCACCAAAGTGCGCCGTGAGCGCATGGGCCACATTGAGCTGGCCTGTCCGGTCGCTCATATCTGGTTCTTAAAATCGCTGCCGTCGCGCATTGGTCTGCTGCTGGACATGACCCTGCGCGAAATTGAGCGGGTGCTCTATTTTGAGTCGTACGTGGTTACCGACCCCGGTCTGACTACGCTGGAGAAAGGCCAGCTGCTCACCGACGAGGAGTACTTCGACGCTCTGGAAGAGTTCGGTGACGAGTTTGTCGCCCAGATGGGTGCCGAGGCGATCCAGTCGCTGCTCAAAGAGGTCGACATGGAGGGCGAGATCGCGTTGCTGCGCGAAGAGATCCCCAATACCAAGTCTGAGACCAAAATTAAAAAATTCTCCAAGCGGCTGAAGCTGCTCGAGGCGTTCCACGGCTCCGGCAATAAGCCCGAGTGGATGGTGCTACAGGCGCTGCCAGTGCTGCCGCCCGATTTGCGCCCACTGGTACCGCTCGACGGTGGTCGCTTTGCCACCTCGGATCTCAACGACCTCTACCGCCGTGTAATCAACCGCAACAACCGCCTCAAGCGACTGCTGGAGCTGTCGGCGCCGGATATCATCGTCCGCAACGAAAAGCGCATGCTGCAAGAGTCGGTCGATGCGCTGCTCGACAACGGCCGTCGCGGCCGCGCCATCACCGGCTCCAACAAGCGCCCACTGAAGTCGCTGGCCGATATGATCAAAGGCAAGCAGGGCCGCTTCCGCCAAAACCTGCTCGGCAAGCGCGTCGACTACTCCGGCCGCTCGGTGATTGTGGTCGGTCCGACGTTGCGTCTGCACCAGTGCGGTCTGCCCAAGCGTATGGCGCTCGAGCTGTTCAAGCCGTTTATCTTCAGCAAGCTAGAGTTGCGTGGCCTGGCCACCACCATCAAAGCGGCGAAGAAAATGGTCGAGCGCGAAGAGGCGGTGGTGTGGGATATCCTCGAAGATGTCATTCGTGAACACCCGGTGCTGCTCAACCGTGCGCCAACCCTGCACCGCCTGGGCATTCAGGCATTTGAGCCGGTACTGATCGAGGGCAAGGCAATCCAGTTGCACCCACTGGTCTGTGCCGCCTACAACGCCGACTTCGACGGCGACCAGATGGCGGTTCACGTGCCCTTGACCATCGAGGCGCAGTTGGAGTCGCGCGCGCTGATGATGTCGACCAACAACATCCTCTCGCCCGCTTCCGGCGAACCGATCATCGTCCCCTCGCAAGACGTGGTGTTAGGTCTCTATTACATGACCCGCGATCGCGTCAACGCCAAGGGTGAAGGCATGGTGTTCGCCGATGTCCGCGAAGTGTCACGCGCCTTCTACGCCCACCAGGTACACCTGCAGGCGCGCGTCAAAGTGCGCATTCACGAGCTGTTGGTCGACGAAGTGACCGGCGAGCGTCAGGAAGAGACCCGACTCGAAGAGACCACCGTCGGCCGCGCGCTGCTGTGGGATATCGTCCCCGCCGGCCTGCCGTTTGCCATGGTCAACAAGCCGATGGTGAAAAAAGCGATCTCGGCGATTATCAACGAGTGCTACCGCCGCGTCGGTCTCAAAGACACAGTGATCTTTGCCGACCAACTGATGTATACCGGTTTTGACTTCTCGACTAAGTCGGGCGCCTCGATTGGCGTCAATGACTTCATCATCCCCGACGAAAAAGAGGCGTTGATCGAGCAAGCCGAAGAGCAAGTGCGCGAGATTGAAGCGCAGTTCGCCTCCGGTCTGGTCACGCAAGGTGAGAAGTACAACAAGGTGATCGATATCTGGTCGCAGACCAATGACCGTGTCGCTAAGTCGATGATGAACCGCATCAGTAAAGAGACGGTAGTCAACCGCAACGGCGAAGACGAAGAGCAAGACTCGTTCAACTCGGTATTTATCATGGCCGACTCCGGCGCGCGTGGTTCGCCGGCGCAGATCCGCCAGCTGGCCGGTATGCGCGGCTTGATGGCGCGTCCCGACGGCTCGATTATCGAGACGCCGATCACCGCCAACTTCCGCGAAGGTTTGAACGTACTGCAGTACTTCATCTCGACTCACGGTGCGCGCAAAGGTCTCGCCGATACCGCACTAAAAACCGCTAACTCCGGTTACCTGACCCGCCGCTTGGTCGATGTCGCTCAAGATGTAGTGGTGACCGAAAAAGACTGTGGCACCAGCGAAGGTCTGTTGATGACGCCGGTCATTGAGGGTGGCGATATCATCGAATCGCTGGGCGACCGCATTCTTGGCCGCATCGTTGCGCAAGATGTGCTCAAACCTGGTAGCGACGAGATCGCCGTGCCGGCCGGTACCATGATCGACGAGCAGTGGGTCAAGCGCATTGAGGGCTTTGGCATCGATGAGCTAATCGTGCGCTCACCGATTACCTGTGAGTCGCGCCACGGCATCTGTTCTACCTGTTATGGCCGCGACTTGGCGCGTGGTCACCACGTCAACGCCGGTGAGGCAGTCGGGGTTATCGCCGCGCAGTCGATCGGTGAGCCCGGCACTCAGCTGACCATGCGCACCTTCCACATCGGTGGTGCCGCTTCGCGCGCCTCCGCAGTGGACAGCATTCAGGTTAAGCAGGGCGGTAGCGTGCGGTTGATCAACCTCAAGACGGTTGAGCGCAAGAGCGGTGAGCTGGTCGCGGTGTCGCGCTCCGGTGAGCTGGCGGTGGCCGATGAAAACGGCCGCGAGCGCGAGCGCTATAAACTGCCCTACGGTGCGGTGATCAAGATTAAAGATGGCAGCCAAGTCGCCGCCGGTGATGTGGTCGCCAACTGGGATCCGCACACCCACCCGATTATTGCCGAGATCGCCGGTACCGCCGCTTTCGCCGGTATGGAAGAGGGTATGACTACCCGTCAGCAAACCGACGATATGACCGGTTTGACCAGCATCTCGGTCATCGACCCGAACGAGCGGCCCGCCGCTGGTAAGGATATGAAGCCGATGATTACTCTGGTCGACGGCAAGGGCAAAGAGCTGCTGTTCCCCAACACCAACGTCCCTGCGCACTACCCGCTGCCGGCCAACGCCAGCATCAATGTGGTCAATGGCGACAAGATCGAGATCGGTGAGGTGATTGCGCGGATTCCCCAAGAGTCTGGCGGTACCAAGGATATCACCGGTGGTCTGCCGCGCGTCGCCGACTTGTTCGAAGCGCGCAAACCCAAAGACCCGGCGATCTTGGCCGAAATCACCGGTACCGTTACCCTGGGTAAAGAGACCAAAGGCAAACGTCGCCTGGTGATTACTCCGGACGACGGCCAGCCGCTGGCCAACGGCAAGACTCACTACGAGGAGCTCATTCCCAAGTGGCGTCAGCTCGGTGTCTTTGAGGGCGAGCACGTTGAGCGCGGTGAGGTGATCTCGGATGGCCCGGCCAATCCACACGATATTTTGCGTCTCAAGGGCATCAGTGAGTTGGCCAAGTACATTGTCAACGAGATTCAAGAGGTCTACCGACTGCAGGGTGTGAAGATCAACGACAAGCACATCGAAACGATCATTCGTCAGATGTTGCGCAAAGTACAGATCACCGAGATGGGCGACTCTAACTTTATCCCGGGCGAGCAGGTCGAGTATCAGCACTTTGTCGCCGAGAACGAGCGTCTGCGCCAAGAGGGCTTGCAGCCTGCTCAGGGCGAGCGTCAACTGCTGGGCATTACCAAGGCCTCGCTGGCTACCGAGAGCTTTATCTCGGCGGCTTCGTTCCAAGAGACCACTCGAGTGCTCACCGAGGCGGCCGTGACCGGCAAAGCTGATCCGCTGCGCGGCCTCAAAGAGAACGTGGTGGTGGGTCGTCTCATTCCGGCCGGTACCGGTTTGGCGCATCACACCCGCCGTCGCGCCGAGCGCGCTGTGCAAGCAGAGGCAGCGCTTAGCGCCGCCGATGTCGAAGCGGCACTCACCGAGGCTCTGCTCAGCGCGGAAGAAGAATAAGTTTGGGCTCAGCGAGCGGCGTGCCGCTCGCTTGACTCAAGCCTATGCGGTCTATAGAATGCCGCTCCCTTTTGCTCTGTCGACGCACTGTCGGCAGGCCGAAGGTTCACCACCTTGTTCGCAAGGTCTACTGTTATATTGGAGAAAATTTGCATGGCAACGATCAACCAGTTGGTTCGTAAGCCGCGAAAACGCAAAGTCAGCAAAAGTGACGTACCCGCACTTCAGGCCTGTCCGCAGCGCCGTGGTGTCTGTACTCGCGTTTACACGACTACTCCGAAGAAGCCAAACTCTGCTCTGCGTAAAGTTTGTCGCGTTCGTCTCACCAGTGGTTATGAAGTCACTTCATACATTGGCGGCGAAGGCCACAACCTGCAAGAGCACAGCGTTGTGTTGATTCGCGGTGGTCGAGTAAAAGATCTCCCAGGTGTTCGCTACCACACGGTACGCGGCACCTTGGATACCGCGGGTGTTAACGGCCGTACCCAGCGCCGTTCAAAGTACGGTACCAAGCGACCCAAGGGCTAAGCCCGAGAGTTATTTGCGTATTCGGTTAAGAACTGAGTAAGGCTAGGTGTATTACCTAGGCCAACCTGAAGAGAGGCAATACGATGCCAAGAAGAAGAGTCGCCGCAAAGCGTGAGATTCTGCCCGATCCCAAATTCGGCAATGTCACCCTGGCGAAATTTATGAACCACGTAATGGTCAGCGGTAAAAAAGCTGTCGCAGAGCGTATTGTGTACGGCGCGCTGGAGATTGTTGAGCAGCGTCTAAAGAAGAACCCGGTAGAAGTCTTTGAAGAGGCGCTCGACAATGTTGCGCCACTGGTCGAAGTAAAAGCCCGTCGCGTCGGCGGTGCCACCTACCAAGTGCCGGTCGAAGTCCGTCCCGCCCGTCGCACCGCTCTGGCGATGCGTTGGTTGGTAGACTACGCTCGCGGCCGCGGCGAAAAGTCTATGCCCCAGCGTCTCGCTGGTGAGTTGATCGACGCCGTACAAGGCAAAGGTGGCGCGGTTAAGAAACGTGAAGACGTGCACCGCATGGCCGATGCCAACAAGGCGTTCTCGCACTTCCGCTTCTGAGTCGATGGCGACATCGCAGCAAGTGCAAAAGGCCACCTCCGGGTGGCCTTTTTTTATGCTCGGCGGATTAGATCGGTACAAGCGCCGCTGTGCTCGTTTATAATCGCCGCCTCTGCCAAATGGCAGTATGACCCCGCTACTGTGCATTCAAGGAGTTTCTCGTGGCCCGCAAGACCCCCATCGACCGCTATCGCAACATCGGCATCTGCGCCCACGTAGATGCGGGTAAAACCACCACCACCGAGCGGGTGCTGTTTTACACCGGGCTGTCGCACAAAATCGGCGAAGTGCACGACGGCGCCGCTACCATGGACTGGATGGAGCAGGAGCAAGAGCGCGGTATTACAATTACTTCTGCGGCCACCACCTGCTTTTGGCGCGGCATGGACGCGCAATACCCAGAGCACCGCATCAATATCATCGACACCCCCGGCCACGTCGACTTCACCATCGAGGTGGAGCGGTCGCTGCGGGTGTTGGACGGCGCAGTGGTGGTGTTGTGCGGCTCCTCAGGGGTGCAACCGCAGACCGAAACGGTGTGGCGACAAGCCAACAAGTATCAGGTGCCACGACTGGTCTTTGTCAACAAAATGGATCGCACCGGGGCCAACTACAGCCGAGTGATCGAGCAGTTGAAAAGCCGTCTGGGGGCCAATCCGGTGGCAGTGCAGATGACCATCGGCAGCGAAGAGGCGTTTGCCGGCGTGGTCGATCTGGTCAAAATGAAGGCGATTCACTGGAGCGATGACGACCAAGGGATGAGCTTCACCTACAGCGAGATCCCCGCTGAGCTACAGGCCGAGTGCGAGGCGCTACATGAAGAGTTGGTTGAGAGTGCCGCCGAGGCCAATGAAGAGCTGATGGAGGCCTACTTAGAGCGCGGCGAGCTCTCTGAGGCAGAGATCAAACAGGGCATTCGGCTGCGCACCTTGGCCAACGAAATTGTACCGGTACTCGGCGGCTCGGCATTTAAAAATAAAGGGGTGCAGGCGGTTTTGGATGCGGTGGTCGACTACCTACCCAGCCCCACCGAAGTCAAGGCCATTGAGGGCGAGCTGGAGAGTGGCGAAGCCGCCACACGCACCGCCGACGACAGCGCACCGTTTGCTGCGCTGGCATTCAAAATTGCCACCGACCCGTTCGTCGGCACACTGACCTTTATGCGCGTCTACTCGGGCACCTTGACGACCGGCATGGCGGTCTACAACTCGATTAAGGGCAAGCGCGAGCGCATCGGCCGTCTGGTGCAGATGCACGCCAACGACCGCGAGGAGGTCAAAGAGGTGCTGGCTGGCGATATTGTCGCGGCGGTAGGGCTAAAAGATGTCACCACTGGCGACACCCTCTGCGCACAGGACGGTGTGATTATTCTCGAGCGCATGGAGTTCCCTGAGCCGGTCATTGCCGTGGCAGTGGAGCCGCGCTCGCAGGCCGACCAAGACAAGATGGCGGTGGCGCTGAGCAAATTGGCGCAAGAGGACCCCACCTTTAAAGTGCGCACCGACGCCGAAAGTGGTCAGACCATCATCTCCGGAATGGGTGAGCTGCACTTGGACGTACTGGTTGACCGCATGCGCCGTGAATTTAGCGTTGAAGCCAATATAGGTAAGCCGCAGGTCGCCTACCGCGAGGCGATTCGCAACCACTGCGAAATTGAAGGCAAGTTTATTCGTCAAAGTGGCGGCAAGGGGCAGTACGGCCATGTCGTGGTGCGCTTTGAGCCGGGCCGTGACGCCGCCGCCGAAGGGTTGGAGTTTGTCAACGAAATCGTCGGTGGTGTGGTGCCTAAAGAGTTTATCCCAGCGATCGAAAAGGGTATCGCCGAACAGATGCAGAACGGTGTACTGGCCGGCTACCCACTGTTGGGGTTAAAGGCAACCCTGGTCGACGGCTCCTACCACGATGTCGACTCCTCCGAAATCGCCTTTAAAATCGCCGCTTCGATGGCAACGCGCGAGTTGGCAGCGCAGGGCGGTGCGGTACTGCTAGAGCCGATGATGAAAGTCGAAGTGGTCACCCCCGAGGGCAATATGGGTGATGTGATGGGCGACTTAAATCGCCGTCGCGGCACCATTCACGGCATGGAAGATGTCCTCACAGGCAAGATTGTCGACGCCGAAGTACCGCTGGCCGAGATGTTTGGTTATGCCACCGACCTGCGTTCGGCAACGCAGGGGCGCGCCACCTTTACCATGGAGTTCAGCCACTACGCCGAGGCGCCCAAGGCGGTGGCCGATGCGGTGATCAAGAAAAACTACGGGTAGGCATCCTCTAAAAGCTATTGCAAATGATAACGATTATCATTTAATATTCCTGCTCATTCATTGGCAGGAGTATATAAATGGTTGTTCGTGGTCACTTGCCGCGCCTGGTTGGCGCAGCAGCGCTGTTCTCGCTGGCGCAGCCCGCGCTTTGCGCCGCCCCTTCGCTCGAAGAAATTGTGGTGGTGGGCCACCATTCGCAGGTCGATCTGGTTGAGGTTTATGCCGGCGGTCAGCTGGCGCGCGGCGGTCGGGTCGGTCTGCTCGGCAATGTCGACTTCCTCGACAGTCCGTTTGCCGGGCAGAGTTATACCTCTGCGTTAGTCGCCGCTCAACAGGCTGAAAGTGTTGGTGCGCTGTTGGCCAACGATCCGGTGGTGCGAGTCGCTAAAGGGTTTGGCAACTTCCAAGAGGTCTACCTGCTGCGCGGCTTTCCACTCTACTCTGACGATATCACCCTCAACGGCCTGTACGGTATTTTGCCGCGCCAGTCAGTCGCGGCCGAGCTGTTTGAGCGGGTCGAGGTACTGCGCGGTGCCAATGCCTTTGTCAACGGCGCCACCCCCGGCGGCAGCGGTGTCGGCGGGGCGGTCAATCTGGTGCCCAAGCGCGCCACTGAGCTTGGCAACAGCGAGTTGACCTGGCGCGCCAGCGAGGGCGGTCAGCACTCTCTGGCGGTGGATGTCGGTCAGCGGTTGGGCGACGATCAGCGCTGGGGAGTGCGTTTAAATGCCGTAGGGCGTGACGGCGACAGTGTTATCGACCGTCAGTCTGGGCGTTTCAGCGCAGCGGCGCTGGGGCTTGACTACCGCGGCGAACAGTTGCGGGTGGCGGCCGACATCGGCTGGCAGCAGAACCGTTTAGATGCGCCGCGCCCGCAGTTAACACCGCTGGCGGCACTGCCCGCGGTACCAGCGGCAGAGCGCAACTACGCCCAGCCGTGGACCTTTGCCGACGAGCAGCAGCTGTTTGCCGCACTGCGCGGTGAGTACCAATTCAGCGCGGCGCTAAGCGGTTGGTTGGCATTTGGCGGGCGCAGCGGAGAAGAGCAAAACCGCCTAGCCAACCCCAGCAGTGACGCCGAGGGTAATTTGACCTCCTACCGGTTTGATAACAGCCGTTTTGACAACGTTGTTGCCGCCGATGGAGGTTTACGCGGGGTCTTTAAGCTGGGCGGTGTCAGCCACGCTTGGGTGGTCAGTGCCGCCGAAGTGGAGCTGCGCTCACGCAACGCTTACGCCTTTTCGAATTTTGCCGGATTCAACAGCGACCTCTATGCGCCACAGCCAGTGGCGATGCCTGCGGCGGATTTTTTTGTCGGCGGCCAGTTGCAGCGACCGCTGCGCACCGAGCAGAGTAACCAGCGCAGTGTCGCCGTAGCTGACACGGTTGAGTTGCTCGACGGCAAATTGTTGGTGACGGCCGGCTTGCGTCACCAGACCATCGACAACCAGACCTTTGACTACAACAGCGGCGCAGAGCTGAGCAGTTATAAAGACAGCATCACCACCCCGGCAGTGGGGGTAGTCTGGCGGCTTGCGCCGCCGCTATCGCTCTACGCTAACTATGCTGAGAGCTTGCAGCCAGGCAGTGTGGTGCCGGCGACCAGCGGCGGTGTGGCACTTGGCAATGCCGGTCAACTCCTGGATCCGTTCGCCAGTGAGCAGGTTGAATTAGGCGTGAAATATGACCGCGACAATTGGGCGGTGACCGCTGCACTGTTTGAGCTGGCCAAGCCCAACCTGCTATTGGTCGACAACCGCCTCACCGACAACGGCGAGCAGCGCAGTCGCGGCCTTGAGCTGTCGTTGTTTGGCGAGCCGCTGCCGGGTTGGCGGGTGATTGCCGGGGCCACTTATCTGGATGCCGAGCTGAGTGCAACGCAGGCTGGGCTCAACCAGGGCAATCGTCCAATTGGTATCGCTGAGTTGCAGGCCAATCTCAATCTGGAGTGGCAGGTCGCTGCCATCGCCGGGCTCACGGTGGACGCCCGTTGGGTCTACACCGGTGAACAGATGGTCGACGAGGCCAACACTATACAGCTGCCCAGTTGGCAGCGGCTCGACCTTGGTGCCCGCTATCAGTTTGCCTGGGCAGGCCGTGACATGAGTGTGGCAGCGCGTTTAGAGAACGCCAGCAATGCCAGCGACTGGATCTCAGCGGGCGGCTACCCGGGAGCTAATTACTTGATCCAGGGCGGACCGCGCACCTTGTCAGTGGCGATCACGGCGGCGTTTTAGTCAGCACTATGAAGAGCCAAACCATTAAGTGGTGGGCGCGACTGCACAGCGTCTCCAGCTTAATTTGTACCGCGTTCTTACTGATGCTGGCGTTGACCGGGCTGCCGTTGATCTTTGAGGACGAGATTGATGGTTGGCTCAACCCCGCTGCGCCGATGAATGTCGTTGGCGGTGAGCCGCTCACGCTCGACCAGCTATTGGCCGCTGCCAAACGCTCTGGCGAGCAGCCTGTCTATATGAGCTTTGATAGCGACCGGCCGGTGGTTAACGTCACCACCGCTGCGATTGACGATCCAGCCGATATGCACTTTGCCAGCTACAACCGCTACAGCGGCGAGCTGGTCGAAGAGAGCAACCGCGGTGGACCGCTGTTGGAATTTATTCTCTCCCTGCATACCGATATGTTTTTAGGTCTGCCCGGTATGCTGCTGCTCGGCGCTATGGGTATGCTGTTTGCTGTTGCGGTTATCTCCGGATTAGTACTGTACGCGCCGTTTATGCGCAGGCTGCCGTTTGCGACGCTGCGCAGCGGCCATTCGGTGCGGGTGCGGCGGCTCGACAGCCACAACCTGCTCGGTGTGATGGCGACCGCATGGTTGCTGGTGGTGTCGCTGAGCGGTGTGGTCAATACCCTTGAGACGCCCCTGCTCGCTCAGTGGCGCAGCGAGCAGTTGGCTAGCTGGCAGGTAATGGAGCAACCGACCGCGGCCGAAGTCAGCGCGATTAATCTCGATCGCGCAGTGACCGAGGCGGTGGCCAGTCGGCCGGATTTGACACTGCAGTTTATCGCCTTCGCCGGCAGTAAGTTCGCTACACAGGCTCATCATGCAGTGTATCTTCACGGCAATACGCCTCTGACTGCACGCATCATTACCCCGATACTGATTGACAGCCGCAGCGGTGCGCTGCTGCCGACCGAGTCGTTGCCGTGGTACATGACAGCGCTAGCGCTGTCGCGCCCGCTCCATTTTGGCGATTACGGTGGCTTCCCCTTGAAGTTGCTGTGGGCGGCGCTGGATCTGGTCGCCATCGCCGTCCTCTGGACCGGTCTGCGCCTCTGGTGGAGCCGCCGTCGCGAGCAACACAGCCACTCCCCAACAGCAAGCGAGAGAGTCTGATGAAACACAACACTACAAGCCAAATTTTTGCCGCGCCACTCATCTGCCTATTGCTTGGTAGCGGCGGTCTGATTGCGGCGTTGCTGTTCGACGGCCTCGTTGAACAGCTCGCGGTCGCCGCAGTCCTTAGCCAGCTACTGCCGCTTGGCTACGGGCTTGTCTGCCGCAGGTTGTCGGTAGCTGCAAACCGGTAAGAACGCGACTGGAACGCTGTGCGCGGTCCGGGATGACGATGTTGAAGGCTGCGCGCATGTCCCAACTGCGGTCTTCCCGGCCTTGTGCCGGGATCTATCGCCCAACTGTAGTCATCCCGGCCTTGAGCCGGGATCTTATTGAACGCACTCTGGTACTTTACAAGATCCCGGATCACGCGCTGCGCGCTGTCCGGGATGACGATGTTGAGGGCTGCGCGCTTGTCCTGACTGCGGTCATCCCGGCCTTGAGCCGGGATCTTATTGAAAGCACCTGGGCACTTTACTAGATCCCGGATCACGCGCTGCGCGCTGTCCGGAATGACGATGTTGAGGGCTGCGCGCTTGTCCTGCTTGCAGTCATCCCGGCCTCGAGCCGGGATCTTATTGAACGCACTCTGGTACTTTACAAGATCCCGGATCACGCGCTGCGCGCTGTCCGGGATGACGATGTTGAGGGCTGCGCGCTTGTCCTGCCTGCAGTCATCCCGGCCTCGAGCCGGGAGCTATCGCCCAACTGTGGTCATCCCGGCCTCGAGCCGGGAGCTATCGCCCAACTGAGGTCATCCCGGCCTTGAGCCGGGATCTTATTGAAAGCACTCTGGTACGTTACTAGATCCCGGATCACGCGCTGCGCGCTGTCCGGGATGACGGTGTTGAAGGCTGCGCGCTTGTCCTGCCTGCAGTCATCCCGGCCTTGAGCCGGGAGCTATCGGCCAACTGCGGTCATCCCGGCCTTGAGCCGGGAGCTATCGCCCAACTGTGGTCATCCCGGCCTCGAGCCGGGATCTTATTGAAAGCACTCTGGTACGTTACTAGATCCCGGATCACGCGCTGCGCGTTGTCCGGGATGACGGTGTTGAAGGCTGCGCGCTTGTCCTGACTGCAGTCATCCCGGCCTTGAGCCGGGATCTTATTGAACGCACTCTGGTACTTTACTAGATCCCGGATCACGCGCTGCGCGCTGTCCGGGATGACGGTGTTGAAGGCTGCGCGCTGTCCGGGATGACGGTGTTGAAGGCTGCGCGCTGTCCGGGATGACGATGTTAGAGATCTTCGGACTGCACAGTGTCTGGTATGACGATGTTAGAGGTCGCGCTCCACGCAGTGGTATTACCTTGCGGCCACAAAAAAAGCCCCGCTGCGGTACAGCGGGGCTTATAGTCACTACCAGTAAGCGATTACTTCGCTTTGGCAGCCTTGCGCTCTTTGGCTTCTGCTATCACCACTTCGGCAACATTGGCTGGGCACGCGGCGTAGTGGCTGAACTCCATAGAGAACTGGCCGCGGCCAGAGGTCATGGTGCGCAGCGAGCCGATGTAGCCAAACATCTCTGACAGCGGAACGTCGGCCTTAACGCGAACACCGGTAACCCCCGGCTCCTGGTCTTTGATCATGCCGCGGCGGCGGTTCAAGTCGCCGATCACGTCACCGACGTGGTCGTCTGGGGTGAACACGTCAACTTTCATCACCGGCTCCAGCAGCTGTGGACCAGCTTTGGGCATCGACTGACGGAACGCACCTTTGGCGGCGATCTCAAACGCGACTGCCGAGGAGTCGACGGCGTGGAAGCCACCGTCGTAGAGCTCGACTTCAACGTCGAGTACTGGGTAGCCAGCCAGCGGGCCTTCGTTCATCATGCCGGCAAAGCCTTTTTCAATAGCCGGGAAGAACTCTTTCGGCACGTTGCCGCCCACTACCGTTGAGGTGAAGGTAAAGCCGGTATTCTGCTCGCCAGGCTTAATGCGATAGTCGATTTTACCAAACTGACCAGAACCGCCCGACTGCTTCTTGTGGGTGTAGCTGTCTTCGATCGGCTTGGTAATGGTCTCGCGGTAGGCCACTTGTGGCTTGCCGACAATCAGCTCAACACCGTAGGTGCGCTTGAGGATGTCGACTTTAATGTCCAAGTGCAGCTCGCCCATCCCTTTGAGAATGGTCTCGCCACTGTCTTCGTCGGTCTCGACGCAGAACGAGGGATCCTCGGCAATCATCTTGCCCAGTGCGATGCCCATCTTCTCTGAACCGCCTTTGTCTTTGGGGGCGACGGCAATAGAGATAACCGGATCGGGGAACACCATCGCCTCGAGGGTGCAGGGTGCGTTAACCGCGCACAGGGTATGACCGGTCTGCACGTTTTTCATGCCGACGATGGCGACAATGTCACCAGCCTGTGCTGAGTCGAGTTCGTTGCGATCGTTGGCGTGCATCTCCACCATGCGACCGATGCGCTCGGTCTTGCCGGTCGCCGAGTTAAGGATGGTGTCGCCTTTTTTCAGTTTGCCCGAGTAGATGCGGACAAAGGTGAGCGCGCCAAAGCGGTCGTCCATAATTTTGAACGCGAGTGCGCGGAATGGCTCATCGACGGAGACTTTAGCCACTTCACCGGTTTCGTTGCCCTCTTCGTCGGTCAGCGCCTGCGGGTCAACCTCGGTGGGTGAGGGCAGGTAGTCGACAACGCCGTCGAGTACCAGCTGTACACCTTTGTTTTTGAACGCCGAGCCGCAGAAGGTCGGGAAGAAGTCGAGCTTGATGGTGCCCTTGCGAATGCAGCGCTTGATCTCTTCTAGCGACGGCATCTCGCCTTCCATGTAAGCCATCATCAGGTCGTCGTCTTGCTCGACGGCGGTCTCGATCAGCTGCTCGTGATACATCTCGACATCGTCGACCATGTCGGCGGGGACATCTTCGACGACATAGTTTTCGGGGAGCCCGCTGTTATCCCAGACGTAGGCTTTTTTGGTCAGTACGTCGACAACGCCGACAAAGTCATCTTCGCGGCCGATCGGCAGTGTCATCACCAGTGGGTTGGCGCCGAGTACTTTCTTAACCTGCTCGACAACCCGATAGAAGTCGGCGCCCATACGGTCGAGTTTGTTGACAAAGATGACTCGCGCGACTTCTGATTCGTTGGCGTAGCGCCAGTTGGTCTCAGACTGTGGTTCAACACCGCCCGAGCCGCAAAATACGCCGACACCGCCGTCGAGTACTTTCAATGAGCGGTAAACTTCTACAGTGAAGTCAACGTGTCCGGGGGTGTCAATAATATTGAAGCGGTGATCTCTCCAGAAGCAGGTAGTCGCTGCAGACTGGATGGTAATGCCTCGCTCTTGTTCTTGCTCCATGAAGTCGGTGGTAGCAGCGCCGTCGTGTACTTCGCCGGTTTTATGAATTTTGCCGGTGAGCTTGAGAATGCGCTCGGTGGTGGTAGTTTTGCCGGCGTCGACGTGGGCGAAGATGCCGATGTTTCTGTACATTGATAGATCAGTCATGGGAGCACTCGAATGTAAACGGGGTTAGTGAGGTTTCTCGTCTCAACCGCACCCGTAAGCACAATTTTGCGGGGGTGGAATAAAAGCCGAAAAAACGCGCGCGATTATACAGAAAATTTCACCGTTAGTGCGGCTGCGGGTAAAATTAAGCAAAAATAGTCAAAATTGTGCCGTGCGCTCCGAGGCAAAGACGAAGCCAATGCGTTGTTTAAGCAGAAATTTGGCAAATATTCGTCGATTTCATGGAATAGTCGTTGACTCAGCCGTTTGGCGCGTTAATATAGCGCGCCCTGCAATAGCGCAGGCATTGCGCCTGTGTGCAGCAAAAATTCACTCGTTACATACCGCTAATAGCAAACCCTGCCTGTAAAGAGCAGGTCAGTTGAGGAGACGCTGAGATGGCAAAAGAGAAGTTTGAACGCAATAAGCCGCACGTTAACGTCGGCACCATTGGCCACGTTGACCACGGTAAAACCACCCTGACTGCGGCACTGACTCGCGTCTGTTCAGAGGTGTGGGGTAGTGGTTCTGCCAAGGCTTTCGACCAGATCGACAACGCTCCTGAAGAGCGCGAGCGCGGTATTACTATTTCTACAGCGCACGTTGAGTACGACTCACCGATCCGCCACTACG
>SPIA01000007.1 GCA_004535795.1 Gammaproteobacteria bacterium LSUCC0057
GAACTTTCGCCTGCGCGTTGTAACCGCGCGGCTCACCCTACTCCACATGGGTCCCCCATGTAAGCGTAGCAGTCTATCTTGCCCGCAAATAAAAAACCCCGGCAAGCAACGCTTGTCGGGGTGTTTTATTTAGAAGCCTGGCGATGACCTACTCTCACATGGGGAAACCCCACACTACCATCGGCGAGGAATCGTTTCACTTCTGAGTTCGGGATGGGATCAGGTGGTACCAATTCTCTATGGTCGCCAGGCAAACTGGCTCGGTAGACAGGCTGAGCCTGCCCTACCAAATAGGGTGGTAAAATGTTGAATACACTATTCTCAAAGCGGCTGTGTCTCTAGACAATCCAGTCCGGACAAGCTTGCGTTATATGGTCAAGCCTCACGGGCAATTAGTACTGGTTAGCTCAACGGCTCACACCGCTTCCACACCCAGCCTATCAACGTCCTAGTCTTGAACGGCCCTTCAGGGGAGTTAAACTCCCAGGGAAAGTTAATCTTGGAGGGGGCTTCCCGCTTAGATGCTTTCAGCGGTTATCCTGTCCGAATATAGCTACTGGGCAATGCCACTGGCGTGACAACCCAAACACCAGAGATTCGTCCACTCCGGTCCTCTCGTACTAAGAGCAGCTCTCCTCAACTTTCCAACGCCCACGGCAGATAGGGACCGAACTGTCTCACGACGTTCTGAACCCAGCTCGCGTACCACTTTAAATGGCGAACAGCCATACCCTTGGGACCGGCTTCAGCCCCAGGATGTGATGAGCCGACATCGAGGTGCCAAACACCGCCGTCGATATGAACTCTTGGGCGGTATCAGCCTGTTATCCCCGGAGTACCTTTTATCCGTTGAGCGATGGCCCTTCCATACAGAACCACCGGATCACTAAGACCTGCTTTCGCACCTGCTCGAGTTGTAGCTCTCGCAGTCAAGCACACTTTTACCTTTGCGCTCATAGCATGATTTCCGACCATGCCGAGTGTACCATCGCGCTCCTCCGTTACTCTTTGGGAGGAGACCGCCCCAGTCAAACTACCCACCAGACACTGTCCTCGACCCGGATAACGGGTCTAAGTTAGAACCTCAAACATACCAGGGTGGTATTTCAAGGATGGCTCCACATGGACTGGCGTCCACGCTTCAAAGCCTCCCACCTATCCTACACAAATAGGTTCAAAGTTCAGTGCCAAGCTATAGTAAAGGTTCACGGGGTCTTTCCGTCTAGCCGCGGGAACACTGCATCTTCACAGCGATTTCGATTTCACTGAGTCTATGGTGGAGACAGCGCCCCCATCGTTACGCCATTCGTGCAGGTCGGAACTTACCCGACAAGGAATTTCGCTACCTTAGGACCGTTATAGTTACGGCCGCCGTTTACCGGGGCTTCGATCAAGAGCTTCGCCGAAGCTAACCCCATCAATTAACCTTCCGGCACCGGGCAGGCGTCACACCCTATACTTCCTCTTACGAGTTTGCAGAGTGCTGTGTTTTAGATAAACAGTCGCAGGGGCCTGGTCTCTGCGGCCACCCTCAGCTTACGGAGCAAGTCCGATCACCAAAAGCGGCGTACCTTCTCCCGAAGTTACGGTACCATTTTGCCTAGTTCCTTCACCATAGTTCTCTCAAGCGCCTGGGTATTCTCTACCTGATCACCTGTGTCGGTTTAGAGTACGGTCGCTTTATACCTGAAGCTTAGAGGCTTTTCTTGGAAGCATGGCATCAATGAGTTCGCTCGCAATTGAGCTCCACATCACGTCTCAGCCTTAAGCGCCCGGATTTTCCTAAGCACTCAGCCTACACGCTTGTACAGGGACAACCAACGCCCTGATCACCTAGCCTACTCCGTCCCCCCATCGCAGTATAAAGCGGTACAGGAATATTAACCTGTTTTCCATCGACTACGCCTTTCGGCCTCGCCTTAGGTGCCGACTAACCCTGTCCCGATTAGCGTTGGACAGGAAACCTTGATCTTCCGGCGAGGGAGTTTTTCACTCCCTTTATCGTTACTCACGTCAGCATTCGCACTTCTGATACCTCCAGCATACCTCTCGATACACCTTCAACGGCTTACAGAACGCTCCTCTACCATGCAGCATTCCCTTAAATTCACTTAACATTTGCCCAACTCAACAGTAATAGCCGCTTTGACACCCTCTGGCTTCGCCAGGTGCGTCGCCGCAATAAACCATTTTCTCTTTGAGCCACCTACTCGACTCAAAGTCATGGTCGCTTTGACACCCTCTGGCTTCGCCAGGTGAGTGCCAGCGCGCCGCGCTGCTGTTGAACATAAATGAACTTAAGTGGAATGCTGCATCCGCAGCTTCGGTTCTCGGTTTGAGCCCCGTTACATCTTCCGCGCAGGCCGACTCGACTAGTGAGCTATTACGCTTTCTTTAAAGGGTGGCTGCTTCTAAGCCAACCTCCYAGCTGTCTCTGCCTTCCCACTTCGTTTCCCACTTAACCGAGATTTGGGACCTTAGCTGGCGGTCTGGGTTGTTTCCCTCTCCACGACGAACGTTAGCACCCGCCGTGTGTCTCCCATGATTGCACTCACTGGTATTCGGAGTTTGCATCGGGTTGGTAAGTCGGGATGACCCCCTAGCCGAAACAGTGCTCTACCCCCAGTGGTGAGACATGAGGCACTACCTAAATAGCTTTCGAGGAGAACCAGCTATCTCCGGGCTTGATTAGCCTTTCACTCCGATCCACAGCTCATCCCCTAATTTTTCAACATTAGTGGGTTCGGTCCTCCAGTGCCTGTTACGGCACCTTCAACCTGGCCATGGATAGATCGCCCGGTTTCGGGTCTATTCCCAGCGACTTGACGCCCTATTAAGACTCGGTTTCCCTACGGCTCCCCTATACGGTTAACCTTGCCACTGAAAATAAGTCGCTGACCCATTATACAAAAGGTACGCAGTCACAGAACAAGTCTGCTCCTACTGCTTGTACGCACACGGTTTCAGGATCTATTTCACTCCCCTCTCCGGGGTTCTTTTCGCCTTTCCCTCACGGTACTAGTTCACTATCGGTCAGTTGGTAGTATTTAGCCTTGGAGGATGGTCCCCCCATATTCAGTCAAGATAACACGTGTCCCGACTTACTCGATTTCACTCAAAATGGCCTTTCGTGTACGGGGCTATCACCCTGTATCGCAGAACTTTCCAGTTCTTTCCACTAAACCATTATCAGCTTAAGGGCTGGTCCCCGTTCGCTCGCCGCTACTAAGGGAATCTCGGTTGATTTCTTTTCCTCCGGGTACTTAGATGTTTCAGTTCCCCGGGTTCGCCTCATACACCTATGGATTCAGTGCATGATACCCGTCTTAAAACGGGTGGGTTTCCCCATTCAGAGATCTCCGGGTCAAAGGTTGTTTGCCACCTCACCGGAGCTTATCGCAGGCTCCTACGTCTTTCATCGCCTCCAACTGCCTAGGCATCCACCGTGTGCGCTTACTCGCTTGACCATATAGCACAAGCGTGCAAGATTAAATTGCGACTTAACTCATCACCACAAGCTCGCGC
>SPIA01000008.1 GCA_004535795.1 Gammaproteobacteria bacterium LSUCC0057
CGCTTTTTTGACAATTATTGGTTGACTCTGTGGGGTCTGGCGCTATGATGCGCGTCCCGACTGCAAAGCGCACTGCGCCGCTGCGGTCGGTGTCGGTAGTGGGTGGCTTTGGCCGGTGTTAAAACGCGTGTTTACGGCGATTTTTAGCAACAAATTCCCGCGAGGCTATTGACAGGGTGGTGCGCTACTGTAGAATGCGCCTCCCGCTCATCGGAGCGAACGTTCTTTAACAAATAATCAAGCAATGCGTGTGGGCGCTTGCTAGTTGATGTGGAACATCCATTATCACTATCAAGCGACTCATCGATTCATTTATGAATGTGAAGATTAGTGAGATTGTGAGCCGAGTTTGTGATTAGTGCGCTGGTTTTAGCGAAACTAATCCCTCTTGCTTTTAGCAGAGGTAAAAGAGATTGAACTGAAGAGTTTGATCATGGCTCAGATTGAACGCTGGCGGCAGGCCTAACACATGCAAGTCGAGCGCGAAATCACTTCGGTGAGAGTAGAGCGGCGGACGGGTGAGTAATGCTTGGGAATCTGCCCGGTAGTGGGGGATAACGTGTGGAAACGCACGCTAATACCGCGTACGCCCTAAGGGGGAAAGCAGGGGATCTTCGGACCTTGCGCTATCGGATGAGCCCAAGTCGGATTAGCTAGTTGGTGGGGTAAAGGCTCACCAAGGCGACGATCCGTAGCTGGTCTGAGAGGATGATCAGCCACATCGGGACTGAGACACGGCCCGAACTCCTACGGGAGGCAGCAGTGGGGAATATTGGACAATGGGCGCAAGCCTGATCCAGCCATGCCGCGTGTGTGAAGAAGGCTCTAGGGTTGTAAAGCACTTTCAGTGGGGAGGATAAGTTATCGGCTAATACCYGGTAATGCAGACGTTACCCACAGAAGAAGCACCGGCAAACTCCGTGCCAGCAGCCGCGGTAATACGGAGGGTGCGAGCGTTAATCGGAATTACTGGGCGTAAAGCGCGCGTAGGCGGTTTGATAAGCTGGATGTGAAATCCCCGGGCTCAACCTGGGAACTGCATCCAGAACTGTCTGACTAGAGTACAGTAGAGGGTGGCGGAATTTCCTGTGTAGCGGTGAAATGCGTAGATATAGGAAGGAACATCAGTGGCGAAGGCGGCCACCTGGACTGATACTGACGCTGAGGTGCGAAAGCGTGGGGAGCAAACAGGATTAGATACCCTGGTAGTCCACGCCGTAAACGATGTCTACTAGCCGTTGGAAGACTTGATCTTTTAGTGGCGCAGTTAACGCAATAAGTAGACCGCCTGGGGAGTACGGCCGCAAGGTTAAAACTCAAATGAATTGACGGGGGCCCGCACAAGCGGTGGAGCATGTGGTTTAATTCGAAGCAACGCGAAGAACCTTACCAGGTCTTGACATCCTCGGAACTTTCTAGAGATAGATTGGTGCCTTCGGGAACCGAGAGACAGGTGCTGCATGGCTGTCGTCAGCTCGTGTCGTGAGATGTTGGGTTAAGTCCCGTAACGAGCGCAACCCTTGTCCTTAGTTGCCATCAGGTAAAGCTGGGAACTCTAAGGAGACTGCCGGTGACAAACCGGAGGAAGGTGGGGACGACGTCAAGTCATCATGGCCCTTACGACCTGGGCTACACACGTGCTACAATGGCCAGTACAGAGGGCTGCAAACCCGCGAGGGGGAGCGAATCCCACAAAACTGGTCGTAGTCCGGATCGCAGTCTGCAACTCGACTGCGTGAAGTTGGAATCGCTAGTAATCGTGAATCAGAATGTCACGGTGAATACGTTCCCGGGCCTTGTACACACCGCCCGTCACACCATGGGAGTGGGTTGCAAAAGAAGTAGCTAGGCTAACCTTCGGGGGGCCGGTTACCACTTTGTGATTCATGACTGGGGTGAAGTCGTAACAAGGTAGCCCTAGGGGAACCTGGGGCTGGATCACCTCCTTAAACGAAGATTCCCTTCGATTAGTAAGTGCTCACACGCATTGCTTGATTAGATGGCCGCAGTGAATGAACGGTTCGCCGCCGGGCTGCACGGACCCGGTGGAAAAGAAATTGGGTCTGTAGCTCAGTTGGTTAGAGCGCACCCCTGATAAGGGTGAGGTCGGAAGTTCAAATCTTCCCAGACCCACCA
>SPIA01000009.1 GCA_004535795.1 Gammaproteobacteria bacterium LSUCC0057
CTTACTCGACGATTTTGGCGACGACGCCAGCACCGACGGTACGACCGCCTTCGCGAATCGCAAAGCGCAGACCTTCTTCCATCGCAATCGGGTGGATCAAGGTCACTTCCATCTGCACGTTGTCACCCGGCATAACCATCTCAACGCCCTCGGGCAGCTCACAAGCGCCGGTCACGTCAGTGGTGCGGAAGTAAAATTGCGGACGGTAGCCTTTGAAGAACGGCGTATGACGGCCACCTTCGTCTTTCGACAACACGTACACCTCAGAGACAAACTTGGTGTGCGGCTTGATCGAACCGGGCTTGCACAGTACCTGACCGCGCTGCACGTCTTCGCGCTTGGTGCCGCGCAACAGTACACCGCAGTTCTCGCCAGCGCGACCTTCGTCGAGCAGCTTGCGGAACATCTCAACACCGGTACAGGTAGTCTTGGTGGTGTCGCGAATACCGACAATCTCGATCTCTTCGCCCACTTTGACAATACCGCGCTCAACACGGCCAGTCACAACCGTACCGCGACCAGAGATAGAGAAGACATCTTCAATCGGCATCAGGAAGGCGCCGTCGATGGCGCGCTCCGGCTCAGGAATGTACTCGTCCAGAGTCTCAACCAGCTTCTTAACAGCGGTAGTGCCCATCTCGTTGTCGTCGCGGCCTTCCAGCGCCATCAGCGCAGAACCTACCACGATCGGCGTGTCGTCACCGGGGAAGTCATACAGATCCAGCAGCTCGCGGATCTCCATCTCAACCAGCTCCAGCAGCTCGGCGTCGTCGACCATGTCGGCTTTGTTCATGAATACCACAATGTACGGTACACCGACCTGACGCGACAGCAGAATGTGCTCGCGAGTCTGCGGCATCGGGCCGTCAGCCGCTGAACAGACCAGGATGGCGCCGTCCATCTGCGCGGCACCGGTAATCATGTTCTTGACGTAGTCGGCGTGACCGGGGCAGTCAACGTGCGCGTAGTGGCGGATCGGTGAGTCGTACTCAACGTGCGCTGTAGAAATAGTAATACCGCGCTCGCGCTCTTCAGGAGCGTTGTCGATCTGGTCGAAAGCCTTGGCAGAACCACTACCCCACACCTCTGAACAGACGCGAGTCAGTGCCGCAGTCAGGGTGGTTTTACCGTGGTCAACGTGGCCAATGGTGCCGACGTTAACGTGCGGCTTATTGCGTTCAAACTTCTCTTTTGCCATCTCAGCGTCTCCT
>SPIA01000010.1 GCA_004535795.1 Gammaproteobacteria bacterium LSUCC0057
CGCGGAGGGCGACAAGCCGCAGGCTTGGCGTAATCCGCCCCCCTCCACCAAATTAGTATACGGTGGTCTGCTGGCAGCAGTTGTTGTTGAGATCGTCGTAGGTTGAGGTGGATGAGAACCAACCTTTTCGTAGAAAAGGGGGTTCGACTAACGGCGCAGCCGTTAGTGCGGCGCTTGCGCCGACCCGGAGGGCGACAAGCCGCAGGCTTGGCGTAATCCGCCCCCCTCCACCAAATTAGTATACGGTGGTCTGCTGGCAGCAGTTGTTGTTGAGATCGTCGTAGGTTGAGGTGGATGAGAACCAACCTTTTCGTAGAAAAGGGGGTTCGACTAACGGCGCAGCCGTTAGTGCGGCGCTTGCGCCGACCCGGAGGGCGACAAGCCGCAGGCTTGGCGTAATCCGCCCCCCTCCACCAAATTAGTATACGGTGGCCTGATGGCGATTGCCGTCTGCCACTGCTGTGTGAGTAAGGAGGGCGTGAGTGTCTGCTGCGTTGCAGTGTGGCTCTGACGCTCTTTCTGTTGTCTAGGCAGAGTATTGTCTGGGCCACTTGGGTACCTGCTGTGAGCGGACCTGCGGGCATAGTTCAATGGTAGAACCTCAGCCTTCCAAGCTGATGATGCGGGTTCGATCCCCGCTGCCCGCTCCATAGATAGATAAAGAGTGCTGAAATTCGCTCATATAGCTCAGTAGGTAGAGCACTTCCTTGGTAAGGAAGAGGTCAGCGGTTCAAATCCGCTTATGAGCTCCATTTTTTTCGCCGCCTTAACCGCGGCGCTGAAATTACATTTAACCACGCAAATCCTCTAAGGAGACGCTGAGATGGCAAAAGAGAAGTTTGAACGCAATAAGCCGCACGTTAACGTCGGCACCATTGGCCACGTTGACCACGGTAAAACCACCCTGACTGCGGCACTGACTCGCGTCTGTTCAGAGGTGTGGGGTAGTGGTTCTGCCAAGGCTTTCGACCAGATCGACAACGCTCCTGAAGAGCGCGAGCGCGGTATTACTATTTCTACAGCGCACGTTGAGTACGACTCACCGATCCGCCACTAC